>DATMNN010000039.1:0-105362 GCA_035569025.1 Terriglobales bacterium
TATCTGTGCCTTCCAAGACAAGCGAGTCTCGTCAGCAGCACATTGTCTACCTCTGGTAACCTTGATTGAAAAGCTGGCCGGCGTTAGCGTAGCGGCATGAGATACTGTGCGGTTTTGGTTGTCACAGTCCTTACTCTTGCCTCCGCGGCCCGTGCCCAGAGCGCGTATTTCTGCACGCAAAAAGGCTACTTGGCCTACGACACTCGAACCGAGTTCACGCCTGGCGCGGAGGGTCACGTACTAAGGCTGATCAGATTCGAGCCTGAACGCGGCATTTTTCTTGCCGGAGACGTTGAGTTGCCGCCGTTGTTCACGCTGTATCACGTGATTTGTACGCAAGATCGCGTAACGGTCACCGGATTCCTAAACGTAGTCTCGAAATACGTCATTGACCTTGGAGAATCCAGACCGGCGCTGCTCAGTTCTACCACCGACTCGGGACAGACTTGGTCGGAAGCCGCCAGGGAGGGACCCCAACCCACTGACCTTGGCATCTTCGGACGGGTCCCTCCCCTTCCACTAGGCTCGGACGATAGCCAGCACGAGTATCGACTCGTGCGCAGTTCTTCTACCAGTCAAACCAAACAGGGCCCGGAGAGGCACATTAAATCTGAGATCGTGCGGTTGGATATCGCAGGAACGATCTTGCAACGTTTTGTGCTGTACGAAAGGCGATACGTCCAAGGCGGCGAATGAAATTGGAGCCGGGCGACCCACTTCTTCGCGGAGAGTAACTAGTTTGGCCGACACGGTGGCGGAGAAAACATCGGTGCGGCATCTGCTCGCCGCGTCTCTGCTTTGTGGAACGGATACGTTGTCCCGCGACCGCGGGATCAGTTTTTCGAGCCTCAACCAGCGCGGAAGTCTCGGATTTCTTCTCCCGGCTTGAAGAGCTGCGGTGGCGGGGCTTTCTTGAGGTCCGCGAGTTTGCGGTTGAGTTCTTCTATGTCTTTCTTTACCCATCCGACACTGGAGAGTTCGATTTCGCCGTCCTGGCCGATCAGGAACAAGGTGGGGACGTTGGTCAGTCCGTAGGCGTTCGAGACGGGGTATCCCTTGGGAGCGTCGAAAAGAGTCGGGAAGGTTACGCCGTACTCCTTCAGGAAGGCGCTGGTGTTGCGCAGGTCGTCCTGCGAGATTCCGACTATCGTGACTTTTTCATTGCCGTGCGATTTGTGCAGGCGCTCGAGAAACGGGAACGAGTACTGGCAGACGGGGCACGAGATCTTGAAGAAGGCGGCGATCACAGGACCTTTCTTCAGCGCGTCTTGCAGGGAAAACTTTGTGCCGTCGACCCCGGACAGTGTGATATCCGGCGCTTTCGTGCCGGCGCTCAATGCGGCCATGTCTTGCGGTCCTCCGAAGATGCGATTGAGCCAAGACATACACGTAGGCCTCAGGTGTTAGGTCTCAGGAAACCCGTGAACCCTGGCTCCCTGCATTAGATGATGCCGGCGGCTCTTAGGATTTTACGCGCCAAGCCGGTTAGCGGCACTTCCGAAATTTTTTCGATGGGGATCCATTTTCCTTGCTTCGCTGTGGTGGAGGCACGGACCACGTGGACCGTGTAGTTGGTTACCGTGATGGAGTGACGAAAAGTTCGCCAGAGTGCGAGCGTTCTTTTCTTTCGCCCCTTCGGGGCTTCGTCTTGTTTCGGCGCTGACCCGCGGGTTGCGCCGTGGGCTGTAGTCTTTCGCCACTTCGCGGCTTTGGGCTGGCGGGCTTGGGTTTGACCGGCTTCCAGGCTCGCAACTTTTGAAGTCTGGGCGACTGACGCGGCCGGGAGTTCCCACATTCCGGCCATCAGCGAATCTTTAACCGAACGTTGTACCAACCGAATGTGACTGTTTCGTTCGTCCAAGGTGTACCAGATTTCTCTTCGAGACTGACGTTGAGGGGATGCGGTGAGAGGGGCTTCACCTTGGGTCACACACCATTTTCTTACTGGACACGTCTCGCATTTTGGCTGGCGCGGCGTGCAGACTAGCGCGCCGAGTTCCATCATGGACTGGTTGAAATCGGCGGGGCGGGATTGGTCGAGCAGGGATTGAGCTTGCCGCCAGAAGTCTTTTTTGCTGAGGCCTTCCCCGGTCTGTCGTTCGAGGACGCGTTCCACATTGCCATCGACTACGGCAATCGGCTCACCGAAAGCGATACTGGCGATCGCGGCGGAAGTGTAACGCCCGATGCCGGGGAGGGATTGCAGTTGCTCTGAGGACGTTGGGAATTGGCCTTTGTGATCCTGCACGATTTTCAACGCGCAGAGGCGCATCATGCGGGCGCGGCGGTAGTAGCCGAGGCCGCTCCAGGTGGATAGGACTTCGCTTTCCGACGCGGCCGCCAGCGTTACGATGTCCGGAAAGCGCTCCACGAACAGCCGGTAGTGTTCGAGCACCGCCGCGACGCGCGTCTGCTGCAGCATGATTTCGGAGATCCAGATACGGTAGGGATCGCGAGTTTTGCGCCAGGGCAAGTCGCGACGATTTTCGTCGTACCAGTGGAGGAGGGCTCGGCGGAACGCGGCGGGACTCTTCGTTCGCAGGGGCGATGCGGCTAGGCTCGTGTCCGTGGCAGGGATGTTCTCAGCTGCTTCCATTTACGGTTGGCTGGCGGTGTGCGCGATGACCATCCATCCGGATTTGTGCTGATGCCAGACGGTCATCATGTGTTGGGGGGACGGGAGCGGTTGACCGTTCGCGGTTCCGTTCAGTGTGATGGAGTAGGTCACGATGAAGGTGGGGCCGTTCAACTCAGTCTTGACGTCGCTGATCGCGAAGTCGGTGAGCTGCCATTGATGATATTGATCGAGTGCGGCAGCGCGGTCCAGGGACTGGCCCGGTGCGATGCCCATGTAATTGGAGGCCAGCACACGTTCGATTTCGGTCCCGTTTTTTGCTTGAATCTGTTTCCAGAAAATACGTTCCAGGGCTTCGGCGCCGGTGGCTTCGGAAAAAGTACGGGCGGGACGTTCTTTGGCTATAGTGCAGGCCAGTCCGAGCATCAAAGAAAGGAGAAGCGGCGGCAGAAATGCGAGCCTCAAACGCATGCGGAGAATTGTAACGCCTCGGGGGCTTAAGCCCCGCGTGAAAAGGTAGTCTTATCGCAGCGGTTAACCGTTGCGCCAACTAAAACCAGATTCCTCCGCACATGGTGGGTCGGATTCGTCCGGATTGACCAAGCGGAGGTGGGGCCGGATAATGAAAATGCCTGGTGACCGCTATACACGCGTGGCTCTCAATCTCTTCCGGCAGGATAACTATGACCGAATTCGACCGCAAGGTGGAAGACGCTTCCGCACGCTTCAATCGCTCAGTGGCGAATATCGCCGAGACACTGGAGAAAGAAACTGCCAGTCTGGTTCTCTACCTCAACGACGAAGTGGTGCCGGCGGTGCGCACGCATTCGTCAAAGGCGTTGCGGACGGCGGCCGTGAAGCTGGCGGAGTTTGCCGATTATCTGGAAACACAGCGCAACAAGACCTCCTGACTTCCCTTCCCATTCAAGACGGGCGACGAGTACGCATTCGCAGTTCTTGTCTGTTCCTTGCTTCATTCATTTTTTTACTCAGTGGCTGCGGCGGGCATAAGAGGACGCAGGTGCAAGTGCCGCCTCCACCCTCGCTTCCCGCTCCGAGTGTCGCGCCCGCGCCTTCCGCGGCGCCGAACCCGTCCGGCACAACGAAGAGCAAAGAAGAGCAGGATGAGCGGATCGAGCCACCAGCTGGCGTGAAGCCTGTGTTTGAAGAGACGGGGATGGCGAGCTGGTATGGGGCTCCGTTTCACAATCGCCGCGGATCGAACGGCGAGATTTACGACATGCACGCTATGACAGCGGCGCATCGCACGCTGCCGCTGGGATCGATTGTGCGGGTGACAAACCTAAAGACCGGGCATGCCGCGGTAGTTCGGATTACCGATCGCGGTCCGTTTATTGAAGGACGGATTCTCGATTTGTCGCAGGCAGCGGCAAAGGCCGTGGATGTGATTCAGCCTGGCGTAGCGCGGGTGCGGCTCGAAGTCCTGCAAGTCCCGGCGCCGCTCGATACCGGCGGGCGGTGGGCAGTGCAGATCGGTTCGTTCGCCGACGAGAAGAACGCCACGGACGTCGCCGATCATTTACAGCGGCGCTACCGGACAGCGAAGGTGTTGCGATTTGTCAGTCCGGTGGGCGACTGGTGGGTACGTGTCCGTGTGTTAGATGATGATCGCGAACGCGCACAGACACTGGCTCGCGAGACTGAGACTCCAGAGGGCTCGGTGTTTCTGGTGCGGCTGGACTGAGGTTGTTCAACAGGAAGGATCGTCATGGCAGATTGCCTGTTTTGCCGTATTGTTCGCGGCGAGGTGCCTGCGAAGAAAGTATACGAAGACGAACACACGCTTGCGTTTGACGATATCAATCCGCAAGCACCGACTCACGTCCTGATCATTCCGAAGAAACATGTTGCCGGGTTGAAGGAAGCACAAGACGAAGACGCGGAGTTGGTGGGGCGATGTCATCTCGCAGCGGCGGAGATTGCGCGGCAACGGTCGATTGAGAACGGGTATCGCACCGTGCTCAATGTCGGCCCAGGGGCCGGGCAGTCGGTGTTTCACATGCATGTCCACTTGCTGGGAGGCCGGGCTCTGCATTGGCCTCCGGGATAGTGAAGCCGGTGTAGGTCGGACACTCCCCTCCGACAAAGGCAAGCGGCGCACGCGCAGCCGCGCTTACTCTTCAATCTGCATGGCGGACAAGAGTGTCCGCCCTACATTGCTTGGCTTACAATCTACGGATGGCAAATCTGTCACTGGTGTATGGTTTGCGTCTGCTGCCGGCTGAAGAACTGGGCGAGGTGGGAGACGCGACCCTGAAGCTGAAAAATGGGCGCGAGGCCCACGTCACGATGCACGTTCTCGAGGGAAGCAAAGACGAGATTGAAAAGCAGTTGAAGACCAGCCTGGAAGCGTTCTTCGACTTTTATCCCGAAATCTGAGTGTGCGTTTGCGCTGCGGTAACGACGCCGGTATGAGACTGATACCACTGGAGATCGAGAGCAAGCTGCGGGAGAAGGGCCTGTGGCCCGAATCCTGGACGGCGCGGGCGGGCATCTACGTACTGGCGCTGGACATCATCTTCTTCGCTGTGCAGATGTTGAGCGGGCATGTAGCTCCTTCGATCGCTGGCAGTCTTGGCGGATGGGTAACTTTCCTGAGCGGGCTGGCGATCGTCCTGTTCGCCATCGTTGCGTTTCGCTGGCTGCGGGGCCAACTATTATGGCGGCTTCGCAACCGACTCATTGTCACCTACGTTTTTATCGGCGTTATCCCCGTTATCTTGCTGGTGTTGATTACATCGATCACTCTTTATCTATTCGCCGGGCAGTTTGCCAACTTCGTGGTGACTTCCGAAATCAAAACTCACCTGCGGAGCATGGAAGCCACCAATAAGGCGATTGCGGGCGAATTGGCTTTACAGTCGGCGGCGGGAAAAGGCCCGACGGCGGAATCGATCGCGGGGATGCGCTCGCATGATTCGGATTGGACGCGCCGCCAGGTCTGCGCGTGGTACGGAGATCGTCCGCAACCGGCGTGCTCGGGACCGGCGGGAACCACCGCATTCGACGCTCCTTTTGCTTCCCTTCCGGAAGACTTCGTTGGCATCGTGCGGGAGCGCGGGATTCTGTACCTTCGCGCATCCTCTGTGGCCAAAGCGAAGACGGAACCTTTGCGCGTGATTTCTAGCGAGGCGCTCGACCTGACGCTGATCGACGAAATTGCCAGGGAGCTGGGCGAAATCACGCTGTACGGAGCGAATGAGATTCCCAGCACCAGTTCTGCGGCGCAGTCGAGTGCGTCGAGCGCGGTGGCCCAGATCGAAAATGAGAAAAAAGAAGGGATGATGATCGGCCGCGACGGTAAACCGGTCGTCACGATTACCACCGGCAACGGAAAGACCCTGGAGCGAAGCTTCGTGGCCGGGGCGGTTCCGGCGGCGAGCGGAATTTTCGATCGCCAGATCAGTTTTGGAACGCCACTTTCAGTGATCGATTGGGCGACAGGAAAAGAGCCGAACTCGGGTGCGATCGTCACGGTGCAGACTCGGCCTTCCCTTCTTTACGAGCGACTGTTCGCCGAGGTTGGAGGATTTGCCAAGGTCGTTGAAGATGCGCTGCTGTTCATTGCGATTGTCTTCGGCATCATCGAACTGCTCGCGCTTTTTATCGGTACGCGATTGACGCGCAGTATTACAGCGGCGGTGGCGCAACTTTACGAGGCGACCAAGCATATCAATCGTGCCGATTTCAGCCATCGTATTCAAGTCAAATCGAACGATCAGTTGGCGACGCTCGCGAATTCGTTCAACTCGATGACCGCTTCCATCGAGAAGCTGGTTCTGGATCAGAAGGAAAAACACCGGCTGGAAAGCGAACTGGCTATTGCGCAGGAAGTGCAGGCGACATTGTTTCCGCAGAGGATCGCGCAACTGGAAAGCCTGGAGGTATATGGCTTTTGCCGTCCAGCGCGGACGGTGAGCGGCGACTATTACGATTTCCTGGCGCTCAATTCAGAGAAGCTGATTCTGGCGGTCGGCGACGTCAGTGGCAAGGGAATTTCCGCGGCCCTGCTGATGGCGACGATCCATTCGGCGGTGCGTGCTTACAGTCTGGAAGGTGTTCCCACCGTGCGGGAACCGATGGCCGTCGGCGTCGCGGGAGGCGCGGATCTGATGCTCACTGCGGAACTGAAGGGGGCGGAAGCATCGTCGGCGAATTTGCTCGGACTGCTGAATCATCAGCTCTACGAGAGCACTCCGGACGCCAAGTACGCGACCATGTTTCTGGGATTGTATGATGGGGCGGACCGTCGATTCACTTACACCAACGCCGGACATCTGCCGCCGATTCTGCTTTCCGAGGATGGAACGTGCCAGTACCTGACGTGCGGCGGAACGGTGGTGGGACTATTTCCGGACGTGCAGTATCCCGAGGCCACCGTGCATCTGAAGAGCGGAGATATTTTTATCGCGTACAGTGACGGCGTTACAGAACCAGAAAACGACTATGGCGAATTCGGCGAGGAGCGGCTACTGGAACTGGTGCGAGAGAACCGGCACCTGCCGCTGGCGCGCATCACAGAAATTGTGACGGCGGCGGTGGATGATTGGATTGGCGACAATGAACAACCGGATGATGTAACGCTGGTGCTGGCGCGAGCGCGGTAGGCAAGTAGAGATCAGATGCTGTGACATGGCAGCAGCGCATGCGGGGCGGACAAATGTGTCCGACCCACATTCTCATGCGGTCCTCCGCTTACGCAAACAAGGGACGGCGAAGGCCTTTGGCTAAGTGCCAGTGCTACTTTTCCTATACCAACCCCTGATCCAGCATGGAGTTGGCTACTTTCAAAAAGCCTGCGATGTTGGCTCCGTTCACATAATTGCCGGGCGTGCCGTATTTCTCGGCGGTCTTGTAGCAGGCCTTGTGGATAGAGATCATGATTCCGTGGAGGCGGTCGTCCACTTCTTCACGAGTCCAGGAGAGGCGCATGCTGTTCTGCGACATCTCGAGTCCGGAGGTAGCGACGCCCCCGGCATTGGCTGCCTTGGCAGGACCATAGAGTACTCTCGCTTCGAGGAACATGCGGGTGGCTTCCAGAGTGCTCGGCATGTTGGCTCCCTCGCTCACAACCTGGACGCCGTTCTTGATGAGATTGGCTGCGTCCCTGGCGTTGATTTCGTTCTGCGTGGCACTGGGGAACGCGCAGTCGGCTTTGATCGCCCAGAGCCAGTTGTGATCGAGTTTCTTGTCGGTGGCACTGTAAATGGCTTTCTTGAATTTCGTGGCGTACTCCTGGATGCGTCCGCGACGGTTATTTTTCAGGTCCATCACGAAGGTCAGTTTTTCGCGATCGATGCCGTCGGCGTCGTAGATGGCGCCGTCGGAGTCGGAGAGGGTAACGGGCTTCGCGCCGAGGTCGAGTAACTTCTCAACAGTGTATTGCGACACGTTGCCGCTGCCCGATACCAGACACACTTTCCCTTCGAGCGTCTGTTTGCGCGTCTTCAACATTTCTTCCGCGAAGTAGACACAACCGTAGCCGGTGGCTTCAGGACGAATCAGCGAACCGCCCCATCCCAGGCCCTTGCCGGTCAGGACTCCCGAGAACTCATTGCGCAGGCGCTTGTATTGTCCGAACAGGAAGCCGATTTCGCGGCCGCCCACTCCGATGTCGCCGGCGGGGACGTCGGTGTTGGGACCGATGTGACGGCTGAGTTCGGTCATGAAGCTCTGGCAGAAGCGCATGACTTCGTTGTCGCTCTTGCCTTTGGGATCGAAATCGGAACCGCCCTTGCCGCCGCCCATGGGCAGCGTAGTCAGCGAGTTCTTGAAAACCTGCTCGAATGCGAGAAATTTCAGAATGCCGAGATTCACGCTCGGATGGAAGCGCAGGCCGCCTTTGTACGGACCGATGGCGCTATTCATCTCGATACGGAATCCACGATTGACCTGCACTTTGCCTTTGTCGTCGAACCAGGGGACACGAAACATCACGACGCGCTCGGGCTCGGTGATGCGCTCGAGAATCTTTGCTTCCTGATATTCGGGGTGACGTTCGAGCACGCCCCGCAGGGACTCGATCACTTCGAATACGGCCTGATGAAATTCAGGTTCGGCTGGATTTTTTGCTTTTACGAGACTGATGATCTGGGAAATGTAGTCCGCCGCGGCACTTTTGGGCGGCTCCATGACTTCTGCCATAGGCTGGGCCTCCGTTCTGGCGGGAGAAAGATTACTTCGCGGGCGAAGATTTTACAATTCCGACCTTGGCCGTGACCGTCTGTCCCTTTTCCATTCCGCCGACGGTGATCAGGCCACGGTGCGTGACCAGCAGGGTGTGCTGGTCCATAACTTGATCGGGAGTATTTTCATTGATCGTCTCCCATTTGCCGCTTTTCAGATTGAAGGCGAAGGTCGCAGGAGATGGCTCCGACGGCTGGCCGTTGTAGCCGATGCCATTGTAGTTATAAGGATTGTCGGTTCCGCCCGTGAAATAAATTCTGCTGTCCTTCTCTGCGGCGCCGGCGGCGATTCGATAACGAGCGTGGCCGGGATGTTCAGGCAGCTTGGTCCATTCGATTTTCGCGGGATCGCCTTTGGCAATCTTACCCATCCAACATTCGCTTGAGGCGACGTATTTGGGATTGGCGCCACTGGGATTCTTGTAGGCGCCGTCGATGTACACGATAGTGTCGCCGACGAGTGTGCCAGCGTGTCCAAAGACGGGCGTTCCGGGGAGTGGCGTGGCCTCCGACCAGTGATTCTTTTCGGTGTCGTAGACCTGAACTTTGCGCGTAGCGTCGGCCTTCGACCATCCGCCGATGAGATAGACATAACGCTCGCGATAGACGCCGGTCACGGAGTCATCTACGGGCGTGGGCATATCTTCGCCGCGATACCAGCGACCTTCGTCGGGATAAAGGATGTTGACGTCGGCGACGGTAGTTTCGGCGCCCTGGTCGTCCACGATGTACCCGCCCATCAGGACGATTTGATCCTTAAGCGACGCGGCGGAGGCGGCGATCCGTCCGACGGCGCCGGGAACGGCGCGGATTTCAGTCCATTTACCGGTGGGAAGATCGAGGGCGAAAACGCGACTGGTGACGGCGTCCCAGGTTTTCTTGGCCCCGATACCCATAAAAGAGAAAATTCTCGATTCCTTGCCGGCGTGCGTGATGGCGACGGCATTGTTGGATAGCGCGATGGGCAGCGGACTGAGTTTGGGTTCCTCGGCGGCTTGGAGGCTCACGGCTAGAAGGAAAAGGAAGAGGGCCAGTGCTGAGACGAGGGTCTTCATTGGGGAGATTCTAGCAGCGGACGGCCTGCCAAACGGGACAAGAATGGCGCCCTCCGATCAGCGGCGGCCGCGGCGCTACGACGTCGACTCCGACGGCGGGGGCGCGATCATGACCAACGTTGTGGCCGGTGGCGCCACCGGGACCGGCGCCGGTACAGTCAATGGTGCCAGGAAGCGGCGTTGGTACCAAATCATCTCGCACGCTCGCTGCCAAAGGCGGATTCCGAAACCGCAGAGTACGACTAGTTCCAGAATCAGAAATGTGAGCGGCGCGCGCGCTGGCGGCATCTGGGACCAGATGTAGAGGCCAAGCGCGAGGATTATCCATCCAACGAGCGAGATGCGGAAGTAGATCCAGAAGAGTGATCCGAAGTTGTTAAAGGTGAGTTTGAAGGCCCGTCCGGCATTGCGCCACATCGCTGTTTCTTCTTCCACCACCGTGCTGACCTGCGCCATATCGAACCAGAGACGGATGCACATCAGCACAAAACCAATTGCGCTGAGGCCCCCGATAATCAGCCAGAAGCCGGTCTTTTCCTGCGCGGCAGCCAGCAGCATGCTGCCTGGCTTGTCGAACACAACCTTGATGAGCATGAGAGGCGGCGCGACGACGATGAGCATCAGGATCAAAAGACGCACCCAACGCCAGAAGTAGCTGCCGCAGGCTTCAAAGAATTCCCGGGTGGTGAGTTTGCGGCCGGAGCGGTAGGCCTCAAGGATGCCGCCGGTCATAAAAAATACGATGCCAAAGAAAACCAGGCTGTAAGAAATAGAAACGCCCATGACCTCGAAGAGCTTGACCTCGGGATTCGAACTCAGAGCCGAGAAAGTGCCGTAGTCAAACATGGTGGTGAGGCGCTGGGATTGCAAGCTGTGGTTTAGTACGCCTTCCAATTTGTGAGTGATTGCGCCGGACGAGAAATGCCCCAGCACCAGGCTGATCAGGAACATGAACCACAGCACGCGCTGGTAGTGCCACGCGCGGGAGAATCCTTCGCGGAGTAGGCCAGGGGTCATAGGGCAGTTCTCAGTTCAGCTCTCAGTTATCAGTTGTCAGCTCTCAGAACGGCTGGGAGCTACGCCAGCCACGATAGACATTGCGACAAGAGCTGCGCGCACCAAGTCCAGTAGTTCATGATCTTCCATTTCGCGGCTGTGTTTTCTTCTTCAACGCGGCTGTTGTTGAAGTAGTTGGTGTCAAGAAAAACTGCGTGTTCGGGATCGATTTCGGCCGACACGAGCTTTGCTTTTTTGTCGTAGGTGTAACGTACCCAGCGATCCTTGCCGTCCCAATGCTCGGTAACCGATTCGCCGTTGCCGAATTTGACCAGCACGTCGACTGGAAAAACGAAATCGCCTTTCCGATGGACGACGACCATGGTCTGGTACATGGTCTCGCCTTTCTTTTCGTCGGGCGGCTTTTCGAGGTACCAGTCGAGGCGTCCGGAACCGGCGCGGTAGACTTCATAGTCGAGCACTTGCGTGCCATAAACGGCCTGATCGTAGAACCAGCGCAGATTCTGTCCGCTCACTTCTTCCACAGTCTTGAGGAAGTCTTCTTTCGTCGGATGCGTAAAGCGGTACCGCATGAAGTAGGTGTGGATGGCCTTCTTCAACGTCTCTTCACCAATCACTTTTTCGAGCGTGTACAGGACGGTCGCTGTTTTGCCGTAGGTCACGTTCCCATAGGACGATTCACTTACATACTGGTAGGCAAAGCGCGACATGGGATCGAAGTCGGGCATGGAAACATAGCCATTGCGTTGCTCCGAAAGGTCGCCTTCGGTGATGTGCCACAGGTCCATCGCCGAGGAATCTTTTCCGAAAATGTCGTCGAGTATCTTGCACTCGGTGTAGCTGTTGATCCCTTCGTCGAGCCACGCGTCTTCGAATTCGTTGGTTGCGACCATGGCGTACCAGTACTGGTGTCCAAATTCGTGCTCCACGACTTGCTCGACCAGGCGCAATCCGTCCGGCAGCCACCAGACGGTGTCGCCCGTGATCAGCGTGGGATACTCCATGCCCCCCGCCCGCACGTTGCCAGGATCGACGACCGTGATCTGCTTGTACGGATACGGGCCGTACCACTCGTCGAAGCGCTTCATGGTTTCCTGCATGATGCGCATGTGGCGGCCGGCCTGGCTCACGTGGCCGGGCTGCATCAGGAGACGAATCTTCACCGGGCCCATGCTGCCATTGAAGTTTTCTTCGAACACCTGGTAATCGGGCTGCGCGGTCCAGGCGAAGTCGTGGATGTCTTCGCCGCGGAACGTCAGTGTCTTGGTGCCGTCGTTGTTGTTGGCTTCTTTCAGTTGAATCCCGGTTGCGCCGACGACCTCATTCTGCGGCACGGTGAGCTTTACATCGAACGTACCAAAGTCGGCAAAGAATTCGGTGGTGGCATGGAATTGATGGCAGTTCCATGCGCCTTGCCACCACACTCCGACTTTCGGAAACCATTGCGCTGCCATCATAAAATTCTGTGAATAGCCGGTGCGGGCGACCACTTCTCCGAACTGGTCATGAAAGGCGATCTTGAATTCGACGGACTCGTCAGGCGCGATCGGCCGCGGCAGTTTGACCTGAAAAACGGTGCGGTCGTCGGGATTGCCGTCATCGGGTGAGATGAACTTGATCTGCGAGGTCAGGTCGCCCATGCCGGCGACCTCCAGCGATTTGACTTCCGCCGATGCCGCGTACTTTTTCTTCCATTCCCGCTCGCCATTATCGAGGTGAGCTTCCTTTACGAATGTCGACTTCGGGTTGAAAGCGTTGAGATAAAGATGGAAGGGGAACGTGTCCTGCGGCTGTCCGGTAAGGTTTCGCCAGGTCAGGACTTCAGTGGCGTCAACGGTGTGCTTGGCGGGATCAAACCGGGCGTCGATCTGGTAGGCGACGACGCGTTCTGAAAGCGGTTTGTCCGACAGGGTCGAGACCGGCGGTGCCGTAAGCTCGGACTTAGGCGTCGACGCGGCGAGCACATGAAGGGTCGACAGCAATACCAAGCCCGCCACCAAGACTGGGGAATATCGCATGAGGTCCGTGTCCTTGAATGAAACTGAACTGCGAAGCTTACACCTTGGAGCGGAGCGATTGGAAGACTGCACGACTGGAATCTCGGCTATTTTGGGTCCCGAACAGCGGCAATGAGATGTGAATAATTCTGCCTTGTCCTAGCGTTCCTACCTTACAAGGCCCTGGCGGACGCCATGGATGAAATCGATATACGCTGGCTGGAAGCCTGCGGCGCGCATCTCCAGCGCGACTTGGCCGCGATGATGGGCCGAGTGAATCAGGACGTGCGTGAGTATGTCCTCGACTCCGCTGGACCACAGTTCGCCTTTGCTGTTGCGATAGTCGACCTTGTTATCGAAATCGGCGGGCGACAAGCTGGTCAAATATTGTTTCCACGATGACTCCATTTCGTCGGCAAGGGCTGAACAGTCGGCAAGGGTCGAGGCGGGCCAGACTGCGACACTCTGGTGTACGCCCTGCATGCGCTCCAGCCAGAGTTTCTGCGCGGACAATGTGTGGGCCAGCAGGCGCAGGACTTTGGCCGGGGGCGGGTCTGCGGCGCGCAGCGCGTCTAGACATTCACGATTCGCCCAATGATCGTAGTTGAACATGGTCAGAAAATGCTCTCTCTTGTTCATCGCAACCTCCAGATCGAACCGGTTCGTGAATTGCGGCGCGCCGCGCAAAGGCTATACGATTGTCCGGCAGGAGAGTGTGGTTTCAGCGTCGTGCAGACCCATCCTCAAACCCTGCGGTTGAAATTTTACTGATGCTCCGCACCCTCGTTCTGGTTCCAATCATTTTGCTTGGCCTGTTGTGCGCCGCAGGAGGGGCGCAAAGCCAGGCCGAGGCTCGTCAGCGGCTGCTGGCGCAAGTCGAAGCGGGACAGCTTCAGGATGCGGTGTCGCTGGGAGAGAAAGCGGCTTCCCAATGGCCGGACGATGGTGACATTCATCATTGGCTGGGACTCGCCTACTTCAAACTCGGACAATTCTCACCCGCGCGCGAGCAACTGCAGCGTGCCCGCGACTTAAATCCAAAAGAATCGCAGGCTCGCTTCGATCTGGCGCTGGTATGCCTGAGTCAGCAGGACTACCTGGCGGCGGCGGACGAACTCAAGGCGACCGTCAGTCTGTCGCCTTCGAACGCGCTTGCCCACGTTCTGCTGGGACGGGCTTACCTCAATTCCAATCGCAGCGTGCAGGCGATCGACGAGTTCAAGGCGGCGCTGCGGATTGATCCGGCGATTCGGCTCGGCCACTATCACCTTGGTTTTGCTTATGCGAGTCTAGGACGCAGCGACGAAGCGATTGCGGAATATCGGACCGAGTTGAAGGGTTCGGGAGAGCATCCCGAGGTGGTGTACCAGTTGGGACATGTGTTGCTCGAGACGGGCAAGCATCAGGAAGCGATTGGGTATTTGCAACGGGCGTCGGAGATCGACGCGCAGAATTCGGACGTCTGGTACAACTTGGGAAAGGCGCACTTGTTAGCCGGACACGCGGTGCAGGCTGAGATTGCGCTGCGAAAGGCGATTGCGTTGAATCCGAAAGACCCAAGTCCGCACTACCAGTTGGCGCGCGCCCTCGATAAGTTGGGCAAAGACGACGACGCGCGCGGGGAACGCGAGCGTTTTGCGGAATTGAAGAAAGCGCAACCCGCTTCCTCCGGGATGGCGACTGGGCGCGATCAATACTAATGATCATGCGAAATGTTCGTGGTGTCGGCGTGGTTGTATTCGCGATCGCCCTGGGTGCGGCCGCATTGTCCGCGGGAGCGGGGACATCATCCCCTCCAAAGAAAATTCCGGCAAAAAAACCTACTGCGACGCCGGCGAAGTCTGGCGCGAAGGCAATCTCGCAGCCGAAAGATCTTTTCGTCGACGTTACGCGCGCGTCGGGTATCGACTTTCAACTCACCTGCGGCAGTAAGGAAAAGCTCTACATTCTGGAAACACAATGCGGCGGCGCCGCGGCTTTCGATTACGACAACGATGGATGGATGGACATCCTGCTGATAGACGGATCGACGATCGAGGACTACCGGGCGGGCAGGTGTCATCCACCGCGCCTTTATCGCAATCAGCACGATGGGACATTCCTCGATGTGTCGGCAAAGTCTGGATTGAATTTCTGCGGTTGGGGTTACGGAGTAGCGGTCGGCGACTTCGACAACGACGGTTGGGAAGACGTGTATATCACCGGCTTCCATGGATCGGCTCTGTATCACAACAATCATGATGGCACGTTCACCGACGTGACTGCCAAGGCAGGAGTCGCGAACGCCGAGCGCTGGGGCACGAGCGCATCGTTCGGCGATTATGACAACGACGGCAAACTCGATCTCTACGTGGCGAATTACGTTGAGCTGGACATCAACGATCTACCCAAATTTGGCGATGGTCCCTTCTGCCAGTATCGCGGCATACCGGTGAATTGCGGTCCGCGCGGGTTGAAGGGCGAACGCGACCGGCTCTATCACAACAACGGCGACGGCACGTTCACCGACGTCACGGAAAAACTCGGCATCGATCAGGGCTCCTATTACGGACTGGGCGTGCTGTGGCTCGACTATGACAAGGACGGTTGCCTCGATCTCTACGTGGCCAACGATTCTTCGCCCAGCCTTCTCTACCACAACAACTGCAAGGGCGGATTCACCGAAGTCGGCGCCGAAGCGGGCGTTGCGTACAGTTCCGACGGGCGCGAGCAGGCGGGGATGGGCATCGACGCCGCCGATTACGACCGCGACGGCTGGCCCGACATTGTGAAGACCAACTTTTCCGACGATTCCAATAACCTGTATCACAACGATCACAACGGCGAATTCACGGATGCGGCGGGGGCGTCGGGAATCGGTAGCATCAGCATTCCTTATCTCGGTTTCGGCGCGAAGTTTCTGGATTTCGATAACGATGGTTGGCCCGACCTGTTCATCGCCAATGGACACGTCGATCCGCAAGTAAAAGGACAATCGTTCGGCGTGGGATATGCGGAACGACCGTTTCTGTTTCACAACCTGAAGAATGGAAAGTTCGAGGAGGTCGGCCAACAAGCCGGAGCGGCGTTCCGCCAAAAGTATGTTGGACGCGGCGCGCTGGTGGCCGACTTCTGGAATCGCGGACGCCAGGACCTGCTGATGACGAATCTGGACGGGTCGCCCGTCCTGCTTCGAAACGAGGCAACGGCTCCGGGGCATTGGATTCAAATCAAGACCATCGGCACAAAGTCGAACCGCGACGGCTACGGAGCCAGAGTTGAGATCACAGCCGACGGAGCCACCCGCTCCGCGGAGGTTCGGGCCGGAAGCAGTTTCGAGAGTTCCAGCGATCCACGGCTGCACTTCGGATTGGGGTCGGCGACATCCATTGAGAGCATCGTGATTCGGTGGCCGAGCGGTCAAGTCGACAAACTAGCACCGGAAGGGCCCGACCAGGAACTTGTGATCGCAGAGGGGATAGGGATAAGAGAGAGGATCAGGGCGACTCCGGCTAGGCCCACTCCCGCACACACTCCCCAGAAACAGCCAAGACCAACATCCAAGAACCGCTAAACTGCACATTCCAAGACAGCACTCACTACTACCAAATTTAGTATGTGCTCCATCCGCGATCTACCGTAAGCCATAGAGTTGACTGTCCTGATCACTCTAACTAATTGAAAATGATTATGTTTAGCTTTGGCGTCCGAAGTGCCAATGATTAGGCAAAGCGTTACTCGGAATACTGTCTCCCGGGCAAGCCAAGTCGCTTGGATTCGGCGGGAGTCATTCAAAAGAATCAGCAAGATAGCTTGACAAGGAATGATCCGGGGAGCAGAATTCTGCGACCTCAGGGTGACGAGCGAAGCGGGTGCGTGCTGCGACCAAGCACCCAAAATAGGGCGCTCTCACAACATAAAGTTTCGAGAGTTTCGTGCATATAACAAAACCACATGCCACAAGATTTACAAGGGGGTAGGTGAAATGAGAAGACTGCAGTTTTGCCTCGCAGTGTTTGCGATTCTGGCTCTGGCTTGCAGCGCTTTCGCGCAGGTACAGAACGGCCAGGTAGCGGGTACCGTGCTCGATCCATCCGGCGCAGCGATTGCGAACGCGACGGTGACGGTGACCAATCCGGCGACCAACTTCAGCTCGTCCGCAACCACCAACGCGAGCGGCAACTACACGGTAAAAGAAGTTCCGATCGGAACCTACAAGGTGACGGTGGAAGCTGCGGGCTTCAAGACTGTAACCAACACGGGCGTACCCGTGAACGCCGGAACCATCTCGCACGTCGACTCCAAGATGACGATGGGACAGAAGACGGAGATCGTCGAAGTGACGGGCGCCGTCGCGCTAGTCAACACCGAAGATTCCAAACTGGCCTCCACGGTCAGCTCGACGCAGATCAACAATCTGCCCTTGAACGGCCGCAACGTGTTCGACCTGATGCAGCTCAGCGCGGGCGCGGTCAACGTCGCGGGAGTTGATTTTGAAAACGGCCACCAGACGGTCGTCAACGGATTGCGCGAAGACTTCAACGGATTCCTCGTGAATGGCGTGTCCAACAAGGGACTGAGCGGCGGAGCGGTTAACGTTCCGATTCAGGACACGGTCGAAGAATTCCAGCAGTTGCAGCTGAACATGTCGGCGCAGTACGGCAACAGCGCCGGTGGTTCGGTAAACCTCGTAACGAAGTCGGGCACGAACTCATGGCACGGCAGCGCCTGGGAATACCTCCGAAACGACGCTCTGGATGCGAACCTGTTCTTCCTGAACCAGTCGGGCGTGAAGAAACCGCCGGTGCGTTTCAACCAGTTCGGCGTCACGTTGGGCGGCCCGATCATGAAGGACAAACTGTTCTTCTTCCTCTCGCTGCAGGGCAACCGCTATAAGGCAACCGCCGCGCCGATCAACGACACGCAGGAAACGACCGCGTTCCGCGATGCTGTCATCCAAGCTGATGCCAATGCCAACGCCGGCTTGGGTGTGGACGGCCAGGTAACGAACTCAACTGCGGCGCTGCTCTACCATGATTTCGCTCCGGCGAACACAGGTACGGACATCGCTTCGGCCAAATGCGGCGCAGCTTTCAGCGCGGATTGCTACTTCGGCCTCGACCTCACACAAGGGATTGCGCCAAATTATTCCGGCGCGCTATGTCTGGACAATGGCTTCGGAACTTTCACAACGTTGCAGCACCAGAAGCTGATCAACATCTTTGGTGTTACGGCGCAGGATCAGACCGATATGACAAATGCCGGGTGCAGTAATATCCCGGGCGTCCAAGCCGGTGCGTTAACAAGCCGTTCGATCGGGATCAAGGAAAACAGCGTTGCGACCTTCAAGACGCAGCTCCAAAGTCTCGGGAACTTGTTTAACGGCAACGAGGCTTCGTTGCGCGTAGATTACAACTGGAATGCGAGCAACCGCTTCTTCGTCAACTACAACTACAACCGGCAGACGGATTCGTTCGGTCCCTGCAACGTGTCCTGCACTCGCGGATTCGGTAACCCGCTGCGAAATAATTTCCCGCAAGGCTCGCTGAGCTTCGTGCACACCTTCAGCCCGACGATCCTGAACGAGTTCCGCGCCGGTTACTTACAGAACAACACAGTCATCAAGACGAACCATGGCGGAGTGCCGCAGGCAGCCTTTACCGATAAGTCGGCAGGATTTGGCTCCTACAACGGCTACCCGCAGAGTTTCAAAGAGAACATTTACACCTACTCGGACCTGGTCTCGATCAGCCACGGAAACCACAATATGAAAGTCGGCGTGGACTTCCGGCGCAACATCGAGAACAGCGAATTCAACGTGGCGCGTCCGTCGTACTATTTTTACGACCAGGTGTTCTTTGCAGCAGACGCACCGTACTATCAGGCAGCCGGCGTGGATCCTGGGATTTGCAAAGCTCCGTGCCCATCGTCTTCGTACAACCAAGCGCCAACCTCCCAACTGAGCAGCAACTTCCGGCACTGGCGCAATCTCGAAATGGGCGCTTTCTTCCAGGATGATTGGAAGGTTACGAAGCGGCTGACGTTGAACCTGGGTATGCGTTACGACCTCTATCAGCGTCACCACGACGCCGGCAATGTGGCCACTACGTTTATCCTGGGTGACAGCACACCGAACGACTTCATCGTGGGTCCCAGCAGTGGCATTATTAACCGTTTGTATAACACCAGCAATCCCGCCACGTGCGTCAATGCTGCCCTCGCACAGGTGGTCGACGGTTGTGGACTCAACACTCATGGGACGGGTCCTGCCGGTGGCTTTGCTCCGTCCTCAAATCTGGGCGCGGGCGATCACAACAACTTTGGACCACGTATCGGTTTTGCCTGGGATGTGTTTGGCGACGGCAAGACGTCGGTGCGTGGCGGCTTCGGCGTGGCCTACGAGGGCACGCTTTACAACCCTCTTTCGAACTCACGCTGGGACCCGCCCTACTATTCGTTTAACGGAATCGCGGGTGGAGTTGGGCAAGCGGGTCAGGATATTGTCTGGGGACCGAGCACCTGCGGAGGAGGCGTCTGCAATCAGGACCCCACCACCCCCGTCAACTACACCTCCAACCCTGGAACGAATCCCAATCAGGGCCCGGTAGGACAGGCCCAGAACGCCGGCAACATTATCGGCTGGGACTCGAATAACCCGAACTTTGCGGTGCTTACCGGAATCATTTTGCCGGGAGGCATCAAGGATCCTTACGTCTACAACTACTACTTCAGCGTGCAGCGCGAAATCTTACCCAAAACAGTAGTGGAAGCCCGCTACGTTGGCACAACTGGTCACAAGCTTTTTCGCGCAGAAGACATCAACCGGGAGCCGGGGGCTCTTCTACCGGCAGGTACGACGGTGGTCGATAACTTCGGCAGAACGCTGCATGGATTGGGATCGCGCCCGAACGCGAACTTCGGACGGCTGCGTACCTGGGAGAACGTGGTCAACTCCAGCTACAGCTCCTTGCAGGCTTCGGTTAAGCGCCAGATGAGCCACGGGTTGCTCTTCAACGCTGACTACACCTACAGCCACTCGATTGACAACGGATCAACCTGGCACAGCGGCGCGACGACAGCCAACGGCTCCGCGGCTGGGGAGGGGTTCACTACTGACCAGACGCTGCCCGGGTTGGATCGAGGCAACTCGATCTACGACATCCGGCACCGGCTGGTTCTCAACTATGTCTGGCAGCTACCTGGGCAAAACATGAAGGGCATTGCCGGCGTCATTGCCGGCGGATGGTCGCTCAACGGCATCTGGGCCTTCCAGAGCGGCGCCCACTGGGAACCTTATACCGCCGGTCGTCGCGTGTTGAAAGGCGACTGTTCACAAAGCGGGATTGATGCGGGCCTGTGCGTTAACATCGGTGGCGATTTTAACCTGGACCGTGGCCGCAACGACCGGCCAGATTCGTCCGTTCCGAGAGTGAGTGGCGTTAGTCACGACGCTTGGGCGAACGGCTGGGGAATTCAGCAGGTCGGTACGACGACCACCTACACAACCACTTCACCGGGTTTGACAATCTCATCGCCGTGCCTTGGCTGTTCAGGCAACCTGGGTCGCAACACGTTCGTCGGCCCCGGCTACTGGACGGCTGACATGACTCTCTCCAAGACCTTCAAGATTACCGAGAGGGTCAACGTGAAGTTCGATGCGAATGCCTTTAACATTTTCAATCGCACCAACTTTATTCTGGCGACTGCGGGCGGTGGGGCGAACAACACGTACTTCCACACCAACGCTCTCACCGGCGCTTTCGAAACTACCACGAACTTTGGTCAGGCTGCTGGCACGCTGAATGCGCGCAACATGCAACTCGGCTTAAAGGTCAGCTTCTAACCGAAACCTGACTTGATTCAAGGGCTTGTTCCTGTTAATCAGGAACAAGCCCTTTTTCCTTACACTGTTTTGGGTGCGGTACAGCCATGAAGACGCGCTCCCACCTTTTGTTCTGTTCCACCCTTCTTGCGTGTCTCATAGAGACAACCACGGTCGACGCGCAGCAAAACCTATTGGGCAAAATTGTTGGTTCTATTCGCATGGAGAAAGGCGACTTCCCAGTTCACCCGGTACTGGTTGAACTGGAAATGCGCGGAGCACCCATCGCGAGTGTGTACACCGATGACCGGGGCCGCTTCGGTTTCTACAGTCTCATTCCCAATCAATACCGCGTCGCAATCGAGGACCCTGCTTACGAACCGGTCAGCCAGACGACAGATGTGAACCCAGCAACCTCGCCCGTAAACTTCGTGGAACTCACGCTTACGCCACGCTCCGAGGGCAAGAAAGATGCATTGCCGGGCCGACTCGAAGGAAGTAACCCGTTCCTGATTGATCCCACCGATTACTATCGGAAATTTCCGAAGAAGACGGTCAAGGAATTCGAAAAGGGAGTGGACGCGGAGCATCATGGAAAGACCGACGAAGCGATTAAGCATTACGAGAACGCGCTCAGTTTTTCTCCGGACTTTTATCCGGCTCACAACAACCTGGGATCCGCTTATTTGAGTCGGCAGAACTTTGAAGGGGCGCAGCGGGAGTTCGAAGCCGCACTGAAATCGAATCAGAACGACGCGCAGGCTTACTTCAATCTCGCCAATCTGCTGCTGCTGACCCAACGCTACGACGACGCCGAACGCGAGATTGGGGAAGGATTGCAACGGCGTCCGGATTCGGCATTTGGATACTTTCTTCAAGGATCGCTTTATTCGCGAACACAGCGTTCCGAACTTGCGGAGAAGAGTCTGCTCAACGCTTTGCGACTTGATTCCAGGATGTCGCAGGCTTATCTGCAACTGGTGAATCTCTACCTGCAACAGAAGCGCACCCATGAAGCGATCAGCCAGCTTGAGGCCTATCTCAAAGCCTTCCCCGATACGCCATTTTCGCCGCAAGCGCGCACGCTGCTGAAGCGCCTGCAAGGAACGCCGCCGCCTTCGAAGTGAGTAAGGTCTCCGAATCAGGGACGAGCGCCCCACCTGCCGATGATAGACTTTTCTTACCCCCTATGTTGTTCCTGATTCGGTTTTTCACGCGCTGTATGTGCGTTCTGTGGCTAGTGGAGACCGCTCTCTCTGGCACAGCTAAACTCCCGCCGTCTAATGTCATCCTGATTACGCTCGACACCACGCGCGCCGATCGCATGGGCTTTCTCGGGTCGAAGCGCGGCCTAACGCCGAATCTCGACGCGCTGTCCAGACAGTCTGTCGTTTTCACGCACGCGTACGCCCAGGTTCCCGTGACCACTGCGTCTCATGCAACGATTCTCACGGGCACGTATCCGCAGTTTCATCAGGTGAATGATTTCGGAGTACCGCTTGCTGAGGACGTGCCCTACGCTCCGCCTATTCTCAAGGCCCGCGGATATCAGACTGCGGCATTTATTGGATCTCTCGTGCTTGATCCCGCTGCACGTTCGGCGCCCGGCTTTGACCGGGGATTTGATACTTTCGACGGCGGCTTTCGGCGCCGCCATCCGGGAGAAAGCCGGTATCAATCGATCGAGCGCCGTGGCGGCGAGGTGGTCGCGCGTGCACTGGCTTGGATCGCGCAGCATCCTCGTGGGCCGTTCTTTGTGTGGGTGCATCTTTACGATGCGCACGATCCCTACGATCCTCCCGAGCCTTATAAGACGCGCTACGCTTCTGCGCCCTATGACGGAGAGATTGCGTACGCGGATTCAGTTGTGGGCAAGTTTCTGAGTCAACTGCGCGCCCATGGACTTTTCGAAAACTCTCTGATCGCGGTGATGGCCGACCACGGCGAAGCGCTCGGCGAACATGGCGAGGAGACGCATGGGATTTTTCTTTACGATGAGACGATCCATGTGCCGCTGCTGTTCAAACTGCCGGCGGAGAAGACGGCGGGAAAACGGATCGAGAACCGCGTCGAACTCGTCGACGTATTGCCGACGATCTTACAGGGTGTTGGCGTGCCCGTACCTGCCGAAGTTCAGGGACAATCTTTGCTCGCGCTCACGAAAGCGCCCATCGCCACGAGCGGAGCCAACAAGCAGCAGCCGATTGCGGATCGTCCGGCGTATTCCGAGAGCGACTATCCGCATCGGACGTTTGGGTGGAGCACGCTGCGCGCATTGCGCTCGGGCAAGTATCTATTTGTCGAGGCACCACGTCCGGAACTCTACGATCAGTCGATTGACCCGCAATCATCGCGTAATCTTTCCGCGACATCGAATGCGGTCGCGACGACATTGGCCGGACAACTAGACGCGTTCCGCGCCCGGACGAGCACATCCAAGGAAGCCCCGAAAGCGAACGTCGATCCTGGTCTTCAGGAAAAACTGAGCGCACTGGGTTACGTTGCATCCGACACGGCGTCTGCGCCGATGCCCGGAATCAAGGAAACGGGCGCCGATCCCAAAGACAAGGTTCGGGTTGTGAACCTGCTTCACGCAGCTGAGATGCTCAAAGAGGAAGGGCACTTTCAGGAAGCGGTACCCCTGCTAGAACAAGTGATTGCGCTGGAACCGAACCTGCCGATCGCCTATCTCCAACTTGGCACGGCGCTCACGTCGCTGAAAAATTACGGGAAGGCGATCCCAGTGTTGCGCAAGGCGGTGGAGATGCGTCCGGATCTGACCGTGCCCCGCTATCAACTAGGATCGGCGCTCTTTGAGACCGACGACTTCGCGGGTGCGGCGGCGGAATATGAAGCAGTTCTGGCCCGCATCCCTGACTGGGCCGAGGCTCGCTTCTCGCTGGCAACAACGTATGCGCGGCTCGATCGCCTGCCGGATGCGATTCGAGAATACAAGAAGGTTATTGAGGGGCGTCCGAATCATTATGGGGCGCATTTGCTCGTGGGACGCGCTCTGACTCTTACGGGGGATCCGGCTGGCGCGCTGCCCTATCTCACTAAGGCTGCTCTCCTACAACCCAACTCGCCGGAACCACATGCATTTCTCGCGGACGCGTTTACGCAACTCGGGCAGGAGACGGATGCGGAGAACGAACGGACAAAAGCGGCGCGCCTTCGCTCAACTGGCACTCACTAAAGCGCGACGGGCCACTGAGCCGTAATTACTCCGCAGGCACAAACCTGCAGAATTGCCGGTCGAGCTGGCAGGCGGCCTTGTATTCCTGTTGCGCGTTTTTGGGTTGGCGCAGCAGTTGGTACGCGTACGCAAAGTTAAGGTGAGCCTCAGCCAGGGTGGGATCCAGTTTCAGAGCGCGCCGGTACTCGTTTATCGCCTTCGAAGTTCGATTCGTATGGACGTAGCAGATCCCCAGGAAGTTATGCAGGTGGGCATCTTCCAATCCCAGCGCGATCGTTCTCTCCAGATGCACGGCCGCGGCAGCATAGTTTTTTTGCTGGAAGAAAAGCATCCCGAGATCGCGCTGACCTGGTGGAAAGTTCGGCTGGACCTTCAGCGCTTTCTCGTAAGCCGACTGCGCGCTGGCGGGATCGTTCGCGACCACGAGCAAACCTTTCTGATACCACGCCCGGTAATTCTGCGGATTGCTTTGCACAGCTTTATCGAGCCATTTCCCGGCGTCGTCCGCGCGGCCAAGTTTCGCGAGCGCTCGTGCCAGGCCGGTCATGGCATTGTCAAAATTTGGATTCAATTCAAGGCAACGCTGAAGCTGCTCCGCTGCCTTCGCCCAGTCCTGCCGCCTTAGGGCGGACTCGCCAAGTAGAAAAGGAATTACGTAAATCTTGGGGTCCCGCCCCTGAACTTCTGCCAAAAGACTCTCAGCTTGTGCCGCGTCGTCGCGTTGAAATGCGTCTTGCGCTTTCAGGATGGCGTTGAACTCCCAGAGCTTGTCCTTGGGATCGGCGAGGCCTGCCTTCAGTTGGTCGGGAGAGACAGCGGCGCGAAATCCGAAATAGCCGAGCGATTGCAGTTTTTCCTGCGCATCGGGACTCAGACTTCCGGCGTTTGCTGGCTTGTTAGGGAACGAATTGCGCGCCAGGCGCTGTTGCAGCTTTTCTTTCATCACGGCGACCGTGGCAGGTTGGAGGGTGGCGATGTTTTTTGTCTCTCTGGGATCGGCGTCTAGGTCATATAGCTCGGGTTGGGGGGCGTCGATGAAGTGGAATCGATCGCTCTCCAGCGCATGCAGCGGACTCCATCCAAATGAGCTGAATGGATAAAAAGTCTCGCTGTACGCGGCGTCGCGGACTCCAGCGTCGACGCCAAACAGAGGCTTCGACTGAAACTGCTTTTCAACCACATCTTTCACATGAGCAAGATCCAACAGAGTGGACGCGACCGCCGCGGTCTCCACAGGTTCAACACGCCGTCCACCCGGAATGCCACTGCCCGCGGGCGGTTTCACGATCATCGGAACGCGAACCGTCGCGTTGTACACGAAGAATCCGTGCTCGTCTTCGCCGTGCTCGCCGAGAGACTCCCCATGGTCACTGGTGGCTACGATCACCGACGAGTTGTAGAGGTTAGACTGCTTGAGCCACGCGATCAGTCTGCCCAATTCATGATCAGCATAGGCGATTTCACCGTCATAAAGATGTCCCTTGTATTCGGTGCGATAGGGCTCGGGCGGATCGTAGGGGTTGTGCGGGTCGTAAAGATGCAACCATAGGAAGAAGGGTCGTTTTGGAGTTTTCTTTAACCACTCGAGCGCGTGGGTGACGCTTTCTTCGGCGCGTCGGTCTACCAGGCCGATGTCTTTTTTCTGAAAGGTCTCCGCGGAGAAGGCGTCATCGTAGAAATCAAAGCCGCGCCCCAATCCCCAGCTGCGGTCGAGAACGAACGCGCTCACTACCGCCCCGGTCGCATAGCCGGCTCGCTGGAAGGCCTGCGCGACAGAACGGAATTGCGGTGCCAACGGCTGGCCAGTGAAATCCTGCACTCCATTTTGAAAAGGATAGGTGCCGGTCAGGATCACTGCGTGCGACGGCCAGGTGAGCGGAACTTGCGAAATCGCGTGTTCGAAAACCACGCCATCGAGCGCGAGCCCGTCGAGGGTCGGGGTCTTCACGGATTGCGCTCCGTAACAACCTACGTGGTCGGCACGCAGTGTGTCGATGGTGATCAGAATAACGTTGGTTCCAGGCTGTGACTTCCCCTGCGGGACGGGCTTTCTGGGCGGTTGACCGCCGGCAGCGATGGTGGTCAGCACCAGACTCGCTTGCAGCCAAACCAACAGGCGACGAATTGGGGGATTGCGTTGCCGCATGTATCTATTGTGGCGCCGGTTGAGCGCGGCGCATTTCCTGTTCTGCTTCGGCGGTGAGTCCCTTGGCCGCGAGCGCTTTGGCCAACGATTCGTGGACACTCGGTTCCTGGGGCGCTAACTCTACTGCGCGGCGCAACTCGACGATTGCCTCATCAAGTTTGTCCATATAGAGAAGCGTTTCCCCCAGCGCGCGATGAGTTCGCGCCAATTCGGGATTGACTGCAATCGATTTTTGAAACGCATCGGCGGCCGCAGGCAAATCCCGTTTCTGAATGAAGGCGACTCCAAGATTGTAGGCAGCTTCGAAGTTCGTGGCATCGAGTTGCAACGCGCGTTGCAATGTCACGATTGCCGAATCAATTTGCCCGGCGTGAGCCTGAGCCATACCGAGATTGAAAACGGCCAGGGAATAGTCGGGGCTCAGTTCGACTGTCTTCTTTAATTCGGCCACAGCCTCGGGGTACATCTTGCTGCGATAAAAGTTGAGGCCCTGCAGGTAGTGAGCCGGCGCGGACTGCGGCTCGGTCTTGAGAACGGCTTTGAGTTTTTCGATCGAGTCGGAAAAGCGGCCGTGCTGGCTATCGGCCATCGCGTCGGAGACAAGTTCGTAGGTGACGATGCGATCTTTGGGATCGGGCAGATCATTGTTCGTTGCCGTGACATTGCCGCCGCCCGAAAATCCCGCATATCCCAGAGCTTTCAACCGCTCCATGAGCGCGGGATCGAGTCCCGCCTTGTCGGCCAGTTCCTTACCGGCGCTGTTCTCACGGATCAGTCCCTTCAGTTGGGTCCGCATTTCATCGGCCACGGCTTTCTTGTCTGCGAACAGGTTGTGCAATTCTCCGGGATCCTTTGCGAGGTCGTACAGTTCAGGACGCGGCGCATCGATGAAGTGGTACTTCGTATTCTCAGCTCCACGCAGCTCGCTCCAGTTGAAGTGAAGGCGCGGGAGAAAGGTCTCGCCGTATACAGTGCGCTCGCGCTCAGAACCCTCGTCCCGAATTACAGGAAGGAGGCTTCGTCCCTGCACTTGTGAAGGGACGGCCGCGCCAATGGCTGCCAGAATAGTGGGCATCAAGTCCACCAGCGAGACTGGGGCCGCCACCTTCGCCGCAGCTTTTCCGGGCAGGTGAATGATCAGCGGCACATGCATGGTGGCGTTGTAGATGAAGAAGCCGTGCGTTTTTTCGCCATGCTCTCCGAGGCTTTCGCCGTGATCTCCGCTCAGCACAATGATCGTGTTCTGGTAGAGCCCTTTATCTTTCAGGAAGCGCAGAAGACGTCCAACCTGCTCGTCGGCGAATGCGATCTCTCCGTCATACGGATGGCTTGCATACTCGCTGGCGTAAGGCTCAGGTGGGCGATATGGAAAATGGGGATCGTATAGGTGCATCCAGAGAAAAAACTTCTTCTGCGAATTCTTCGCCAGCCAGTCGAGAGCCTGATCGGCAACCTGATTGCCGGGGCGTTCCGTCTCTTCAAGATTCGCTTCGTCAAGACGATTGAAGTCGAAATGGTCGTAGTAGAAGTCGAATCCCTGATTCAGGCCAAATCTCGAGTCGAGCACGGCCGCCGCGATCACAGCTCCAGTGGCGTATCCCGACTGTTTGAGTACTGTCGCCAGGGTGGGCTGTTGCGGACTGAGCTTGTTGCCACTGAAATCATGCATGCCGCTCAACATAGGGTAGGCGCCGGTGAGCATCGCGGCGTGCGACGGAAGTGTGACAGGGACAGTCGTGAACGCGCGCGTGAATAGCGTACCGTCGACAGCGAGTCCGTCGATGTTAGGAGTCTTGATCTGCTGGTAGCCGAAACAACCGAGGTGGTCGGCACGCAGGGTATCGATCGTGATCAGAACGACGTTAGGGGCAAGTTTTCCGGGCGTTTGCGCGAACGCTCCAGGCCCGCAGAGTGCGACCAGAACGACAAGAATTCGCCGGAAAGAAAGCGGCATCGGAGAGCTTCATTATCTCACGGAAGATGGGCTGGACCGCTTCTTTAGCGAGGGAAAGACTGTGATAGGCTGACGTTCATGAGGCGATTGGCCCTTGGATTCTTGACTCTGGCGCTGCTTACTTCCGCTTGGGGACAGGCAGCGGCTGTGCGATCGGCGAGTCCGGATGTGTTCCTGGTGACGATCGACACCCTACGCGCCGACCATGTCGGGTGCTACGGGTACAAGCAGATCGAAACGCCGGCGCTCGACGGTCTGGCGGCGGACGGCATTCGCTTTGAGCATGCCTTCACGCACAGCCCGATCACCAACACTTCGCACACTTCGATTCTAACCGGACTCTTGCCGAGTGCACACGGTGTAACAGATTTTGGCGTTCCGCTCGCTCCGCAGCACACGACATGGGCCGAGCTGCTCAAGAAAAAGGGATACCAGACTGCGGCGTTTATTGGTGCGGTGATTCTCGATAGCAGCACGCTGGCTCCCGGTCTCGACCGCGGCTTTGATTTCTACGACAACTTTCCCGCCAAAACCGACAACAAAGAGCGCTTCGGGCGCGTCGAACGTCGCGGCATGGACGTCGTACAGCATGCCCAGAGCTGGCTCGACAAACATCGCACGGGACCGCGGTTTGTCTGGGTGCATCTGTTCGATCCGCATGATCCGTACGAGCCGCCCCCGCCTTATTCCGAGAAATACAAGAATCCTTACGACGGCGAAATTGCTTACGCGGACTCGGCGCTCGCGAACTTTATTGCTTACCTGAAAAAAACGGGCGCATATTCGAACGCCATCATCGTTGTAGTGGGCGATCACGGTGAAGGGCTCGGCGAGCATGGCGAGGAGACGCATGGCCTCTTCCTTTACGACTCCACGCTCCATGTACCGATGATTCTTAAAATGAAAGTGACGGGCGCAGATCAACGCGGCATGGTGGTTGATGCTCAGGTGCGCACCACCGACATCCTTCCGACCATTCTTTCACTCACCAATATTTCCGCGCCGCCGGAATTGAGTGGCGAGTCGATGATCCCGTTGATTGAGAAACAGACGGCCAGTCACGACCTGCTGGCGGAAACGGATTATCCTTTGCGCTTCGGCTGGGCTCCACTGAAGGCTCTGCGAGCTGGCGGCGTGAAATTGATTGACGCGCCGCGGCCTGAGCTCTACGACCTGAAGGCCGATCCCGGCGAATTGAAGAACCTGTATTCGGCGGACAGTGAGCAAGCCAAAGGGATGCAGGCCGAGCTGGCGAAATGGAAAGCCAGGGCAGGAGTGGACGACTCGGCAAAGAGTGCAACTCCGCTGCCCGATCCGAAAGACAAAATTGAAGTGCAGAACCTTCTCCATCGAAGCATGCTCGCGTCCGACGACAATCGTTCCACGGACGCTCGCGGTTTTCTAGAGAAGGCGCTGGAACTTGATCCCACATCGCCAACCACGCTGCGCCAGCTGGGGGAGAACGAACTGGCGGCGGGCGATTTCGCAAAAGCGGCGGTTCATCTGAAGAAAGCGCAGGAAGTGCGTCCGGAAGATTCAACGGCGGCTTTCGAACTGGGGCAGGCGCTGGAAAAAACCGGCGACTTCGCTGGTGCTCGCGACGCGCTCGAAGCCAGCCTGAAAATGGTTCCGAGCCAAATGCCGGCGCGATTACTACTGGGCCGCGTTTACCTGCAACTGAAGGACGCGAAGAACGCGCAGGATCAGTTTGAGGCGGCCTCGTTGGTTGATTCGAATAACGTCGAGGCGCGGCTCGGGCTTGCAGAAGCGCAAATTCAACTCTCCGATTTTGCCGGAGCGTTACCGGATCTTGAGGCGTTGACGAAAGGCGATACCACGAACGCCGCGGCCTTTCGGTTGCTGGCACAAGCCTACCGTGGACTGGGACGGGCGGCGGATGCGCAGCGAGCTGAAGCGAAAGCCGCAGCAACCGGCAAAAAGTAACCTCGCAACCACGCGCCTAAAACGTTTACAACACCGGTAACGTCGATGGCATCGTATCCTGTGAAGTGGGTTGATGGTCAGGAGATGTTCCCTTGAACGCTTATAAGAAGGCAACGACCGCGGCCGCGCTGGTGACCATGACCTTGTTACTGGCGGGGTGCCCACCGCGAGTGTCGATCAGGGACATCAACCGCGATCCGGCGCGCTATGCGAATCGGGACATCAGCGTGGGTGGCCGCGTTTCCAATTCTTTCGGGGCGATGGGTAGCGGAGTTTTCGAAATTGACGACGGCACCGGAACGATCTGGGTCTACAGCGCGGGCAATGGGGTACCCTCGAGCGGAACGAAAGTCGGGGTAAGTGGACGCATCAGCCAGGGGTTCACTGTTGGCGGACGGTCATTTGCAGTGATCCTGCATGAGAGTGAGCGGCGACGCTAAGCAGTACCGCGATTCACAGTCTTTTCACATTTAGATCCTATACTCGTGTGCGTTCATTTGAGTTTGCAGAGAGTTGATGCGAGTTTTCATGGCGCGAACAGGGACATCTGCGGCACGAGCGAAGCGGACCTCGAAGAGTTACCGACCCGTGGCGCGTTCGAAGCGCTCGGAAACAACTGACATCGCCGGCGACGAACTTTCGGCGATGGTGCTGCGGGCTTGCGGCATCGCTCGCGATTCTGTTTTCAACGTGCGCGATTTTCTCGTCGACAATTCCCGCATGGCCTTTCTCGCCATTAAAGAATGCGAGAAGGAACTCGATCAGATCGAACGCAAGATTGACGAGCATCTGCCCGACGCAATTACGCGCGTGGACGAAGCCAAGGCGCGGCAACTGCTGGCGTGCCTGAAATTTATTACCGATCTAGAGCGTATCGGCGATCTTTCCTACAGCGCTGTGATGCAATTGCAATCGCGGCGCGAAAAGTTGCCGGCACAAGATGCGAGACAGTTGATTGAAATGGCTTCGCTGCTGCACGGGATGCTGGAGCAGGTGCATGAAGGATTTGAGAAGCGCGAGGTGAGCTATGCTCGAACCGTGCTCCAGACTGATCCCGAAGTAGACCGGATTTGTCATGCACTTTTCCAGCGGCATCTGGCGGACAGCGGACCAACCGACGGGGCGAAACATTTCGACATCCTGCTGACGGCGCAGGCGCTGGAACGCATTGGCGATCACGCCAAGAATCTCGCCGAAGAACTCTACAGTTTGGCGGAAGGCCGCTCGGTGCGGCATAACGCGAAGAAGCCTTCGTCAAATTAACGCGCCCTTGTTGCGGAGCCTTAGTGGAAGTCGTGCGATACGGTTTCAGCCTGCGTGATGCGCAACGGCGCAACTTTCTCAGCCTTGATGTGAATCACGTTGTCCTGGTTCTGCAGGATTCCCTCTACCATCAGAAATCTTTCTGAGATCAGGAGAACGCGATTCTTCTGCAACAGATCAGGCGCGAAGATGGCGTTCGCAATTCCAGTCTCATCTTCCAGACTCATGAACATCATGCCCTTCGCTGTACCGGGGCGCTGACGTGCGATGACGCATCCCCCGATGCGCAGACGGCGGCCGTTGGAAACGTGCGGGAGATCGGATGCACGATAAATGCCGAGTTTTTTCATTTCGGCGCGGCGGTATTGCATGGGATGCGGGCCAATTGTAAGGCCCGTACCGTTGAAGTCCGCGACCAGGCGCTCTTCGTAATTCATGATTTGCAGCGGAGATTGTCCGTCAGATTCCGGAAGCTCGTCGAGCAGAGGCCCTGACCAGCGGACGGCGCGTTCGACCTGCCAGAGAGCGTCGCGACGATGGAAAGACCCAGTGGTTTGTGGTTGGTGGTCAGTGGTTTGTGGTTGGTGGTCAGTGGTTAGTTTTGATCTGCCCACCGACCACTGCCCACTGGCCACTGAATTGAGCGCACCGATTTCTGCCAGTGTATTCAATTCATCTTTACGCAGTTCAGGGACACGGTGGGCCAAATCATGGATCGAGGCGAAGGGCCTCAAACTGCGTTCGCGTACGAGCGCCTGCCCCGCCGGCTCGCGCAATCCGCGCGAATATTTAAGCCCCAGCCTTACTGCATGCTGAGTACCAATTGCTGACTGCTCCAACGTGCACTTCCAATCAGACTTCGTTACATCCATCGGCAACATCTTGAGTCCGTGGCGCTGGGCGTCTTTCACGATGGTCGCGGGATGATAAAAACCCATGGGCTGATTGTTCAGCAAGGCAGCGGTGAACGCGGCGAGGTAGTGACATTTCAGGTAAGCGCTGGCGTAGGCGATCAGGGCAAAGCTGGCAGCGTGCGATTCGGGGAATCCGTAGAGCGCAAATGACGTGATGGACTGGATGATCTGTTCCTGCGTCTCGCCGTGGATTCCGTTTTGTGTCATACCGGCACGAAGTTTTTCTTCGATCGCCTTCATGCGAATTTCAGAACGTTTGAAGCCCATGGCGCGACGCAATTCTTCGGCTTCGCCTCCGGTGAAGTTGGCGGTAATCATGGCCATGCGCAGCAACTGCTCCTGAAAAAGCGGGACGCCGAGCGTGCGGCTCAGTACATTTTCGAGCGACGGGTGTGGGTAGGTGACTGCTTCCCTGCCCTGACGGCGTTTCAGGAATGGGTTCACCATGTTTCCTACAATCGGACCGGGCCGGATGATCGCGACCTGTACCACGATGTCGTAAAACTTTTGCGGCTTCAGTCGCGGCAAACACGACATCTGCGCGCGGCTCTCTACCTGAAACATGCCGACTGTGTCGGCTTTTTGCAAAGTTGAATACACCTCAGGATCATTGGATGGCAGGTGCGCGAGATCAACTTCCTCTTTGCAGTGATCGCGGATCAGTTCAATGGAATCTTTTAGAACGGCCATCATGCCAAGTCCGAGCAGGTCGACTTTGACGATACCGAGGTCCGCGCAGTCTTCTTTGTCCCACTGCACAACTACGCGATTGGGCATAGAGGCCGGTTCGAGCGGGACGACGGAATCGAGACGGCCCTGGCAGATGACCATGCCGCCTGAGTGTTGACCCAGATGCCGCGGCAAACCCTGCACGGCGAGGCACAATTCGAAATACTTTCGAATGCGCGGGTGCTTGAGATCGAGGCCTGCATCAAGCAGGCGGCGGTCGAGGGCATCGTGTTCGTCGCGAAATTCCCAGGTTGCGACGGCTGCAGAAATTCGCTTCAGAGTGTCTTCATCAAAGCCCATAACTTTACCCATTTCCCGGGCGGCCATGCGGTTCCGATAGGTGATGACGTTGGCAGTCATGGCGGCGCCACGTTGTCCGTAACGCTGGTAGAGATATTGGATGACGCGCTCACGCTCGTCACCACTGGGGAGATCGAGATCGATGTCGGGCCATTCGCCGCGCTCTTCGGAGAGAAAACGCTCGAATAGCAAGTCCATGCTGATGGGATCGACGGCTGTTATGCCGAGCGAATAGCAGACGGCGCTGTTGGCGGCCGATCCGCGTCCTTGCACCAGAATATTTTCCTTGCGGCAGAAACGAACCAGGTCCCAGACAATCAGGAAGTAACCTTCGAGATGAAGATGTTCCATCAACGCGAGTTCGCGCTCGATCTGGCGACGGGCACGAACCTTGATATCGGAGTTGGCTCGGCCGTAGCGAGTTTGAAATCCTTCGCGAGCACGCTCGCGAAGAAATGACATCATGGTTTCGCCATCGGGGACGGGGTAGCACGGGAATTCATATCCCAGGTTATTGAGCGTGAACTCAAGGCGTGCAGAAAGTTCTCGAGTATTCGTGATTGCTTCCGGAAGATCGGCGAAGAGAGCCTGCATTTCGGCGGACGACTTGAGGTAGCGTTCGGAATTGCGCGCGAGCAGGCATCCAGCGGTGGCCAGCGTGCGATGATGGTGGAGCGCGGTAAAGGCATCGGCCAGTTCACGGTCTCGCGGGATGGCGTAGTTCACGCCGTTTGTGGCCAACAGAGGCAGATTCAGAGTGCGTGCAATTTCGACCGCGACGCGATTGCGGTGCTCTTCGTCGCGATGGAAATGACGCTGGAGTTCGACGTAGACGTTTTGGCGTCCGAAGATTTGTGTCATCTGCTGTACATTTTGGAGCGCAGCCTGTGGGCCGCCTTTCTTCAGCGCTGCCGCCAATGGCCCTTCGTCGCCGCCGGTTAGACAGACCAGTCCCTCGGCGTATTCGGCGAGATCTTGCTGCTCAGCGAATGCGCCTTCTTTTCGTCCAACGCGCAACTTCATTTGTGTAATCAGTCGACAGAGATTCTGATATCCAGCGCGGGAACTGACGAGCAGGGGGAGTCGGAATTCGCCATGGCATGTCACCTCCGCGCCGATGTGCGCTTTGATCTTTGCTTTCTTCGCGGCAATGTGAAATCGCGGCGAACCGTAGACTCCGTCGCGATCGAGCAGTGCCATGGCTGGCATGCCAAATCGAGCACAGGCTTCCACGAGCGCCTCGGGATTGGACGATCCTTCGAGGAAGCTGAAGGCGGAACGGGAATGGAGGTCGATGTACAAAAACAGATCTCGGTTCTCAGTACTCGGTTCTCAGTTCGGTTTTACTGAGAACTGAGAACTGCCTAGTCATACATTCCTTCCAGCCACCAGTTGCGGCTGAGTTTGTCTTCGACCAGACGGTAGAGGATGATTTCGCTTTCGGCGGGCAGAGCGATGTCCCATTCTTCGCGGGACCATCCTTCTTGCTCGGACCAGTCGCCTGAAGAGCGCCAGGGACCGGCGGTCCAGACGATTTCTCCGGCAAGTTCTGGATGCTGCAGACACTTGAGGCGCACGGGCTTGCCGTCTTTTACATTTGCGATTGCGCGCAACGGTGGGCGGAACAGGCGCAGGGCAATTACCGCACTCATTTTTTCCTGCGCGCTTTCCCGGGCGTTTTCTTCGGCTCGGATGACGCTGTCGTTTTCCTGCACGGGCCTGTCTCTCTTTTTCTTGTTCGATGTTTCGGATTCGAGTGGGATGGGAATGAAAGGCTGCATCTGAAATGCGTCTTCGCGATGGGTATCGAGCAATTCGACAGCGCCCACTCTTCCCTGTCCGACGATTCCGGCGATGCGTGCCAGCGTCAACTCCAGCTTTTCCGGCTCGGGAAATATCGGAAGGAATAAGCCGCTCTGTGTGGAGCGCGGACGAGCGGGCATGGCAGTGAGATGAATCCTCAGAATCGGCGCGCCCGGCGGATGCGATTGCAGATCGAGTTGCAACAATTTAAGAAACACTTTCGCATCCAGCATGGGAACAGGTAATTGCAAAGCGCGCGTAAAAAACGTGCGTGTAAAAGTTGAGGTCTGATCGGGATCGCAATCTTCGGCTTTCTGTACTAACCCCAATTTCAATTCAAGTTTTTGCACCGCCAAAGCCCGCGCGGAGAGGCGCGCGCACAATTGATCCAGCATGCGGTTCAACAAAAACGCCAGCGGCTCCAGCAACACAATGGGATGTTCGAGTTCAATTTCTTCCTGAAATACCGGCACGGATTCAAACAATCGCAGATTGCGGGAAGCCTCGCCCCGCGCCAGTTTCAACAGGCGAATGCCTTGTTGCCCAAGCCGCTCGGCGACGGGAACTTCAGGCAGCGCCGACAGCGCGCGCAGGTTGCGGACGCCCCAGCGATCAAATGTTTCGAGCCAGCGCGCCGCTTCTTTCGCGTCGGAAGAAAAACTTCCCATCAACACATCCACCGGCAACTCGCCCAGGCGTTCCGCTTCGCGGCCTTGCGGAATCAGCATCACGCCGGAGAAACCGTGAGCGGCGAGTACAGCGGCATCAGGATTGGCAGCCACGGCGACATTCGCTTCCAGTCCCATGCGCGAACAGCGATGCGCCAGTTCATGGGCGATCTTGGGGAGCGCGCCGAATAGTGGCTCCAGTCCTGCAAGATTCAGCAACACGGTGTCCGCTGCTGTTTCTTCCACCTCCGGTGAAAACGACTGCGCACCATCGAGCAGTGCGGCGTGTGCAGACGTCTCTTGCAAGTCGGAGCGCATGCGCAACACGAGGTTCTCCCACGCTTCCAACTGCGCTTTCGTGGCCCCCGCTTCCACGCCCAGTTGACGGGCTTTGTCGTTCAGTGCGACGACTTTTTCCAGTGGAGGCCGTCCGGCAAGAACAACAACGGGCTGGCCGCGCAGCTCCGGTTCGAAGCGAATGATGGCTTCGGCCGGAAAGTCCGGGATGAAGAGGCAGGCAAACATAAAAGCAGGTCTCAGGTGTCAGGTCCCAGGGTCAGCTCTCAGCTCTCAGCCCTGGTCTTATAAATGGTTTTGGGAGGGCACGGCTTCAGCCGTGCCGATAACCGGCCAATAAGAACACGGGCTTTAGCCCCTGGGGGCTGGCTCCTTGCCCTGTAAACCATTAATGAGACAATTTCTCGGCTCTCAGTCTCAGGTAACAAAAAACTTGCGTCTTAACTTGCCCAAGCAGCTCTTGTAGGGAAATTTGTTACCGATTGCGTTTGCTTGCGATCAAGGTGCGAACGTAACAATTCCGCGGTGATTTCGAATTCATCCAGCAACTCCGTATGTCCAAGTCGATTGGCTGAGAGCTGAGAGCTAAGAGATGAGAGCTTCTTCCCTGCAACCTTGATCAGCACCGACGAACAGCTCCCGGCAATTGGCTGCTGTTCGAGAATGAGCAGCACGGTCGGAGTGTGTTCGATGGCGCGGCGAAAGCGGAACCATGACGCGAGCGGAATCCGGCGTGCACCGCGAACGGGAATATCCGAAAGATCAAGGACAATCATTCCGAACCCATTACTTTGCAGAAGCAGATCCGTGACCTTGAGCACCTGCTCGAGTGGAGATTCCCAGTACGAACTGTGACTCTGGGATTCCGGACGATTCGATTTTTCAAAATTGTGTTTACTCCGCAAACTGGGAACTGAGCACCGGGAACTGGGAACTGCTTTCCGGCAGCGGATCCACAGCAAACGTTCCAGACAGATTCCCGCAGCCGCGGCTGATGCCGGATGCAGCGCATCGCTCGCATCCACCAGCGCGCACACTTCTCCGCGACGGGTGGCTTGAGCCAGCGTGGCGAGCAGAATGCTGGTTCTGCCAGAGGAAGCAGTCCCGCAGATTTCCGTTAGCGATCCGCGCGGGAAGCCGCCGGTGAGCGCATCGAGTTCGTGAATCCCGCTCGAAACCATTTCTGGCGCAGGACGCACATGCAGGTGCGAAGCAGATGTCAACGAGGCAGATAGTTTTGGCAGCGCGCCGAGTTTCGCTAACAGAGCGGCACTCGAACGCCCAGGGCTCGAACGTCCAAGACTCGAAAGTCCAGGAAAAATAAAAGGGCGGCCAACGGCCGCCGATGAAAACACCGGAGAAGCAGACATACAATTCCTCAGAATTTCAGAGAGCACACAGCACGGAACGGTCTGTGCGAGGCGTTTTAGTTTCGCTTTTTGTTCGCCATTGAGAGATTTTGATCTTTGGCTCGAGAGTTGTCAAGGGCGAAAAGGACAGGCCGAGATATTTCTGTAAATTGCAGACGCGATTGGACTTCGACGCTGCCTTCCCACGTGCTCAACAGACGAAAAGAATAACCCCGCCCAGCTTTGTTATAATCGCTGACTGTCGTAGCCGTGGCGCTATCGTCTAGGGGTTAGGACGGAAGATTCTCAATCTTCAAACACGGGTTCGATTCCCGTTAGCGCTACCATCTCTCCCATGTTTTCGTCTCGTGCTGGTTCCCATACTTGCAACTAGCTACTTGGACTGCTCAAAAACCAATTCTGTGGTTCTGAGTGGAAACGCCTGATTAGGTCAGCTACATTAAAATCCAAGGTTCTGCACTCATGAATACGGGCTTCCCACTCGATCGGTTTGCCCCTGCATTGAGCCCGCTTGGACATAGGAGAACAGGAGAATGAGCACAAAACTTCTCGGAACTTTCACCGCACTTCTGCTGTTCACATCGATCCTGCAGTCACAGACACGCCCGAGAGAATCCTTGCGCGGACTCGATGGCGTGTATCTCTACGTTCAACCGGTCGGAAAAGACGTTGAGGCGGGAGGTCTTTCGACTGTCCAGATTCAAAAGGCAGTCGAAAAACAATTGCACGAAGCAGGTATACCCATTCACAGCGAACCCAACCCTGCTAATGGGTCTGCAAATTTGGCGATCATAGTGGACACGCTCAAACATCCGCAGGGAGCCTACTTGTACGATGTCGAAGTGTCTCTCCTACAAGAAGTACATCTGGCGCGGCGCCAAGACCTCGACTCCTTCCCGGCTCAAACGTGGAGCGCGAAGGCGATGGGATTAACTGTTGCGAACCGGATGGACCTGATGATTGAACCGCTAAAAGCGAAGGTCGCCGATTTCGTCGCCGACTACCTCGCCGTTAATCCGAAAACACACCCCTGAAGATGTAAATTCGCGAAAAACGCCATTTCACTCGCAACCCCGCGCCTGAAGTGTTCAACGAATATTGGCATAATTCCAGCGGAGTCCAACTCCGCGGCCGGAGTCCCTCATCTCAATGCCAGTCATTGAAGAAACCGAATAAATAAATAGAGGAGAAAACCGTGGGAAATCCGTTCGTTCATGTCGAACTGAACACGCCTGATCCGGAGAAGGCAAGGGCGTTTTATTCCAAGCTGTTTGACTGGGAGCTGGAAGATGTTCCTAACCCCGCTGTTCCGGCCGGCACTTACACGATGATCAAGGTTGGAGAAGGCACCGGAGGCGGAATCATGAAACAAGTCACTGGGGGCCCGTCCGGATGGCTCGCTTATGCACAGGTCGATGACATTCGCGCCGCCACGAAGAAAGCGAAGTCTTTAGGCGCCGAGGTTATGAAAGACGTCACGGAAGTGATGGGTATGGGATGGCTTAGCTTCATCCAGGACCCGGCGGGTGCAGTGTTGGGGCTGTGGCAGCCAAAATCGAAGTGACATCGCGCGCACAGTGTCGGGCCTGAATCAAAACAGGCGAATCAGGCCACGGCAGGTTTCTGCTTTGCGTTCTTTGAGGCCGTTCCGGTTACATGGGAGGTGACCTGGGGTTTCAGCAATATTTCGTTACGTTCACGGCGTGCGATTTTCTGTTTTCGCAACCGGTGAAACCGGGATCTGTTTCCGTTTCTTTCGGACATGCGCAACTCCTGTCATTTGGGCTGAAAAAGAACAGCAGCCCTTTTGACCGCGATTCTCCTGACTGCGGGAGGCGGCCTGCGCAAAGAATAGGCGAACCGGATTCCCGGAATCTGAGCTGTTTTGACCAGGTCTGGATCGCCGGGCTATCGATCAATCTCAGTGTTGTGACGGCGGTTTTTCGTCGGTCTTTACTGGAGGGCTCGTGGGAGCCGGTCGGGCGGGCTCTGTCTTCTGTTTCAGTTCTTCATTCAGAACGCGCAGTTTCTGCTCGACGGCTCCGCCGTTCGACTCGGTGACAGGGATATACGCCCAGCCTTTTTCGAGACGGAAATGGATCGCATCGCCAAGTTGCAGTTTCTTGTCGCCTCCGCACTCGCCGGGCGTGTGTGAGAACAGGGCTGGGTGCTTGCCACAGTCGAGCTCGTAGGTTTTCGTGGACGTCTGCACGGTGTAGGTGCGGCTTCGCCGTATGCTACGGACGGGAATGGTCGCGCTATTGGGTCCGCCGGTTTGCTGATAGGTCGTAAACGGGACTTCATTGACGGCGGTTGCGATGATCTTGCCTTCCTCGGGATAACCCTTGGGTTCTTTCTTGGCGAGGGCCGTGCCCGCTAAGACTAACGGCGCGAGGATCAGAATCATTGCGGCAGCGATCGAGCGCATTCCGTTTCTCCTTAACTATTGCTTTTCGGCTCCGGGTTTCGAGTCTGCTTTCGCTGCGGCCGGTTTTAGTTCTTCGCGGAGGATGCGCAATCGCTGCTCGCCCGAGGATTCAACTGTCGCGGGGACTGGAATACAAGCCTTCCCTTTTTCGATGCGGAAATGAACTACATCGCCGATCTGTAGCTTTTTGTCTCCTCCACATTCTCCGGGCGTACGGGAGAACGGGGCTGGGTGTTTGCCACAGTCCAGTTCGTAAGTCTTCGTCTCAGTCGCAACCTTGTAGGTGCGCGTGCGCTCCAGCTGGTTGAGGCCGGTTCCGATGACTTTGCCTTCTTCCGGGTACGTCTTCGGCGGATTCTCTGCCAATAAAGCCGCGGACAGAATGATCGACAGGAGAGTGGAGACTATCAGAACGCCGATTGGTTTCCGACGTTTCGGGCTGCTGCACATAGGAGTAGGTCCTTCGCAATCCATGAGAAGAGTAAAAGGGCCGGCTCGGACAAGCCGGCCCAGGGCGTCGCTAGCTGCTCTTGATTGTCCGGCTGGCCGCGTCCCAAACCACGGCTTGCTGCCGGAAGTACGACTCGTTGGCCATATGACAGGCCAGAGCGGCGTGATGTCCAAAGACGGCGTCTTCCACGACTGGCTTCCGCGATTTCACCGCCTGGAAGAAATTCCAGAGATGCGGTTTCATGTCGTCGAAGTCGGGGCCGTGATAGGTGATGGTCTCGGGCATCGGCTCCTTGCCCAGTGGAGGCGTATTTTCCTCGCGCCATTTTTTCTCATACGCTTCGCGCATGGCATGCGGAAAACCGTTGGCATAGTAGCTGGGACTGGTATCGATTCCGGGCTGCGGAGTGAAGCTCAGTCCGAACTCGCTCATCTCCAGAATCCCTTTCGATCCCTGGAACCGGTAGGTCTCGGGCATTTCGGTGCCGAGGTTCAGGCGCATGTAGACGGGAATGTCGCCGTATTGATAGAGACTCGCGTGGACGTCGGGCATGTTGCGTCCGTCTTTCCAGCGCAGGATGCCGCCCATGGCCATCGCTCGTTTCGGCGGCTCGTTCCAGTTGAGGACGAACATCATGCCGCTCACGAGATGGACTAGCAGGTCGCCGGCCACGCCCGTTCCGTATTCTTTCCAGCAGCGCCAGCGCGCAAAAACTTCGGGATTGAACTCGCGCTTGGGAACGGTTCCCTGCCAGGTATCCCAGTCGAGCGTTTGCGGTGACAGGTCCATGGGCGGAGGATATTCCCACGCGCCAGTCGGATCGTTGCGGCCGAGCCATCCTTCGACCATCATCAGGTCACCGAGCATACCTTTGTCCACGATTTCTTTGGCCTTCTTGCAGACCAGCGAACTGACACGCTGCGAACCGATCTGGACAATGCGGTTGTTCTTCTTGGCGGCATCGGCCATATCTACGCCTTCGGCGGCGACGTGCGACATGGGCTTTTCGCAGTAAATATCTTTTCCGGCTGAGACGGCGTCGACCACAATCTGTTTATGCCAGTGGTCGGGGACGGCGGCGACTATGCAGTCGATGCTTTTGTCTTCCAGCAGTTCGTGGTAGCGGCGGGTCACAGGCAGATCGGATTTGCCGGTGATTTCGCGGGCCAGAGTGTGGCGGCCGTCGTAGAGGTCGCAGGCTTTTACACATTCGATGCCGGGCAGTTCGATGGCTTGCGTTAGCAGTCCTGAGCCTTGCATGCCGATGCCGATCATTCCAAACCGAACGCGATCGCTGGCCGACACAGCACGGTCGAGGGCAAAGAGCGGTTCGGGTTCCAGCAGGATGGTCTTGGCCGCAAGCGTTGCACCAGCAGCGGCGGCCGTGAGTCCGAGAAATCTTCGGCGGGAGACAGTGTCTTTCTTATCGCTCATGAAGCCTCCTGGGTAATTTGTCAGGCTGCTACTTTTTCAGTTTCTTGACCGAGACTTCCTTGAAGTAGACCACATCGCTCTCGCTGTGATTCTGCAGGCCGATGTAGCCTTCCAGCGGCCGCGGGCCAAGGTGCGGCTCAAAGTCGAATTTGCGCGGGGGGACCGGGTCGCCTTCCGTGTAGTCGGTCACCTTCACGCCATTGAGGACGACAATCGTGTGCGGACCGTCGAGTGTGATGTCCATGGTGTTCCATTCAGGACCGGGCTTGAAGGGCTTGGCTAGCGGCTTGGTCAGCGAGTAGAGCGTGCCGGTGATGTGGTAGTCGTCTTCGTTGGATTTCTCGGGCTCGTTGTCGATCTGCACCTCATATCCGTAGTGCACGGGCATCCATTCCTCACGCGGCTCCAATGGAATGCGAATGAAGACTCCGGAATTGTCGTTGTGGTCGCGCATTTTGTAGACCACGTGGATGGTGCAGTTGCTCAATTTACCGCCGGTCCAGTAGAGCAGGCCCATACCGCCCTTGCTCGCGATCAGTCCGTCTTCTACGTAGTGGCTGCCGGGGCCGACGTGTTTCCAGCCGGTAAGGTCTTTCCCGTTGAAGAGCTGCTGCCAGTCTCCCGATTGAGCCTGCGAAACGACGGTTACGAATAAGAAAATCAGACCGACACAAAGATCAAACCTGCGCATGTTTTTCCTCCGGCGATATTCTAGTCCTTAATCTTCATGGTTTGGATTTGATTTATCCCCACAACAGCGTGGTTACGGAGTTTTCGTCCAACCGAACTTCGGCAGCGTTGTCCCCCATCTGCACGCTTACGGTTCGCGCGGTCTTGGGATTAGTCAGGACAAGAACGTGACGTCCGTCCGCGCCTTCTGCGGCAATGTGGTTGACGTCAAGACTTGAGCTTTGCGAATCGAATCGTTTCGCGCCGCGCTTGATAAAACGCGCAAAGTGCGCGAACGCCCAGTACTGGCCACTACGCGTGATCTCTTTGCTTTGCGAGTTGATGGTAACGACTCCGCCGCACGAAAACGGTCCAATGTTCGGACGTCCCTGTTCGTCGAGCGCGAGATTCCAGGCGGTAATCGACTCGCACCAGTTGCGCAGTACGTCCGAGAACGTTCCGGACCACTTCGCCCAGTCGGTCAGATAGTCGGGCTGGGTGTAGTCAGGGCCGCCTTCGGTCCAGTGCATGGAGGCTTCCGGATGATATTCGTGCGCCTTGCTGATCTGGTCGGCGCGTCCGTAGTATCCGTGCCACGCGACGGCGTTGGCGTACTTTTTCACGAATGGATTGTCGAGTTCACAGACGGCGCGCCCCCAGAGATTGTAGTTGTGGTCGAGGATCCAGATTTTCGTGTTCAGGCCATTTTTCTCCAGTAGTGGCCCCAGATTCTGTACGAATTCGATTTCATATTCCTGCGGGAAAAGGCAGGCGGGCATTCGCCCGTCCTGATCGGTGTCCACTTCATTCTGCGGAGTGACGGCCTGCATGGGCACTCCCTCGGCAGCGTACGCCTGCAGAAATTTGATGAAGTATTGCGCGTAGTTGGGAATGTAACGGCGGCGCATGGATCCACCAAACATTGATCCGTTGGCTTTCATCCAACCCGGAGGGCTCCAGGGCGACCCAAACAGGAACAGTTCAGGATTCACTTTGCGAGCTTCGCGCAGAATCGGCAGGATGTAGTCGCGGTCATGTGCAATGGAGAACCGCTGCAACAACGGGTCTACCTCGCCGTCGTCATAGCTGTAGACGCTGGCGGAGTAATCGCTCGACCCCATACAAACGCGGCAGACGTTGAGTCCCAACTCGGAGGGGTGAAACATTTCATGAAACAGTTTCTCGCGCTCCGACGAAGAGAGCTGGTTGAACATGTAGCAGGTGGCGTCGGTGAAGGCGCCGCCGAAGCCGAGTATCGTCTGGAATTTCTTGGCAGGGTCCAGAGTGATTACCGCGTCTGCCGGGGCGCCGGACCGAGGCTTCCACGCAATCGCTTCGGCGCGCGTGCATCGGCTGGTGGCATTGGTAACCCAGACTTCCAGTTTGCCAGCGGGGGCTGCCGGACTGGATGCGGCGTGCGCAACTTTGGCGACCGTCGACGTGGCGGCCAGTGCTGCCGCGGATATCTTGAGGAAGTCTCTGCGCGTGGATTCCCCGGTCATCTGTTGTCTGTCCTCCCGTGAATGCTTTTTTTGGTCGCAGAGAGTATACCCGCCGTTTGCGGACGGCGGAAAAATTTGCTTTGGACTCTGTGTTTGAAGGGCCTCGGCTTCAGCCGAGCCGTAAGTGTCACAAAGTGAGTGCGGCTTCAGAGAGTACGGAAAAATGGGCAGATGCTGACACTGCCGTGCAAGAGCGGCGCTTGAGCGCCGCGCAAGCCATTCCTAACGAGTCGGGCTTCAGCCCCGTCAGCGGCCGAGAAACTTCTCCAGCGCTTCGATGTCGATGGTAGTACGGTCGTAATACTTTTTCGCTTTGGCGTTGTCTCCGTGTTCGGCGGCGTCCTGCGCGCGAGAGAGATTGATCTTCATGCTCTCCTCGTGCTCGGCCATGTCGCCGCGGAGGCCATAACCAGCGGACGCCTGCTGTTGCTTCAGGCGATCAAGGCTACTGTTGATGGAGGCTGCGCGGGCCGCGAGATGGTCGATTTCGTCGCGAATCTCTTCAAGTTGCTTGGCGGCCGCGGCGGCTTCGTCGTCTTTTTCGGAGTGTATCTTGTTGCCGCCCTTGGCGAGTACAACAGGAGCCACGGGAGCGGTATCGGGAAAGGGATTCTCGACCGCGGGCGGGGCGGGCGCCGGCACAACCGGCGCCGGCGCGGTCTTCTGGGCCTGATCGTCCGCCTTGCCACGCTTTGGGAGATAAATCCCAGCGAGCACCAGTCCCGCCAGCACGATCAGCGCGCCGAGAGTCATGTAGAGCCCGCGCTGATTGGGTTGAGGCAGCGGAGGCGGCAGCGGGATATTCGGAATCACCGTCGCCTGCGTGACCGGATGCGCGGCAGCAAAACTCGCAATCTGGCTGGCCGAGGTTGCTGGAGTCGCAAAGCTGTTCATCGAGGCGGTCGGCGCCGCTGCTACGGCCGCTTCCACCGCGGGAGAAACTCCGGGCACATTTTTCAGCGCGTTGCGAAATGCGGTGGCAGTCTGGAAACGGCGCGCGGGATCCTTGGCGATCGCGATGAGAATGATCTGATTCAGCGCAGGTGGAATTTCTGGTTTCAGTTCGACAGGCGGCCGTGGCGCTTCGTTCACATGCGCGGTCATGATCGAAAAGTCACTGCCGGCGTTGAACGGCTTGTTGCCAGTCACCATCTCGTACAGACAGACTCCAACCGAATAAAGGTCGGAACGCGGATCGGTCGCTTCGCCTTTTACCTGCTCCGGCGACATGTAGTTGACGGTGCCCAGGCTCGTGCCAGCCATGGTGAGCGTGAGATCGGAATCGGAGCGGGCGATGCCGAAATCCATCACCTTCACGAGCCCTTGCGGAGTCAACATCATGTTGCCCGGCTTGATGTCGCGATGGATCACATTCTGCTGATGCGCGTAACTCAGCGCGTTGAGAACCTGGTCGATGTAGTTGAGTGCGTCGGCGACTGCGATCGGCGCTCCCGAAAGATGGGTGGCCATGGAAACGCCTTCGACGTACTCCATGATCATGACCAGCTGGTTGTCGTTGGTGAAGGCGGTGCGAAGTTGGGCGATGTTCGGATGGTTCAGGCTGGCCAACAACTTGATTTCGCGGAGAAAGCGGGCGGCCAGTTCCTGGCGTCCGGCGAGGTTGGGCAACAGGATTTTCATGGCCTCGATGCGGTCGGAAATGGTGTTGCGGACCTTGTAAACCCGGCCCATTCCGCCCGCGCCCAACTCGCAGAGAATCTCGTAATCGCCAATGCGCTTGATTTCTTCGCTCACGTGGAACTCCTGGGAAGCCGGCTGGGGATGCCGCTTTTCGGCCCAAAAACTAAAGACTAAGGCGAAAATTATCCCTCGGGCTGAGGGGTGGGTCAAGGGGAGGTTGGGGATGCGCCCTTTTTGGACTTCCCCAACAGGATCAAGAAGATGCCGACACCGGTAAAGACGTTTGTGCCCCTTGCGCCTTTCTCTTCAGCACCAGCGCCGAAATCAACGTGATCGCCAGCCCAATCGGAAAAGGTTCAATGAAGGTCATCGCCGCGTTCAGGAATGGGTTGTCTTCAATCTCCTTGTATCTTTGCATTTCCTGAAGTTTCGCCTGAATGGCTGCCGCGCTCGCCCCTGACGCCTGTAGTTTACCGATCTCGTGGGCGCTCCACTTGTCCATGAATCCGGGCAGAAAGTGGAAGTACAGGATTTGCCACGTAGCAACGTAGAAGACGCACGAGATCAAGGTTATCGAAATCCCGAGGGCAAATGCTTTCGTGAAGGTTATCTCGCCATTGCCGACGTTGTCGCGGTAAGAGCGAATGCCGAAGTACACCAGTAAAAATGAAAGAACGATGGCCGTATAGCCGACGATTAGGCCGTGGTCGAACCCATTCTCGTGGGCAAACGGAATGGTGGCGATCATCATCAGCGAGGAAATGGCGCCGGATATCAGTCCGAAGGTCAGAATGGTCTTTTTCATAGTTGTCTCCTCTGGGGCTAACAATTGACGATTAAGCGTGCTGAACGACCAAGATCGGATTTCCGCCGGGTCGACGGCATCCTGTACAACAAGATGCTTGCATGCCAGGCACTGTACCGCGTCGGACGGGCAGTTTGTCGTCATCCTTTCGGATGATTTTGCATTCTGGAGAGAAAAATCATTCGTTAGGGTGAGGCGGTTCAGGAGAGCAGTCCGAATTCCTTGCCCAGTTGGACGGCCTGGGTTCGCCGGCGCGCTCCTAATTTGTCGAAGACCCGGCTGGAGTGAGTCTTGACTGTATTTTCGCTGACGTAGAGCTTCTCGGCGATCTCGCGATTGCTCATACCCTGGGCAATGAGTTCGAGGATTTCAAGTTCGCGAGGCGTGATGCCCAGGTCCTCGCGCTTCTTGACGTCTCTCTTCTCGCCAGTTTTCTCATCGGAGAGATACGGTGATCCCTGTGCTACAGAGGCGGGAACTTCCTGTACGACGATCGTCTGCTGCCTTCCAGTCAATTTGAGGCCGAGCCAGATGCCGAGAATGGCAAAGGTGGCCGCGATCAGTCCGCCGTAGATTTCGATCGAATGTTCGACCACCAGAAAGCGATACTCAGTCCACTTGAGGGCCGCGATCAGGACTCCACCGATTAACCCGTAGAACAGCACATGGCGCTTCATAGGCCCGCACCGAATGATTCCCAGCAAGATTATCCGTGCTGGAGGTTGCCAGCAAGGGCGGCCTGGTCCCGAAAAATGTCAAGGAACGAAAACACTGTTGAACGGGAGCGTGCTCTTATCCTTCTTTTGTCGCGTGGTGAGCTCGCTCAATGGCCGCGGCGAGCTTTATCATCCCTTGGGGAGCGGTTTGTTCCAGTACGCTCGCCTGGGCAACGAATGATTTGGCGTTTTCGCCGGATAGCAAGAGCCGCTGAGTCATTCGAGTTCCGTGCTCAGAAATACTCTCAAACATCCAATGAAACGAAAGAATGGCATTGGGCAACTGCATCTCGATCGTCGCTTCGCGGTCCGTCTTAAGATCCCGGATCACTGATTGCAAGGTCTGACCGGGCAAACTGGTCGTCAGGCGGGACCCGACGCTGAATGGGCCATCCAAGTGAAATGTGGCGGGCGGATCATCCCAGTTGGCGATGTTAGTCCAGTAGCTCCACACGAAGTGCCGGGAGGCGTTGCAATCTACAGAAGTTTGAAACTCCCAGGCGGGATCGGGTATGGGTTGCTCCATCAGGCGGCTATCTCTCCTTAGTCACTGCGGCGCCCCGACCTGCTTCACGAGCACGCGAAAGCGCTGATCGTTGCGGAGAACCGCAAAGCGAGGGCTTTGCCCGATCCCAACTAAGTCCCCCACGTCTTTCTCTTCAGCCTTCCCCAGCCAGTACATCGCGTCGTCCTTGCGGCCCAGACCGGAATAGATGATTGCCAAATCCAGTGCTGCCCGTGGGCGTTGCGGCCACAGCTGCTTGAGTTCACGAATCGTTTTATCCGCATTTCCCCGGTCTCCGGTGACGGCATAGACGTACCCTAGATAGCCGTTCATTTCCGATGTTTCTCCGCCCAGTTGCAGCGATATCTTGTATTCGGAGATCGCTTGAGGGTACATCTTCTTGTCGTCGTACATCAGTCCCAACACAGCATGGGTGACGGCGGAGTTGGGATCGAGTTCCAACGTTCGCTTCGCCCGATCGAGGGCCTTTTCGTACTCACTATTTTCATCGAGAATTTTGGCGAGGTTCGCGCCGACCACGGGAGAGAGCGGGTCAAGCTCCTCGGCTTTCTCGGCTTCCGCAAGTGCCTGAGACTTCCTACCCGTGAACGATAGGTACATCGAGTACCAATGGTGCGCGGGCGCATAACTGGGATTCAGCTCCAAAGCGCGCTTGAATTCTTTCTCCGCGCCGGCCCAGTCCCGATCGAACCGGAACAGCAACTGGGCTAGCGAGTTGTGGGCTTCCGGAAGGGTGCTGTCGAGATCCAGCGCCTTTTGCAACGCTTGCCGGGACAGACTCGGGTTGTCGGCCAGCTGATCGATGTCCGCGAGGCCGGTGTAGGGAGGAGCGTAGTTCGGATCCTTCTCGATCGCCTGCTGAAAATACGCTCGCGCCTTTTCGTTGCTGTTCCTCTTGCTGAAGAAGAAGCGCCCTTTCAAATAATATTCGTAGGCCTCCGGGTCGACTGTCTTTGCGGTTTTCAGCACCGCCTGTTCATTGGGTGTTAATTCAATTCGAATCTGGTCCGCGACGGCACTGGCCACCTGTTTTTGCAGCGACAGAGTGTTGCGGACATCGCCCTGATAACTCTCAGCCCAAAGATGCCTGTCGTTCGCCGCCTGGATCAGCTGCGCAGTGATCCGGACCTGATCGCCCGAACGAGTGACTGTGCCTTCCACAATCGCGTCCACGTTCAGTTCGCGCGCGATCGCCGGTAAGGGCCGCCGCACACCTTTGTAAGGCATCACCGAAGTGCGCGAGATCACACGCAGCGCACCGATCTGGGCGAGATCGGTGATTAATTCGTCGGTCATGCCGTCGGCGAAATAATCCTCCGCGTCGCCGGATAGATTTTCCAGCGGTAGGACAGCCAGCGATCGAATCGCGTTAGCAGACGAAACATTCGCCGATGCGCGTTCACGCCAGCGCACGATCGCGAATACCAGGAAGGCCAACAAAAACACCGAGACCACGCTGACGATGGTCCAGAACCGGCGACTCGAAGAGGGCTGAACTACGACGGGCGAAGAGATGGCCGTGCCGGAATCGCTACTTCCTTCTGCAGTTGGGATTGGCTTGGCAATCTGAGTCTTGCCGCTGTCCCGCCGCAGAACCGAAACCTCGGCAATGAAACGGTAGCCGCGGCGGGGAATGGTTTCGATGTAGCGCGGGTTATCCGCAGAATCGCCCAGGGCGCCTCGAAGTTTCGCGATAGCGACGTTGACCGCCTGGTCGAAGTCCCCAAAGCTCTCCTCCGGCCAGATGCGGCTGCGCAGGTCTTCCCGGGTGACGACTTCTCCGGGGTTTTCCAGAAGGATTTCGAGGAGCTTGAGGGGCTGCTGCTGAACCTTGATTCTGACACCGGACTTGCGCAGCTCTCCGGCGTGCGGATCCACTTCGTAGGTCCCAAAGCGCAAGACCGAAGTATTCCGCAGTTTTTCCATCAAGTCCTCGCAGACGGCACGAAGTCTAGCATGATTTCATAACATTCCATTCAAGGATATGTTTCAGGTTAGCCTTTTCGGAATCAACGACTTAACTGGAAAGGAACAGACTATAGGGAAAGAAGTTGGCGTCAATTGACCTGGCGGCCCGAACGGGATCAGATACGTGTAAATGATGAGCAAACCATGCAGGCAGCAGTGCCGGACGAGCACGGCCGGACCATGGGAAGGGGCCACGGGGAAGGGACAAAAAGCAAAAACCCGCACCATAACGCCCAGGCATACGTCTAAACGATTAGAATGAGGGCTCCTTTTGGACCCGCCTGCTGTCCAGGGTCGCAGTTCGCGGAGATCGCGGTTGGTGGGAGCGTGTAAGTCAGTCCAGTGTCAGAGATCGAAGTGGAAGCAGTCTCGAAACCAGCAGATCAGAATTGAGGCGGAGCGATGTCACTGAAAAATCTGGCGTTTGCAGACAATAGTGTCGGTTTGTGTCCGAACAGAACGCAGCGAGACCATCGCCGACGTACCTTCAACTGGCGCGGAACGATTGATGGTGCTTTCCACGATGTGGTGTTGCCCTTCATCGACGAATATGCACCGCAACGCCCGCAGCCTGAGCCTCTCCATGAAGACGATTATGAGATCGCTCTCGTGCCCCGTGCGAACCGCGAACGCGGGGTCGGCGCGATTCCCCAGAGTTCATCTACGATGGACCGCGTCCTGCTCTTACCCATAACCTGGCGCGAACTGTTGGACCGGGTTCGGAGAACACTCATCCACGCGAACCCGGAAAACCAGTCAATGATGCGGTTTGGCGAGGTGAAAGTCGACTTCTCGACGCTGGAGGTGAGCCGCTCTCAAAAGCCCATCACGCTGACGGCCCAGGAATTCCGGCTCCTGAGGTTTTTCACGCAGCGTCCGAAAGAAGTCATTTCGAGACATGAGTTGCTGTACGAGGTCTGGGGATACAAGGACTATCCCTCCACCCGCACAGTCGATAACCACGTTTGCATGCTGCGCCAAAAACTGGAAATGAATCCGGCACGCCCGATTCATTTCCTGACAGTGCACCGCATGGGGTACAAGTTTATACCCTGATCCACGCGAGGTACTTATGGAGTCCGCCGTGCTCGATGAGTTAACCGAACCAAAAACCGCGCCCATCCAGGACCCAGACCTGTCTCTGGTCGAAGGCACTGCGGCCGGCGACATCACGGCTTTTGAGGAGATCGTGCGCCGCTATGACTGCAAGCTGTTAAGGATCGCCCAGCAGGTCACCCACAACCTGGAGGACGCGCAAGAGGCGGTGCAGGAAACCTTTCTAAAGGTTTATCAGAAGATCCACCAATTTCATGGAAACTCGAAGTTCTCGACCTGGCTCATCCGGATCGCCTTGAATGAATCCCTGATGAAGGTACGCAAACGACGACATGACCAGGAAGTGCCCTTCGAACACGAAGATGAGAATGGCGATCACCTGCCGTTGGATGTCGTCGATTGGTCTCCCAATCCGGAGCAACTCTACAGTGGCGCGGAACTGCACGACATTCTGCGCAAAGCCTTAGGGGGACTGCTCCCCGCCCTGCGCGTCACCTTCATCCTCCGGGATATTGAGGGTCTGTCTATCAAGGAAACCGCTGCCATCCTGCAATTGGAAGAGAGCGCCGTGAAAGCACGACTCTTCCGGGCGCGTCTGCAACTTCGAGAAAAATTGAGCAACTATTTCCGACTACCCTCCGCCAGCGACGATTCGGGACGTCCCTGGATGACGCACCACCGGCCTTAAGGAGTCCACAGACTTCCCGGTCTCACCCATTCCACGACAAAACCTTTTCCTTTCATCGACATAGTTCTAACACTGTGACATTTCCAAAGAAAATGCTTGACAGTTTCAATAGTGTTATAGTTAAGTATAACAGTGCATCGCTACCTGGCCGGGGAGCTCATGTAAAGCCAACAAGAACTGTTCCAGGAGAATGAAAAATGAAATCCCTTCGATTTGTTCTACCCGTTGTTCTGCTGTCGCTCTCAACCATCGCGTTGGCGCAATCCGATGCGCCAAAGTCAGACGCTAAGAAATCCTTTGATCAACTGAAGACTCTGGCGGGGACTTGGGACGCCACTGTCACCGTGAATCCGCCAATGCCTGAGATGGAGACTGGCAAGCCCAGTCAGGTCACATTGCGCGTGACTTCCCGGGGCAACGCTCTGGTCCATGAGATGAAAGAACTGGACACACCAGACGATCCGACGAAATACGATCATCCCGTAACCATGCTCTATTTGGATGGCGATCGGCTGATTCTGACCCACTACTGCGACGCCGGAAACCGGCCGCGCATGGCTGCCCGGACTTCCGCGGACGGCAAGACGGTGGAGTTTGATTTTCTCGACGTCGCCGGAAGCACGCAATATGGGCACATGCACCACGCCGTGTTCACAATCGGCGACGCCAACCACCACACCGAGGACTGGACCTATATGATGCCGGGGGACAAGCCCATCCACGCGCACTTCGAATTGAAGCGGGCAAGTTCGAACACGGGCACGAAGTAACCGTAAGAAATTCCGAGAAGGACGACTGGAAACCAGGATGGACCGTGAGTGGAACGACAATCAACCGATTTACCGCCAGCTTCGCGACCGCGTGGTCGCGATGATACTCGACGGCGTGCTGAAGGAGGGCGATCCGCTGCCTTCCGTGCGCACGGTCGCGGCAGAGTACCGGGTCAATCCGCTCACGGTTCTGAAGGGTTATCAACAACTGGTGGACGAAGGCCTGGTCGAAAGCAGACGGGGCCTGGGAATGTTCATCAACACCGGCGCGCGCAACTTACTGCTGCAAGGCGAACGGCAAAAATTTCTGGGGGAAGAATGGCCGAGGGTTTACGCGGCCATTCAGCGCCTCGGGCTGAAGGCGGAAGAGCTGCTGAACGGCGCAGGCCGGTCGCCGTCCGATTCCGCTGAGTCGAAGACTGCCACGCCGGCTCACGCTGCCGATCCAACCAAGGAGGAGAGCTGAAGCCATGACATGCATTGAAGCACGTGGTCTCCGCAAGGCCTACGGCACGAACATCGCGCTGGACGGCGTGAATCTGCGGGTGGAAGAAGGACGCATCCTCGGACTGATCGGGCCGAACGGCGCCGGCAAGACGACAGCGCTCAATGCGATTATCGGCCTAACCCCATATGAAGGACAGCTGAAAGTGCTGGGGCGCAATCCATGGACCGAGCGCGATCAACTGATGCGGGATGTGTGTTTCATCAGCGATGTCGCGGTGTTGCCGCGCTGGATACGGGTCGCGCAGGCGCTTGACTACGTTGCCGGAGTGCATCCGCGATTCGATCGCGCGAAGGCGGAAGGATTTCTTGCGAAGACGACGATTGGGCGCGACCGAAAAGTCCGGGAGCTATCGAAGGGCATGGTGGCGCAACTTCACCTGGCGCTGGTGATGGCGATTGACGCGAGACTGCTCGTGCTCGACGAACCGACCTTGGGTCTCGACATCCTGTATCGCAAGCAGTTCTACGATTCTCTGCTGAACGACTACTTCGACCGCAATCGCACTATCGTGGTGACGACGCATCAGGTGGAAGAAATTCAGAACGTCCTCACCGATGTGATGTTCATCGACCGCGGCCGCATCGTCTTCGATTGCAGCATGGACGAGTTGGAATCGCGTTTTCTGGAAGTGACCGTCCATCCCGGGCAGACCAACGCCGCACGCGCTCTGAAGCCGATGAACGAGCGTCAGGCATTGGGCCGCAGCATCATGATCTTTGATTTGAAAACCAACAACTTGAAGAGTAACGAGGGCGACCGTCAGCAAGTCGCTGCGCTGGGTGATGTGCGTACCCCCGGCATCGCTGACCTGTTCGTCGCCGTGATCGGGAATCATGCCCAGGCGCAAGTGCAAGGAGCGGCCCATTGAATACGATCAATACACAATCGAATGTCGCCCCTGAGTCTCACAGCGACTCGCAAGTCACAGCGTCCGGAGTAAGCGCCCCCGCTGTTATCTCTTCGACTCAGCTCATGTACTGGTCGGTCCGCCGGGAATTGTTGGAGAACCGGTCGATCTACATCGCCCCGTTGGCGGTCGCCGCCGTGTTTCTGGTGGGCTTTATGGTGAGCCTGGTTCACTTCCCGCAAAAAATGCGGGGCGCGTTTGCACTCGATGCGATGCAACGCCACGAATTGGTCGAGCAGCCGTATCACTTCGCTTCGCTGCTGATCATGGGGGCCTACCTTTTCGTGGCGGTGTTCTACTGCCTCGACGCGTTGTACGGCGAACGCCGCGATCGCAGCATCCTGTTCTGGAAGTCGCTGCCGGTTTCCGATCTGATGACCGTGCTCTCGAAGGCGAGCATTCCAATCCTCGTACTTCCGATCGTTACGTTCGCGATCACGCTGGCTACGCAGTGGATCATGCTATTCATGAGTTCGGTTGTCCTGATGGGCGGTGGTGTTAGCCCGGCGACGTTGTGGTCACAGCTGCCGTGGTTCCAGATGTCGCTGATGCTGTTCTATCACCTGCTGGCCATTCACGGGCTGTACTACGCGCCCATTTATTGCTGGATGCTGCTGGTCTCAAGCTGGGCGCGGCGCGCGCCTTTTCTGTGGGCGAGTTTGCCGCTGCTGGTGATTTCCATCGTCGAGAAGGTGACTCTCAACACCTGGCATTTTGCCAACCTGCTGAATTCGCTTGTCAGCGACGCGGCGGGAGCGGGCGACATCACGGCGCCGGGCGGCGTCATGATGCATCCGCTGACCCTGCAAACAGTGGGTCGATACCTTGCGAGCCCAGGTCTCTGGATCGGCCTGGCAATCAGCGCGGCATTCCTCGCCGCAGCCGTCCGCATTCGCCGGAACCAGGGACCGATCTGAATTGCCGTGGGATGCGGCGAGTGACAAAAAGGAGAGAAGTATGATTTCACCTTTATTGGTACTTCACATCAGCGGAGGAATCACAGGCCTGCTGTCAGGCGCCGCAGCGATGACGTTCCGCAAAGGTTCTCGCGGCCACGTGGTAGCGGGACAGGTATTCGTCATCGCGATGCTGACAATGGCGGGAGCTGGGGCTTCCCTTGCGGCGATAAAATCCCAAATCGGCAATTTGATGGGCGGTCTGATGACGCTCTACATGGTGTCTACCGCATGGGCGACTGTCAGGCGCAAAGAAGGACAGACCGGACTCTTCGAGTGGGGCGCGCTACTGGCGGCGTTGACAGTCGGCGGTGTCATGATGACCTTCGGGATTGAAGCCGTGCAAAGCCCAACTGGCACAAAGGGGGGGTACCCTCCTCCGTTGTACTTTATCTGGGGCACCATTGCGCTGCTGTCGGCCGTAGGCGACTTGCGGATGCTGGCACGCGGCGGTGTTTTTGGCGCACAGCGCATCGTACGGCATCTTTGGCGTATGTGCCTTGGGCTGTTTATTGCGTCCGGATCCTTCTTCCTTGGACAGCAGAAAGTATTTCCCGCGTTCCTGCGCGGACTCAAGATCTGGTGGGTGCCGGCGCTACTGCCGCTGGTGTTGATGATTTATTGGGTGATCCGAGTGCGGTTCACCAAGGAGCACAAAAAGAAACCCGCCTTGTCCCAGCGAACAGCAGTCGATCGAGCTGCATTCCCCACGCAATCCGTGGCCGGATGACAAAGGCCTCGGCCCCCCTCGGACTCTACGACCAGCGCAGCTTCTCCAGATAGCCGTAGCTGGCCGTAATGTTCTCGAAGGCATCTTTCGGGTAATCCTGCTCGACGAAGTAGTGCTTGATACCCGCTTCCTTGGAGTGCGTGAAATATTTTTTCCAGTCGATTGAGCCGGTGCCGACTGAGGTCATCTCCGGGAAGACCTTTTCAAATTCAACGGGCTGGCCGGGTGTGATGACCGGTGGCACAACCTTCACATCCTTCACGTGGACCATCGGAAAGCGCCCAGGGTATTTCGCGAAATATTTTAGTGGGTCCTGACGCGCGACAGTCATCCAGCACAAATCCATCTCCATCTGGACGAGCTTCGGATCGGTTTCCTCCAGAAGGATGTCGTACGCGTATTTGCCGTGGACCTGAATGAACTCGAAATGATGGTTGTGATAGGCAAATTGCAGTCCGGCTTTTTTGCACTCTTCACCGCAGCGATTGAAGATTTCAGCCGAGCGCTTCCATCCGTCCGGGTCTTTGCGGACTTCGTCGTCGATCCAGGGCATCACGATGTATTCGTGGCCGATGACTTTGCTGTCTTCAATCACTTTGGGAAAACGGTCGGCGGCCAGGCTTTTGTAATCGACGTGGACTGAAGGAGCGGTCAGTCCATTCTTGTCGATGGTGGCGCGGACCTGCTTCGGTGTGTGGTCGAAGTATCCGGCGAACTCGACCTCCTTGTAGCCGATGGACGCGACTTTGGCGATCGTGCCGTAGAAGTCTTCCTTCATCTTGTCGCGCACGGTGTAGAGCTGCACGCCAATCTTCTCGATGCGATTGGACTCGACAGCCCACGTCAGACGTGGCGCGAGAACGGTGGCGGCGGTCAGGCCCCCGATAAATGCACGACGATCCAATTTACGGTTCGGGAAATCCATGGCTAGAGTTCTCCTTTTTTCATGGACGATACAGCAAAGTCACAGGCCCGCGCGGTCAGAGCCATGTAGGTCAACGACGGATTCACGCAGGACGATGACACCATGCACGCGCCGTCGGTCATGAACAGATTCTTGGCGTCGTGCGCCTGATTGTGGGCGTTGAGCACCGACGTCTTGGGATCATTGCCCATGCGCGCCGTGCCCATTTCGTGAATGGTCAGGCCGGGTGGATTGTCTTCCGTAAAGGGAGTGATCTCTTTCGCGCCCGCTGCGGCAAGCATTTCGGCCGCGGTGATCGACATGTCTTTGATCAGCGCGCGTTCGTTGTCGCTCCACGCGCAGTGGATTTTGAGCGCCGGAATGCCCCACTCGTCTTTCAATTCTTTGTCGAGCTCGACAAAATTGTCGGGGTTGGGCAGACATTCGCCGAAGCCGTAGAAGTCTAACATCCAAGGACCGGGACGGCTCAGCATGTGCTTGAATTCGGGGCCGAATCCCGCGAGATCGCCGCCGCGGTCCCAACCCTGGCGATACCCGCCGCCTTGGAAGCCGTATCCGCGCAGGAAGTTCGGATGCTTGGTTTTCACGTTGCGGAACCGCGGCACGTAAATGCCGTTGGGACGCCGGCCCATGACGATTTTGTCTTCGTTGCCGGGTATGCGTCCGGTTGCTCCGCCGCCCATGGTGTGGTCCATGAGGTTGTGTCCAAGCTGGCCGCTGGAGTTGGCCAGGCCGTTGGTGAATTCGGGCGTCGATGAGTTCAGGAGAATGCGCGTGGATTCGAGCGTCGACGCGTTGAGAAATACGATGCGGGCGTGGAATTCAAGCGCGGCTTTCGATTGGCCGTCGATCACGCGCACGCCCGTGACTTTTCTTTTGGCGGAGTCGTAGATCAGGCTGTGCACAACGCTGTGCGGACGCAGTGTCAGCTTGCCGGTAGCAATGGCAGCGGGCAAAGTCGAGTTCAGGCTGCTGAAATACGACTTCGTAATGCATCCGTGATCGCACGGACCGCAATAGTGGCAGGCGGCTCGTCCACGGTGCGGACGCGTGAGCACCGCGGCGCGTCCGATCGTCATGAGGCGTTCGCCGGGGAAATGTTTCGCGACAGCGTCTTTCACGATCAGTTCGCTGCAGGTCATTTCCATCGGCGGCAGGAATTTTCCGTCGGGCAGTTGCGGCAGACCCTCGGCCTGGCCAGTGATGCCGGCGAAATCCTCGACGTGGTCATACCATGGTGCGATGTCTGCATAACGAATCGGCCAGTCGGTCGCGATGCCATCTCGCAGGTTACCTTCAAAGTCGAGATCGCTCCAGCGGTAGGACTGGCGTCCCCAGATGATGGAACGTCCGCCGACCTGGCGGCCGCGAATCCACAGAAACGGCTTCTTTTCGTCGGTGGTGTACGGGTTTTGCTTGTCGTTGACGAAGAATTTGCTGTTCAGTTCATCGAGCGCGTTGCACTTCTGCTGGATGGGCTGTTCGCGATTGAAACGGTTGCGGTCGCCGAGTTCGCGAAACTTCTTCTGCCAGACGGGAACATGCTCGACGTAATCCTTGTTGGGTTCGATCGGGCGGCCCGCTTCGAGGACCAGCGTCTCCAGCCCGTTTTCCGTAAGTTCTTTGGCTGCCCAGCCTCCGGTAATGCCGGATCCGATCACGATGGCGTCGTACGTTTTAACCGGCATGAGTTATTTCGCAGCCTCCTCTTCCTCAGGCAACGTGGCACATTGCGTATGCTGCGACGGTATGACCTCGTAATGAAGGGCCTGCTTGGCGCCTTCTTCCGACGTGAAATATCCCACCAGCGTCAACTGCTTCATGGCGCGGAAGAAGGAATTTTCCGCGGTCAATGTCCCCCGCCGGCGACGGCGCGAAGCGTGGATATCGGCCTGACGCAATTCGGTCAGCTCTTCATCGAGCACGGTGAGCATCTGTTTTTGCTGCGCTACCGAACAATCCAGAAAATCCTTGCCGAACAGGTCGCGGGACTGCGTGTCCACGTTCGCCAGGCCCGCCAGAAACTTGCCGCGGTCTTCGGCGTCGAGCCACTCGGTCAGAATCAAGTCGATGAACTCGTTAACGCGGACGGCCTTCGCGCCCGGTGTGTCCGTCTGGGGAATGATCCATTCCGCGAGCGCGGTGACGGTCGCGTCCTGATGAGGGTTGAGTGTCTTGAGTGCAGGCGCTGCGGGTAGTTCGCTGTGGACCTGCTGGAGCAGGCCGAATACATCGCGAGGGAGCAGCGGGAGGGCTGCCGTCCCCATAAGAATCCTGATGGCTTCGCGTCGCTGCATCGATTTAGTTGGACCCCGGAACAAGGTAGCCTAGAGGCGCTTGCGCGTCAATGATACAGATTGGGTCGCGCGGGATGCGTTGGAGAAGACGCGGCTAAAGCCGGATCAAAATGAAAACGTTGTGGCGCGGCTGAAGGCGGGCCCTCCCATCGCGCTTACTCGTGACGCAGCGCTTCGATCGGATCGAGTCGCGAGGCACGGATCGCGGGAATCATGCCACTCACCAGGCCCACCGCGCCGAGGATGACGGTGGCGACGATCAGCGTGACGGGATCGATAAGCAGCCGGATATCGCCGCCCTCGGCATGTTTTGCCAGCGCGCTGTAGAGCGTAAGGCGTCCAACAGAGAGGGAAACCGTGTAGGCCAGGATAATCCCCAGCAATCCTCCGAAGAAGCTGATGGCGAGGGCTTCTGCGAGGAATTGCAGAAAGATGTCGCGGCGGCGGGAGCCGAGCGCTTTCTCCACTCCAATTTCGCGCGTCCGTTGCGTTACGGAGACCAGCATGATGTTCATTAACCCGACGCCGCCGATTCCCAGCGTGAGCGTGCCGATGAAAGCCAGCAGGACTTTCAGTCCCATGGTGATGATCTGAAACTGATGCACCTGCTCCATCAGGTTGAACACCAGAAGCGCCCGGCGATCACTGGCATTGAACTTGTGTTGTTGGGCGATGACCGTTCGGACCGCGCGTTCCAGGCCCTGGTAGTCGTTCACTTCGTAGGTAATCCAGATGGCTCCCAGATAGTGCGTATCGGTCAGATCGCCCATCGAGGTGAACGGAATGTAGATGATGCGGTTGATGTCGTTGTCGCCTTCTTGCATCTTGGGCTTCAGGACGCCGATCACTTCGAAGCTCAATCCGTCGATGCGGATGCGTTCGCCGAGAGCGTTGCGCCCGGAGAAGAGCTTCTCCTTGGCTTCTGAACCAATTACGGCGACGCGCGCGCGCTGCACCTGATCTTCGAGGTTGTAGAAACGGCCCTGGTCGATGTCGAGCACGCGGATGGTACTCACGGATGGATACGCGCCAGACACGTTGAAATTGAAGGTGCGGGTGTCGTATTGAATGCTTGCGTCTTTGCCCGCGTCGGGGGTCATGCGCGTAATCTGCGGCACGTTCGCGCTCAGCAGGTCGACATCTTCCATGGTGAAACGGAGCTTGGCGCCGGCTTTTTCGCCGCCAGCCTGCATGGAGGTGCGACCCGGAACAAGGATCATCGTCTTGGTGCCGAAGGTGGCGAAAATATTTTCGCAGGCCTGCGCGAATCCGTTGCCGTAGGCGAGCAGCAAGACGACGGTAGCGATACCCCACGCCATGCCCAGCATGGTCAATGCAGTGCGATGCCGGTTGTGCTTCATGGCGTTCCAGGCTTCGCGAAGGATGTCACGTGTCATATGAATTCCTGATTCCCTACTCCTGCCGCAAGGCTTCCACCGGCTGCAACATGGCCGCTTTGCGCGCGGGATACAGTCCCGCAACAACTCCCGCCACAGCGAGGCATGAGATGGCCAGCACCGCCGTTTTCATCACGAGTTTGGGGGGATCGAATCCGCCCGGGCCCTGAATCGTTCCCAACGCTGCCATCAGGCCGGCCGAGAGGCCCATGCCAATCATTCCGCTGAGCACGGTCAGCAGAATTCCTTCGAGAAAAAACTGGAACAGAATGCTGCCATTGGTCGCGCCCAGGGCTTTGCGGAGGCCGATTTCACGCGTACGCTCGGTGACCGAGACCAGCATGATGTTGACGACGCCTATCGCGCCCAGCGCCAGTGTGACAACACCGACTCCGCCGAGAAATACGCTCATCGCGTCGAAGATGGCGCCGACCATCTCCGACTGCTTGATCGTGTCCCAGCCTTCGAAGGCGTTGTCGTCGCGGTAGTCGAATCCGTGATTGCGGGCGACGACTTTACGCACCTCCATGAAAGCCTCGGCGTGCTCCGAGCGCACTCGCGGCTGGTAGTTGATAAAACTTACCGCGTCTTTTTCCTGTTCGCCTTTACGCGGAAAATATTCGGCCATTACCTGGTAGGGAATGTACCCGCGAGCGTTTGTGGAATTGTTGTCTCCCCGGCCCACACGCTTCAGTGTGCCGATCACTTCGAAGCGGACACCATTGAGAACGATGGTCGCACCCAGCGCGGGGCGGCCGGTAAACAGGTTGCGCGTCATTTCGTCGCCGAGGACGATCACGTTGCGCTTTTGCGCGCAGTCGAGGTTGTTGATCCACCGGCCCTGCAGGAGCGGAAGAAAACGAATCTCGTTGAATTGTGGTTCGATACCAGTAATCTGGCCGGCAGCGCTCGCGAAATCGCTGACCGCGCGCACGTCATCGCGAGTCAGAACGGGAGATGCGTTCCGGATGAACGGCGCCGAACGGATGTCGAGATAGTCCTGGTAGGTAAGAAGATAGTTTCGGGCGGAGTTCATGCTGCCTTCGACCACCGGCGCGCGGCCGGGGAAGATAAACATGATGTCCTTGCCAAACTCCTCCATCTCGCGTTTGTTGCCCGAACGGAAGCCTTCGCCCAGGCCGACCAGCAGCAGCAGTGATCCGATGCCCCAGGCGATGCCAAACATAGTCAGAAACGACCGCAGTTTGTGCGCCCACAGGGTGCGGAAGATCTGCGCGAAAATGTCAATCAAGTTGCGCATGCCAGGCCGGACTCCATTCTTACATTAGTGCGAGAGCCGCGCTACCCGCCCCTGATAAGCTGATTTCGCGTGGATCAGCCATACGACGCGATCATCCTCGGAGCAGGAGCGGCCGGACTGATGTGTGCCATCGAAGCAGGACGGCACGGACAGCGTGTCCTCCTGCTGGAACATCAGGAACGAATCGGCAAAAAGATCCTGATTTCCGGCGGCGGACGCTGCAATTTCACCAACCTGCACACTCGACCGGACAATTTCCTCTCGGCGAACCCACATTTTGTAAAGTCTGCCCTGGCTCGGTACACGCCCGCGGATTTCATCGCGCTCGTCGAGAAGCACCACATCCCCTACCACGAAAAAAAACTTGGCCAGTTGTTCTGTGACCGGTCGGCCCAAGAGATCACTGGCATGCTGGAACAGGAATGTTGCGAAGCCGGGGTTGAAATCAAGACCAGCACGGCGGTTCGGGACCTACAAAGGGATGTGCAGAGAACTGTTTCCTTCGTTGTTAGGACAGATTCGCACACCTTTCACGCTCCCTGCCTCGTCATCGCAACCGGAGGTCTTTCGATCCCGAAGATGGGAGCGACTTCGCTCGGCTATGACCTGGCCCTGAAGTTCGGACTGAAGATTCAGGAACCCCGCCCCGCGCTGGTGCCGCTCGTGTTCAGCGAGTCGGACAGTAAACGCTGGAGTGATCTAGCGGGTCTCTCAGTCGAAGTTGTGGCGTCTGTGACGGGCAGTAAGCAGACGTTTCGGGAAAACATGCTGTTCACGCATCGAGGGATCAGCGGTCCCGCGATCCTGCAAATTTCATCGTATTGGAATGGCCGCGACCCGGTTCAGGTCGATCTGGCACCGGGGCGAGAACTTGTTTCCGAATACCACGCGCTGGGAAACCGCGACCCTGCCAACTGGAAGTCGCTTCTTCGTGATGTCATGCCTCGCCGGCTTGCGGACCGCTGGCTCGAAGTTCATCCGCTCACGGGCGTCTCGGACGCGGCGTTGGCCAAGGCGGAACGACAACTCCACCAATGGATGATTTCACCTCAAGGTACCGAGGGCTTTGGCAAAGCGGAAGTGACGGCTGGAGGCGTGGACACGAGCGAACTCTCCGCAAAGACGATGGAGAGCCGGAAGGTTCCGGGCTTGTTTCTGATCGGAGAAGTCGTGGACGTCACGGGCCAGCTCGGCGGCTTCAACTTTCAGTGGGCATGGGCGTCTGGCTATTGTGCAGGGCAGGCAATCGCGGAAAAGCTTTTAACCGCCGAGACGTAGAGAACACCGAGAAATTCTTAGAAAAAACGCTCTAATGCCAGGTTTGCTTTTCTCTGCGTCTCGGCGGTTAAACGGGTTGCGCGTCGTCCAGTGGAGCGCCTTCGTTCATGAAGGGCATACTGGCGAGAATCACGGCGGCCTGCTCCAGCCTTTTTAGATCGTCGGTTGTGAAGTCTGTGCCGGCGAGCGAAGAGTCGAGACCTTTGCGCGAAACTTGAATCGCTCCGATCACTTTCCCTCCGGCAGGCGTGATAGGCACTGACATGATCTTCTGAATCGGCAGTTGTTCGGAAGCCTGTTCGTCCTGCGATGAACTCAGTTTCACGGATTCGAACAAGCTCACGTGTTTCATTCGCGCAAAGCTGTTCGACAGCAAGGATGTGCCCGTCGCCACGGTGCGGGCGGCCACGGCAGAGCTGGACATCGGGATTACGCCGGCGGCGCGCAGTGCGGGAGGGTACACAAACCGCAGGCTGCCCTTTTCCACGCGAAGTACTGCGACTTCGTTGCGCGACACGTTCAGGATCTGGGCAATCTTCGCGCTCACCCTCTCCGGACTAGGAGACTCCGTGAGCATTTTCTCGAGGTCTTTCAAGCCAGTCGCCCAGTCCCTACCCGCCTTTGCGGCGACGCCTGAATTGCCTTGAAAAGACATAAACCTGCCCCTAAGCCTCTGTAGCGATCCTCAAGGGAGCGCGTCACTCTGACAAGTTACGGGAGTACTTCGGCAATGCCGAAGGTGCAGGCCAAGTTCTTGAATCAGCAGGAGATTTCCACAGGAATGGGGTTTATACTTAAGGCATTAATTCACTACCAATCGTGCCCGGAAGATTGAGACACACATGCATTTTATTCATCACTTTCGGCCTTTTCTGGAACTAGGGAGATGTAAGGAGTACGTTATGGCATCGAAAACGACTGAAAACAGCAAGAAGCGCACCCGAAAGGCCGCGTCCATTCAGCCGCCAGCGGTGGTTGAACCCCGCAAGGACGTGGTTCTCGCCAACCCACCCTCAAACGGCAACCTTGAAGAAGAAATTCGCCGCCGCGCCTACGAACTGTACCTCGAGCGCGGAGGCATGCCGGGCAATCCGAACCAGGATTGGCTGGTCGCGGAGCAGCAGGTCCGCTCCCGCCAGATGCAGCAGGCGGGCTAGTCCGGCCGACAGCCCAGCCGTTCCGCCGGTCTCACAGTCCGGCTACTTTGCCGCGCAGGACTGTGATTGACGCCTTGGGCAGCACAAATGTGCCTTGCGGACTTCCAGTGACCGTGGTTGCCATGGGAGGTCCGTCGGGATCAGCGTGACTGGCCGGGCCTTCGTCTTTCCACACATATTGCTCGCTGCCGAAGGTCGTCACAGACACCGGCCCGTTGAATGACAACTTGCGGCGCGCTGCGTCGAACTCCACTCGCACGGTATGCGCGTTTGACTGGTCGCGATTCACCAGCATCAGCGACCAGTTGCCATCCGAGCGATGGACTGAGTATGACGTCACCAGCACGTTTCCGTGTTCGTCCTTGACGTCGGTTGCCGCTGGAAACATCTGGTGTACTCCCGACCGATGCTGCACCCATTCCAGGTTAATCAGGCGCGCGGCGAAATAGAGCGCGGTGTAGCCAGTTATGTTGAAGTCGTTGTCAGCCACAAAATTGGACCAGGTGGCCCAGCCCTGACAGCTGCTGTGAACCGTTTCCGGCTGGATCGGCGAGTGGTGAAAAACGGCGCCGCCGCCCTCGAAAAATGCACCGACGTTGTCGGCGAGCCACAGCGCCGAAAAGATCGTACTCATCGGGCCGGTTAGTTCCGCAGCCAGATGGTCTTCGGTAATCATGAGCGGAATTTCGTTAGGCACGCCATCGTCTCGCCAGACCTGGAGAATGTGTTTGACCAACTGCGGTTCCGAATACAGCGACTCCCACTTGATGGTGCAGGGCTCAAACGGATAGTGCTCGAACGAAACGAATGACAGGTCGGCAAGGCGTCCGTGCGCCTTCAAATAGGCGATGAAGCGTCCCATCCAGGACGTGCGCCCCTGCGCATCTGGCCAGACGTGGATGTCTTCGTTTACTCCTTCGAAAATCGGACCCCCCAATTTCAGTATCGGATCGACCTTGTGAAGGGCGGTTGCCCATTGCAGGTAGAGGGCGGCGTAGTCCTCCGGCATGGCGTGCTTGCCGTCGGGTTCCTCGCCCATCTCGATGTAGCTGATGGGATAGCCCCGCTTCTCGATGTAAGCAATCTGTGCCGCCGCGTCGTCGGGGGTTCCGTAGAGCACGGTGACGGGAATCATAGCCGGCAGATTGTTCGTAATGCCGCTGGTGAAAAAGAGATCAAAACCCGTGTGCTGGTACTTTCCATCGTCGCGCACATCGGCCGCGGAGTGCCATGGATCGATCGATGACGCACAATAGGTCGGCTGAAGTTCGCCCTTGGCATCCAGCGCTGCGTTGGTAAAGGCACCGCTCGAATCCAGCGTCCCGGCTTCGATTGATTGAATCGCGTACCCGACACAGTTACGGATGTCGCTCGATCCGTGCAGATCGCAGGTATTCGATGATTCGGACATCAGCACGCGTACGAATTGGGTCGGAACAGGAGCATCGGAGAGTTTGAGCGTGACTGCTCCACCAGTGCCATTCTTGATCGTTCCCGAAGGAAACACTTTCCATTGACCGTCAGGACCGCGGTCGAAGTCGAGCGCATCCTTCCCTTCCCAATACTCGACCTGATACGTCACCGCGAAAGGACTGGCCCAGGCAATGCGAATCGCATTGACAGATTTCACAGTGCGCAGGTCGACCACCACCCATTGCGGATGGAGCGCGTCGCTCTCACCCGTAAATTTGCTGGTCAGGTAGGGGTTACTTTTCCAATAGCTGAGATTTGGCCCGGGGACGGGAGCATCTCCGCTGGTGGCGAATCCGCGATGCGGCAGCGCGTAGGCGAGAATGTACCGGGTGGGGTCTTTAAGGTCGGTGCTGCCGGTGAAGTATCCGCTTTTGTGGGCGGCGTCGCTCCAGGTTCCGTTCTCAGTCCAGTGCCATGCCCCCATGCGGAGTTCCGTGTTGTTCCGGTACGTAATCGGCCCCCAGCCTGCAGAGAGAGATTCCTGAACGATGTGCGGCGAATGAACCTTGTCGATCGCGGTATGGGACAGGACGTCCAGTGAACTTCCCAAAGCGCGATCGGGATCGAAGGAGTTGAGAATATGCCGAGGGTCGGCATCAACGCGCACGGTTCCGACTCCTGAGGGCGACTGCGCCGATGCAAAATTCGCCGACATCCCGACCACCCCAGCGGCTAACACGATGATCACCACGCGACTCAGGTCATTCATCTTTTCATTTACCTCCGGGCAGCTTCCTCCGGGACCGCCAACGATCCAGGAACACCATGGTAGCCACCCAGAGAGTGGCCGTGAGGTAGCCGGCGATCACATCGCTGGGATAATGCACGCCCAGATAAATCCGAGAAAGCCCAATCAGGAGAACGAGCACCGCCGCAGCGCTCCAGATGGCAATTTGCGCGATTCGCGAACGCGTGCGGCCAACCAGGAGTCCAGCGAGAACGCCGTAGAAGCAGAACGAGAACAAAGCGTGTCCACTGGGAAAGCTGGGAGTACGAGGCACGGAGCCCACGAAGGGAGTGGGGCGCGGCCGATGAAATCCATATTTCAAGGCCAGGTCCAGAACCAGCGCGCCCGCCAACGTCACCAGCAACCACAAGGCGGCGCGGCGCCGATGGAAGCGAAGAAAGAGGATCACGGCCACAATGGCCGCGAGCACGAGCCCGTCGCCACCGACGAAGGAAACTCCGACCATGAACTTCGTCATCCCGGGCGACGTGTACCGGTGAATCGCGTTGCGCACAGCAAGATCGAAGCCCTGTGTGCGGTTGTCTTCTACGCTCTCGGCGATCCACGCGAACAGGAAGATCGAGAGGATGGCGAGAGCCAGGCTCGCGACGATCAGGGTCTCCTCGAATACGGTAGGTTTCGTGACCGGTTCGAGTTCGGACTCTGGAGTCACGGCGTCGGGTAACACATCGTCGGGGATCGTCACCGGTTCGCACCTCGGCCAGAGGCCCCATACTCGGCAATGAGAGCGTCGAGCTTCGTCAGCAACGCCTGATTTCCCTGACGCGGATAGGTTGCCAGACTCTCGCGGTAGTGCGGCAGGTTGTAGAGGAACGCCTCGACGCGTTCGCGGTTCAATTGTTCCCAGTAGGCACCGTAGCCCGCCTTCTGTAGCCAATACGCGTTGAAGACCTGTTCAAACTGGTGCTCGACGGGAACGGCAAGGTACGGTTTGCCGAGATGCAGCGCTTCGGTAACCAGAGAGAATCCGGCGTTGGCGACGATGGCTTTGGCGTTGATCAGATCGTCCATGAAGCCGTCGGCGCTGGGCTTCTTGAACAGGATATTGCCGTCCTGACCTTCCCTGCCAAATCCGTATGCCGCGAACTGGCAGCGAACGTTCGCCAGAAGTCTGGCCATCGCCGGTGCGGGCGAGGTCACATACACGAGCACCTGTTCTCCGGTACTGGGCTTCGCGCGCAGGATGCTCTCGCGCAGGATTGGCGGAAACAGAAAAGTATTGCGCCGCTTTACTTTGGCACTGAAGAACGAGGTCACCAGATAAACGTCGGCTCTCGGCACCATCAGGCGGACGACCATCTTCGTAGCGGCCGCGTCGGCACGATGTTCGCGGGGAAGCGCAACGTCGAGGTTGGTGATGCTGTGCTGGTTATCGATCGCGATGACGGGAACGTGCCGGCGGTGTCCAATATGACAGGAGAGGGGCTCGAAATCGGTGATGACCAGGTCTGTGCCCCACCCGTCGCAGAGTCTCTTGAGCATCGCGACGCTGGCGGCCGTCTTGCGGGCGCCCAGAAGGTTCTTCGCGATCGTGCGCCGGTACCGAACCTGGTTGTTCACATAGGCAAGACGCCAGCCGTGGATCTCCGTGACCTCAAAATCGCGCCGCAAATTCGCCAGGCCGCGGTCGAAGGACACCACATGCACGGAATGGCCCTTCTGTTGCAGGTGAGCGATGACTTCCTTAGCGCGCGTGGAGTGGCCCGCGCCCTCGCCGTTCACGCCGTACAGGATGTTAGCCATTGGCTTCCGGGCGAGTATATCGCGCCGGATTCGACGCCGGGCATGGGTTTCTATTTTTCCTGATCTTGCATCACAATAGCATCACAATATGAGGACTACGGAGTAGTTATCTGTGAAGTATCTGGCACGACGATTGGCCGACTATCTCGCCGCCCGGCTGCGGATCGAGGGACTACGACTTTCACGAACCGTCGTGCTGGCTGCGGTTACCCTGGCCGCAACTGCGGGCGGCATTCCGGCATCCGCACAGTCGAGCGACAAGGCCAACAGTATTCGCGGAATCGTGATCAATCAGGTCACGCACGCTCCTGTTCCCCGTGCCCTCGTCATTTCTTCCGACCAGCGCTTCGCTACCTTGACGGACAGCGAGGGTCGATTTGAGTTTGCGCTTCCACAAACATCCGCGGACTCGAATGGTCAGGACACAGCCATCAGCGCAGTCTTCAACGCACGTAAGCCGGGATTTCTGCCCGAAAGTCTCCTAGTCGGTACGTCTGCGGCTGCGCCGGGCAGCGAAATCACGCTTGGTTTGGTTCCTGAGGCCGTGCTGACCGGCAAAGTGAGCCTTGCAAACGCTGAGGCGCCCGACAGCATCACCGTCGAAGTCTACAAGCGCCAGGTGCGGGATGGCCGCGAGCATTGGTATCAGGCTCAATTCGCGCAGTCCCGTTCGGATGGCGAGTACCGCGTTGCCGACCTTGCCGGCGGGACCTACAAGGTCCTTACCCGGGAAGTCCTCGATCGCGATCCGGTCTCGTTTGATCCGCAAGGACAGTTGTATGGATATCCTCCGGTTTACTCGCAGAATGCTCCGGACTTCTTTTCCTCGGGCGCGATTCGTCTCTCCCCAGGCATGACGGGCATCGCGAACCTTACCGTCGCCCGGAAGGCATACCATCGCGTAACCATTCCAGTCACCAACGCACAACCGGATACGGGCCTCAACGTAAACGTGTACGTGGCGGCGCACAAGGGCCCGGGTTTCACCCTGGGCTACAACAATCGTAGCCACTCCATCGAAGGCATGCTGCCGGATGGCACTTACACCGTCGAAGCGTACGGGTTCGCGAACGGGCCCGGTGCAGGGACGGGGATGGTCGCGCTCACCGTTGCCGGCGGTCCGGTCCGCGGACCTGCGATGTCTCTGGTGCCGAGTGGGTCGCTGCGGGTCGACGTGAACGAGCAATTTGCATCCGCAGACGAATCATCTCCGATCACCTTCAACATGGGTCAGCGCGCGATCAAGTTGAAAGGGCCAAGACGCTATTTGAATGTGACTCTCGAACCCGCCGACGATTCGGAACGGGGAGGAGTGTTTTCCCTGCGCAATCCCACCGGCCCGGGCGACGAAGCGCTGGTGATTGAGAGCGTGCGTCCGGGGCAGTATTGGGTGCGAGTCAATTCGACGCGCGGGTATGCGGCGTCGGTTCGGTCGGGAAGTGTAGATTTACTTGAAACGCCACTCGTCGTCGGCCCCGGCAGTTCGCCAGCTCCAATCGAAATCACCATGCGCGACGATACCGCCCAAATCAGCGGTACGGTGGAGGGCATGGTGCCGCGTGCGGCGGCAGTGCTCCAGTCCGGATCGACGACTGAACCGGCGACCGAATCGCCGATCGAGGGGTTTTACTCCGATCGACTCCAGCCCATGCCCGTCGCTCCCGCTCACGTTTACTGCATTCCACTCGGGGACAGCGGAGGACAGTATGCGGAAGTCTACGTATCCCCGGACGGTAGTTTCACGTCGCCGCCGCTGGCGCCGGGTGCGTATCGCGTGCTCGCGTTCGATCGCCCGCAGCCGGAACTGGAGTACCGGAATCCGGAAGCCATGCAGGTTTACGAGTCGAGAGGGCCGGTGGTGCGTGTTGCGGGCGGACAAAAAGAAAATGTGCATTTGCAGTTAATCTCATCGTCATCGCTTGAGTAACCGAGTGAAGTCAATGCGCCGTTTCAGAAATCTCGTGCTGGCGGTTTTGGCAGTCAGCGGGCTGCTATGCAGTTTCTCTAACCTCCGCGCGCAAACGGACGATCCGGAGAGGGGAAAGATCCCGACTGGTCCCTGGGTGATCGCCGGCACCGTAGTCGATGCAAACAACGGACACCCGCTGGCGCGCGCCCGGGTCACAATCATGGACGCCAAACACCGCCAGAACGTTCAGGTGGCAAGCACCTCGGATGCAGGAAGGTTCGAGTTTCAGGTGCCGGCCGGAAAATTCGCCCTGCAAGGCGCCCGCCGCGGCTACATCACCTCTGCCTACAACCAGCACGAGCAGTTCTCAACGGCAATCGTGACCGGAGTGCCCGGCGTAGACTCCGAGAACCTCAAACTGCGCCTCCCGCCGAACGCGGTGCTTGCCGGGAAAGTTCTGGACGAATTTGGAGAGCCGATGCGACAGGCGCAGGTCCAGGTTTATCGCGAGAGTCGCGAAACCGGCATGAGCCGGATCTCACGATTCAACGGCGCTGTGACCGACGATCTCGGCCGCTACGAAGTTACGCCGCTCGATGCCGGCACGTATTTCGTGTCGGTTAAGGCGACCCCCTGGTACGCAGTTCATCCGACGTCCGCGCGGGACAGCGGGAATGCTCCGATCCAGGTCGACAGCGCTCTCGATGTTGCGTATCCGGCCACGTACTACGGCGACACCACCGAAGCTGACACAGCCACGCCGATTCCGATCCGTGGCGGCGACCATCTTGACGCGGACATCCATCTGAAACCCACGCCTGCCCTTCACTTGATATTTCATGCCGGTGAAAACGGTGCGCCTGCAGCGTATCCCCAGATGCAAAGATCCGTGTTTGACGGCGTGGAAGAAGTCGAAAGCGGGACTGTGGAGACCGTCGCACCCGGCGTCTTCGAAATGACGGGAGTGCCGGCGGGACGGTATTTGCTCCGGATGCCGGACTCGAACGGCCAATTGAAGGAACCCACCGCAACCAATCTCACCAGCAGTCAGGAACTGGACACCGCCTCCGGCAACGCCACCGGGAGCGTCAGCGTAAAGGCCGCCATGGAAGGCGGAGGGCCGATCCCGGCACAGTCGTGGATCGGATTGCGCGACGCGAAAGGCGTCCTGGTTGCAGCCCGGATGAGTACCGACGGCGAAGCAAATTTTGCAGACGTCATCCCCGGCAAGTACGACCTCGTCGCCGGTTCGCGAGCGGAAACCTACAAGGTCATGCGCATCGCATGGGAAGGCGGAGCAGCTTCAGGACGAACTGTGAACGTACCCTCGGGCACAACGCTCTCAGTGACCGCCTCATTATTGGCTGGCTCGGTGCAGATTGAAGGCATCGCCAAACGCGACGGCAAGGCGTCGGCCGGCGCAATGGTCGTCTTGATTCCGCAGGACCCGGAAAATAACGTCGATCGTTTCCGCCGCGACCAGACCGACCTCGATGGCACGTTCACCCTGCTCAACGTGAATCCGGGGTCTTATACGGTGATTGCGATCGAAGACGGATGGGATCTGGATTGGGCGAAGCCCGCAGTTCTCGCGAACTACGGAAAAAATGGACAACCCCTTGTCATCACTACGAACGAACGCGGGACTGTGCACTTGCCGGAACCAGTTCCGATCGCGCCCAAGTAGCGTCGTAGCATTGGCTGAGAGTCCAGACCTCGACATAAAGATCTCCGGCAAAAGACCTCGGCCTCGTCGGGGATAGCTATACATCTGAGCAAACGGCACCGCTGGGCCGTACTAGCCTTCGTTTACGGACTGTGTTACCGGGGCCGAACGATGCCGCTGAGAAAATCGTTGAGAATGGTGTCCCGATAGAGCATGATCCGCAAGCTGCCATGGCTCTTTCTAAGCAGACTTCTCATGATGGTACAAACCGGGGACTTAAGTCTTATGTTCAGGTCGAGAACGCGGAGAACATGAATTCCTTAACAGTGTTTTTTGCAGGTGGATTCAACATGATCGGCTGTTTGTGGAATGTTATTTTCTGAAGGTCGAACTTTGATATTGCAAAATAGAAAGCGACCATCGAGTACGGTGTGGTTCAGGGGCAAGCATGTCCCGATTTTGCGTACTAGCACAAGGAAGGACATGCTCGGGACAGAAGATTGGGTCGCGAGAGGAACGATACAGAGAGTTGGCGCGAGCTTCTTCGCCGCAGTCTTCTCCTGTCTTTCAGCCGCGCTCTTTGTTGCCAGTCTTTACATCAGGGGGGAAGTGTTGGCCTATGCAGGTGGAGGTATCATAGGCCAGATTGCCGGAGCTGCTATAACAGCTCTCGTCGTTCCAGGAGCAAGTCTCGTCATGTTTTTGAGTTTCAGAATAGTCAGGGGCGTGGTTCGGTCATTTCGAAAATGAAACCAAGTCCCACCGGCGAGTGGCGCGAAATCGCAAAGCTGGGGCTTGAATTGTTGGTCGCGAGTTATGGATCGACAGCTGGTGCGGCGATGCTGATGCCCCTTCTGTATCCACTTGCGCAGGCAATAGACAGCGGACTATCGTTTCATCAGTTTAATCGAATTTTTTCTGTACCATACTTCCCCGTCCAGATCGCTTTCGGTTTCGCCGTGGGCTACCTAGGGCGCAACCGCTTCGGTACTCGATTCTCTGTTTGGGTGTGGACCTTTCCACTCTTGGTCTTCATTTGGCACTTTGCTGCGTTCGAGCCGAGTGTTTTTCAAGGGTTCTGGCGGGTTCGCCTTGACCATTTTGTAGGGTCAGGTTGTCGACCCCCAGAGTGCTTCGATCAATTAAGCTATACCTCTCCCGTATACACATCAATTGCTTATGTGTTGGGTTCGTCTGTGAGGGGCAAACGGCAGCGCGCAAGTCGTTTTCCCGATCCCGGCCTAGGGGTGTAGTAGTTTGCTCAGATGTATAGCTATCCCCACCCCGACCTTGTCGCCTTCGTAACTCCGCACTACACTTCCCAGTTGCGTATCCGTGCTCCTGACGTGCCAGAGAACTCACAAGGCGGAAACTTTCCACCGACGCGCCACTCCGTGGTGTTTGCGGCGCAGAGTGATGATCCTGCGACCCGCTTGTGGGCGATCGAAACGATCGCCGCTGCCTACTGGCGCCCTGTCTACAAGTACGCGCGCGTGAAGTGGAACATCACGAGCGACGACGCTGCCGACTTCACTCAGGATTTTTTCACTCGTCTCCTGGAAAAAGAATTCCTCGATTCTTACGACCGCAGCAAAGGCATGTTGCGGACCTATCTGCGCACCTGCGCTGACCGTTTGTTCATGAACCAGACACGCGACGCGAACCGGCTCAAGCGTGGCGCAGGGGCGGTCCATTTCTCTCTCGACGCCTTCTCTCTCAACTTCGACGACGCCGAACAGGAACTGACGGCCATGCCTCGTTCGGAATCTCCGGAGGATTGTTTCGACAAGGAGTGGGTCCGCAGTCTTTTCGCACTCGGACTGGAGCGGTGCCGGGCAATCTGTGAGGCCAGCGGTAAGACGATTCACTTCGAACTGTTCGCCCGCTATGACCTCGAAGAAGCGGATCCACGGCCGTCCTACGCGCAACTGGCTGAGGAATTCGGACTGACAACAACGGACGTGACGAACTACCTGGCATTTGCCCGGCGGGAATTCCGCCGCCGCGTGCTCGAACAATTGCGGCAGATGACCGGCACGGAAGAAGAGTTTCGCCGCGAAGCCCGGGCACTGCTCGGAGCCGAGGTCAAGTGAGGCAGCTCACGGACAAAGTCGTGGCCAGGCTCCAGGCAGACATGCAGTCGCCGGATCTGACTGGAACACGCTACCGGCTCGTACGCTATCTCGCCCGCGGAGGCATGGGCAGCGTCTGGCTGGTCGAGGACACGATCTTGCAGCGCCAGGTCGCGCTCAAAGTGCTGGACTTCGTCGCGGCTGCCGACGATCTGGCCGAGCGGCTGCTCCAGGAAGCACGAATTCTCGCCGGACTCGAGCACCCCGGGATCGTTCCGGTACACGACGTCGGCACGCTGACTGACGGCCGCGCGTTTTATTGCATGAAGTATGTCGAGGGGAGAACTCTCGCGCAGCACATCACCGGCAAGAGCGTTCCCGACCGGCTGCGACTGCTGGAACGCGTCGCGGAGCCAGTCGACTTCGCCCACGCCCGAGGCTTTATTCATCGCGACCTGAAGCCGGAAAACATTATGATCGGCGCCTTTGGCGAGGTACTGGTCATGGATTGGGGACTAGCCAAAGTTCGCAACATAGTTCGCAACATCGCCCGACAGCCTGCGCGCCCACCTACAGAAGAGGAACTCACAACTGAGGCGGCAAGTTCGGCTACATCGCGCGCAACCGGCCAGGGCAGCGTTCTCGGTACTCCCGGATACATGTCGCCGGAACAGAAGCGCGGCGACGAAGTCGACCACCGCACAGACATTTTTTCTCTCGGTGCCCTGTTGTGGTTCCTGGTAGCCGGATCATCGCCCGGCGAGGGCTCAGCTGGTGGCGTCAAGGTTCCTCGCCCCTTGCGTGCAATCTGCGACAAAGCGATGGCTACCGACCCTGTAGCGCGCTATCAATCCGCCGGTGAAATGACTGCCGACATCGCCCATTACCTGGAGGACGCACCCGTGAACGCGTACCGCGAAAACCTGGTTGAACGCGGCGCCCGACTCTACGCCCGTCACAGCACGGCGGTGATTCTGGTCGCGGTCTACCTGCTCATGCGCTTTCTTTTTATTTTGTTCGCGCGGCGTTAAAGGAATTGCGCACCGCGGGTAATAGGTCAGTAGAGGGTTACGAAATCAGGTTTACGAAACTAAGGGGGTTACATTTATGAACAAGATTGTTCTGGGCGTGGTGTTGGGAGCGGTTCTGGGCGCGTTTGACGGATTGTCCGCCTGGCTCACGCCTGCGGTACGATCGCAGATCGTCGGCATCGTGATAGGGTCCACCGTCAAAGGCATCATTGCGGGAATCCTGATCGGAGTGTTCGCGCGCAAAGTCCATTCGCTCGCTCTCGGAATTCTGTTTGGACTCGCCGTTGGCCTCGTGCTCGCGTTCATCATCGCGCAGCTCCAGCACGGATACTACTTCCAGATCATGCTGCCCGGCGGCATGGTGGGCCTGATTGTCGGCTATGCCACTCAAAAATATGGCTCGCTGCAAACTACACAGCGAGCCTGATTGGGGGGAGGGCTCTTAGAGCCTCGGTCGATGCACGACTCCTTCCTACGCCGCGGATCCCGCGGTTTCGGGAACGAGAGCGTCCATCTCCGATTCCTTCTTTGTTGCTTCGGCTGCGTGCGTTTTCGCCACCAGCACGTAGATCGACGGAACCACAAACAGCGTGAACGCGGTTCCGATGATCATCCCGCTCACCAGCATGATGCCGATGCTGTTTCGCGCACCGGCTCCCGGTCCCTTCGCGAGTACCAGCGGGAAGTGTCCAATTACGGTAGCGGCGGTGGTCATCAGAATCGGTCGCAGCCGAGTGCTGGCTGCTTCGATTACCGCTTGCAATTTGCTCAGACCAGTCTCTTGAAGGTGGTTGGCAAACTCCACGATCAGGATGCCGTTTTTCGACACCAGTCCTACCAGAGTTATCAGACCGACCTGACTGTAGATATTCAGCGTCGTCAGTCCGAGGAAGGAAAACATCAGCGCGCCCGAAATCGCCAGCGGCACCGAACCAACCAGGATGATGAACGGATCGCGGAAGCTCTCAAATTGCGCTGCCAATACCAGGTAGATCAGCACGGCGGACAACAGGAACGTGCCCAGGAATTTGCTGCCCTCGACTCGAAGCTGGCGCGATTCGCCGGCGTAATCAACGGTGAAGCCTTGCGGCAGAATCGTCTTCGCCTGCTCTTCAAGAAAGCCCAGCGCCTTGTCGAGCGGCACGTTGGGTGGGATGACTCCCTGAATCGTCACGGCATTGAGCTGTTGAAATTTCTTCAGCTCCCGCGGTTCTGTGGTCGTCTTCACCGTCGCAAAAGTCGACAGCGGGACAAGTTTGTCCGCCGATCCCTTGACGTAGATCTTCGAGAGCTGGTCCGGCGTCAGGCGTTCCGCGCGCTTGATCTGCGGAATGACCTTGTAGCTGCGACCCTGAATGCTGAAGCGGTTCACGTAGTCGCCGCCCAGCATTGTGGAAAGATCCTGACCGGCTTGCGTGAGGTCGACACCTTGCGAACGGACCTTGTCGCGATCAAACACGACCTCGGCCTGCGGCTGGTCGAACTTCAAGTCGGCATCGGCAAAGATAAAAAGGCCGCTGGCGAACGCCTTCTTTACCAGCTCTTGTGCGAAGGCGTCCAGTTGTCTCGGCTCCATGGCGGAAGTGACCACGAACTCGACCGGGAAATTCCCGCCTCCCGGCAACGGCGGCGGAGTTAGAGGAATCACGCGAATGCCCGGAATTTTCGACAGCGGCCCGACAGATTCAACCAACAATTGCTGCGCCGTCTTTTTCCGCTGGCTCCACGGCTTGGTCACCATGCCGCCGAATCCACCATTTGGAGACGTAATCTGGAAAATACTCTCGCTCTCCGGGAACGAGTGGTAGACGTCGTAAACCTGATCCGTAAACAGGTTAGCCTGATCGATCGTCGAGTTCGCGGAGCCCTGAATGACTCCGAACACGACGCCCTGATCCTCGGCTGGTGCCAGTTCGCGTTGCGAGAACATATAGAACGGGACGATCAACACCACAACTACCGCCCACACGACCAGAACTACCGGGCGGTACTGGAGCGTCCCTGACAAAGTTCGCTTATACGCGCTGCGTACCTTCTCGAAACGGCGGTTGATGAATCCCGCAAAACCACGGTCGCTGTCTCCGGAGCGCAGCAGCTTCGACCCCATCATCGGTGACAGGGTAAGCGCAACCACTCCCGAAACGATCACCGCTCCCGCCAGCGTAAATGCGAACTCGCGGAACAGTGCTCCTGTCAAACCACCCTGGATGCCGACCGGCGCATAGACCGCAGCCAGCGTAATCGTCATGGCGATGATCGGACCTACTAACTCGCGGGCCGCATCTTTCGCCGCCTGAAACGAGGTCTTCCCCATCTGCAGGTGACGTTCGACGTTCTCTACGATTACGATCGCGTCGTCCACCACCAATCCGACCGAGAGCACGATCGCCAGCAGCGTGAGCAGGTTGATGGTGAAGCCGGCCACCAGCATGAGGAACACGGCGCCGATCAGGGAGATCGGAATCGCGACCACGGGGATCAGCACGGAGCGGAACGATCCGAGGAACAGGAAAATGACCACGACAACGATGAGCAACGTTTCGGAGAGCGTGCTCAATACTTCGTTGATCGCGTCCTGGATGTAAGCGGTCGAATCGTACGGGACGCCGACTTTCATGCCAGGAGGTAACTGCGCTTTAATTTCCGGAAGAGTGGCCCGCACCCGCTTGATAACGTCGAGGGAGTTTGCGGCGGGCAATACCCAGACGCCCATGAACGTCGCCGTCTCGCCGTTGAAGCGGACGTCCTGTTCGTAGTTCTGCGCGCCCAGGACGACATCGGCGATCTCGCCCAACCGCACGACGACGCCATTGTTTTCCTTGACAACCAGTTGGCGGAATTCTTCGGCCGTCCGCAGGTCGGTGTTGGCAATCAGGTTCACCGACACCATCGAACCTTTTGTTTGGCCGAGGGCGGAGAGGTGGTTGTTCTTGGACAACGAGTCCCGTACGTCGGACGCGGAGATGCCGAGTGCCGCCATCTTGTCCGGCTTAAGCCAGATGCGCATGGCGAACGTGCGATCGCCGAGAATGTCGGCACGCTGCACGCCGCTGACCGAGCTCAGCTTGGGCTGCACGACGCGCGTCAGGTAATCGGTGATCTGATTCTGATCGAGATTGGCGGACGAAAAACCCAGATACACGGCGGCAAACTGATTGTCCGCAGTTTGCAGATCGATGACCGGCGCCTGCGATTCCGGCGGCAAGTCATTGCGCACCTGAGCCAGCTTCGCCTGAATCTGCGTAAGGGCCGCGTTGGTGTCGTAGTTGAGCTTCAGGTGCACGGTAATCGTGCTGAGTCCCTGCGCGCTCGACGACTCCATGTAATCGATGCCGTCGGCGCTCGCAATCACCCGCTCCAGCGGAGTCGTGATGAAGCCGCGCACCAGATCGGCGTTCGCGCCGACATACACGGTCGACACCTGGACCACGGCAATGTCACTGCGCGGATATTGGCGGACGCTGAGCGAACGAATCGCCTGCAGCCCGGCAATCAGAATCACCAGGTTAACGACAACCGCCAGGACCGGCCGCTTGACGAATAGATCTGTGAACTTCATTTAGCTGTCCTCAGGCTTTGGAGCCGGATTGTTTCCGGGCTGAACCTTGTTATTGACCTGCACCGCAGCGCCATTCCGAAGCTTGAACACTCCAGAGGTCACGACCTCGTCCCCGGGCTTCACCCCCGAAATGATGGCTACCTGATCGCCACGCGAGGGGCCAACTTTTACGAACTGCTGGCGAACACCACGATAGGTCTGTCCCTTTGGATCTTTCATGTCCGAGATCACGTAGACGGAGTCGCCGTACGGTGCATAGTTGATGGCGGACGTCGGCAGCGCGATTACCGATTGCGGAGTCCCCGTCACCACGTCGACATTCACGAACATTCCCGGCCGTAGTTTGCCTTCCGGATTCGGAAGGGTCGCCTGGATCTGGATATTGCGTGTCGTCTCATCGATCACAGAGTCGATGGCGGTGACACGCCCGACGAAAGCCTGGCCTGCAATATCTTCTGTCGTAACCCGCAGCGTTCGCCCGACACCGACCATGGCAGAAGTTTGCTGGGGCACGCCGAAGTTCACATAAATCGGATTCAGCGACTGGAGCGGAACGATAGCTCCGCCCGCCGCCAGATACTGCCCAAGGTTCACTTTGCGGATGCCGAGAATCCCCGTGAACGGAGCGCGAATCGTCTTGCGCTCGATCGTCGCCTTGATCTCCGCTACGTTGGCCTCGGTGGCCTTTTGCTGAGAGGTCGCCTGGTCATACTCCTGGCGGGAAATGACTCCCGCCTTGACCAGTCCATCCGTGCGGGCATAGGTGGCTTTCGCGAGATCGCGCTGCGCTTCGAGCGACGCCAGTTGCGCGTGTTCCTGGCGGGTATCGAGTTCGACTAGGACGTCTCCCTGATGAACGGCCTGTCCAGATTCGAAATGAATCTTGTCTACGATCCCCGGAAGGTCCGCGCTCACTGTGACACCCTGGACGGCTTCAGCCGAACCGATCACACTCAGCGACCCGGACCACTGTTCCTGGCGTGCGATCAAGCTGGTTACCGCGGTAGGCGGCGGCTGAAACGACGAACCAGCCGCGATGGCCGACTGCACTTGCCGGAATTTGACAAAACCCAGGGCTGTGACCAGAACCACCAGCACGCCCACTGTCAGAATCATCCTTCTTGCCATACACTCCCCTTTAAGTGGTTAGCTCGCCCTGCATCTATGACGAATGGATAGCGCTGGGATCGACAAAGACCCAACTTTTTTTTGATTGTTTCGTAGCTTAATTTCAGCACCGGTTCGCCGATGCCCAAATCAAGCTGTTTGTGTTACCAAGCGCGGACCCGTGAAAACCCCACCGCCAGCTTGGGCTTCTTTTATCGGTGTCTTTCCGGACTGTGCAATCTGCAGCACAGCCTGCGCTCGGGCCCGCACAATGTCGCGTGCCGAACAGCGCAGCAGAGTCTTGCAATCCTGATCGGAATACCCCTCCAGGACTGACATAACAAATACAAACCGTTCAAATGTCTTCAAGCAAAGCAGCGCTGCCAAAGGGCGGTTCGATGCCAACTCATCGCCCGTGATCGGAAAAGCGCCTGACCTGGGAACGGGCTGCACCATCCGGATTGCGTTCTGGATGATCGCCCGCCGCGCCCACGATCGGGCCCATTCTCTGAAAACCCGGTTTGAGCCGGCAGAATCTTCCAGTCCAGACACAAAACATTGCTCGGCCTTCGCCGGGTCCGCCGTGAGCAGAAAAGACAACTGATACAGACTGCTCATCTCCTCAGCGAAAATTCGGCAGAAATCGCTGGCGACCGCGTAGGGTGTGGGTTGAACTTCGGAGGTTCTCGCTGCTTGCGCCATCATGCCTCCCCAGGAAGTAGTTCTCTTAAGGTCAGACCTTCGCTTTGCGTTCGGCGCGTTCGCGACACCGATACGCCAGTTGTTTCATGACGTACCGGGTGAGCACACCACAACAGGAAAACTTTGCTCCTTCTTTCATCATCTCCAGGAGTTCGTCTTCTCCTTCGCGGCTGATAACGGTCGCGTTTTTAAGGTCGATGACGAGTTTGCGTCCCTGCAGGCCTTCGCCTGCGGTCTGCCACGACCGTCGAAGTTCGCCGACCCATGGATCAGTCAGCTTTCCCTCGACAACCAGGCGCCGTTCAGACGTTCCATCGACAGTTGAAATTTTCAGCATTGGACTTGTCAGACATTGAATTGCAATACAAGCGCCAATCCATTTGGACTGTTGCGTGACTCGTAACTCGATGAAACAGCGCGGCAACTGCAAATTTGAGCTGGAGCAAGTGTCGAAATTGTCGACGACAGTGTCGAATGTCAACCGAAACGGATCAGGCGGCGCGATCATGACGTCGCGACGGTCCCTTAGTCTTAGCCGGATGGGCTGAACGAAGCGGCGTGTGACGTTTGACTACTTCTACGCCGTGGGGGCGCAGCTCTCTCACCATGGCATTCAGGAATGTCAGCAAGAACGGAACTGCGGCTACACTAATGCCCGCAATGATGACTGGAAGGATCACATCACCGGAGGTGCAAAGATCATGCCAAACCGAGCCGATGCTGGATGCACGCCAAATCGAGGATTTCTCGCGTAAGTGTGTCGAACACTGTCGACGTTACGACAGTTGACGCGGATCGATCGACAGCTTCTTCATTCGGGAGATCAGCGTCGTGCGCTTGAGTCCGAGGCGGGTCGCGGCGCCGTCCGCGCCTCCGACTCGTCCGCGCGTCGATTTCAACACTTCGAGGATCTGATCCCGTTCGCCATTGGCGCGCGAGGTCGACGCCTCAATCGCCTTCCCACCCGCCGTCAGTTCGCCGACAGGTACCTGCAAGGCCGAGCCATGCGTCAAAATCACGGATCGCTCGATGAAGTTCTCCAGTTCGCGAATGTTCCCCGGCCAGTGCCAGGCAGAGAGCTTCTTCAGGGTTGCTGCCGGCACCGACTCCACTTCTTTTTCCATCCGGCGGCCATATTTCTGCGCAAAGTAGCGGACCAGCAGAGGAATGTCCTCGGGGCGCTCGCGTAGAGGCGGAATGCGGATCGGGAACACGTTGAGGCGGTAGTACAAGTCGCTGCGGAACTCGCGGTTCTCGATCATCTTATCCAGATCGCGGTTGGTGGCCGCGACCAGCCTGATGTCGACTTTTTTCGTGCGTGTGCTTCCCAGCCGCTCGAACTCACGCTCCTGTAGAGCGCGCAACAATTTTGGCTGAATCTCAAGCGGGATGTCGCCCACTTCGTCCAGGAAGAGCGTTCCCTGGTCGGCTAGTTCGAGACGTCCCGTTTTTTGCGTGATCGCGCCCGTGAAGGCGCCCCGTTCGTGCCCGAACAGTTCACTCTCCAGCAAACCGGTGGGAATCGCGGCGCAGTTGAGCTTTACGAAAGTCCTCTCCTTGCGGCGGCTGCGGTCGTGAATCGCGCGCGCGATCAACTCTTTGCCAGTTCCCGTCTCGCCAAGCAGAAGGACAGTCGAGTCGCTCGGAGCTACCGTCTCCACTAGTTGCAGCACGTGACGCAGAGCGGAGCTCTGGCCGACAATGCCCTCGAAGTCCATCTCCCCGCGGATTTCCTCTTCCAGGTACAACTTTTCCTGCGCCAGCCGGTCCTTCAGTTCAGCGATCTCACTGTAGGCGAGCGCGTTATCGACGCCAATAGCGACCTGCTTTGCCACCTGTGACAGGAACGAGACCTGGTCGGCGTCAAAGGCGTTCTCGTCCCGGCGTCCCACCGCAAGAATACCGAGCGCACGGCCCTTGCTGATTAGCGGCACGTCGCAAAAAGAGTTCAGTCCCTCGCCTTTGGCCTTCCGATACATCTCAGGCGGCATCTCTGCCGGATCCAACCGGTTCACGACGATCGGCTGTCCGGTACGAAATGCATCGCCTGGCATTGTCCCTTCGACGGGGATGACTCCACCTTCCGTGAAGATTCCGCGGCTTTCGGGGAAATCGAGCGCGTGTACGCGCAGATTTTTTCCTTCCGAATCGGCCAACATGACCGCCGCTGCCTCGCACCGCATCACCTGCCGCACGCTTGTCGAAGTGGTGTGCAGGAATTCGTTGAACTCAAGGTTGGACACGACCTGGTTGTTTAAGTCGAGAATCAGCTTCAACTGGTCTTTGACACGACGCGACACGCAGAAATTCATGGCCGCATCGATGGCGAGCCCGATCTGATCGGACACCACGCCGAGAAAACGAACCTCGTCTTCATCGTAAGCGTGGGGATACGACCGGCCCAGCGTCAACACGCCGATGTGGCGTTCTCCTCGCCGCAATAGCAAAGTACAGGTCGAAGCAATGCCGAGACTCTCCAGGAATAGCCGATGTTGTTGGAATCGCGCTTCCTGGCTCCAGTCTTCGATCAGAAGAACGGGGAATTGCTCCGAGTGGGCGACGGGGCTATCCTCAAGGGCAGCGGACGTTCCGCTCAGACAGTCAATCCTCCTGCCGCTAGCTTCGCACAGCTGCCATGCGGTCTTTCGAGTTCCCTCATCGAAGGCAACCAGATGAAGGTATTCAAACGGAGTGACGTCGCGAAGCTGGGCGGAGAGGGTTTCCAGCGCACTGTCGCAATCGCTGTTCGCGATTGTGTTAGCCGCGCGCAACAGGGCTAAGTATCGTTCCTCTTCAACCTGCGGGTATACGTCTGCTCTCGTGGCCATCAACGCTCATCATTGTGAAAGATCGTGATTGGGAAAGATCGTGCTGCAGGCGGCTCGTCCCGTTGTCGATCTCCGAAACGGGCCAAGGATGACTGCACTGCCTCATCAGATGCGTCGATTTTGGGGAAGGGTTCTCAAAGTGTCGAAAAAGTCGACCTTTTGGACACAGTCCTTCGACAGTAGGCCCGAGTGACGAACGCCAAGCTAAGCTAAATTATTGATATCCATGGCTTTGTGACCTTATGGCGGCCGAAGAGGGATTGGTTGGCGGAAGCGTGTGTGAGTCGAACACACCGGCGACACCAGAGATGCCGCCCGCCGGTTTTGAAGACCGGGAGGATCACCGGATCCCATGCGCTTCCATTGGACACTAGCAATAACACAGTCAGAGATGACTGCGCTTTCGTTCACAGAAAAGAGCTAGGCGAGGACGGACTGGTACTCCTGATAGGCGCCCTTGAAGTCGGTGATCTGGTGGTTGTTTTCGAAATGCCAGATTCTGGTCGCGACTTCGTCGATCAGGTCTTCGTCGTGGGTGACCAGGAGCGCGGTTCCCTGATACCTCTGGAGCGCGATATTGAGCGCGTTGATCGATTCGAGATCCAGGTGATTGGTCGGCTCGTCGAGCACCAGAACATTCGGTTTCAGCAGCATCAGCTTGCAGAAGATCAGGCGCGCTGCTTCTCCGCCGGAAAGGACGTCTGTTCGCTTTTCGGCGTCATCGCGGGGAAACAACATTTGTCCCAACAAGCCGCGAATTTCCTCGTGCGACGCTGACAAGTCCCACTGATGCAGCCATTCGAAAACCGTCATGCCGGGCTGGATCAGGGCTTTGTGGTCTTGCGCGAAATATCCGACCGAAGCTTCGTGTCCCCAAACAACTTTTCCGCCGGTTAGAAACGGGCCGTCGTAGCCGCTGGTCTTGCGCAGTTCGGCTTCGGGAACGGTGGGAGAATTCGCTAACAGCGCGTTCACCATCGTCGTTTTGCCCACACCGTTGCGACCCATAAGGGCAATTCTCTCGCCGCGGATCACGCTGGCTGTGAACCCCTGAATCACCGGCGTGCTCTCGTACGACTTGCTCACGCCTTCGAGTTCGAGAATATGTTTCCCGGAAGGCCGCTTCTGCTCGAACTTCAGGAAAGGGCGCTGAATGTTCGACCTCGCCAGTTCTGTCACCTGCAGGCGTTCTACTTCTTTTCTGCGGGACTGGACCTGGCTTGATCGTGTACCGGCGGAAAAGCGCGCGATGAATTCATTCAACTGCGCAATTTTTTTCTCGCGTTGAGCGTTCTGTCCTTCAATCTGCGAACGGATCTGAGTCTTCGCTACGACCATATCGTCATACGTGCCGGTGTAGGTGATGATCGTCTCGTAGTCGATGTCCGCAATGTGGGTGCAGACTCTGTTCAGAAAATGGCGGTCGTGCGAGATCACGATCAGCACACCGTCATACTCATTCAAAAACTTCTGCAACCAGTGGATAGAGTCCAGGTCGAGGTTGTTCGTAGGTTCGTCGAGCAGCAGCGCTTGCGGATGTCCAAACAGCGCCTGCGCCAGCAGTACGCGGACTTTTTCTCCGCCTTGCAGTTCGCCCATCATGCGCTCGTGCAGATGATCGGCGATGTCGAGGCCTTGCAGCAGAATCGCTGCGTCGCTCTCGGCAGTATAGCCCTCCTCTTCGCCGACGATGCCTTCCAACTCGCCGAGTTTCATGCCGTCGGCGTCCGTCATTTCGGGCTTGGCGTAAATTTTCTCCCGCTCTTCCAGCGCCGCCCACAGGCGCTTGTTGCCCATAATCACGGTATCGATAACGCGAAAGCGGTCGAAGGCAAACTGGTCCTGGCTCAGCACACCCAGCTTCTTCGGATGAACGACGTTTCCCTTCTGCGGGTCCATTTCGCCGGTGAGCAGCTTCATGAACGTGGACTTGCCGGACCCGTTCGGCCCGGTCAGGCCATAGCGTTTGCCGGGCGTAAAGCCGGTGGAAACCTCGTCAAACAGAACTTTGGCGCCGTAGCGCATCGACACATTGCTGACTGAAATCATGTTCTCAGGGAACTGCGAGAAAATTGCCCAAGGGCGGGAACGCAGCTGCTGTCTTTAAGGATATCACGGTCGGGAGTCAGGGCTCTGGCCCATGCATGTCTATTGGTGCTGGGCAGGTTATCCTTGGGACTGCATGCCGCCACGCCAGCCATCTTCCGCAGATCGAAAGCTGATTCAGATCGTCAACGCCGCTCTGGCCGATGCTGCGCTCCGAAGCGGACCATGGCTGGTTTGTCGTCCGGGCTGCACGCAGTGTTGCATCGGGGTATTCGCCATCAACCAGCTCGACGTTCGGCGTCTTCGCGACGGACTCGTTGAGCTTGCAGTACGCGCTCCCGAGCGTGCGACTCGCGTCCGGGAACGGGCCCGCGATGCGGTCGCGCGTCTAGCTCCGGAATTTCCCGGCGATCCGGTCACCGGAATACTGGATACGGGGGAAATCGCTGAGCAGAAATTTTCTGAGTTTGCGAACGACGAGCCCTGCCCCGTTCTCGACCCTGAAACCGGAAATTGCGAGCTGTACGAATCGCGGCCGATGACGTGTCGCACCTTCGGTCCGCCCGTTCGCTCGGAGGAAGGGTTGGGAGTGTGCGAGCTTTGTTTTCACGGAGCTTCCGACAAGGAAATTGCTGCGTGCGAAATGATTCCGGACCCCGACGACCTGGAGTCGAGTCTGGTGGCGAAGCAAGAGAGGGCAACAGACGTGCGTGGTGAAACCATCATCGCCTTCGCACTCGCGCGATAGCTTTCATCCGTTCTTTTTCTCCAGCTCCGCCCAGCGCGCGTAGAGTGAGTCCAGGCTGTCTTGCGCGGCCTCAACTTCCGCATGCGCCGCCAAAAGCCGCGGACCGTCACTTGCAATCGCCGGGTCTGCGAGCTGCGCTTGTTTCGCCTGCAACAACTCGTCGGCGTCGGCAATGCGCTGCTCGATGGTTGCGTATTCGCGCGCTTCCAGATACGACAGCTTCTTCTTCCCGGCTGCCTGCGATTCCGCTCCATCACCTTTGCTAGATGGACTCGAGCCGGCCTTTGTTGGTCGCCTGCTCTCCGCCTGCCATGTCTCCCACTGTGAGTAGTCAGCGAAACTTTCAGCGCCGCCTTTGCCGTTCAATCCCAAAACGACTGTCGAGACGCGGTCCAGCATGTAGCGATCGTGAGTCACGAGCACCAGCGATCCACGAAACTCCAGCAGGCTCTCTTCCAGTATCTCGAGTGTTGGAATATCGAGATCGTTGGTCGGCTCGTCGAGCAGCAGGATGTCGGCGGGCTGAAGCATGAGTTGCGCGATCAGGACGCGTGCCCGCTCTCCTCCAGAGAGACGATCGACCGGCTGATGAAGCTGTTCGCCTGTGAACAGAAACTTCGCCGCCCACGATGCCACGTGGATTACGCGGTCCTGATAGACAACGGAATCGCCGTCGGGTGCCAGCGCGCGGCGCAGAGTCACGTTCGAATCAAGCTGACGTGTCTGATCGAAATAAACGATGCGCAACCATTCCGCCCGTCGAATCTGGCCGGCGGTTGGATTCAGTTCCCCGCGCAGCAGCCGCAACAGGGTCGTCTTGCCACTGGCGTTGGGTCCGACGAGTCCGACGCGCGCTCCGGCCGTCAAAATGAAGTTCAGTCCGTCGAAGAGCGTCCGGTCTCCGATTGTGTATGCGAGATCTTCCAGTTCGATCAGCCGTTTCGTCTTGCGATCCGTGGCTGAGAAATCGATTTGCGCGGTTGCGGTACGGGTTCTTGCATTCAGGTCGGCAAGCTCACCCATTAACTCGTTGGCCTTCCCGATTCGCGCTTTTGATTTGCGGGTTCGAGCTTTCGCTCCGCGCCGGAGCCATTCGATTTCGTTGTGCACCAGATTCTCGAGCGCCTCGTGGCGCTTGGACTGGGCGTGCAGAAATTCTTCTTTCTTCTCCAGGAACTGGCTGTAGCTTCCGCGGGCCCGCAGCACGCCGTCCGGATACACGCGGCTCAACTCCGCCATCTCCGTCGCCACGTTTTCCAGGAAATAGCGATCGTGACTCACCACAACGCAGGCGAACGCGGCGCCGGCGAGCAGAGTTTCCAGCCACTCGATTCCGGCGAGGTCAAGGTGATTGGTTGGTTCGTCCAGCAGCAGGATGTCCGGCCCCTGCACCAGCGCCTCGACAATCGCCAGGCGTTTCTGCCAGCCTCCGGAGAGCGACGAGGCATCGGCCGCAAGATCCTCAAACCCGGCACGGCCGAGTAACTCAGCGAACCGGTTGCCCCGCTCTGCGGATGGAACGTGCGCTCGCTCCAGTGCGTTCTCGATCACCGAGCGAACAGTTTGACCGGACGCGAACTTCGACTCCTGCTCGACGTAGCTCAGGCGGGCCCGCTTGCGGGTCGAGACTTCGCCGCTGTCGGGCTCTACATCTCCCGCCAGAATTCGCAACAGCGTCGACTTGCCTGAGCCGTTCGGCCCAATCAACCCGATGCGATCGCCTTCAGAAACGGTGAACGAAACATTCTGAAAAAGTGGATTCGCTCCAAAGGCTTTCGAAATTTCCTGAGCATTAATGATCGGCGGCAACGACGGTACTCTCCAAAGGTCTTGCCGGTGGGCGACGCGGCGGGTGGTGCGGACGGGCGATCTGCCAGACTCGCCCGCCGGATTTGGTTATCGAATAAACTACTTCGGCTGCGCCACGGTGCGCAGATAGGGCTTCAGCGTCTTGAATCCCGCCGGATACTTCTGCTTCGCCTGATCATCCGTGACCGACGTCGGAATGATCACATCATCCCCGGGCTTCCAGTTCACGGGCGTAGCCACGTTGTGCTTCGCGTTCAACTGGAGCGAATCGAGAACGCGCATGACCTCGTCGAAGTTTCGCCCCGCGCTCATCGGATACACCAGCATCAGCTTAATTTTCTTGTCAGGGCCAATCACAAAAACAGTCCTGACAGTGGCATTGTCAGCGGCTGTGCGGCCCTCGCAGCTCTCGCCGGCTTCGGCGGGAAGCATGTCGTAGAGCTTCGCCACTTTCAGATCGGTATCGCCGATCATGGGATAGGTTACCTTGTGACCCTGCGTCTCTTCAATATCGGCGGCCCATTTGCCGTGATTGGTGACCGGGTCGACGCTCAGGCCGATGATCTTGGTGTTGCGCTTGGCGAATTCTGGCTGGAGCCCGGCCATGTACCCGAGTTCGGTGGTGCACACTGGAGTGAAATCTTTCGGGTGCGAAAACAGGATCGCCCAGCCGTCTCCGATCCAGTTATGAAAATCGATCTTGCCCTGTGTTGTTTCGGCTGTAAAGTTGGGAGCTTCTGAATTAATTCGAATCGACATTTTTGGTCTCCTGCGCCACCGGGCAGCATCTATTAGACATTCGTGACGGCGATCTTTGCGGATGAAGTTCCGGCTCTATGGTATCGCAACGCCCGCGAATTCGCAGCGTACGGCAAAATTTTCGGGACGGTATTCACCATGAAGAAACGCGCAATCGTGACGTTGGATGTGTTCACCAACCGCGCTCTCACCGGCAATGCGCTCGCGGTCTGCCTCGACGGCCGCGGATTGACCACGGAACAGATGCAATCCATTGCGCGCGAGACCAACCTGTCCGAGACTACGTTCATCCTGCCCGGAGAAGCGGCGGCGGAGAAGGCGGCCGAGAACGACCGCGGCATACGAGTGCGCATCTTCACGGTGCAGGAGGAATTACCTTTCGCGGGTCATCCAGCGCTCGGCACGGCATTTGTCCTGCACCAACGGACGGGCGCGTCCGACATACGCTTGGAATTGAACGTCGGGATCGTCCCGGTGCGCTTTGAGAAGGCCGATGGCCAGCCGGTTTTCGGCGAAATGACGCAAAACAACCCCACGTTCCTGCAAACCCATGCAGTCGATTCGATCGCTCCGTTCACGAATCTCAGCGCCGCCGATTTTGACAATTCGGTGCCGATCCAGACTGTCTCCACGGGTTTGCCCTTCACCATCGCCGCCGTCCGGTCGCTGGAGAAGATGCGCGGCCTGCGGGTCGACGTCCAGCGCGTTAACGAATATCTTGAGCGCACCGGCGGCGGAAAATTCTTGTACTTCGTTTCTCGCGAGGCAATCGATCCCCAGGCTCGTCTGCACGCACGAATGTTTTTCTACAACGGCGAGGACCCGGCAACCGGGTCCGCAGCCGGCTGCTGCGCGTCCTGGATGGTCGCACACGGCGTTGCGGCCAGTGACGAGCGCGTAATGATCGAACAGGGCGTTGAAATGCACCGTCCGAGTCGCATTTTTGTGCGCGCCTCGAAGAAGGATAACCAGGTAATCAATGTGCGTGTCGGTGGAAATTGTGTGGAAGTTCTTCGCGGAGAACTGACGCTCGCCGATTAAGCGTCGGAACTCCGCAGCAGTAGCGGCTCGCATCGTATGGCACGTTTGTTCCGCCCACCTGCGTGCCATTGGCGAGCGCGCTACTTTACGAAGAGCGCAATTCGCATTAGCATCCACTTCGCTCTCGGTTCTCAAAAACAAATTAGAAAGATTTTGGCGGAGTGTGGACTCCCAAATCCCCCCATGAAGCCTAAGAAGACGATTTTGTGCGTAGACGACAACGAACAGGCCCTTTCCATTCGCAAGGTTCTGCTGGAGACTCGCGGCTACCGAGTGGTGGCGTGCAATAACGGACAGCAGGCGCTGGAAGCTTTCCGCCGCGGCGGCATTGATCTGGTCATCACGGACCTGATCATGCCTGGCCTCGACGGCTCGCACCTCATCCAGGAAATCAAAGCGCTCTCTCCCCAGACTCCCGCGGTGTTGATCTCCGGCCGCGTAAAAATCTACGAGCGCGATACTCTTGCCGATCTTTTCCTGCCCAAGGGAATGTATGAACCAGCGGAATTGCTGGAACGCATCCGCTTGCTGCTGGTGAGAAAACGTGGTCCCAAGCGTCCGATCGAGATGCAATCCCGTGCGGCCATGCACGCCACCGTGGCGTGAGCCCGAGCCTTTTGCGGACTTCTCTCTGTGATATCGTTTCAAATGGATGAACGGTTTCATTGAAGCGAAAGACCTGCGCAAAACCTATCGCGTAGGCAAGATCGACGTACAAGCGCTGAGTGGAATTTCTTTCAGCGTCATGCGAGGAGAGTTCGTCACGGTAGTCGGCCCCTCCGGCAGCGGCAAGTCCACGCTGTTTTATCTTCTGGGCGGGCTGACGCGCGCCGACTCTGGCAGTGTGACCATCGATGGCGTCGATTTCGCAACGCTCTCTGACGGAGAGCGCACCAAGCTGCGCAAGAGCAAAATTGGATTTGTATTTCAAAAGTTCAACCTGCTGCCGACACTGAGCGCACGGGCTAATATTGAAATCGCAGCCGACATCGCGGGACGCTCGCAGCCCGACCCGGCCTTCTTCGCCAAGATTACGGAATTGCTCGGCGTTGCCAAGCGGCTGGATCATCGTCCATCTGAACTTTCCGGCGGCGAGCAGCAGCGCGTGGCATTGGCGCGAGCACTCATCAATCGCCCAGCCATTGTGCTGGCGGACGAACCTACTGGCAACCTGGATTCGAAGAACTCGGAGATCGTTCTCAACATGCTCCGCCAATCAAACAAAGAGTTGGGACAGACGGTTCTGATGATCACGCACAATCCGGAAGCCGCGGAATATGGCGACCGCATCATTCACATGCGCGACGGAGAAATCGTGAGTGCGGACAAAGATCCGCAATGGGCGCCCCATCATTCAGCGCCGAGCACCGCGCACCACGTTCCCGGCACTCAGTCTTCAGTAAAATGATCTAGAACTGGTCTCAAAAATGGTTTTGGGAGGGCACGGTTTCAACCGTGCCGCTACCGGCCCAAAAATACGCGGGCTTCAGCCCCTGAGGGCCTGGCTCCTTTTCTAGAAACCATTTATGCGACCAGTTCTAGTTAGTGGGTACTGACTCGAATGCACGATTTCAGAACACCGATTCTGCCCGGCAAGGGCGCGTCCGACTACGAGCGCTACCTGCGCACCGATGAACTCCTCGCACTTCAGAAGGCTCCGGAACACCTTCTCCATCAAGACGAAACCACCTTCATCGTGGTGCACCAGGCTTCGGAGCTTCTGATGAAAGGCGCCGCCTTCGATCTGGAGCGGGCTCTGGCTTACATCGAAAAGGGAGATTTTTTCAACTCCACGCGACTGATCCGTCGCTCGAACCTGATGATTGAGCAGCCCATCACCATGCTGCATGTGCTGGAGTCGATCACTCCGCACGACTATCATCTGATCCGCGCCGGCCTCGGGCACGGCAGCGGGCTCGACTCGCCAGGATTTTTGGCGCTCCTGCACATTGGCCCGCCCCTCGGCCAGGCGTTCAACGACCAGGTCAAGAAAGCCGACGTCTCCCTGGACGAACTTTACCGTCGCCACGAAGAATTCTTCGGCCTGCACGATCTGGCCGAACGCCTGCTCGACTTCGATGAACGTATGCAGATCTTCCGCTTCCATCACCTGAAACTCGCGGAGCGTATCATCGGAGGCCGCGTGGTCGGCACCATGGGCACGCCCGTGGAAGTGCTGCAACAGCGAATGGAACACTGGCTGTACAAAGACCTCTGGGATGTCCGCAACAAGATCACCGCCGCCTCCGCGCCAGGCCCAGAGTAAGAACCATACTGACCGGGGCTACGATTCCAAGCGTTGACACCACCCCGCAGACACAGGCCTACTTCCCGGTTTCCGGGCGACCGGAATACCCAATCGGAGCGTCGGCCCGCTCCCCAATGCCAATGTTTGCCCGTGAAGGCGCGGTGATTTATACTCAGGAAGTTCGAGCGGGAGTAACTCAGTGGTAGAGTGCGACCTTGCCAAGGTCGAAGTCGCGGGTTCAAATCCCGTCTCCCGCTCCAGTTTCTTGTTGCATTAACTTCTCCTTTCCTCCGCAGCAGCCAACAAGAATCGCAAGACATTGGGCACTTCCTATTTCCCCGAGACGCGGCTCCCAGCGCCGTTTTTCTTGACATGCTGGCTCCCCGTCCGAGACACTCGATGCCACACTTGAGAGCCCTCTTTTGGCCCCGTCTCAGGCTCTCTGACTCGGATATTGAAGGAGTCTTTATGACTTTGCGACCAATCGCCCTCTCCCTGCTCGCCGCGTTTTCGCTTGCCTTCTCCGCCTCCGGACAGGTGCCAGTCCTGACCCAGCACAACGATAACTACCGCACCGGACAGAACGTCAACGAAACCATATTGACACCAGCCAACGTGAACCAGACGCACTTTGGCAGGCTGTTCACGCAGACCGTCGATGGGTACGTCTACGCGCAGCCTCTCTATGTACCTAACGTGACGATCGCGGGCAAGGGCACGCACAATGTGGTCTATGTCGCGACCGAACACGACAGCCTGTACGCTTTCGACGCCGACAACAAGACGGGCCCGAATGCATCCCCTCTTTGGCAGGTTAGTTTTATCAATCCAGCCGCCGGCATCAACGTGGTCACCAGCAGCGATGTAAATTGCAGCGATCTCGTGCCGGAAATTGGGATCACGGGCACACCCGCGATCGACCTCGCCACCAAGACCATGTATCTGGTCACGAAGACGAAAGAGAACGGAACGTTCGTTCACAAAATACACGCGATCGACATCACCTCGGGCGCCGAGAAAACGGGATCGCCGGTGGTGGTACAGGCTCAGTTCAACGGCAACGCCGATGGTTCGACCAAAGTAGTGTTCGAACCCCATCGCGAAGCGCAGCGCGCCGCGCTCCTGGTGCAGAACGGACTGGTGTACATCGGGTGGGCTTCACATTGCGACATCGGCCCCTATCACGGATGGTTGCTGGCCTACGATGAGCAAACGCTCCAGCAGAAGGGCGTGTGGAATTCGACGCCCAATGGCGGACTGGGCGGATTGTGGCAGGCCGGAGCCGGGCTCTCTGCGGACTCGCGCAACCTCCTCTACATCGCCAGCGGCAACGGTTCGTTCGACAAGGACCAGAAGGGAAAGGACTACGGAGACAGCATCATCAAGTTCGGATTCAACGCGGCAGGCAAGCTGGTGGCGAAGGACTATTTCACGCCTCACGATCAGCAGTTCCTGCAAGACTCCGATGTCGACCTTGGGTCCGGAGGCGTTTTGTTGCTCCCCGATCTCCCGGGGAAGAAACCTCTGCTCGTGCAGGTCGGAAAAGAAGGAACGATCTATCTCACCAATCGCAACAACCTGGGCAAATTCAATCCCAGTAACGACGATCAGATCATTCAGAACCTGCCCGGCGCGGTGGGTGGAGTGTGGGGCATGCCGGCGTTCTGGAACAACAATGTCTATTTTGGCGGGGTGGGCGACAACCTGAAGATGTTCCGATTCGATCCGGCCGCGGGGTTGCTCTCGACAACTCCCGTTTCAAATACGACCACGTTCTTCAATTATCCCGGGACGACGCCTTCCATCTCGGCCAATGGTACGACCAACGGTATCGTGTGGGCGTTGCAGACGGAAAGCAATCCTGAAGTGCTGCACGCCTATGACGCCACGAACCTCATGACGGAGCTCTACAACAGCAAGCAAAATCCAACGCGCGATAATCCAGGGAACGCGGTGAAATTTGTCGTGCCGACGGTCGCCAATGGGAAAGTGTACGTTCCGGCGCAGAAGCAGTTGGCGGTGTTCGGACTGTTGTAGGACGCGAGAGACTCGGGAAGGTCGCTAAAGAACAGGTTGCTGAAACACTCTGCTTTGGGGTGGCGCAGCGGTTTACCGCTGCGGTAAGGCCTTTGTTTGATTTGGGCTTCAGCCCCCGAGGTAAGGGCCGCGGACTCTTCAGCAATCCGAACAGAGACGCAATCGTTACTGCCGCGGGGCGTAGTATCCGCGACGCGCGCGGACTTGCAGGTCTTTCTTCAATGCCGTGATTTCAATCGCGCGATAGCGTCCATCGGTGTCGAAATTCGAGGGTCTGTAGGAAACGGCGTATTGGCTACGCAGTTCGTCTTCGATGGCGGCAAAAGAATGTGTGATGTCCTTCATCTTGAACGGGAAAAAGGCGCGTCCGCCGGTTGCTGAGGCCAGATCTTCGAGCACTTTGTCGCCGCGCAGGATCAGTCCGCTGTCGTCCGTAGAAATCGCATAGATCAGCACTTCGGAGCGCTGAGCCATTTCAATTGCCTGGGCGCGCGTCACATCACTCTGATTGTCTTCGCCATCACTGATGACGATGATCGCCTTGCGCACCGGATGTTCGGAACGGTCATGCAGTTTTTCCTGACAGGCTTTGTAAATAGCGTCGTAGAGGGCTGTACCGCCGCCGCCGGACAGTTTGCGAACTCCGGAAGAGAGAAGCGCAACGTTGTCCGTGAAGTCCTGCGTGAGCTGGCTGTTCTTGTTGAAGCCGACCACGAACGCCTTGTCATACCCAGGGCGCAAAACGTGCTGCAGGAAGCCGGTAGCGGCTTCTTTTTCGAAATCAAATCGGCTGTGTACGGACCCGCTCATATCGACCAGCAGTCCCATCTGAATCGGTAAGTCCGTTTCCCGCCGGAAATTTACGATGGATTGCACCGGCTTGTGATCGTCCAGGATCGAAAAATCGGTCTGATTCAGATTGCGGACGAATTTGCCATGGCGATCGGTAGCAATGAACAGAACGTTGACCTCATCGACGCGCTTTCGAATCGTCAGGATGGGCTCATCGGCTCCGTTCACTCCCCCGGCAAGAGCCATCGACGCGATCGCTGGAACCGCGGACGTAGAGTTAGTACTCTGTCCCCGTGACGGCACGCAGAGACTCGATACCGCCAGAAGCGCAATTCCGAAATGGATGATCTTCTTCATTCCTGGTTCATTCTTTCTTTGCCAATTAAGCTCCGCTCGTTACGAATTCAGCGACGACACCCTTCACCTCTTTCGATGCACGCCAGGGGCCGAAGGCGCTCCTGAACCGCATTGACCGACTCTAGGCCGTTCTGGCCTGCATGTCCAAGTTACAAAAGGAGTACGCGCACAGTGCACACTTTAAACACAGCCTGTTCAACGAGTTGGCAAATCGCCATTCCGCGATAAAATCATCTGCAAGATTTTTCCCGTCGCCGGACGAAAAAATTAGCGTACAACCATGGCCACATCGCGTAGTCTTCTTTAGGTTCCAGGGATATTTTTCCTGATTGGAGAACTTCCATGCAAAAAGTGCTGACTGCCCTGCTTTCGATTTTTGTTCTGGCCCTCCCTATGTTCGCGGACAGCGAAAAAGAAACGGATCGGGTCGAGGAATCCGGTGTGGTGATGAAGGAAATAATCAATATCCCCGATAACATTCCAAAAGATCTGCTTGACCGCGCCGAGTGTGTAATTGTTCTGCCCTCGGTGAAAAAGCTCGCAATCGGGATCGGCGGCAGCTACGGGCGCGGAGTGATGACCTGCCGCACCGGGCAGCACTTTACCGGATCGTGGAGCGCTCCTGCGCTGTTCGCGCTCGAAGGCGGCAACATCGGATTCCAACTCGGTGGCCAGGCAACCGATTTCGTCCTTCTGGTGATGAATCCACGCGGCGCTAACAGTCTGATGGGCAGCAAAGTAAAACTTGGAGCCGACGCAGCGGCCGCCGCTGGACCGAAAGGCCGCACCGCAACCGGCGCAACGGACATCGTCATGCAGGCCGAGATTCTCTCTTACTCCCGCTCGCGCGGCTTATTTGCCGGCGTCTCGCTGGAGGGTTCCACCCTGCGGCCGGACAATCGCGCGAACGAAAAACTTTACGGTAGGAATGTCACTGCCAAAGAGATTGTCCGACTGGGCAAAGTGAAGGCGCCGCCATCCGCAGCCGAGCTGCTTTCGATACTGAACACTCATTCGCCGAAGAACCGGTCGGACCCGAAGTCGCTGAAATAGAGTCTCGACTGCGGCGCCGAGGCGCCGCCATGGCAGCCGTCAAGATCTGCGCTCGTTCACGGTTTGGAGGATATATGTACTTCGAGCAGTTCTATCTAACATGCCTGGCCCATGCGTCCTACATGATCGGATCGCAGGGGGAAGCTGCCGTGATCGATCCCCAGCGCGATGTCGATCTCTATCTCGAAGCGGCGGACGAACAGGGCCTGAAGATTCGCCACATTTTCGAGACACACCTGCACGCCGACTTCGTCTCCGGACACAAGGAACTCGCGGCCCGCACTGGCGCGCAGATCCACATCGGCGCGCCGGCGCACGCCGAGTTCCCGCACAATCCTCTGCGTGATGGCACCGAAATCAGAGTGGGCGCGCTCCGCATTCGCGCGTTGGAAACTCCCGGCCACACCGCCGAGAGCGTTTGCCTGGTGGTCACCGATACCGACGATGAGAAGTCCTCAGAACCATGGGGCGTTCTGACGGGCGACACCTTGTTCATCGGAGATGTCGGACGTCCCGACCTGTCGCCGCAACACACTCCGCAACAGCTTGCCGGGATGCTTTACGACAGCCTGCATCAGAAATTGCTGCGCCTTCCCGATGCGACGCTGGTGTATCCGGCGCACGGCGCAGGATCGCTCTGCGGACGCAGCATGCGCGCGGAACGCTCTTCGACGATCGGCACCGAACGCCTGACCAACTACGCGCTCCAGATCTCAGACCGTGAGGAGTTCGTCCGCCAGGTGACGGCCAATCTTCCCGCGCGCCCCGGATATTTTTTGCAGGACGCTGAGATCAATCGATCGGGCGCCGAAGCTCTCACCGACCGGCCGCCGCTGCCGGAATTTTCTCCCGCCGAATTGAAAGCATTGCTGGACCAGAAAGCGAACGTTGTGGACGTGCGTCCGCCCGAACAGTTCGCCGCAGGGCACATCTCCGGCTCCATCAACATCGCGCTCTCCGGACAGTTCGCTTCCTGGGCCGGAACCGTTCTCGGGCTGGGCTCGAAGCCCGTGCTGGTGGCGGAAACCGATGCGCAGATTGAAGAAGCGAACCTCCGCCTGTCCCGAGTAGGAATTGAGGATCTGCGCGGCTATCTGGCAGGCGGTGTGGCCGCCTGGCAAAAGGCTGGCCTGCCGTTCGTGACCACGTCGCAGATTTCGACTGAGGAACTAAATCAAAGACTTCGGGAACGGAGCATCCGCGTACTTGACGTTCGCCGCGACGGCGAGTGGCAAGCCGGACACATCGAACAGGCAGAGCATCACGCGCTGGATATCTTCCCGCAGGGACTGCCGTCGGTGGATACCACCCAACCCGTCGCGGTCCACTGCAAGAGCGGCTACCGCAGCATGATCGCCTGCAGCCTGCTCGAACGCGCGGGACATCGCAACATTGTTAACGTCCTCGGCGGTTTCGACGCGTGGCAAGCGGCGGGACTTCCGGAGGTGACGGGGAATCTTGTCAAGGCTTAGCGCTATCCCCCCGCTGCACTTTGCAAGCCTGATGAGCCTTTCCATCAGCCGAACTCCACTGACTCTTTCTTTCCTGTTGGCAATTTCCATGACTACCTACGCGCAGGTTTCCTCGACCGCAGTTAATGCGCTCTTTGCCAAATTCTCCAATCCCGGTGATCCGGGCTGTGCCGTGCTGGTGGTCAAAGACGGCAAGCCGGTATTCCGCAAGGGCTACGGCGTAACCGATCTTCGAACCCGGCATGCTATCGGGCCGGAGACCAATTTTCGGCTCGCGTCGTTGACCAAGCAATTCACCGCGATGGCGATCATGCTCCTCGTTCACGACGGCAAACTGCAATACGAAGACCGCCTCACCGACGTCTTCCCGGGCTTCCCCGCCTATGGAAAGGCCATCACGATTCGCCACCTGCTCAACCACACCTCGGGCCTGCTGGACTACGAAGGCATTATGGAGAAGCAGCATCCCGGCGTGCCCGACGAAAAAATTCCGCAGATTCACGACGCCGAAGTACTCGAACTGCTGAAGCAGCAGACAACAACCAAATTTCCTCCGGGCACGCGCTGGGACTACAGCAACTCCGGCTATGTATTGCTGGCCATGGTGGTCGAAAAAAAATCAGGCATGGGTTTCGGTGATTTCCTCCGGGAACGAATCTTCGTCCCGCTCGAGATGAGGAATACAATCGCTTACGAAAAAGGAAAGAATGACGTTGCCCATCGCGCCTACGGTCACACGCTCACCGGGGGCCGTTGGCGTCAGACTGACCAGAGTTCAACATCCGCCACCCTGGGCGATGGCGGCGTTTACACTTCGCTGGATGACCTCGAAAAATGGGATCGAGCGCTCAGCAGACATTCGCTGCTTTCCGAGAAAGAAATGCAGCCTGCCCTTTCCGCCCCGGCTGTTGTCGATGGCCCTCCTCTGCAAATGACCGATGGCTCACCCGCTCCCCTGTACGGTTTTGGCTGGTTTCTCTCCTCTCTGCAGGGACATCGCCGCTACGCACATTACGGCGAGACTGTAGGATTTCGCACAGCGATTCAGCGCTTTCCGGATGATGGTTTGACGGTCGTTGTGCTGGCCAATCGCTCGGAGGCGGATGCTCCGACGCTGGCGGAAGAGGTAGCGCGAATGTATTTGGGAATGAAAATAGATCGAGTTCGTTCCGTGCCCGCTCTAAACCCGCTGTAAAGAAGAGTAAATCCCGCTACCGTTTGCGGAAGTCGCGCATCTAAGTTTTTAGGCAGAACTGCAGTCTTCCACCTCTGACGCAAGGGGCTGTTTGCACGGCGGCCCTTCAGAGGTGGAGGCTGCCGTTAATTCTCCGGGTTCCGCTACACTATCTGTATGACAATCTCCTCCCGTTATGTGCGACTGGTCGCGTCGCTGGCTCTTGTATTCGTGCTGGTGCCTGGGTTGTGCGCGCAGGAGGGTACCCTCGACAAGTCCGAGCCCAAGGGCATTACCGTGGATGAGATCGTGAAACGTTTCGCCGCCAAGGAGAAGGAGTTCGCCGCCGCCCGCGACCAGTATACCTTCCGGCAGGACGTCAAAGTACAGACCCTCGAAGGTGACACTCCCGATGGCGAATACCGCCAGGTGTTCGACGTAAGTTTTGACGACAAGGGTCACAAGGTCAAAACGGTCGTCCTTTCGCCGCAGCCCACTTTGCAGCGAATCTTCATGACCTCCGAGGATTTTGACGACATCGAAAACCGGCTGCCCTTTGTCCTGACCTCGGACGAGATCGGCGAGTACGACATCCTCTACGTTGGGCAACAAAAGCAGGACGAACTCAACACCTACGTGTTCGACATCGCGCCGAAAGAGATCGTCGGGAAGAAGCGATATTTTCAGGGACGCATCTGGGTAGACGACCACGATTTTCAGATCGTGAAGACCTACGGAAAAACGGTACCCGACATCAAGAAAAAGAAGAACAACGAGAACCTGTTCCCCAAATTCACGACCTGGCGGGAACAGATTGACGGCAAGTACTGGTTCCCCACCTACACCCGAGCCGAAGACACGCTTAAGTTTCAATTTGGCGACGTCAAGATCCGCGAAGTTATCAAGTACATGAACTACCAGAGATTCGGATCGAAGGTGACCATCACGTATCAGGGCGAGGAAGTAAAAAAATCCGATACCGGAAAACCGCCGGCAACAGAAACCCCGAAGCCGCCAGAGCAGAAGCCGCAGTAAGGCAGGTGCTAGGTGTCAGGTCGCTTGAAGTTACGGCCCAGCCGCGAAGCGCGTAACATTGCAGCCCACGGCCCAAACCGTGGGATACAAGTGGGAGATGACAGAGCCCCGAAGGGGCGAAAGAAGAGTTCTCACCCAGGCACGGCAGTGCAGGGTAGGCCGGCCCTGAGAAACGAGTCCCGCAAGGGACAGCACCATCGCTGTGATCTAGAGCCCAGTAGGAACGTCTAAACCGAAAGACGATACGGGTACTGAAACCTCAGCCCTTCCAGTGCCTGGCCTGGCGGCGCTTCATATCGGCGAGTTCGTCTTTGATCTGCACCAGCCGCAGGCGGCGTTGCTCCTGGGCGGAGTTGTCGGTATGGCTGTGCGATTCACGATCCTGATAATGGGAGCTCTGGTCTTGCAGGTCGCGAATCTCCTGCCTCAAACCAACCAGCCGATGGGAAACGTCAGTGAGGTCCATAGACCATCATTGCACACTTTTGGCCGGACGCCACGAGACCGCTCTCCACTTTGGCCCCGCACCATCCGAGACAACGCCGGGTGACTGAAGTAATCAGCGCAACAAACGGACTCTGCTATACTACTGATGACGCGATTTCCACGGTTTGCTCGTCACGCGGTGGTTCCTGGTGGAACCAGATTCATCTCCGCATTTCCTGCCCGCCGTTTATTTCAGCGTAAATCTAAAAGTGTGAGCGGCGCGAGTACGCCGGACGTGTGTCTGAGTGTGTGACAACGGGCCCCTCAAAGAAAGAAACAAACGAATGACTGCATTTACCGAACTGCCCCTCTCTGCTGCGCTGCAGCAGAAACTGGCGGCAGGTCAATTTGTAACCCTAACCCCGATCCAGGCAAAGGCGATCCCGCCCGCCCTCGAAGGCAAAGACGTAATCGGCACAGCCCAGACCGGAACCGGCAAAACGCTGGCGTTCCTGCTCCCGATTATCGAGATGTTGGATCGTGAACCAACCCGCCAGGAGCTGGCGCTGGTATTGTTGCCGACGCGCGAACTGGCCATGCAGGTTCATGAGCAGTACGAACAGCTGCGCAGCAAGGCGATGCCGAAGGCTTCGTTGGTCATCGGCGGCGTTTCCGAGAAGGCTCAAATTCAGGCTCTGCGCGCCGGTTCTCCCCTGGTCATCGCAACTCCCGGACGGCTCCAGGACTTCATCGACCGCAAACTGGTCGACCTGCGCAACGTGAAAATGCTCGTTCTCGACGAAGCCGACCGCATGCTGGACATGGGATTCCTTCCGGCAATTCGCCGCATCGTCCAGGTGCTCCCGATCCGTCGACAGACCCTGTGCTTCTCCGCGACGCTCGAAGCCTCCGTTGCCGGGCTCGTCAACGACTACATGCGCAATCCCGTGCGCGTCGCTCTTGGGTCGGTTTTGAAGCCGGCGGAAAGCGTGAAGCTCCAGGCATTCGAAGTTCGCCCCGGCGAAAAGCTCGACTTGCTGCGTCACCTGCTTTACGAAGAAAAAGGACAGACTCTGGTCTTCACGCGCACCAAGCGTGGAGCGCAACGTCTGGCCAAGGAATTGGAGCGCGACGGTTTCTCCTGCGCCCTCATTCACGGCGACCGCACGCAATCGCAGCGCAACGGAGCGCTCAGCGGATTCCAGGAAGGCCGCTACCAGATTCTGGTCGCGACCGATATCGCATCACGTGGCTTGCACTGCGACGATGTGGCCCACGTGGTGAACTACGACCTGCCCAAGATGGCGGAAGATTTCATCCATCGCGTTGGCCGCACCGGACGCGCCGGGTCGCAAGGCCGCGCTTCCTCTCTGGTCACCGGAGTTGAAGTACTGGAACTGCGTTCGATTGAACGCACACTCGGACTGCGCATCGAACGCAAGCAGGCGGATCCTTCAGCCAGCGACCGGCCCAAGCGTATCGTCAAGAACACGCTGCCGTCTCGCACATTGTCGGCGCTGCCGGGTGAGGTTTTTGTTTAGAAACTTCTGGGATTGAAAAACTGGGCCGGGGCATTGCGCCCCGGCTTTTTCCTGCTCGAAATTAATCGATCTTCCCGGCCTCTTCGGCGGAGAAATCTTCCTCTTCGGCGCCGATACGAAACAGCGCCGCTTGTGCTTCCGCGGCTTCACGCATTTCGCGCGCTTCCTGGAGTTCGTCTACGACGGCACCCTCAGGCCTGTCTTGCTTGATCTGGCTTTTGCGCTCGGCTTTGTCGCGGGCCTTTTGTTGACGTGCTTGTTCTTTCTGACGCTTGGTAAACGTCGATCGTCCTCTTGGCATAGGCAAATCCCCATTTCTATGATGTCGATACTGCCCGGGCAGAGCGGGAGGGCTGCGGGCGAATCGGTGAAGCTACCAGCGCGGCTCGCGAGGCTGGCGCGCGTGGCCCTGATAATCGTCGCGTCCGCCACCACCACCGCCGAAGCGTCCTCCACCGCCGGTCTTGGGCCGGTCGGTCTTGGGCTTGGCCTCGTTGATCTTCAGGGCGCGGCCTCCCAGTTCCTTGCCATCCAGCGCGGCGATCGCCTTGTCGGCTTCGCCTGCGTTGGTCATTTCCACAAACGCGAAGCCCCGCGAGCGTCCGGTTTCGCGGTCCGTCACAATGCTGATCTTATCAACCGCACCGTGCGCCTCAAAAACCGTGCGCAATTCAGACTCGGTCGTGCTGTGGGGCAGATTCCCAACATAAAGGTTCTTCATTGCGCTCCTTTGGTGGCTTCTCTTCTATTGTAATCCAGGCGGGATAATGGCGCTTTTAGCAGTGGATTCTCAGTCTCTAAAAACAGTGGAGTCCTTGCGGGTCTGGCAAAATAGCCAGATGGCTCCGTGCTCCCGTTGCGATGGACTCGCCCAGAGGTTCAACATCGGCACTCCGTACGAGTATCAGAGCCTGGTCCGACAACTGATTGAGGTAGTGAATCAAGGAACCTTCTTGCTAGTGGAAGCCAGTTGTCCTCTGCGGGACGTGCTTCAGCCCATTTGGCCGGGAGACGCAATTTCTCACAAATTCAAGTGCTTCGCATGCGGCCGAACATTCGAACTTTTCGCTGATACCTATCACGGGAACGCGAGTTGGAGTATTGGAGATTTACCAGGGCCAATCGAAAACTCATCCAAACCGAACTGATCCCACGAGGATTCTAGTAAAACAAATACTTCCGCCACTTGTCGTCGGAGTGGCCCATCAGCCGCATGATGTGGCGGCTGGTATGCAGATTAAAGGAGCGCGGCTCGCGCGTCGGCCGCATGTTGGCTTCGTGCGGAAGCTGATTGCCTTTCCTGCGGTTGCAGGGATGGCAGCAGGCTACAAGGTTCTCCCAGGTGGACAGACCTCCGCGCGAGCGCGGGATCACATGGTCGAGAGTGAGTTCCCCCGACGGCAGCGCCTCGCTGCAGTACTGACAAGTATTGCGGTCACGCAACAAAATATTCTTGCGAGAGAGCGCACGCGACTGATGCGGAATACGCCGGTACTCCAGCAGACGAATGACCGACGGCACGCGCAGCGCCAGACGCGCCGCGTGCAGGAAGTGTCCATTTTCTTCCTCGGTCATCGCGACGCCCTTCAGCACAAGCACGATAGCGCGCCGCGCGGCACAGACGTTGATGGGTTCGTACGAAGCATTCAGAACGAGAACGGGCTGATGAAGCGCGTGGCCGTCGCCCTGTTGATGCAATCCCGAGGCGAGCAGGGCTCCGGGCAGAGGACCGCGTCCACCTCCGACCGCCGAGTTGTAGCTTCGCAGAGACATACTCTCTTTACATGCTAGCCCTGCATGCTAGCCGTTCGCCGCGGCTGCCATGTGGTCGGCATTCACTCCGTCAAATTCCTGCTCCGGCACCGCAAATATTTCTGACACTTTGAGCGTCCGTGCTACCGTCGCGACATACACGCGCTCCGCACCCGCCCGGCGCAGCACGCGCGCACACTCCGCGGCCGTCGTCCCAGTGGTAAACACATCATCCACCAGCAGGACATTCCGCCCTGCGATTTGCGCGGGGTCGAACACCTTAAAAGCTCCGTGCAGGTTCTCTCTTCTTTGATGCCGCGTCAGTCCAATCTGGGATTCGGTCTCACGGAGTCGCAAAAGCGAATTGAGTGAAAGCCGAAATCGCTCCGGCCGGTTCAGCTGTTTCAATGCCGCTCGGGCGATCAGTTCGGACTGATTGAATCCGCGCTGGGCACGCTTTCTGGCATGTAACGGAACCGGAACCACTGTGATCATCCCGCCAGGCAAACTTTCTTCCAGAACTGAGACCGTCTCCGCAAGCATCCGTCCCAGGACCGCAGCCGCCGGACGAACCTGCTGAAACTTCAGCAAGTGAATCAGATCACGCAGCCCACCATCGTAGCCACCATAGGCCACCGCTTTTTCGAAGGGTGGATGCAGCCGCTGACAGAGTCCGCAGCGAGGCTCAGCCTGATCCATAAACGCCGGAGCGTGCAACGCCTCGCCACAAATGCTGCACAGCGATCCGGAAAGAGGGCGCAGCGCTTCCAGGCAAGACTTGCAAACTGGAAGCCTCGAAATTCGAATCAGGGGGGCGTTACAGATACGGCAATCGGCGGGAAAAAACGTAAAAAATAGGCTTGCAGCGGCATGGTCTGCCCAGTGGCGAGAACCTGCCGCATGGCCCTGCGCAGGCGGTATTCGAAAGCCAGTACTGCTGAAGACGGCCTCCCGCATCCGGACGAGCAGTTTGGGGCTCTCGCCGGTTTATCTGTGGTCAGTATAGCCGCGCCCTGGGGTGTTACGCAACGCGTGTATGAGTACGGGAGTCACTTGCGGATTGGTTGCCGACTTTACCTGCGACGCCTGCCGGTTCCAGTGTGGGGACGCTCCGAAATACATAAACACGATGGAAACAGCGTTCGCACCGAACCGGTTGTAGCATCAGAAACGAGAGAAATACCTGTTCGAAGATTCCTCGATAGCGGGAGCGATAAGCTTTTTGGCCGTGGCAACCTGAGCAATGGAATTCCCGGAAGATGCGGAACGAAAGGGATCCGAGGGGAGACACTGGAAACCTCCGAGCCAGTATGCTTCATTTTAAACCCTGAAGCGGACCCAAAGTTGCGGAGTTAAGCGTGTCGGTAATCTTTTTTGCAAACGCTCTCAGCACTCCATTTATCATGCACTTCAGGATGAACTCTGCTCAGGATGACACTCTTGAAACGTAACTTTCGCAATCTGCCTTCTTACTTCTGACTTCAACCGCCTGATACAATTTCGCGGTGTTCTCCCGACAAATTTTTCTCCTGGCGAGCTTGTCCCTTGCAGCGCCGGCGCTTGCTCAGCAGCCCGCTGCCCAGCAGCCTCCGGTCAAAGTGAACGTGATCAACGTGTGCACACCGTCCGCTGACGAGCAGAAAGAACTGTCGGCGGCGCTGGCGAAGGCGCCGGAGAAACTCACGTTCGCCGCCGACTACGAAGTGGCGCGCGGACACTCCACGCTCGACTCCAGCACGCCGATTCCCGGCATGCAACCTATGCCCGCGGGCTCCAGTTCCAGTGCCGACTGGGTGCGAGTCCGGCGCGAATTTCCTGCGGCCAATCCATTTACCAACGCGCAATATTCCTTCAGCGTGGACGCGAAGAACATGGTTGAGACGCTGGTGCTGCGGGTCCGCGATCCCAAGGACCTGATGCAGATTTCAATCGAGGATAGCGCTTCCACCGTGGCGAGTCCTTCAGCAATGCTGCTGTCGAACACGCCGGTTTCGCGGATCAAGCTGGAGCGCTTTGGAAAACCGTCGGTGGTGCTGGCGCGATGTTCCGGCGCCGAAGGTCCTCCCACGGACCAGACAGCGTACGAACCGATTTTCAAGGATGCGTCGGCCCTTATGAGCCGTTACCGCGACAGCCTGGGAGTACGCCATATGGTTCCGCAGGAGCTGGCGCGACTCGGTTGGGGAAAAACCGCCAAGGCTGCTCCCGCCACAAAGAAGAGCCCGTAACTCCTGTAGAACCGGGCGGTATGCAACCGAATCACTTTTGCGGAATCTATCAGATTGACGTTTATGGATATTCGTAACGTTGTCGTCATCGGCTCGGGATGCGCCGGCCACACGGCCGCTCTCTACAGCGCGCGCGCCAATCTCAAACCGCTCGTGCTGGAAGGCCATCACCCGGGCGGACAACTTTCGCTCACTACGCTGGTCGAAAATTTTCCCGGCTTCCCTGACGGCATTCAGGGGCCGGAACTGATTGAGAACATGCGCAAGCAGGCGCAACGCTTTGGCGCTGAATACCGCATGGGACACGTGGTGAAGGTGGACCTTAGCAAGCATCCTTTCGAGCTGAGCCTCGGCAAAGAAATTATTCAGACCCGCACCGTGATCATCGCCAGCGGCGCTTCGGCGCGCTGGCTGGGATTGCCCAACGAGCAGGCCCTGATCGGACACGGAGTTTCTTCCTGCGCTACTTGCGACGGCTTCTTCTTCAGCGGCAAGGAAATCGCGGTCATCGGCGGCGGTGATTCGGCAATGGAAGAAGCGACATTTCTGACGCGCTTTGCCAGCAAGGTTACGCTGATCCATCGTCGCGAGGAATTTCGCGCCTCCAAGATCATGCTCGACCGTGCGCGCTCAAACTCAAAGATCGCGTTCATGACCGACACGGTGGTGGACGATGTCCTCGACGCGAGCAAGCACGAAGT
>DATMNN010000040.1:0-6645 GCA_035569025.1 Terriglobales bacterium
CCCGACCCTCTGATTACAAATCAGATGCTCTACCAACTGAGCTACGCCAGCAAACTCGGAAGCGTGCCTGCAGACACAATTCTTCCTGATCCCTTCAAGATGTCCGGGACAATTATTTAAGGTACCACACGCCAGTTTCCATACGCAACCGTGGCCCTTGGTGGGAGAACCCGGGGCAGATGGGGGCCTAATTGGTAACGGGCTGGCCGCTGGCATCCTGGCAGTTCTTGTGGGAGACTACGCCCATGGGAAACAAAGACGCTCCAAAGCGCGAAAAAAGAAAACCACCCAAGAAAAAGTAGTAATCGTTGCCAGAGGTCCAAACGGCTGGGTTGCTGGCGTCCGTTCAGCCCCGCGTGATTTCCTGTCCAAACGCGATTAAATTCCCGTCCGGCGCCAACACCAGAAACTCGCGCTGATGGTATTCCTTATCGGCTGGCCCGTGGACATCGCCTTTCGGCAGCGTATCCAGCTTGGGCTTGAGTTCCGCGTAGAGCCCGTCCACGTCCTCCACATCGATGTAATACGCGAAGCGCCGGTTTCCCGGCGGCGCACCCTCCGGTCCTGTCTGTTGCAGGATGCGGAAAGCGGCTGTCTCGCGTTGCACGTAGGCATAGATGCCGGCGCGAAAGTAGGTCTTGAAACCCAGGATGTCGTTGAAAAAGGCCAGCGCCCGCTCGATGTCGTCGACCATCATGAACGGCGTGATGCGAATAAAGTTTCCCATTTCCGCTCCTCCGGCGCGGAGTTTCGCACAATCCCGCACCGCCCAAAGTGCTATCATGCCAGACTCATAAGTCCTTCATGCGGATCAAGCGCACCCTCCCTGTATTAATCGCCGTGCTTGCGATTGCGGCGGCGGTCGTGGCGATCGTCCAGCTCCGCAAGCGCGCTCCTCCGGAGGCCGTCCGCCTGCTCCCCGGCGCTGATGGCTTCTTCTACATCAATCTGAAGTGGATTCGCACCTTCAACGCCACCAACCAGATCCCTGCGGTCTCGCACGATCCGGAGTACCAGAAGTTCGTAGAAGAGACGGGCTTTCAATTCGAGCGCGACCTGGACGAAGCGGGCTTCGCCATCCACTACCCGCAAAGCACGGCGGGATCGGCGCCCGAGGCGCGCTTCTCAGAAGTCTTCGTCGGCAAAATCGACGCCGAAAAACTGACTGCCTACCTTAAGAAACTTGCCTCGTCCGTCGACAACTACAAGGGGTTCGACATTTATAACGTCCCGGTCGAAGGGCGTACCGTGCGTGTCGCGCTGCTTTCCTACGACAGCGTGGCCGTCTCGAATCATCCCGACGAAAATGTGATTCGCGGCATCCTCGACCGGTCCCGCAAGCTGGCTTCGCCATTCGGAGGCCCGCAGTTTCTGCGGCAGTACTATAAGAAGGTTCCGTTCGCGAGTCTATCCTGGGCCATTCTGAAGATCGATCCTTCCCAGGCCAGGTTGCTCGGCGGACCCACCGGCTGGGCGCTGCTCTTTCCCAAGCCCGCCACCATGGTCATTTCGGGACGCTACCTGCGCGCTCTGCATCTTCGCGCCGAAGCCTTCGCAGGAAGCGAAGACGACGCCCGCGCCATCGCGGATCAGGTCGGTACGTTTCTCAACCTGTTCCACTCCGCCGAAACCAGCATCGGCACACATGGGCCCGATGTTGATGTGAAGGCATTTTTCGAGAGTCTGAAGATTGACCGGTCTGGCGACCGCGCGATCCTGACCGCGACCGTGCCTCCGGGATTCATCAAGAAAGTGCTGACCGAAGCACCGGTAAGTACACCAGCTCCGGCCCCAGTGGAGACTCCGAAGGAACCGGTGAAAAAGTCGCGGCAAAAGGCTCAAGCGCATTAGATTTTCAGGAACAGACCCGCTTGGAGAACGGAGTCGTCTCGCGGATCTGAGCAAGGCGCGCTTTGTAACGATTCGCTCCTCTGGCGCATCTCTTCAAAGGGCTTCGGCGCCTGCGTTGCCGATACAATACTAAATATGTCCAGCTTGCCATTGCCGCTCGCAGCCTTCTTCGCGGGACTCATTTCGTTCCTCTCCCCCTGCGTGCTGCCGCTCGTGCCGGGATACGTTTCGCTCATCTCGGGGGTAGGCGTCGAGGAACTGAAATCCGACTCCGGACAGTTCTTCCGCAAAGTAATGCTGAACTCGGCCGCGTTCATCATCGGCTTCAGCATCGTGTTCATTACCCTGGGCGCAATCTCGACTGAGGTTGGACAACTGTTCGCACAGTACAAGTCGATCCTGGCGCGAATCGCGGGCGCCGTGATCATCCTTTTCGGATTGCACCTGACCGGCATTTTTCAAATCAAAGCCCTGCTCGCGGACACACGCATGCACGGACTCAAAGGTAGTTCGACCGCCTGGGGATCGTTCGTGATCGGATTCGCGTTTGCCTTTGGCTGGACTCCCTGCGTAGGCCCGATTCTCGCAGTGGTACTTGGGCTGGCGGCCGCCCAGGATTCCGTAGTCAAAGGCATCTTCCTATTGGCGATTTACTCGCTCGGCCTGGCCGTCCCGTTCCTGCTGACCTCGCTTGGCATTGGACGCTTCCTCAAGTTCTATAACCGTTTCAAGTTCCACATGCACGCGCTGGAAGTGGCCAGCGGCGGATTGCTGATCGCCCTGGGCGTGCTGCTCGTGCTCGGCAGGTTTACACTGATCTCTGGGTGGTTATCGTTTCTGAACCGCTTTGCGTTGTAGGAGCTGCTAGTGAAAAGAAATCCTCTTGTCCCCGTCGTCATCGCTGCCATCATTGCCGCAATGTTATTCGCCGGCATACATGCCGCTCGCAAAAATCGCGCCGCGGGAGGATCGGTCACTTCACAATTTCGCGGACAGCCCGCCCCGGACTTTGAACTGCAGTCTCTCGACGGCAAGAACATGAAGCTCTCCGACTTCCGCGGAAAAGCCGTGCTGCTCAATTTCTGGGCGACCTGGTGCGGTCCGTGCAAGATCGAGATGCCGTGGTTCGTCGAGTTGCAGAAGGAATACGGCCCACAGGGATTCCAGATTGTAGGCGTCGCCATGGACGATGCCAGTACTGAAGACATCGCCCGGTTTGCCAAGCAAATGGGAGTGAATTACCCGGTTTTGCTGGGTAAAGAGGCGGTTGGACAGAGCTATGGCGGCGTTGGTGTGTTACCGACAACGTTCTTCATCGACCGCGACGGCAAACTCGTCGCGCGCGAGTTCGGCCTACAGAGCCGCAGCGTCTTTGTGGACCACATCAAAGAGGCACTCACCGGCAGTCAACCGGTACAGGCGCAAAAGTAACTCGTGTCGACGCCAAGCGTGAGATACCTTAACGGGATGAGCCGCTTCCTCGCATGTTTGGCTGTTCTGCTATGGACCAGCGCCTCCGCGCAGGAAGCGCCGACCATGAAGCCTGTGGTCAGCATGGCGCCCGCGACAGTCGTCACGGTCACCCAGGGTAAGTCCGGTCAGGTTCCGCTCCTGTTCAGGGTCACGCGCGGGTATCACATCAATTCCAACAAGCCCAAGTCGGAATTTCTGATTCCCACCGCGCTGAAGATCGGCGCTACCACCGACATCGTCATCGGCGGGACCACCTATCCGGACGGTAAGGACATGAGCTTCGCCTTCGCCCCCGACGAAAAACTCAACGTCTACACCGGGGACTTCGAAGTGGACGTGAATGTGCGCCCGTTGCACTCAGTCCAGCCGGGAAAATACGTCGTGCGCGGAACTCTGAAATATCAGGCCTGTGATAACGCCGCGTGTTATCCGCCGCAGCAATTGCCCATCAGCTTCGATGTCAGGATCGGAAAAGCGGCGCCCGCAGCGCGCAGGAACCCAGCACAAAGCCCGAACTCGCATAAGTGAGGTCAGAGGTGTGCTGCGAGGGGTCTGCTCCGTCTCTCGGTTGAATTTCATTCAATCCAGACCTCTCCGGCTGGACAGCCACCATCCTGTGGGGCCTGCCGCGTAGAAAATCAAAAAGAGAAGCAGCAGCGGCAAATGATCGAGTTCCGCTCCGAGGTATTTCCACGCGGGCGCGCCGTGGCCGGGACCCCACCACGTGGCGAGCGTCAGGCTGAGCATGTGCAGCATGCCGAGTACAGACGCAACGCGGACCAAGACGCCCAGAATCATGCTGAGCCCGATGAATAGTTCCGCTACTCCTACCAGGTATCCGAACACAACAGCGTGCGGCAACACGATGTGGCTGAGCACGGGCCGATAGAAGCTGACCGCTGTCGATTGAATGTAACCTTCCAGATAGTGCGCGAATCCGCCGCGCGCGAAGGCGCTGCCGAAGACCTTGTACTCTCCGAAGAAGACGAAGATGATGCCGGTACACACTCTCGCGATGAGCAGAGCTTTCGAAAGGGCGCTGCCCGATGGCTTAGCCAATATTTTCTCCTAGCGGGACATTTTCATGGAACGAGCCTCATCAAGTTGACGAGTCAGCGTGTCGATTCTCGCCTGCAAAACATTGCGGATGGAGAGCACCCCCAACAAGCGACCATCGTCATCGACGATCGGCAGGTGGCGATAATGGCGTTCCACCATCGTGGCCAAGGCCTGCCCGGGAGTCGTGTCGAGTGTGGCCATCTCCACGGGAGTGGTCATCACTTCGCGAACAGGAATCTGTCCCGGCTCACGCCCGCTCAGCGCCACCCGGCGCAGTACATCTCTCTCCGAAAAAATTCCGGCCACGCGGCTGTTTTCATCGACCACGGCCACCGCGCCCACGCGGTGATCCAGCATCGTCCGGATGGCTTGTTCGGCTGTGCTTTCGACCGGAACCGAGGCTCCGCCAGGATCCGACATCTCCAGGATATTCATGGGTTACCTCTTCGCTCCAGGCTCGATCTTGAATACCTGGCCGTTTTTCATCACGAAAGTGACGTTGCCCAGCACCTTCACGTCAGCCAGCGGATCGCCCGAAACCGCGATCACGTCGGCGAATGCGCCGGGAGCAATCACTCCGATTTGCCCTTTCATGTCGAGCAAGTCCGCCGCTCGCGAGGTCGCACTCTGGATCGCCTGCATCGGTGACATTCCAAATTCCACCATGCGCGGAAACTCCTGCGCAATCGGATCGGTCCACGGGAAACCACCGACGTCGGTGCCGAACGCAATCTTCACACCTGCTTTAAGCGCCTTGCGAAAAGACACTTCATGCGCCGCCGTGCGCGCACGGTCGCGCTGCCCCTCGAGAGTGTCGGCCGGAGCCCAATCGTAGTAGTAGACGGCCAGCGTCGGACAAAGCCACGTCCCCTGCCTGATCATCTGCGCGATCAGCGCGTCGGTCAGCGCAAGGCCGTGTTCGATGGAATCGCATCCGCCGTCGAGCGCGCGCTGCAGGCCCTCGCCGCTGTAAGCGTGGCAGGCGACTTTCTTTCCCCATCCATGCGTTTCGTCGACGATCGCGCGCAGTTCTTCAACCGTCAGCGTCGGCTGGGATACCAGTTCGCCGTTTTTTCCCGTCCACGAGCGGTGGGTCATGTAGACCTTGATCCAGTCGGCGCCGTGGTCGAGCTGTTCGCGCGCCGCTTTACGCGCTGCCACCGGGCCGTCGACAATCTGCGCGCCCTTGGGAACTTCGATTTCGGGCGCGTAGCCTTCCAGGTTGTAGCCGCCCGTCGAGGAGATGGCGCGCGTCGAGACAAAAAGCCGCGGTCCCGGAATGTATCCGCCTTCGATCGCTTGCTTGATGCCGACATCGCCGTAGCCGGCGCCTTCGGTTTCTACATCGCGCAACGTGGTGAATCCCTGTTCGAGCGCGCGCCGCACGGAAACTGTCGCCCGAGCCGCGCGAAAAGCCAGCGGATATTTCAGGAGCTGGATATCGTATCCGCCCTGGGCCGGCACTTCTCCCTGCAGAAAGATGTGGGTGTGAGCGTCGATCATGCCGGGCAGCACAGTGGACTGCGACAGGTCGATCGTCCTCGCGCCATCCGGGATGTGTGCGGCGGCGCCGTCAGAGATTTCGACAATCCGATTCCCCCGGATCACGATGACTTGATTCGGCCGCGGCGAATTCGACACGCCATCGATCAACATTCCCGCGCTGATGACAGTGACGGAGTTTGCTACAGAGGCGTTATTTTGCGGCCAAACAACTGTTACTGCGCAGAGTACGGTCACAACCACCAACCAGCGCTTCAACGGAACCTCCCGGAAAGGCAGGATTGTACCCCGTCAGGTGACACCAGGGCGCGCAAAAATGTCACGAAGAATCTCACGGACGAATTTCACGGAAAGAGATCGGTTGCGACTGGGCGCGGCGGGCGTGGGACTCGCAGGACGAAACCAGATCGACTGTCGCCAAATTCCAACGTGGCTCCGGCGGATTGCAGCAACCGCCGCGCGACCGCCAGCCGCACACTATGCAGAGTCGCGCTCGTTGGATCCATCCTCGGCGCCGCGATTTCCGAAGTTGCGCCCTGCCCGCGCAGTTCCGATTCCGACGCTCCCTGTTCCAGCCGCAGCGTGACCTCTCCCTGCCGAGGCTGTTTCTCGATGAACACGCCGATCAGGTAATGCAAAGCCAGCCGCAGGCGCGGCTCAGGGAGCGCGATGGTTGCGCTGCAACCGCCCGCCAGTTGCAATTGCACCTGCCGCTCGCGCGCCACGTGACAAAGCTCCGCAACCACACCGCGCAATGCT
>DATMNN010000041.1:0-15756 GCA_035569025.1 Terriglobales bacterium
ACACGGCTGTGGAGACTGGCCGCTCCACAATGAATGGGCAAGACAGAGGCAAAGCCGTCCCCCGTGACAACCGTTTTACGAGAGTGTGGGTAAAGCAGCAAGGGCACTGGCGATTGGTTCTCAACCACTACTCGCCGCTGACTATGCAGCAATAACCTTAGACTGATTGCCCCCTGACACAACGGACGGGTGGCCCACTCAAGCCCAGTTTTGGCTTGGGTGGGTTTAAGAGTGATCGTGTTGAAATCTCGAAATACCCCACACAACGAACACCGCGTTGTGTGCGCCACCCGTCCTGGACCCGAAGCCGGACGGTATTCATCGAGCTGACCGATTATTTTTGACGAAGTCGACCAATTAAAACCAGCAACCCGCGTTTCAAAAGGTAAGCGCTAATCGCGTTTACTAGAACGGCAGCGCAGTAGCGCGGTATATCAGGGCCCCACTGATCCGGCTGGCTCACCGGTAACAACCACAAGACCAAAATCCCTGGCGTCGGAATATTAAGTTGAAATCCCAAACTTAACATCACCATCCCGATAAGTATGAATAGACCCACTAGGCCTACAGTTTTGGCGTAATTGACTAGCCCATCGTTACGCATCATCTAAAGACCCCGGTTTAGTGGAAGTCGGAGCCGCCTGTAGGCTCATTCAGCAAGTTGAGCACTGCATCGGGAATTCCGCTCTCGATGTCAAGCAGTGACGGCCGCGCAAATCCTAAGCGCTGGCGTCTTGACGTTCGATGCTGGTTTCATGGACTCGTCGTCTTGCCGAACCGTCTTCCCGAACGAAGTCTATCACCGGACGTTTGAAAACCAGCCAGCGACGTGCTGGTACCTCACGGTTCCGGTTGACACCAAACGCCTGGCACTTGACCCACTGTATGAGTGTAAGATCCTATGGGAAAAACATGTTGCCAAGGATGAGCGACACGACAAAAGCTAGGAACGGGTATCCCAGCCCTGCTATGAGCATCGAGAACGTCTCGCCGTTATCTATTTTTTTTCGCAGCCGTATCCACGTGATGATTGCAATGGCGCAAAGCCGATTAATAGGTACGGGCCTAGGTAGGAGAGAAGAGTAAGGAACACGATCAGGGCTTCAGAACCCAATTCTTGTCGAAGGAATAGGATCGGAATTCCAGCGGCGAGACTGGCGAGCTTCAACGGAACATTGACGGGCAACCCGGATACCACGGTACTGGGGTCAGGCAACTCTGGTTGCGACATTTTTCTGGAATCTCCCAACTGCTCTAAACCGAACCTACGATCCACGATTCGTCTACAAGGAGCGGAGCTCATCGCGTGCCAGATTATCAAGGTTGGCGTTGGGTCCAGTTAACGGAGGCTGCCCCACACATTCGTGCACTTTGCGAATGTGTGGGCGCTGCGTCCGTCGTTCGACTCGCGGGTTAGGATAATGTCTTTCGGGCCAAATGGGTGGAGTATCGAGCGAGCGTAGTTTGATTGCGAACTCGCAACACTCCGGTCGTAACGAAAATCCATACATCGCAGAGTGTGTGATGTGTGGGGCGCCCGGCAATTTGCGCTAATGACTGAGGTACCAAACAACATCCACGAGTGTGCGGAGGATACTTAGGGAGCGGACAACCACTACTTCGGCAGCGCAAACGCCACATACACGCCCCCCGACGGCGACCCGGCGTCCTTACCTCCGCCCGCAGCGATTACAAGGAACTGGCGGCCATTACCTTCATAGGTGATGGGTGTCGCGTTGCCGGCAAACGGCAAAGTAGTCTCCCATAGCAAGTCGCCGGTTGACTTATCGAATGCGCGAAATTTCTTGTCGTAGTTAGTGGCCCCGATGAATACCAGACCACCCGCCGTAACAATTGGCCCGCCATAGCTCTCCGTGCCCGTGTCGTGTTTCCCCAGTGCCGCCAGCGCTGGATACTCGCCAAACGGAATCTTCCACAGATACTCTCCTGTATTGAGATTGATCGCGTTCAACGTGCCCCACGGCGGCTGCACGGCTGGATATCCATCCGGGTCAAGGAATCGGTGGTATCCGGTGAAGCGGTATTTCATACTCTGCGGAGGCGCTTCGGCGTTAGCCGGTTCGTTGCTTTCACCGCTCACCATTAAAGCGACCAGCCGCGAGAGTTGATCGTCAGCCAGACCAGGAAACCCTGGCATCCTTCCCTTTCCATTCCTGATCGTACTGGTGATCTGCTGCGGAGAAAGCCGATCTCCCACTCCCACCAGCGAAGGAATAGTTGGGGGCGATCCCGCCAATTTTTCCCCGTGACAGACGCCGCACTGGCTTAAGTAAATACCCTTGGCTGAAACCTCTCCGGTATTCGGCGCCAGCGCGCCTGTCCACGCGAGGTCGTTGGAGTTTACATACATGACTCCCGTTTCCGGATCAACCGCCGGACCACCCCACTCAGCCCCTCCGTCGAAGCCGGGAAAAACCACCGTGTCTTTGCCGACGCTGAATGGAACAAACTGCCCGTCGCTGCGAAACCGCCGGAATTGATCAATCGCCCACTGATGCGCCTGCGGCGTCCGGTTGGTCAGCATCTCTTCGGTAAGACGCTGACGGGCGAATGGCGCGGGCAAAGTCGGCAAGCCCTGCTCCGCAGACGCCTCTTCGCCCGACACCGCGCTCGCCGGATACTTGCGGTATTCAATCGGGAAAAGAGGCTTGCCAGTAGTTCGATCGAGAACAAACACAAAGCCCTGTTTGGTGGTTTGAGCGACTGCGTCGACCGGTTGACCATTCCGTTGTACGGTCAGAAGTACTGGCGCCGCCGGAAAATCGCGGTCCCAGAGATCGTGTCGCACAGCCTGAAAATGCCAGATCCTCTCCCCAGTTTCCGCGTTCAGGGCAATCAGGCTGTTAGCAAACAGATTATTGCCGAGACGATCGCCGCCATAAAAATCGAACGCCGCGGAACCGGTTGGAACGTAAACGATCCCCCGGGCGGGATCAACTGTCATGCCCATCCAGTTGTTAGCTGCCCCGCTCGTTTTCCATGCGTCTTTGGGCCATGTGTCATATCCGAACTCGCCCGGATGGGGGATCGTGTGAAACGACCATCGCAAGCGTCCGGTGCGCACATCGAATGCTCGGACGTCGCCTGGCGGCGCGGGCAGAGTCTCGGGATTGCGGCCACCCACGATCAGCAAGTCCTTGTAGACCACTCCCGGACTGGTCAAATCAACGGACTGCGCACTGGCCGGTTCTCTCCCCAAGCCCTCTCGCAGATCGATTCGCCCATCCTTACCGAAAGTTGCGATGGGCTCCCCAGTCACAGCGTTCAGGGCATACACAAAATTCATCACCCCGACCAGGATGCGTTTCTCCTTGCGATCGGTCCAAAACGCAAGCCCGCGATCCGGTTGCGTGCCTTCGATCCCGGAATCAAATTTCCAGAACAGCTTTCCAGTAATCGCATCGAGGGCGAATATTTTCTGCTTAGGCGTGATCCCATACAACACGCCATCAATCTCAATCGGACTCGTCTGCAAGCCGCCCGTTTCGTGAGTGTCGAACGTCCAGGCAATCGCAAGCTGCTTCACATTGCTGCGATTGATTTGCGTCAGCGTGGAGTAATGATTGTTCTCAGCCGATCCGCCGTACATCGCCCAGTTACGCTGCGGCGCCACAACTGCGTCCGGCGACAAACCGGACATGCCGTATCCGCCCAAGATCCCTGCGGCTGCGCCCGCCACAGCCAGCCACGCCAACTTGCTCCGACCGATCACTGGCATCCCAAACATCAGGTAATTCCTTGGCGCAGACTTGGCCCGGCTACCGCTACTTCGACCGCTTCACATCCTGCAACGACAACTCCAGCCCACCAAATTCAGGATGATCGTTCATCCCAAGCGAGTAAGCGATGTCAATCTGATCACCTGCCAGCAATTGCAGTTGATCGCAGGACTCCTTCAGTCCCCATCCCATAGCCTTGAACGTAATGTTGCGACGCCAGGTTGGATTGCGCTGAGGCGCCGGGTCGGCGACCGTCATGGTGCCATTTCGTTTCGGGATTGCCGCTGAATCTGGATGGCATCGCTGCTCTGGCGCGGAGATCCCGCCGACCGTTTCGTGGTCTGAGGTCGAAACCTCAGCGGGCGCAACCTTCAAACGCACATGTTTCTCTTTCACCGCCTGCGGAGGCGACATCAGCCGAACCCTGCTAGCAGTGAAGACAGGCTCAGAATTGTCCATCCCGAACGGTTCCAGCAAACTGAGTGCCTGATGCAGTTCGGGAGTCACGTCCCCAAGCGGAAGCTCGGCGTCGAACTCCAGTTGCGGTTCGAAGTCCGCGAGGGTGAGACGGGCGCGAGCATAAGTATCGAGATGCGCGCACAGCTTCTCAACATTTGCGGCCGGGAGAGAGAAACCGACCGCATGCGCGTGTCCTCCATAGCGCGAGAACAATTCGTGACAGGATTCGAGCCCATCGAGCATGTGGAATGCAGGAATCGACCGCCCCGACCCGTGCGACTGTTCGCCTTCGCGTGACAACACCAGCGCCGGGCGTCCATATTTTTCGACGACGCGAGTAGCAGTAATACCAATCACGCCCCGATGCCAGCCCTCGCCCTCAATCACCATGCAATAGGCGTCCCGCAGCACAGGCTCTTCCAGCAAACGCCGCTCAATGCTCTCCAGGATGCGGCGTTCTTCGTCCTGGCGGTCGCCGTTGAGTTTGTCGAGGCGGCCTGCAATCTCGCGAGCGCGTTCGATATCTTTTGCGCTGAAGAGTTCCACCACGTCGCGGGCAGCGTCCATGCGTCCGGCGGCGTTGATGCGAGGAGCGATGCGGAACGCGACCTCCGTCGAGGTCAGCCCGCGTCCTTCGCCAAGTTTCGCGACTTCGAGCAGCGCCTTCAATCCCACGTTGACTGGAGAACGCAGCCCCTTCAGCCCCAGGCTGGCAAACACACGATTTTCGCCGAGCAGCGGCACGGCATCCGCGATGGTGGCAATCGCCACGACTTTCATGAACGACATCAGTAGGCGCGACTGATCTTTCTGGTCGAGACGGCGCTGCATCAGTCCCTGCGCGAGTTTGAACGCCACCCCTGCGCCGCACAGATATTTGCAGGGATACTCGCATCCCGACTGATTCGGATTCACTACTGCCAGCGCTCGCGGCAGGCCGTCGTTACCGGGCAGGTGATGGTCGGTGACAATCAGGTCAACGCCCGTGCGGCGCGCCGTATCGGCCGCCGCAAAGGCGCGAATACCTGTGTCTACGCTGATGATTAGGCGAACACCGTCGGCCGCGGCGCGTTCAATCACTTCGTCGCGCATGCCATAGCCTTCGCGGATGCGATGCGGCACGTGGAAATCGGCAGCGCCTCCGCACAACTCGATCGCAGTCTTGAGAATGACGATGGCGGTGGTGCCGTCCACGTCGTAGTCACCGTAGATCAGCACTTTTTCTTTTCGCTCCACCGTCGCTTCGAGCCGGTCGAGCGCAGCCTTCATCCCGCTCATGAGCAGCGGATCATGCAGATGCGACAGTTCCGGCGCCAAAAAGCGTTGCGCAGCCTCCGGTTCATCGATCCCTCGCCTGACAAGCAGATCGGCCAGCACGGGCACTGCCGCCGGTGTGATCTTCAACCCATTTCCGCGCAGCGCCGCCGCCAGCACCTGCACTTTTACGGGATCAGCCGGGATGGAAGTCCAGCGCATAAGGCTTGCGAATGAATTCTAGCGGTGTAGAGGGGGAACGCGCGACGCGTCACAACATTTTTGCCCAACCGACGAATCTGCCTGGAGTCGCGTGGGGACGCGTCCTTCGGTGCTGCGCGGCTCGCCGGGCGTGTGTCGATAGGGTATGCAGTCCCGCAATAAGGTCTATGGGCACTCTTGTCGCAACCCGCTTGAAGACCGCCAATCCTGAGGCAATCATTCTTGCGCTCGAGAGTCTCCCTGCCTTTCCAACTGTAGCGCTCCGCGCGATGAATCTGCTGGCCGGAACCGACACCGCCTTGGGTGAACTCTGCGACCTGGTACGCTGCGATCCGGCATTTACGGCGGAAATCCTCCGGATCGCCAACTCTCCGCTGGTCGCGTTCTCGAAAGAGATCACCAGCGTTCTGCAGGCGTCGATGCTGCTCGGCTTCCGGCGCCTGCGCAGAGTTGTCATCACGGTGGGCCTTCGCTCTTATATGGACAGGTCCCTCACGCCCGCAACGAGGGCCTGCTGGCGTCACAGCGCCGCCTGTGCGATTGTGGCCGAGCGAACCGCTCGATGGAATTCGGTCGACCGCGACTTCGCCTTCACCGCCGGCATCCTGCACGATATTGGCAGGGTTGCCCTTTCAACTGTCAGCCCCCAGGTCTACTCGGATCTCTACGACCGCGCGGCGTCCGAACCGGTCTGGGATCCGCTGCAACGCGAACATGAGGCCTTCGGAATCGACCATTGCGCCGCTGGACGCCTGCTCATCCGATCCTGGAATCTTCCCCAGTCATTCATCGATACGACATGCTCGCACCACGCGCCACTCACCAACCAGGAAGATGCCGGGGAAGTGATGCGACTCAGTTGTCTGCTGGCAGACTCGCTGGGGTTTGCCGCGTTCTGGCACCCTTCGATCCCCGGTGGCGAGGAAGTCCTGTCGATGTTTCCCGAGAGCGTCTGCAAACACCTGCCGCACAAACACGAACTGGCAGCGGAGATTACCAAAGAAATCGCGGTCATCGAGGCAGCTTGACAGTTTGCTGAAAGACTCCGGGTGGTATCACGACATCCTTTACAAAGCCGCGCGAGCGGTGAACCGCTGCGCCACCCAAAGCAGAGTGCGGACTGTGAAACCCGCATTCAAACCGAAGCGGTTATCGCAGCGGTGAACCACTCGGCCCAAAAGCAGCCGCTTGTACCGTGGGCTGTATTTCTGCGCCGGGTGGCGGCGGTGCAGTGAACCGGGAGAAGTTGGAATCCGACAACCGCGTCAGTATCCGATCGGACTCGCGTTTGTTGAAATACAGGACGCCCATCGATAGCTGTCTCAGTTGAGCGGCTTCCCAGCGGGCTTGCATGATGCCGGTTTGGGAGTGGGATTTCTGGCCCAGCAAGAGGTGCCCTAGTTCGTGGGCCATTACGTGGCCCAGGATCGCCGGAGTGCTGGCGGGCGTCGTCTCTCTGAAATGCTCAATCGTTTCTTTGAAGTGCTCAATCGACGAGAAGAAGACATCGGCTTGTTGCGCGCGGCCGTCGTCGCCGACGAAGGCTACCCCGAAGTCTTCGTCGGACAAGGTTCGAGGACTGGATACGATTCGCAGGGTCAATGACAACGACGTGCCACGCTCGAGGCTGTTCGCAAGACTTGCGACTGACGAAGGGCGGGTTCCGTCCCGCCATTCGATTGCGATGCCTGCCTGTCGATAGATCCGCGCGGCTATGTCTTCTGCCCGTTGCAGTTTGGCCTGCGGGATTCTGGCATCGTTGTACACACTCACCGTAAGTTGGGAATTTGCCTGGGCTGCGCCTGCCATGAAACTGCACATAACAATGATTGAAAGTGTCGTCTTGATCCCGAACATGACCGATCCTCCGCCACCGGTCGAACTTTCGTGCCTGGAGTGGCGTACCTCAACGGTGTGGCGATAACCGGGCGGGAAAATTTCGGTAACTTGATAACTCGCCGAGCATCAAACATTTGCAGCGTTGGGTAACGCGACTATGGAAAGCAAAGCGGTGCTAAGCTCGGGGCCGGGTGGGAGCATGGCGACGGCCAGCGAAAATCAGCGGCTGCAATTTGGCACATTCGAAGTCGACATGAAGGCGGGAGAGTTGCGGCGCAATGGCAACCGCGTGCGGCTTCAGGAACAGCCTTTTCAGATTCTGGCGATGTTGCTGGAGCGTCCCGGGGAAGTGGTGTCGCGCGAGGAACTTCGCGGGCGGTTGTGGCCAGCCGACACTTTTGTGGATTTCGATCACAGTCTGAACGCGGCGATCCGGCGTTTGCGGGATGCGCTAGGGGACTCGGCGGAAAATTCGCGGTTCGTGGAAACGGTGGCGCGGCGGGGATACCGGTTGCTGGTTCCGGTGGTAGATCCGGGAAAGGCAGCGGCTGCTCCGGCGATCGAGCTCTTGCCCGGCAAGATTCAATCGGCTACATCCTCTTCTTCTTCTTTCTTGGGTAGCTGGTGGATGGCCGGGATTGTGAGCGCGGCGGTACTGCTGGGCATCGGGCTGTTGATTGGCTGGTCGCTGGGCCGCAGAGCAACGCCGCCGGTGGCCACTGCTACGCGGCAATTGACCGCGAATCCGTCGAAGGCGCCCGTCATCAGTGCGGCGCTCTCGCCGGATGGAAAACTTCTTGCGTACGCGGACCAGACTGGGATGTATCTCCGTCAGGTCCCGACGGGAGAGACGCATCCTCTATGGACTCCCGCGCACGTCAAGCTGTTTCCGAATGGGTGGTTTCCGGATGGCACGCGGCTTGTCGCTGTGGGTTCGACTGGGCCGAAGGATGCTCCGAGTATCTGGAGTGCATCGATTCTGGGGGGCGGGGCGCGAAAGCTCGCCGACGATGGCGATGAGCCCGCTGTTTCCGCAGACGGTTTCCAGATAGCATTTCTGCGCGGGATTCCCGCGGCATCCGATCTCTGGGTGATGCAGAGCGACGGCAGCAATCCGCGACGCCTGGTGGAGGCGCAAGGATCTTTCATTTCTTCGCCGACGTGGTCCCCGGATGGGCGGTACGTCGCGTTTATTTCCGGACAATATCATCCGGGGACGCACAGCGTGGATACGCAGATCGATAGCGTGAACCTGGCGAGCGGTGCGCGGGAGACGGTCCTGGTGCGGGCGGGAATGAATCGTGGGCTGGCATGGACGCGCACCGGGCGGTTGATTTTCGCGGCGGCGGAGGCGCGTCCGAATCCGGAGGATTCCAACCTCTGGTACCTGAATCTTGACTCGGTCAGCGCAAAGGCGGTGGGGACGCCCATCCGGATTAACCGGGATGCGGGCGTGGCGCACAGCGTGTCCGCAACGGCGGATGGAAAACGGCTGGTGTTCTTCCGGAGCAATTACCAGCCCGATGTTTACGTCGCGGAAGTTGATTCGAGAGGTGATCCGCGAGGTCCCAAGGTTTCGACGCCGCAGCTGCTGACGCTCGATGAGCGCGAGGATTTTCCTTATGCATGGACACCGGATAACCGGTCGGTGATCTTCGTTTCGAATCGCGACGGGCAGTATCACATTTACCGGCAGGCAGTCGATCAGGCTTCGGCTGAGTTGCTAGTGGGGGGTCCCGACAAACTTCAGATTCCACGGCTCGCGCCAGATGGCAGGACTTTGTTGTACCTGGTGTTGCCGAAAATCGGAGACACATCGAACCGAGTGCGCATGATGCGGGTACCGATAGAAGGCGGTCCGTCGCAGTTTGTGCTTGAAGGCGACGGCATTAACAATGAGCAGTGCGCGGTCGCTCCGGCTACGCTGTGTATCTTCAGCCTCACGGCGGCCAATCAGGTGCGGTTCTTCCGATTCGACCCTGTGTCAGGGAAGAGCGAGGAAGTGCCCGAATGGAAACGCAGCCATTCTGACTACTACAAGTTCAACTGGAGCTTGTCCCCGGATGGGCGAACGCTGGCGATCTCCACGGGGTCGCGCGACGCGCCGGAGATGACACTGAAGTCGACGATCGATGGCACCGAACGCAGGCTTCCGTTGCAGTCGTGGGCGGGGATTTCCAGTTTCGACTGGGCGAGCGATAGCCAGAGCATTTGGGTTGTGGCCTACACCTATCCGAATACGTCTTTTCTCGTGAACCTCGACACCCAGGGGCACGCCAGGAATGTGCTTGAGGACTCCGAGATGAAGATCGGCTGGGCGATTCCATCACCGGACGGGCGTCGTCTGGCGCTGTGGAAGGGGAGCGGGGAGTCGAACGTTTGGATGATTGACGGGTTCTAGCGCCTTCACGAAGAAATTCATTTCTTTGGGCTGAATTGCATTGTCCGTGCGATCCCTAGGCCTTCCTTTACGTAAATTAATTGGTTTGGCTGGATGTCTTTGAGTGCGTCGATTTGTCCGCTGGGCCAGCGGATTTCCAGTACATCAACTTTGTCGGCTTTGCCTAGGCCGAAGTGCACGCGCAGATCGTTTTGGGAGAAGTAGCCTCCGCCGCTGCGGACTTCGTCGATCTGCTGATGGGGCTTCGGTTCGCCGGGGGCTCGCGTTATGCACTTCAGGCGCGCGCCGATTCCGCTTCGATTGGACTTCGTACCGATGGTGCGAACCTTAATCCAGTTGTTGCCGGTCTGCGAATCACAACGGACAAGCTGCGGGAAATCGTTGACCGGGTTGATCACCATATCGATATCACCGTCATTGTCGAAGTCGCCGAAGGCGCAGCCGCGCGCTGCGATGGGATCGGAGATTCCTGGGCCCGCGGTGGTCGAAACATCCTCAAAGCGTCCGTTGCGTAGGTTGCGATAGAGCAGTTTGCGTTGAGGGTATCCGGCTTCCGTTTTGAGTTGCTCGACTTCTGGATAAACGTGGCCGTTGCAAATGAGGATGTCCGGCCAGCCGTCGTTGTCGAAATCGAGGAAACCGCAGCCCCAGCCTAGATATTGAGTATGCGCGCCCAGCCCGGCGGTGAAGGTCGTGTCTTCAAACGTGGCTTCGCCCAGGTTGTGATAGAGCGAGGGTGTGTCTCCAGCAAAATTGGTTTTGACGAGGTCGAGGTTGCCATCGAGATCGTAGTCGGCGGCGGCGATGCCCATGCCGGCCTGGGGTTTGCCGTCGGGGCTCAGGGCGCATCCGGCTTCGAGGGCGATGTCTACAAATTTGCCATTCTTCTTGTTTTGGTAAAGCGCGCTGGCGGTGGAGTCGTTGGCTACGTAAATGTCGGGCCAGCCATCATTGTCCAGGTCGGCGGTGAGGACGCCCAGGCCATAGGTGCCGTTCGCGCCGAGAATTCCGGCGGCTTCCGAAACGTCGGTGAAAGTGCCGTCGCCGTTGTTGTGGTACAGAATATTTTTCCCGCCATTCAGGCCGGGCGGACCGCACGCTACCATCACGCCTTTGTAGAGACACGGGCCGGACTCGGGCACGGGCGCGGTTTTCAGGTCGAGGTCGATGTAGTTGGCGATGAACAGGTCGAGGCGGCCGTCACGGTCGTAGTCGACGAAGGCGCAGCCAGTGTTCCAGCGATTCGTCTTTCCCACAACGCCGGATTTTTCGCTGACGTCGGTGAAAGTGCCGTCGCCGTTGTTGTGGTAGAGGACGTTCTTGCCGAAATACGTAACGAACAAATCTTCGAAGCCGTCGTTGTCGTAGTCGCCGATGCAGACGCCTTGTCCCCAGCCGGAGTGGGCGACTCCCGCTTTGAGGGTGACATCCGTGAAGGTGCCGTCGCGATTGTTTTTGAACAAATGCGAAACCGGCTCCTGGCCGGCGGGGAAGCCTTCGAGACGCGTGCCGTTGACCAGGAAGATGTCGAGCCAGCCGTCGTTGTCGTAGTCGTAGAAAGCGACGCCGCATCCGGTGGTTTCCAGCAGATATTTATTCTTGTGCTCGCCGCCGTAGATGGTCCTGGCATTCAGTCCAGAGGCGCGGCCTATATCCACGAAATTTACGCCGAGTGGCGTGCCGGGCTTCAGCGCGTCAAGGGGTGGCGGTGCGGGGGGAACGGTCTGCGACCAGAGCGGTCGCGCTAGGGCCAAGACATTTTCTAGCGAGAGGACGAGCGCCGTCCGGCAGAGCGATTTCAGGAGTTCGCGGCGTGAAGAAGGCAAGAAGGAGTACCTTGGAGTTGGCGCTTGCTAGAATGCGTCCTTGAATTCTTATATTTTGTGCGGGTAGAGATTGCAAGCTGGCGCGGCGGACCACTGCAGGGGCTGAAGCCCCAGTCAACAACATCGGCTGACGCGGCCCTTAAGGGCCGCTCTTCCACGATTCTGCATGCAGTATATGGGGCAGAGGTCAGATTTCAGATTGCAGAGATAAAAACCGTCATGCTGGCGATGGAGTGAGAAATTTCGTGGCCTTTCTGAGGAAGATCATTGTGGCTGGTTCGTTGGTCCGGGTGGGGCTGGCGGCAGCATCCTTATTGTGTGCTGCTCACGCGCAGACAACACCTATGGAACTGTCGCGTCCGGTGCGCTCGTGGGAATTTCTTCCCATCGTCGGGATGAATGCTGGGCTATTCGGTAATGAGAGTGGGCAGATGGAAGCGTGGGTTTGTCCGCTGAAGATTTTCCGTAATTTTCATCTTACGTTTCACGTGGAAGGAAAAGCACTGCCGGCGGAAAGTCTGGTGCGCACGCTGATTGTGCGTCCGGAGTCGGCCACACTGGTATATGCCGGAGATAACTATTCCGTGCGCGAGACATTTTTCGTTCCGGTACACGGCGCGGGGGCGGTGATCCTGCTCGACGTGGAGACCGAGCAACCACTGGAGATCGAGGCGGCATTCATCGGCGACTTCGCTTTGGAATGGCCGGCGGCGGTGGGAGGAACGTTCTCCTACTGGGACGATGCGCAACACGCGGTCGTGTTTGGGGAAGAGTCGAGAAAATTCTCTGCGCTCGTTGGATCGCCGTCGGCGGAGCAGCCGCATCTTGCGTATCAGACCAATTTTTCTTCCGCGGAAGAAAATTCATTTCGTCTTGGTATGACCGATAGGGGACGCGCCAGCAAATTGATTGTTCTTGCAGGGTCGACCAGGGGATTTGCCGATGCCCAGGCGACGTATCAACGGCTGGCGACTTCGTACGCGGATCTGATGCGCGAGTCGGCGCAGTACTACCGCGACTATCTTTCGCGCACGGTTACACTGACGCTGCCGGATACGCAATTGCAGCAGGCTTACGATTGGTCGCGCGTCAGTACTGTGCAGGGACTCGTCACCAATGCCACGCTTGGCACCGGTTTGGTAGCAGGGTATAGGACATCGGGAACAAGCCAGCGTCCCGGTTTTGCGTGGTTTTTTGGCCGTGATTCGATGTGGACTTCGTTCGCGCTGAATTCAATCGGGGATTTTGCGACGTCTCGGACGGCGCTTGAGTTCATCGCTAGGTTCCAGCGAGACGATGGAAAGATTCCGCACGAGATTTCGCAGGGCGCCAGTTTTGTGAACTGGTTCAAGGATTATCCGTATGGGTTTGCTTCGGCCGACGCGACGCCGCTCTACATCATTGCGACCAACGACTATGTCGTGCGTAGCGGTGACGTCGAATTTGCGCGGCAGAAGTGGGACAGCCTGTGGAAGGCCTATCAGTTTCTGCGCTCGACCTACGACGCGCAGAATTTTCCGCAGAATTTTGGATTCGGGCATGGATGGGTGGAAGGCGGCCCGCTACTTCCGGTGAAGACGGAGTTTTATCAGAGCGGGCTTGGACTGCAAGCGCTGCGCTCGCTTGCGAATCTCGCGAAGATCACTGGAAAGGATGATGTCAGCAAGGAGCTGCAGGGCGCATTCGATCGGCAGAGGCCGATTCTTAATCAGACATTCTGGTCTGCGGACAAGAAGGCTTATGCGTATGCGTTGAATCAACAGAATCAGCGCGTCGATGAACTTTCCGTATTGACGACGGTTCCGATGTGGTTCGGCGTGACGGATACAGCGAAGTCCGAGTCTACCGTTCAAAACCTTTCGGACGCCGATCAACAAACCGATTGGGGCATGCGGATCATTTCCAATCGTTCCCCACTCTACAACGGGCAGGGATATCACTACGGGTCGGTGTGGCCGCTGTTTACGGGATGGGCGTCGGTTGGCGAGTACCGTTACCATCACGCATTTCCGGCGTATGCGAATTTGCGGTCGAATGCGTTGCTAGCCCTCGATGGATCGCTGGGACATGTGGCGGAAGTGCTGTCGGGAGATTATTACCAGCCGCTGTCGACGAATTCTCCGCATCAGATATGGTCGGCGGCGATGGTGGTGAGTCCGATTCTGCGCGGAATGATGGGGCTGGAGACGGATGCGGTCGGGCATACTCTCTCGTTCTCGCCGCACGTTCCGGCGGACTGGAACAGTTTTTCGATCGACAACGTCTCGGTGGGGACTGCATCGCTGGGCGTCGGCTACCAGAGGTCGCAGGGTCTCATCATTTTGGAGTTGAAACGGACGGGCGCGGGCGATGCGACGCTTAACTTTTCTCCGGCAATCAGTTTGCGGAGTGAAGTGGCGTCCGTGGAGTTGAACGGGCGCGCGCTCCCATTCCACCTCGATGCCAACAGTACGGACAAGCATGTCTCCATGAGTGTCCCCATCACCCAGGCGTCGAGCACAGTGCGTATTCGCCTGAAGAATGATTTCGGCGTGAGCCTGGCGAATGTTTTGCCCGCGCTGGGGAGCGTGAGCGAGGGGTTGCGCGTGCTTGCGGAGAATTGGAACGTGGGGCGCACGCAGGTGACGTTGTCGCTTTCGGGGCGGGCGGGCAAAACGTATGACCTGGATCTGTGGGGCCTATCGCAGGTCACATCGGTAACGGGTGGCAAAGTGCTGCGCGACGCGCGTGGAGAGACGGGCGCTCTGGTGGTGACGTTTCTGCCCAATCATTCGGATTCGTATGTGCATCAGGATGTGGTGCTGAATTTTGCTGCGGTGAAGTGAGGGGTGTGTTGGATATTGTGCTGAAAAGGTCTGTGGTGCGAACCTCGGGGGCTAAAGCCCAGGTCAGAACAAACGACTTATCGCAGCGGTGAACCGCTGCGCCACCCAAAAGCAGAATCTTTCAGCAACCTGTAAAGCCAATTTACGATCGGCAGCCACGGCACGGCTGAAAGCCGTGCCCTCCCGACGGCATTTTTGAGGAGACACAATATATGTTGAGGCGATTTTTTCCGATTCTTTCCATCCTGCTGATTCTTTCCTCCTCTTTTCCGCTTACGGCTCAGTCCAAGTCCGTTGACTCTGAAGGCCACAAGTGGTGGCAGCATGCCGTTTTTTACGAGTTGTATCCGCGCAGCTTTGCCGACAGTAACAACGATGGGATCGGCGATTTGAAGGGCATTACAGAGAAGATGTCGTATCTGCAGGATCTGGGCGTGGATGCAATCTGGATCAGTCCGTGCTTTCCTTCGCCGCAGGTGGATTTTGGATACGACGTGTCGGACTACGAGAACATCGATCCGATGTACGGCACGCTGGCTGACTTCGACGCGATGGTGGCGGAAGGGAAAAAGCACGGGGTGCGGATCATTCTGGATTTCGTAGTCAACCACACTTCTGACAAGCATCCGTGGTTTATCGATTCGAGGTCCTCGAAGACGTCCGAGCACCGCGATTGGTTTATATGGCGCGACGGGAAGGGGCCGGGACAGCCTCCGAATAACTGGACTTCAACGTTTGGCGGGTCGGCGTGGCAGTTCGATCCGGCGACGAACCAGTACTACTATCACTATTTCTATATCCAGCAGCCGGACTTGAACTGGCGCAATCCGGCAGTCGAGAAAGCGATGCTCGACACGACCCGCTGGTGGTACAAGCGCGGTGTCTCAGGTTTTCGCCTGGACGCGGTCGATACTCTGTTTGAAGATCCGGCGCTGACCGACAATCCAGTGCTCGAGGGCAAGAATGCACAGGGCGATCCGAACACCAATGAGATTCACAACAAGAAGCTTCCGGAAGTGCATGATGTGTTGAAGAAGCTTCGCGTCGCTGCCGACGAGTCCGATGCTGTACTGATCGGCGAGACGTGGACGTCCAACATCGAAGAACTCAAGGCGTATTACGGCGCGCATGACGACGAAGTGCAGATGCCGATGGACTTCATGTTCACGACTGTCGACAAACTTTCTCCG
>DATMNN010000042.1:0-2809 GCA_035569025.1 Terriglobales bacterium
CACCGACGGCGGTGCGACCTTCATCTCGGCCAACACGGGCTTCCAGCACCAGCACATCACGGACGTCGCGATTGACCGCGAACATCCGGATCGCGCGCTGGTGGTGCTGACATTCGACAACGACGCATTCATGGCCACCAAGGACGGCGGAAATTCCTGGACCACGTTGGGCCCTGGACTAAAGCGCACAGAAGTGCGTCACGTGTATGCCTCGCCGAACGGCTGGCTGGCAACACTGACCAACGGCGGCTGGTCGAAGTACGACGAGACGACGAAGAAGTGGACACGCGCAGGGTTGTATGTTGCGGATCCGGTCTCGGCGCCCGCAGCGCAGCCCGCGAGCGCCAAAGGCAAGAAGGGCGCGGCGGCAAAGGCCCCCGCAAAGCCCGTGGTGAAGAAAGCGACGCCGCTACTTTCCGCTTACCTTGTGAACGACATGGCATTCGGCAACGACGCGTGGTATGCAGCGACTGCAGGCGGCGTGCTGATTTCGACGGACAAAGGCGCGACGTGGAAGTCGGCGAGCAAGGATCCGCTGTCACGCAAGCCGGCACAGTCGGTGGAACTCTCCGGTGATGGCAATCAGGTTTGGTCGATAGCCGAGCGCAACCTGCTGTATTCCACAGACAAGGGTCAAACGTGGGATGCCAAGGAACTGTCGTTCGCAGCGGCTGGCAACCTGAAGCTGCACCGCGTGGATGACACTTCCCTATTCATCACGACGAATATGGGATTGTACGGCTCTCGCGACGCGGGACGCACGTGGAACCGCGCTGATGTTCGCGAGCTGTCGTTCCAGTCGGTGGCGGGCACAAACAATGCGTTGGTGGTTTCGCTCCAGAAGCAGGGACTCCTGGCGTCATTCGACAACGGGAAATCCTGGCAACGCATGGACGATCCGCTGTCGCAAGGCTACTTCCCGGTGATTCGCACACGGCGCGACGGTTCGCTGGTGGCGGTATCCGCGACGGAAGGTATGCTGAGCCTGGACCCGAACGCAAAGTCGGCCAGTGGTTCGAATGGCTCATCGATGCGTTAGAACAGAATCAAATTCCCTTCTGTGAATGATGGGCGTCCCGAGGTACTCGGGGCGCCCTTTTTTATTGGGAGTTATTGCGCGGAATGATCGCTGCCGATCTGGTAGCCGACACCACGGATGGTGCGGATGAGTGGGCGATCCGCGCCGGTGTCGATCTTGCGGCGCAGGTAGTTGATATAGACGTCGACAACATTGGTGATGGATTCCGAGTGCATGCGCCAGACCTGTTCAATGATCGCGGAGCGCGTGACGGGGCGCCCGGGATGGCGCACCAGAAACTCCAGCAAGGCGTATTCCTTAGGGCTGAGGTCGATGATGCGTCCGCCACGGCTGACTCGATGAGAAACGCGATCGATCTCCAGGTCCTCAAGAACAAAGACATCGCGCGCGGGGCGAGTGCGGCGGCGCAACACCGCATGGACTCTGGCGATCAGTTCAGAGACGGAGAAGGGCTTGAGAATGATGTCATCCGCCCCCGCATTCAGGCCCGCGACGCGCTCCTCAACAGTAGCGGGAGCGGAAAGAAGAATGAGAGGGACGTCGCGCCAGCGCTGCTGAAGAGTGGCCACAAATTCCAAACCGGAAACTCCAGGGAGGCTCAAATCAAAGAGAATCAAATCGAACAAGGAATCTTCCGGAAGATGAGCGAAAGCGTTTCCTGAAGAAATCAATTGCACCACAAAGTGATCTTGCTCGAGGACGTTCTGGAGAAACTGTGCCAGAGACGCATCAGCCTCTGCTACAAGTAGGCGCATAGTCGCTCAGTTAACATATTTCTTTATCGGAAGGGGATACAAGAAGTGTGTCGAAGAGAGGCAGCTGTGTCAAGGAAACCCGTCACAGATCGAAGTTAAGCGATTCAGGGTCGGACGGTTGCTCGGGCGCAGAAGCCGGTTTTGGCGCAGAAACTAAGGAGAAGAGATGGCTTGGGGTAAACATTACGGTGATGGTATCAGTAACAACTATATATAGGCGATAATCGCGTCCAATTGAGAGACACGATCACGTTGACGAATTCCGAGCTTATGGAACTGACGCGGCGAGCCGATAGCCGTAGGAATCGGGCGGAAGATGCCCGACGGGCGCGGCTTATCTTGCTTCTGGCCGAAGGCCATACCTGGGATGAAGTGTCCGAACGCATCGACTGCAGCCGCGGTTTTGTGGCCAGCCGGAGCAGACGATTTGCCGAGCAGCGCATCGCCGGACGCTACAGCCGGCATTTGGGGCAAGTCGCCACGGTGCTGACCCCGGAACTGGAAGCACGGATTCTGGAGGCGACCCGGCGCGCGCCGGTGGGTCGAGAACCCACTGAAGCACGAGCAATACTTTCGTCACGGCACCTTGTCGCTGTACGCCCCGCCTTCAACACCAAGGCTGGTGAGGTGCTCGGCAAAACGGCTGCGCGGCATACCTCGGCCGGATTCGTTGCCTTCTTCACCGACATTGTGATCGATCAGCCCCGCGGCAAAGAGATCCATGTGGTTGCCGACAACCTCTCAGCTCACAAGAGCAGGGCGGTCACGGACTTCCTGGCGGTGTATCCCAAAGTTCACTTGCACTTCACTCCGACCTACTCTTCGTGGCTGAAGCGAGATGGCCATGGGCGGCGGGCAGACCGCGACTACCAAGGCGCGATAAGCGCGTTCACTCGCTTTTCGTTGGCGAATTGCAGGGAGCCCTGGACTACGTGCGCGGAGACCTGGCCGCGCCTAACCTGAGTGACTTTTATACGGTTGCGCGTGCTAATCACACAAACCAGCATGATAGGTT
>DATMNN010000043.1:0-13371 GCA_035569025.1 Terriglobales bacterium
CCAGGAAATACTCGACGCCCAAATCGACGTTATTACCGAGGGAGATTGGATCAAGTTCCAAGTTTCTCTTGGTCTCCGCGATGGCTTCGTTCAGCCGTCCGGTCTGCCACAGAACTTCGGCATGCAATCGACGGGCGTCCGAATAGCCTGGATTGAGTTCGATGGCTCGTCGAATCTCATTGTCGGCGCCGGACCAATCCCAGTCATAGCTTGACTTGATTAACGCCAGCGAACCGTGAGCTTCGGCGAGGGTGTCATCTAGCTCCACTGCCTTCAGCGCCGCATCCTTGGCTTTCAGATAACCCTCCTTGGCGGGAACAACGCCAAAGTCTGCGAGCGAGCTGTAGCAATCGGCCAAGCCGGAATAAGCAAGCGCGTAAGTGGGATCTTTTGCGATCGCCTGCTGAAAGTATTCAATGCCTTTGTCAAATCCACCCACAGTGGTCTTGTTCCACCAGTAGCGGCCTTTCAGATAGTCCTGATAGGCTTCGGGATTGGCGGTGTAGCTCTTGGTCATGCGTTTCTCTTCTGCGCCGGTTAAGCGCCTGCGCAGCGCGCCCGCCATTTCTCCGGCGATCTCTTCCCGGAGAACATCCATATCTATGATCCTCCGTTGGTACTGTTGCCCCCAGACGTGGCTGCTGTCGCGAGCATCGATCAGTTCGGCGCTGATGCTCAGTGTGTCCCCGCGCTGCGTGACTTTGCCCTTGAAGATGGCGCGCACGCCCAGTTCGCGACCAACCGTTTGAGGATCCGTTTCCTTTCCCTTGAAGCGAAAGGCGGAATCTCGCGACATCACCTTCAGATTCGGTAACTGCGACAAGCTGTTGATGAGGCTCTCGGTGATGGCGTCGCTCAAGTATTCCGCGTTCGGATCACCGTTGACATTCACGAATGGCAGCACCGCCACGGAGTCTATGGTTTCTCCGCCTCGCCCGGCCACCCTGAAGAACCAGCCCGCAGACACCAGCAAGGCCAGTACTACAACCGCAGCGATCCCTAGAGCGGCTCTACTGCGCCACGGCCATCGCGTCTTCGCAGGAAAGGAGGTGCTAGGCGGGCTGACTTCAAGGGTTGCTTCTCTGGGCGTCGGAGCGGCGTGCGCGAACCGTCGCACGGCTCCCACAAAACGGTAACCTCGTCGAGGAACCGTTTCAATGAAAGTTGGATCCTCACCCAATGCCTTTCGCAACAGAAAGATGTGGTTGGAGAGGCTGCCCTCTTCGACGAACGTGTCAGGCCAAAGCATGCTGATCAGTTCGTCCTTCTCCAGCACGCGTCCACCATTTCGGACCAACAAATACAGGGTGTCGAATGCTTTGGGCGTGAGCGCTACTATCTCGCTACCGCGCAACAATTTGCGTTCGGCGGGATCCAGACGGAAGGGGCCAAATTCGTAAAGCCGCATGGACTCCTGGCTGGGCACCTCTTTGGCAGCGGGGGACGAATCGCGGAAACCTTCAGAGGCAGCTCGTCGGCGTGTTTCTTCGCTCACGGTTTGTCTCGCAATCCCTGTGAGAACTCTTGAGAATTTGTGAGCTCGGCCAGAGGACTTCCGCTGCAGCCAAGGCTACGTTTACGCAAAGAAACAGGCGGACGGACGGGCCTTTGGCTGATGCTACTCCCGATCTCCGCTTCGTTCAACCTCGGTCTAAGGAGAGTGAAAAATGTTGCGAAACCCAGTTTTGAAGAGAAGTGTTTTCTCGATTTCGTTTGGCCTGCTGGCGCTGGCGGGGTTGGCGGCCGTGATCCTTGCTCTGACGCCCAGACCGGCCCAGGCACACGAGCGAAACGGAGAACTCCATGTGACGAAGAATTGCTCGGCGTGGACGCTCGACAACGGTGCCTTCTGCACGATCACGTCCTCGAACCTCCCGGAGATCGAGGTCGGCTCGAAGGTCTTGTATGCTCAGGCCCCTGTAGGTTGCGATAACGGTGGCACCACCTACCCGTGCACGGTCCCCCTCTCAACCCCCGAAGGCGGCTATATCTCTGTGGACAGCAGCGCCGTCCTCTACGTCGGGACCGGCAACTGGGCGGTCGGCGGTTGCACACTCGACAACACGGGCAATTCTGGACTGTGCACGTTCTCGGACGGGATCGGGCCGTTGACCGGATTCCGGGCCCGTGTACTTGTATCGAGTACGGACGGCCTAAATTACCAATGGAACGGCACGTACAGCTTTAGGCGGCAGGAACACTAGATTGCGTCTAAAAAGGCCGGCGGCCGCCGCTCACTCGCGTATTGGGTAGCGGCCGCAGGATCGCTCGTGCCGTTCTAAACGACCCACTCACCCATTCTAGGGAAACGCCGCTTTACGCGGCGACGACCAGCGATTCGGGACCAGTGGTCGGCTACACGGAAGTTTGCCATAAACGGGCTTTCGGGAAGTTGACAGGCAACATGCATCCGAGCATAAGGTAGCGGTTATGGGGCGGAGCTGCAGAGTTACTGAAGCGCCGGGCGATATCTACCTGGGACATGACGTCGAGTTTCCCCGCCCGGTTTTGACATTCTCGTGAAACCGGAAGGCAAGGTCGTGTTTGTCGGCAGTGGTCCCAACGCTCTCGGCCGAGCCTGGCGTATCTTTCGTGACTCGCAACGCTGACCCGCAGCCTCTCTCGAAGTGGTGATCGGATTTCTCCGATCGACCCGGACTTGCTGCGCCAACGTGCGCCGACTAAGATTGCCTTTACGCGGGTGTCCAGTGCCTCCAGCAGTCTCCAAAACCATCTTCCACGTCGACATGGACGCCTTCTTCGTCTCCGTGGAAGAGCTGTATGACCCGTCACTCAAGGGCAAGCCAGTCGTAGTGGGTGGACAACGCGACGAGCGCGGCGTGGTTTCGGCGGCTTCGTATGCGGCGCGTAAATTCGGCGTGCACTCGGCGATGCCGCTGCGCACCGCCGCCAAACTCTGTCCGCGTGCCATCTTTGTTAACGGACATCCGGAGCGTTACCGCGAGTACTCCGGACGCGTCTATGAAGTGCTGTGCCGGTTTTCTCCCCAAGTGGAAATGGCCTCGGTAGACGAAGCGTATCTCGACATGACCGGCACCGAGCGCCTGCATGGACTACCACTGCGTTCGGCACATCGTCTGCATGATGCGATGAAGGCGACGACGCAACTGAATTGCTCGATCGGGATCGGAACATCGCGGCTGATCGCCAAGGTCGGATCGGCGAAGGCCAAGCCTAACGGCGTGTTCTGGGTGTTGCCTTCGCGGGAAGCCAAGTTCCTCGCGCCCCTCGACGTGCGCGACATTCCCGGCGTTGGCAAGGTGATGGAGCAGAAACTGCACGACATGGGAATCGACCGCGTCGGCGATCTCGCGCGCCTCGAAGAACGCGACCTCGAACAGCGCTTCGGAAAATGGGGACTCGCGCTCGCCGGGAAGGCGCGTGGCGAAGACGCCGGCGGATGGTTCGACACGGAGGTCGGCGAAGACAGCGATCCAAAATCCATCAGCCACGAACACACCTACAACGACGACACGGCCCAACTCGACCGCATCCAATCCACGCTCATGCGCCTGAGCGAAATGGTCGGACGCCGCCTGCGCGAAGGTGGATACTCTGCCCGAACGATCCAATTGAAGTTCCGCTATTCAGATTTCACGACGTTCACGCGCGCTCATTCGCTTGACCAACCCACGCAACTCGATACAGAAATTTACGAGGAGGTGCAGCGCCTTTTCCTCAACAACTGGAAAAGGGGAAGACCGATCCGTCTGCTTGGCGTGCAAGCTTCTCACTTCGAGGCCGGCGGTTCACAACTCGATCTGCTGGAGCCAACGCGGGACGAACGTTGGAAGAAGGTACTCGCAGCCGCCGACCACCTGCGCGACAAGTTTGGCGAATCGACGATCGGCCTCGCCACTGGCATGAAGGGCGGATTCCGCGAACGCACGCACGAAAACCCGGCAGCATTGCCGGGGAAAAAGCCGCCGCGAAAAGTGGAAGGCGGTTCGTAAGGTTTTTCTCGCCCATATCGTGCGCATTGCGTCCGCACACGCTCCGGTCTACAATCCCTAGCGTTCAAGGAAGCGTCCTCAGTTCCGCAAGGAGGATTCATGCCTCGTCATCGCCCGCTCGTGGTTTTTCTCTCAATCCTGATTATCTTCATCCTGATCCTGCCGTTCCTGAGCTGTGGCTCCGAACACTCCGCTGACGAACTCTACATTCTGGTCTCGGCCAACATTCAGGTGCCGTACTGGAAGGCGGCGGGCGCGGGCCTGTCGCAATCGGCTTCGGCTCTCAAAGTTCGTTACGAGTTTGTGGGTCCCGATGAATACGATCCCAAAGCCGAGAACGCGGCCTTTGAAAAAGCGCTCACCAAGAAGCCCACCGGCATTCTGGTATCGGCCGCGGATGCGAAGCTGCTTACCGGAAGTATCGACAAGGCCATTGCCGCGGGCGTACCCGTGATTACGATCGACTCCGACGCGCCCGACAGCAAGCGTCTGTTTTTCATCGGAACGAATAACTACCAGGCCGGGCTCGCCGGCGGCGAACGGCTGGCGGCCGAACTCAAAGGCAAGGGAAATGTCGTCGTATTCACCATGCCGGCGCAGGCCAACATGGCAGAGCGCTTGCGCGGCTATCGGGCCGCGCTCGACAGTCATCCTCAGATCAAGATCACGCGCGTCGTCGATATAGCCGGCGACCCCCGCATCGTATTCGATACTACGACCGCGATACTCGGGAAGGAACGCGACAAGTTCGACGCCTTTGTCTGTCTGGAAGCCCAGGGCGGCAAGGAAGTGGCAACGGTGCTGAGCTCGAACAAGGTGACTGGCAAGGTAGTTGTTGCCATGGATACCGATCCCGACACGCTGGAGTGGATTCGCAAAGGCGTGATCGCCGCCACTATCTCGCAGAAGCCCTACACGATGAGTTATTTCGGCGTACGCGTGCTCGATGGGTTTTATCACAACAAACTCAATTCACTCACCGCCGATTTTTCCAAAGACAGTTTTGCCCCCGTTCCTGCTTTTGTCGACACGGGCTCGGCTCTGGTGGACAAGAGCAATGTCGAGAACTTTATTCAGATGAAACAGGCCGCAACGGGAGCGCAGAACTGACCTATGGGAGCGGGTTGCTGTCCAGAAGATCTCAGGCTTCGCGATCAATCGAATCGGAGATTTTCCTAAGAAATATATTCTCGAATGTAGGGATCCCGCGACGCAGCGAGCTGCGGCAGGTCGCCATCGAAAATAATCTTGCCGTCTCGCAGAATCAGGAAACTCATCGGCACCTGAGCGCGCTGGCCTTTCGGCAGCGCGATCATCTTGTTCGCATCTTTGTCGAACTCGTGGGTGGCCATGGTGAAGGCATCTTGCAGTCGATGCGTCACCATTAACGCGCTCGTCTTGTAGACATCGCGCTGCTTCACGATTAACTCGACGATTGTGTTGGATGTCACCGGATCGAGTCCCCCGGTGGGCGAGTCATAGAGCAGCGCTTCTGGCTGCGTGATGATGGCGCGTGCGATCGCCACCCGCCGCCGCATGCCTCCGGAAAGTTCCGATGGAAACATGTCAATCGTGCGCTCCAGTTCCACGAAGCGCAGAACCTCGCGCACCCGCCGGTCGACCTCTTCATCCGAGAGACCTTCTTCCATCAATCGAAAGGCAACATTTTCGCGAACTCGCATCGAATCAAAAAGCGCACTTTCCTGAAACACGATGCCGACATCGCGGCGCAGCGTAAACAATTGCTGTTCCGACATGCTGGTGACTTCCTGTCCCAGAAGAAAAATGCGTCCGGAATCCGGGCGCATCAGGCCCATGGCGAGTTTGAGCATCGTACTTTTGCCCGAGCCGGCGACTCCGAATAGGGCCTTGGTGTCGCCGCGCGGCAGGTGAAAAGAAACGCCGTCGAGCACCACGTTCTCTTCAAAGGCGATGGAGACATTGTCGAAGACCACCGCGTCGGCGGAAGAGCCGCTTTGCTCGGCGGTCGGTTGTTCGATCGGAAGGGTTGGCGACATGGCTACCGGTAACCCCTATCTGTAACCAAAGAACGCAAAAATCAGCTTGGTAACGAAGAAATCAACCAGCAGGATGAGCACCGAAGAAGTGACGACGGCCTGCGTGGTGGAACGGCCGACACCTTGCGTGCCGCCGCGAGTGGACATGCCGTAGTAGCACCCGATGCTGGAGATGATGAACCCGAACAGAACCGGCTTGATCAGGCCCATGAAGACGTCGCGGAACACCAGCGTCTGCCAGGCGTTGCTCCAGTACTGGCGGGAGTCGAGTCCGAACAGAAGGTTGGCGACCGCAAACCCTCCGACCAGCCCAAGCAGATCAGAAATGATGGTCAGGAAAAACAGCATGAAAATCGTTGCGCCGACGCGCGGCGTGACCAGCTTCTTGGTGGGATCGGTGCCCAGAGCGCGCATGGCGTCGATCTGCTCGGTCACGATCATCGAGCCGAGTTCGCTGGCCATGCCGGAAGCATTGCGGCCCGAAACCATCAATCCGGTGATCAGCGGGCCCAGTTCCGTCACCATGGATTGAGAAACCAGCTGCCCGATCAGCGTGATGCCGCCAAACCGCTCCAGTGTGCTGGCGGCGTTCAGGGCCAGCAGCGCTCCGATCGAGAGCCCCGAGAGCACCACGATGGGCAAGGACCCGACGCCGATCAAGTCGGCCTGTTGTAGAAGATCGCCCCAGTACAAAGGCCGCCGGAAAAAATTGCTCAGCGACTGCGCCGCCAGCACCGAGTAATCCTGAATCGCCTTGATCGCGTCTTTGGCGAAGTCGAAAGGCGAAATCAATTCCAGTTCAAGGGCCATATCTGTTCCAGAGACTATAGCAGAGGAGAAAAAGGAGTTGGAGGGGAAGGTAGCCGCAAGTTTCGGTACGCCTCAAGTGCCCATGAAGTGCGATCTTCGATACGATAGAGCCCCAGGGCAGCAGCGTTGGCCAGCGTGAGGGAACTTACGAGTGACCACAGAAATTCCAGCCAAAGCACCCGACCTCGCGAAGGCGCCCTTGCCTCAATTCGTCGGCTATTTCCTCTGGCTGGGGACCGTGGGCTTTGGCGGCCCCATCGCGCTCGCCGGACACATGCAGCAGGACCTCGTCGACAAACGCGGCTGGGTCAGCAAAGAAGACTACGTCGAAGGCCTGGCCCTTGCGCAACTCGCTCCCGGGCCGTTAGCGGCCCAACTCGCGATTTATCTCGGCTACCTCCGTGCTGGAGTGCTGGGCGCGACCGCCGTCGGCGTGGCCTTTGTTCTGCCGTCGTTTCTGATGGTGCTCGCGCTGTCCGCAGCCTATGTCCGCTACGGCGGTTTGCCCTGGATGCAGGGGATGTTCTATGGCATCGGCGCCGCCGTGATCGGCATCATCACCCGCTCCGCATTCAAGCTGACGAAACTGACCCTCGGGAAAGACAAGTTGCTGTGGGGAATCTTCGCCGTGCTGGCAATTTCAACCGCATGGACTTCGCGGGAAATCATCTGGCTGTTTCTGTTGGCCGGAGTCGTTGCTCTCGCGGTAAAAGCCTTTCCGACGCGCGAGCAGACCGCCAGGAGCCTGTCCGCGGTATTGGCGCCCGTGACTTTTGCGGCGCTTGGCACGAACAACTCGCTGCTGCAAATCTTCCTGTATTTCGCAAAGGCTGGAATGTTTGTCTTCGGCAGTGGCCTTGCTGTGGTGCCATTTCTTTACGGCGGAGTCGTCCACGAACACCACTGGCTCACCGACCACCAATTCGTAGACGCCGTTGCCGTGGCGATGATTACGCCTGGCCCGGTAGTGATCACTGTCGCCTTTATCGGATATCTGGTCGCGGGCGTTGCAGGTGCGACGGCTGCCGCGTTGGGGATCTTCCTGCCTGTCTATTTTGTGGTAATCGTACTGGCGCCCTCTTATAAACGCTGGGCGAAGAATCCGCAGTTGAGTGCGTTTGTGCGCGGCGTTACCGCAGCCGCAACCGGAGCGATCGCGGGTGCTGTGGTGGTTCTCGCCCGGCGATCTGTCTACGACTGGCCGACCATCGCCATTTGCGCCGTCAGCCTCGCTATACTTTTCCGTTGGAAAGTGCCCGAGCCGATTCTGATTGCATGTGCTGCGGTGGCGGGACTTCTATTGCATCCCGTGTAGCGGCGAAATCTCGCCGCTAATCGCGGTGGATGTTCTTCTTCCGGATCTCGATACTTAGCCGCTTGATCTTCTGATTCAGCGTGGAGAGCGGGACGTGGAAGCGCTCGGCGGCTTCGGTCTGATTCCATCCGCACTTCTCCAGCATGTCCATGATGATGCGGCGCTCGCAGTCTTCCATGATGTCGAACAGTGATGCGGCGGGATCGGTGTCCATCATGGGAACCGGCGTGCCGCGTCCCGCGATGTGGTCGGGCAGCAAGTCCGGAGTGATCTCCGTGCCGGAAGACAGCACCACGGCGCGCTCAATGACATTTTCGAGTTCGCGAACGTTGCCCGGCCACGAATACGTAACCAGGGGGCGTAAGGCCTCCGTGCTTACCCGCCGGTACGGGCGCTCGTTCTCTTCTGAATACTTCTTCAGGAAATGGTCCACAAGCAGGGGAACGTCTTCCCGGCGCTGCCGCAACGGGGGCAGATCGATGGTGATCACGTTCAGGCGGTAGAACAGATCCTCGCGGAAACGCCCTTCGCGCACCATCTGCCGCAGGTCCACGTTGGTGGCCGCAATGATGCGCACGTCCACCTGCATCTCCTGGACGCCGCCCAGATGCATGAATTTTCGATCCTGCAGCACGCGCAGGATCTTGCTCTGGGTATCCAGAGTCATGGTCCCGATTTCGTCGAGGAACAGCGTGCCACGATCGGCAACTTCGAACAGGCCCTTCTTGGAGGCAATGGCGCTCGTGAACGCACCCTTCACGTGCCCGAACAAATTGGATTCGAGCAGGTCCGCCGGCATCGAACCGGTGTTCACAGGAACAAAGGGACGATCGCGTCTGGCAGAATGAAGGTGGAGTGCTTTGGCGATCAGTTCCTTGCCCGTGCCGCTCTCGCCCTGCAACAGAATCGTCGAGCGGCTGGGAGCAACCTGCGCCACCAAGTCGAATATCTTCAGCATGGGCTCGCTCTTGCCCACGATGTTCTCAAAGTCGTAGCGCTGCTTAAGCGCGCGCTTCAGCTGAACATTCTCTTCTTCGGCGCGCTGCCGGGCAACCGCTGCCCCCACGTCGGCGAGCAACTTTTCATTGTCCCAGGGTTTCTGGATGAAGTTGGTAGCTCCACTCTGCATCGCCCGGACGGCGTTCTCGACCGTGCCGTAGGCAGTGATCATGATCACCGGTTGCAACGGATTCAACAGGTGTATCTCGCCCAGCACATCCATGCCGTTTCTGTCGGGCAGAGCAAGGTCAAGCAGTACGATATCGAAACTGCGCTCGCCCAGTTGGGCGAGGCCTTCACGGCCGGTGGCAGCGGTCGAAACGTTGTAGCCCTCGAGTTGCAGCAGAGTCTCCAACGACTCCCGGATTTCGGCTTCGTCGTCAATGACCAGCACTCTGCCGCTGCTATCCGGCAGGCTTTCCGGCGGAATCCGGCGCGAGATAACCGCAGCTTCAGACATGGACGGCCTTCCTGATCAACGGGAAATCCAACGTGAATGTTGTGCCTTCACCCGGACGGCTCTCCACCCGGATATTTCCCGCGTGCTCCTGGATGATGCCGTAAGTGACGGATAGTCCAAGTCCAGTGCCGCGATTCTGGCCTTCGGCAGGCGCCGTCTTGGTAGTGAAGAATGGGTCGTAAATGCGTTGAATGTGTTCCTGCGCAATGCCGCTGCCTGTGTCGCTGACGCGCACGCTGACGGAATCGCCATTCTGCGTGCTCAACTGTAGCGTGCCGCCGCCATTCATCGCGTCCTTGGCATTCAGGAACAGGTTTAGGAAAACCTGCTGCAACCGCCCGGCGTTGCCCTGGATCGCAGGCAGGTTGCTCTCGAGATCGCGCTCTACTTTCACATTGGCGACTTTGAACTGATGTTCGAGCAGCGCCAGTGTGTCTTCGATGACTTTGTTCACGTTCACCTGCGTGAACTCCGCGCCGGTCGTGCGCGAGAAATTCAGCAGGTTGTTCACGATCTCGGACGCGCGGAATGTCTGCTTGATGATCTTGTCGAGCACGCCCGCCTTGGGCGCATCCGACTGCAGTTGCTTGGCGAGCATCTGCGTATAGGACGAGATCACCGCCAGCGGCGTGTTGACCTCGTGGGCCACACCCGCAGCCAAGAGTCCTATAGAAGACAACTTGTCCGCCTGCGATAGTTGCGCTTCCAGTTCCATGCGCTGCGTGATGTCGTCCATGATCACCAACCGCCCGACGACATGAAACTTGCGCGTCACCAGCGGTGCGATCGCGACGTTCAGCGTGCGCCATTCGCCGGTCGGCGTGCCCATGCGGAATTTGTAGAGGTTGTGGATCCCCGGATTCTGGCGCACCCGGTAGAACTCCTCGACGAACGCCGCCGGGAACACTTCGCTCAGCGAGCGTCCCACCGCCTGCCAGCGCGGGAGCGCGTACATCACTTCCATCTGCGAATTCCAGGACTCGATGCGGTCCTGCAAATCGACCGCCAGCACGCCCACGTTGATCGACTCGACGATGTTTTCGTTGAAGTCCTTCAGGCGCTCATACTCGGTGACTTTCTGTTCGAGCGATGCGTAGAGTCGTCCGTTCTGGATAGCGATGCCGATATATCCGGCCAGCGTCTCCAGCAGTTCCACATCTTCGCTGGAGAGGAAATCACCGTCCATCGTCTTTCCCAGGCCGAGAAATGCGATCGTCTTTTGCTGCGCGTGGCAGGGAATGTAGTAGTTGAGATCGAGCCGCCCGATCGCTTGCTGCGCCGCTGGATTCTCCCGCGGTACCTGATGTGTATTCTCGAAGAAAATGTGGCCGGCGGCATCTTCGACGCGGGTTTTAGCCAGGAACGACAGATCGAGCCCGGAGACATGCGCCAGACCGAACGATCGCGCCAGCTCGAAGCGGGATGAATCGTTGTTGGCCAGGAAGATCGCCACTCGATCGACCATCAGCGTGCGCGCCAGCCGATCCACCACCGACGCCAGCATCTTGTCGAGATCGGTTTCGGAACTCATCTCGCGTCCGAATTCGATCAGCGTGCGCCGGTAATCGTAGCGGGTGCGATAAAAGAACTGGTCGAGCTTGTCCTGAATCCACTTCCGTACCGGATCGAACAACAGCGCCGTGACCACCACGGCGAGCATCAGGCCGTAAGGTCCGGAACTGGGTACGCGAGCGTGAACCAATTCTGCAATCGCTGCCACACCGGCGAAGTAAGCCCCCACAATCGCGGCCGCGGCCAGTGTATAGGCCATGCCGCGCTTGAAGATCAGATCCACGTCCATCAGCCGGTAGCGGAAGATGGCGTATCCGAAGGTCAGCGGAAGCAGTCCCAGGGACAGCACCGAAACCTTCATCCCCACCGAAGGCATGGCTCCGAGCAAATAGGGCAGAACGTAAAACAGGGTGAACGGCGTGATCGCCAGCACCGTGCCCCGCGTAATCCATTTCAACTGCTGGCGCAGAATCGGACTGCTGGCGCGCCGGTAGCTGTCGACCAGCACCAGGGCCGCTGCTGCGAACAGCAACGTCGAGTATCCCCAGTGCAGGCGTTCCAGGCTCCGAAGCAGGCGCCCGCTGGCTTGCAGAAACCGCATCGCGGAAAAGTGAACGCCCAGCAAGAGCAATCCGGGGAGATACAGAAAAGCAACCGACCGGGGATGCCGGCTCACAAACCCTCGCCGCTCCGGGAACGTCAACGCGAAATGCAGGAAAAGCGCGGGCTGCAAGAGCCACGCCACTTCGTTGCACCAGTACACACTCCAGTCGAACTGGTTGAATTTTCCGGTGTAGTGAAACGAGTAGAAGATGAACGAAACCAGACAGAAAATATAGAAATGCGTGGACCCGACTGCCGTCCAGCGTCGCAACAGCACGTACAGACCAATCCCTAGGTAGATCAGCGCAATGACCCGCAGCCAGTCGTTCATCGAACGCTCGGCGGGCGCCAGTACGACCTCGACATCTACAGGAACCGACCCGCGAACCAGCGAATACGTGGCCTTGGACCAGACGCCGGAATAGTAGAGTTGCCGCGCCAGGTTTGCCGAACTGTCGACCTGGCGGCCATTCACGCTCTGGACGGTATCTCCCCTGCGGATGCCCGAGCGCGCCGCCGGACCGTTCGGATCCAGTTGGTCGGCGACCAAGTGGCCATTGTTCTCCAGCCACCAAACTCCGTCATCGGGAATGACGTATTGGCTCTCGACTTTGTAGTTGTAGCCCGCGAAGACCACTGCAGCCACAGTAAGCAGCACCAGGACGCTAGCGGTAAGGCGAGTCTCAAATTCCCGGTTCATGGGCTGGGGCTGTGGCGCCGGGGCGAATCCAGAATTTCGCCGCCACTGAACCACTAGCAACTTGTCTGCCACGAACTGTGATTCCTTGTCCAAATAAGTCGAAGCCAGTGAATAACATCCACAATTATAGAGGCGAATCCATTCCGCAGCTATGGTTTATGGGAACTGAGATCCTGTTTTTGGGATCAGAGATATGGCCACTTTCTGGCTAACTTCCTCTAGAAAAAGGGGCTCCTGGATGCCGGGATGGGGTCTTTCGAAGGTTGGAGGCGGGTTGGAATGCGGAGTGTGTGGGATTTCTATAATGGCGGACGGGCCAGGAGCCTATCGTAAACCAGTCATTTCGAAACTTGATAAATGGAAGGGTGCGGGAACTTTCCCCGAATCCCCGAACCCTTCCATGATTACTCGCCTGACTACTTAAGAGCGGCGAGCAAAGTCACAGTCGAGGCGGGCGCGTTCTGGGCGCGCAGTTCAGCTTCCGCCCGGCTTTCCGGCAGCTTGTACGTCAGGTCGCTGCCCTCAATTCTGATCTCGGCCAGGAAGTACTGGTCTCCGCGGCGTTCGAATGCCATTACGGTGCGACCATCCTTGTTCTCATCCGCACGGAGAGCCGTGGACAATGCACCCTGCTTCGCGGAGTAGTTGTGAATCGAAACCACATTCGTTGCCTCGGTTACAACTACACATTCTCCGGCTGGAATGATCTTGCTTCCGACCATGAATTCAAAAGGCACCTGAGCCACAACTGTCCGGTGCAGCGTCTGCGCGAACATGAGGCTCGAGCTCATCAACATCGTTGCTGCCAGCATCCACTTTGCGCGTTTCATAAAGTTCCTCCTCAAAAGTCGGGAAGCTTCGCTGAGGAACTTTGTCTTCTGCTCCTCACAAAGTGATGCGATATTGAACCCAGTCGCGAAAAAGGTCCATGGAGCCAGTCTGAAGCGATCTGAATTGATCTGAAGAGGAAGCGGCGGGAG
>DATMNN010000044.1:0-15534 GCA_035569025.1 Terriglobales bacterium
CGATTGGGTAGGTGTCATTTCGACGGCAGCTATTCTGGTAGTGCTGCACTGAGCGCTTCGGCCAACTCTTGCCGTCCAGGTTTGTCGCCCCGTGCCGAAGCTTTGAGCAATTTCTGGAAATAGGTCTGCGCCGTGTGACGATCGCCGGCCAGCTTCGCCGCTTCCGCTGCTCCGTACAGCGACCGAAAGCGGTTGGGCTCTTTGGTCAGCGTTGCTTCAAACTCCTTGAGTGCTTCGGCGGGTCGCTTTAATTCCAGCAGTAATTCCGCCAGCAGTTCGCGCGCCGGCGCAAGCGGGCCCGGAGTCACTACGCTCTTTTCGGTCTGATCTTCCTGAGCCGCCGCCGCACGCATTCCGCTGAGAGCCCTCTGGCTGTCGTCATCCGCAAAGGCCAGCCAGGAAGAGACTTCTTGTCGCTGAATGTCGACTTGATTGGCCCAATAAGCCTCTTTCATCGTCGTCAGTTTTTCGCGCATCTGTTTCAGAGACTCGATCGCTGAGAGCGCCGCAGCGCGATCCTTAAGGTGCGCCGCCCCCAGGCCACGCGCGAAGTACGTGATCGCATCGGTGTACGGAAAGGGGCTGGAAACCGCCTCCAGTTTGGCCGCGCCGGACCACGCCTTCCGTTCCAAACAATAGCGCGCTGGGATGGCGGCACGCGCAAAGTATGCCGTAGCGGGGCTGCCCGCTCCGGTGTTCGGGGAGGCCGGATCAAAGCGTGTAAAGGCTTCAGCGGCCGATTCCACCAGGTGTTTCGCAGCGTTGTCCTGACCGGTCTGCAAGTAGGCGTAGACCATGTAGTCGGTGGCGTGCAACTCCTCGGGCGTCTGACCCGCGTTTCGTGCTGATGCCGCAGCGGCTACGTTAGCGTCGATCGAGGCTTGCCAGTTCCCAACGCGCGTGAACGTATGGGATGGCATGTGCTGCGCGTGCGGAGTTGAAGGCGCAATCTCGCCATAACGTTGCGCCGCTCCAATCGCCCGCGCAGCCAGCGGTGGAACGTCGTAAGCGTGAATGATGTAGTGAGCCAATCCCGGATGATCGGGATATTGGGCGAACAGCTTGTCCAGGATCGCTCCGGCCTTCAGTTGCTTTGCATAGGTTTTATCGGCCGGATCGGCATCGGCGGCGACAGCCAGTGCATAGAAGATCGCGGCTTCGGTGTCCTCGGGATGAGCGGCACTGAGAGCGGCCATCGCGTTTTCGTATCCCAGCTTTCGTGACTGCTGGTCGGTGGTCGCCGTGTCAGTATAGAGATGTGCGACCGCCTCGACATAGGCACGCTCACGTTCGGTCTTCGGAGGGCTCACTCCGGCCTGCTTGATCGCCTTGAGTCCTTGCTCAAGTTGTGCCGTGGACTTAAGGCCGGCGGCGAAGGGATTACCCCAACTACTCAGTGCGATGCCCCAATATGCGGTGGAACAGGATGGGTCGCTTACGAGAATCGCGTCGAAGGCCTCAATGGCATTCCGAAATTGAAACGAGTGCATCAGAGCCACAGCGCGATTGAACTGCGGTTGAACTATGCTGCCGCACGATGTATTGAAAACTACGCTGCCCAGCGTCTCATACGACCCGTGGTGGTGGTCAGCCTGCGCATGACCCACACTCGATGCCAACAGTGCAGTGGTCGTAACAAACAAGCTTGTAACAAACCAGCTTGTAACAAACCAGGTAAGGCGTATTCGCATCGTTGCCCCTGAACGATCGAAGGTATACGGGCATTGTACTTCGACCATTTGCTGGCCTCCCCGGTTTCCGTCTTCGGTAATGCCCAGATGTTTCACATGCGTTGTACACTGACCCTATTCGTCTCATGAGCCCGAATATTCCGTACGGGGAATCGCCTGACTCCGGTCCGGCAGTGAAGAACGCTGCGGGCAAGGAGGTCATGCAGCGTGAGGTGGCGCGCCTGGCCGCCTCGCCCGAGGTGCGTTCGGCCTTCAACTGGTTTCGCGCGAACGAGCCGCAGATATTCCATTGGCAGATGGAGATGGCGCGAATTCCAGCGCCTCCGTTCGGCGAGTCGGCTCGAGGAGCCTGGCTGGCGGAACGCTTCCGCGAAGTCGGACTCGACGATGTCCGCATCGACGATGTCGGCAACGTCTTCGGCACGCATCCTGGCTTCGGCAGTCGTTACGTCTCGCTCAGTGCGCATATCGATACCGTCTTTCCCGCGAACACGCCGCTGAACATCCGCAATCAGGGAAGCCGCATATACGGCCCCGGCGTCTCCGACAACGGCGCCGGCGTGGCGGCGTTGTTGGGAATTGCGGCCCTGCTGCGGTCGGTGCGCATCCGGCATGCGCTGCCGTTCGTTTTCATCGGAAACGTCGGAGAGGAAGGGGAGGGCGATCTGCGCGGCATGCGCCACATCTTCTCCACACCTCGCTGGAAAGATTCCATCGCGTACAGCCTCGTGCTCGACGGGGCGGGCGCTGACACGATCGTCGCCGAAGCCTTGGGCAGCCGGCGTTTTGAAGTCATCGTGCGCGGCCCGGGCGGACATTCGTGGAGCGATTTCGGAGCTCCGAATCCGATCGTGATTCTAGCCAAGGCCATTGCTACGTTCACTGCCACGACTGTACCGGATACCCCGAAGACGACATTCAACATCGGAGTGATTCGCGGCGGAACATCGGTGAATTCAATTCCCGAGTCGGCCAGCATGAAGGTCGACATCCGTTCGACCTCGATGACCGAGATGGAGCGCCTGGAACAATCCCTGCGTCAGGCACTGAATCGCGCAGTCGAGGATGAAACCATGTCCGCGGAGATGCGCTCTCCGGCGCAAAAGCGCCCGGCTGTGAGCTGCGAAGTGGTCGTGATTGGAAACCGTCCGGCGGGCGAGTTGCAATCGGGAGCGCGGATTCTGCAAATCGTACGCGCTGTCGATGTCCAACTCGGCAATGCGGCGCAAGTGCAGCGTGCTTCGACCGATGCCAACGTTCCGCTCTCGATGGGCAGGGAAGCGGTCGCCATTGGCGGCGGCGGATCGGGCGGCGGAGCGCACACGCTTCAGGAGTGGTTCGATTCCAACGGGCGCGAGCTTGGCCTCAAGCGCATTCTGCTGACCATGCTTTCGCTGGCGGGGGTGGGAGAATGAGTCTGACAGGCAAGGCGAGTCTGGGAGGAGCTGTGCTTGTGTTCATTCTCGGAGCCATGAGTGTCGGGCAGACCAGCGCTCCCGCAGCTGACACCAAGCCGAAGGCCGATGTCATCTTTGTCCACGCCAATGTCTACACCGGCGTGCCCGCCAATACTCAGTTTGCCTCCATCGAGCGCCAGGAAGCAATCGCGGTCAAGGGAGACCGCATTCTTGCTGTCGGCAAAACCCTCGACATGGACAAGTTCAAGGGCCCGCAGACACAGATCGTCGATCTCGGCGGACACTTCACCATGCCCGGCTTCAACGACGCCCACCTCCATCTCGATGACGCGGGCCAGACCAAGCTCAGCGTCGATGTCACCGGAGTGAGGTCGCTCGACGAACTTCGATCCCGCGTGGCGAATAAGGTTCAGGAATCCCGGGCTGGGGAATGGATCATGGGTTCGGGATGGGATGAGACGTTGTGGCCCGTGAAAGTCACTCCCACGCGCTGGGATCTGGACGAGGTCTCCGCCGGGCATCCGGTGTTTCTCGTGCGCATTGACGGCCACATCGCCGTGGCCAACACGCGCGCCCTGCAGTTGGGCAGCGTTAATCTTGCGACCCGCGATCCGCAGGGCGGACACATCGACCGCAACCAGACCGGAGAGCCTACCGGCATTTTGCGCGAGACAGCGCAAGGAGCGGTGCTTGCTGTCGTGCCCAAACCCAACCATTCTCAGCGCCGTCAGGGACTCGAACTCGCCCTCGCCGATCTGGCTGAGCACGGCGTGACCTCTTGCCAGGACTATTCGCCCACTTGGGAAGCCTTCCAGATCTTCGAGGAACTCGAAAAAGAAGGCAAACTTACGGCTCGCGTCAGCGAGTGGCTTCCCTTCGACGAGCCGGTCGAATCCCTCACCAAGAAGCGCGATTCCCATCCGCAATCTGACTTGATGCTGCATACCGGAATGCTGAAGGGCTTCATGGACGGCTCGCTTGGATCACATACGGCGGCGATGCTCGAGCCCTACGCCGACGATCCCAAAAACTCCGGCCTGCCTCGCTACGATCCAGTCAAGCTGAACGAAATGACCAAGGAGCGCGTGCTCGCCGGATTCCAGATTGGATTTCACGCCATCGGCGACAAGGGTGTACAGATGGCGCTCGACGCTTTTTCTGAAGCCGAGAAAGCCGCGAAGGAAGGCCACATCAAAGCCGCCAACGGTGGCGATGACTACCGTCTGCGCATTGAACACGCCCAGGTGACCACTCCGGCGCAGATCGCGCAATTCAAACAGCTGAAAGTCATCGCATCCATGCAGCCCAACCATTTGCTGACGGACATGCGCTGGGCACAGGACCGGCTTGGACCCAAGCGAGCCGCGACCTCCTATGCATGGCTGGCTTTCCTCAACAAGGGCGTGGGGCTCGCGTTCGGCACCGACTACCCGGTCGAGCCCGTGACGCCTTTCCGTGGTCTGTACGCCGCGGTCACGCGCAAAAGCGAAAACGGCAAGCAGGAATATTTTCTCGATCAGCGGCTGACCATGGATCAGGCGATCGCCGCTTACACGCAAGGCTCCGCTTTTGCTGAGTTCGACGAGAAAGAAAAGGGAAAGCTGGTTCCTGGGATGTTTGCCGACTTCGTGGTGCTCGACCGCGACCTGACTGCCTCGTCACCGGAAAAGATTCTCGCCACCAAGGTCCTTCGGACGGTTGTCGGCGGGAAGACGGTGTATGAAGCCAAGTAAGCCGATACACGTTACATGCGTGGGATTGCTGGCCTGAAGGCTAATCCCGCATCAAACGATTTGGTGTATTCCTGCGTCTAATAACTAGACGGCCTCCGTGTAAACCCCCCGGCCTTGAGCCGCGAATCGCAGCACCGGTCGCGTTGTGCGAATAGGTATACTATTTTAGGATTAAAGAGTTTTGGAGGAAGGTAGACATATGGATTCGGGCGCAATGTGGATGCGCATGAAGACTCATCGTTGGGTATACACGTTGAGCATCTTGGCGACGCTATCGCTGGGCATTCTGATAGGAACGCTCATTTCCTCTGAAGTGAAGGGGAAAGAAGGGCAAAAGGGGGACGCGGCCCCTCTTGTGCTGCCTACGGCCCAACCGACCAATAATCCCTTGTCGCAGGCATTCGCTCAGATCGCCAAGCAACTTGAGCCAAGCGTCGTCAACATCAACACTGAGTCGACGATCAAGAACCCTCACCGCCGCCGTGGTCTTCCAGGGCAGGGGCAGGGCGACGACGATGATAACGGCGGCATGGACGATTTCTTCAATCACTTCTTCGGTGGACCCGGTCAGGGGCCTGGACAAGGCGAGGGATCGATCCGCGAGCGCTCGTTGGGTTCGGGCGTGATTGTTGACGCCAAGGGCTACATTCTGACGAACCGTCACGTGGTGGAGAAGGCTGACCGCATCCGTGTGCGGTTTGAAGATGACCCGCCCGGAGTGCAGCACGACGCAAAAGTGATCGGCACCGACCAGGAAACCGATCTCGCCGTAATTAAAGTTGAAGTCGACCATCCATTGCCCGCAGCAAGAATGGGCAACTCCGACGGTATGCAGGTGGGCGACTGGGTTCTTGCGATTGGCAGCCCCTTCGGTCAGGCCGGGACTGTGACCGCCGGCATCGTTTCCGCTAAGGGCCGCGACATCGTTCCCGGCCGGCAGTTCCAGACTTTTATTCAAACTGACGCGGCTATCAATCCCGGAAATTCCGGTGGGCCGCTGGTGAACCTGAACGGCGAAGTCATTGGAATCAACACCGCCATTCTGAGCGAGACCAATGCCTACGCAGGCATCGGCTTTGCGTTGCCGTCGAAGACCGTGGTTGATGTTTACAACCAGCTGACCGGACCCGAGCACAAAGTTTCGCGCGGATCGATTGGCATCATGTTCGATGCGGTCGAGAATCCCGCGATCGCCCGCGTCTACGGCTCAGGCAGTGGCGTACCGATCTCCAGTGTCGTTGCCGGCAGTCCGGCGGATCAGGCCGGACTGAAGGTGGGAGACACGATTACCACCGTTGATGGCAAGAAGGTCACGAAGGGTACCGAGTTGGTGGCCGACATTGCCGCCCGCAAGCCGGGATCTAAAGTTAACCTTGGCTTCTTGCGCAACGGGAAAGCGCAGGACACCAGCGTCACCATCGCCGACCGCAGCAAATTGTTTGCGGCGCGCCTGGGAGAAGATCAGGAGAATGATGACGAAAATACTCCCAAGCCCAGCAAGTTCGGCATAACGGTGCGGAAAGTAACTCCGGAGATGGCCGATCGCCTCGACATTCCCGCTGGCAAGGGCGTTATTGTGCAGGATGTGAAGCCGGGATCGTTCGCGGAAGACGTTAACCTGGCCCGCGGCGACATTATCCTGGAGATCAACAAGCAGCAGGTGAACAGCGAAGAAGACTTTGCGCGGATCGAGTCGAGCATGAAGAGCGGACAGGATGTGGTTTTCCTGGTTCGCCCGCGCGGCTCGTCGCGGCAGGACGGAACCATCTTCGACGCCGGTACACTTCAGTAACGGTTAATAGCCCAGCCGGAACTGGTACTGTCGCAACAGATCAGCGATGATGACAGAGTCGGTTCCAACGGCTGGGCTTTATTTTTTGGAGCAGAATTACAGGGCATGATTCGACCTGGCGCAAAGTTTCGCAATGCACAGTTCGGCGCCGTTTGCGCGCTGACGCTCAGTTGTACGTTGGTGGCGGCAGCCAGTCCTCCGCAAGATTCAGCTACAACTGCGTCCAACAAATCCACCTCCACCAAGACAACGGCGTCGGCCTCTTCGCACAAGAGTCATTCGGCTTCCAGCAGTTCCAGTGGCGTCAAGAACTCTTCAAGCAAAACATCAGGGAAGCGCTCTCGCCGGAAGTCCTCGCGCCTGCGGGGGCAGCAGAAGATTGATTCCGCACGCGCACAGGCGATTCAGGAAGCGTTGATCCGCGAGCATTATCTGAACGGCGATCCCACCGGGACGTGGAACCAGGCCAGCGAAGACGCGATGCGCCGGTACCAGGCCGATCACGGATGGCAAAGCAAAACCGTTCCTGATTCGCGCGCTCTGATCAGCCTGGGCCTGGGTCCAAGCAAGGATCATTTGCTGAATCCGGAAAGCGCAATGACGACGGTTCCGGATCGTCCGAAAGCTCAGCCCACGACCCCAACCTCGCATACCTCTCCGGCAACCGCCGAACCAGTAGCGCCCACAAGCTCAATGCCCGCTGCTGCATCGACACCGCCACCAGGCGAGACCAGCAGTCCGCAGTAAGCAGCGCCCGAGCGGTTCGAGAGAACCTCCCACCACAAAGGACACGAAGTATCACGAAGGCATCGCTCTCCGCTTTCCTTCGTGGTACTTCGTGCCTTTGTGGTTTTCAAGAATCTGAAAGTGAGAGCATGCACCGATCCTGGTGCACCGGGCTCTTAAAGTGTTTGCAGGCAGCAGCTTACCGAGAATTATCGCTGTGTAAATGAACCAAGATAAAACGTGTTGAATCAAGGACTTATAGTCAGAAGTTAAATCGATTTATCGCCCTCGTGCGCGTTGGGCGGTCTTGCCCGAACTAAGCCGTGGGTGAAGGGCGAAAAGTCTTACCGCGGGGTTCACAATCGCCGCGAAGGGCATTCCACCAGATGATTAGGGCACCAAGTTCCGCAAGTTATTTTTTTCGGTAGCTGCTGATCGCTGACGGACGCGGAAAAAACGGCAGCGGCTGATCGTTGACGATCGCGCTGGGATTGTCGTTGACCAGCGCTTCCGCGACTTCGTCGCCGACGATTTGTGCGGCCGCATCGCGCGAGGTCGAAAGAATCGGCACGCGCTTCTCCAGATCGTGGGCGTCGGTGGCGAGAACATGCACAGCCTGGCTTTCAAGCAGCCACTCGGCGGCGTGGCGCGTGCGCTCACCCCAGAATCCAGTGAGCGCTGATCCCGTCATCTGAATGACGCAGCCCTGCTCGGCCCACTCCACCACACGCTGCAGATTCTCGCGCAGAATTGGATTGCGCTCCGGATGCGTGATGACGACGGTGATACCGCGATCCCCGAGTTTGTGGAATGAATCCGTCGTGTTCTGCGGTACGCCGTAGTTGCTGAACTCCACCAGCAGATAGTGGGTCTTGCCGATGACGTAGCGCGAGGGGTTGGCGAATGCTTCCTGGAGATTCTCGTACGAAAGATGAAAGTCGCAGCCCAACGTGATCTTCGGCGTGTCCCCAACCAGTTCTTGCAGGTGAGAGACGAGTCCCTGCATATATTCGCGATCGTAGTGATACCGGTCGTTGGCGTGCGGACTGGCGACCATGTGCGTAATGCCGTCAGCCGCGGCCGCCCGGCACATGGCGACGCAGACGTCCCAGGATTTCGGTCCGTCATCTACTTCCGGAAGAATGTGGGAATGAATGTCGACCACAAATTAAGGGAACACCGCCACGCCCGCGGTGTTGCGCTAAGCTTGATTTAAGCAGATTCGAGGGGAAAGAGAAAGCTGAAGAGGAACGGGTAGATTAATCTCCAGGCGCGTTCCCATTAGACTCGCCACTGCCTCGCTGCCGTCCTGCCTCATACAGCACGATGCTACCTGCGACTCCTGCGTTCAACGATTCCACTTGCGGCGAATGTGGAATTGCGACTAATTCATCCACTTGCGCCATCAAATTGCGCGGAAGTCCCGAGCCTTCATTTCCGATGAATACCGCCGAAGGTCCTGTCAGGAGCGCCTGATCAAGCGGTGTCCCTTTGTGGGATGAGGTCGCAATCATTCGCACCGCTTGAGCGCGAAACTTGGCTGTAATGCCTTCCATACCGCCACTATTTTTCGAAAGAACCACTGGCAACCGGAAAATCGACCCCGCCGATGCCCGAATCACCTTCGTGTTGAATGGGCTGACAGTACCTTCTCCCAACACCACTCCGGCGCTGCCGAATGCCTCGGCAGAACGCAGAATCGTCCCCAGGTTTCCTGGATCTTGCAAGCCAACGACCACCATCACCGGCCCGATTTGCAGGCGTTCGAGAATGTCGTCCACGGAAAAGTCGTGAAGCTTGACTAGGGCTGCGACGCCTTGTGGCGCGTCGCTGGGAACAGCGCCATCGAAGATCTTGTCGGGAATCAGCAGGGTTTCTACATGCGAGCCGATTTGCGGCAGGAGGCGCTCCGCAATGCCCTGCGCTGATTCTCTGAAGAAGATGGCTCGAAACTTTAACCCGCTCCGAATCGCCTCCTCCACCACTCGCAGGCCTTCGATAGCGCAGTCGCCACCATCTGTGCGTTCCCCGCGCGCAAAAGCCTGGCGGATTTCCTTGACCAGGGGATTGTGACGTCCTTCGATCCGGCGAAGCCTCTGTTGTTTACCGGGTTTGAGATCTGAACCTCTAGCCATAGGTTTGTTTTGACCGAGCGGCCCCGCCCATGCCCTTCCTCAGAGCAGGCTAAGGGTACACGAAGTCAGGGTTCATTCCCCGCGCAACTTGGTGCTCTTCGTGGTTCTCAAATACCGTATTATGATAGGTTCCGCCGTCAATCTTAATTTGCTATGGCAATTCCAGAAGGAGCGCCGTGCGCGCCGAAATCGTAAAGATCAGTTCCGAGACTCCCGAAACCTCTCTAGTGAAGTATGCCGCCGATCAGATCCGGTCCGGCGAAGTGCTGGGCATGCCCACCGATACGTTCTATGGTCTGGCCGCCGATCCGTTCAACCTCCGGGCTGTGGACAAGGTGTATGACATCAAGACTCGCTCCCGTCATAAACCACTTTCGCTGCTGATCGAGAGCACGGATCAGGCCGAGGAACTCGCCAAGCCGCTGCCTGAGGAATTCTACGTTTTAGCTCGTAAGTTCTGGCCCGGCCCGCTGACCATCATCGTGAAAGCTGGCTCGCGTTTGCCTCTGAAGGTCACGGCGAATACAGGCAACGTTGCCTTGCGCGTACCCAATGCGAAGATTCCCCTTGCGGTGGTGAGCGCGGCTGCCATTCCGATCACTGCGACTTCCGCCAACCTGAGCGGCGCAGCCGAATGTACCAGTGCCGAGCAGGTACGCGACCAACTGCAAGGACGTATCAACATCATCGTCGATGGAGGCACTTCTCCCCGCGACGTCGCGTCCACCATCATCGACTTGAGCGATGAGAACGCGCGCTGGCGGATTATCCGCGAAGGAGCCATTCCCGCGGACGAAATCTCGAAATTCTTCGCTCAAGGATGAGCGCGAGGGCTAACCGTAGAGGATGACCGACGAATCTGCCAAAGGGCATCGTCCCCGGCGCTGGTGGCTTCGTCTGCTGCTTCTGGCGGTAACTGTCGTTCTCGCCTTTCTGGCCATCACTGCCGCTCATATCGTCTCGGCGGCCTCGCAGCAGGAAGTACCTCACGCGGACGCAATCGTGGTGTTCGGCGCCGCAGAATATTCGGGCCGTCCCTCACCAGTGCTGAAGGCGCGGCTTGATCACGCTTTAGATCTTTTTCATCGCGGCGTGGCTCCCGTGGTTATCACCACGGGTGGGGCCGCCTCTGATCCAAAGTTCAGTGAAGGTGGGGTCGGCAAGGACTACCTGATGCGCCATGGTATTCCCGAGCGCAGCCTGATCGCCGAAACTCAAGGCCGGGATACGTCGGAGTCCGCGACGCGCGTGGGAGTCATCATGCACGCCAACGGCCTGCATAGTTGCGTCGCCGTGAGCGATGCGTATCACGTGTTTCGTATCCGCAAGCTGCTGGAGCATGAAGGAATCGGCCCGGTCTACACTGCGCCGAGGCCTGATTCGCGGCCGCACGGCGTCTTTCAGCGCGCGTTCGCGGTATTGCGCGAGGCGACGAGCTACCTGTTGTGGCGAATTGGAATCACGTGAGGCCCTGGAGGTGGTTCAGAACTTGTCCACTCCGTTGGTCGTATTCGCGATTTGAATCTGGTCGTTGCGTGGCCCGCGCCGCTCCGCCGTTTGCCGGTTATTACACTGGCGCTGTGATCCGAATCGCAATGCGCTACAGCGGAATTCCATGTACCGAGGCAACTTCGTAGTGCGATGCTTTCGTGTCGTACCGCGCCAGATATTTTCGGCGCTCCTCAGGGATGATTGCCGTCTCGTAATCGTCGTGTCCGGCGGCAGCGCGAAGCGCATCGATCGACTCCCAGAGCAGGATCGTAATGAATTCCACTTCTGCTCCGAGATTTCTGCGAAGCAAATAGCTCCCCTTGTATCCTTTGGCTTTGCCGATGCCCGGCAGAAGTTCGGGTTTCAGCATCGCCTCATAGGAATCCGCGTGCTCCGGCTTTGTGTATCCGTGCCACACTCTCGCAATCATCTTGCTAATCCTCTGGCGGCCAAGCTACCACGACATCCGCTTGCGCAGTTCTGTAACGTGGGCCACGTGGTGTGGGCCGTGCCACGCATAAATCGCAAGCGTTTTATGCAGGGTCATCGCTCCCATTTCAGGATGGCGGAAGGTACGCTTCCATTGCTCGGGAGTCAGCGACCGCAATAGTCGTACCCAGCGGTCGTGCAGGGAATCGAGCAGAGTCAACGAAACGTCGATCGGGGTCCCGGCAGTGTCGGCGAGTTGCGCCCAGCGATCCTCGGCGTAGGGCTTGATCGTGGGATCGTCCTCCGTCAGGGCCAACTTGAAACGCACATACGCGTTCAGATGGCTGTCAGGAAGGTGATGCACGACCTGTCTGACGGTCCATCCCGCCGGTCGATAGGGAGTGTCGAGTTGCGAGTCCGAGAGTCCCAGCACCGCGGCTCGCAGATTTGCAGGCGTCTTTACGATCGCATCGAGGGACGCCTGTTGTTGTTGGAGGCTCAGAGGCCCGTCGTAATGGAATTTGCCGAGCGGATAGCGCAAATCGCTCATTCGTCGTCTCCTATGGGTTTTCCTAGTTACAGATGATCTGACTGTTCAGGGGCTGCAAGAAATGCAATTCTGTCGTCCGAGCTCTCTGCAGCGTGCTGGGGGGCGGAACCTATTGAGTAAACTACTAGCTGTGGTATTCGCGATGGGACAGGCCCATCGGCTTTGGCTTCGAATTTCGATTCCCCATTCCGCCACTTTGGTGCATCTAACTGAAATCTAGGCTAAACTCTCTGTGCCGTTGAGTTTAGCAACCACCCTTGGGACGGTTGTGGGCCGCCCTGGGGAACACCTGTGAGGGGCACTATGCCTGCTTCGGTCTGGTCTGGTCACTTAACGTTCGGACTCATCTCCATGCCGGTACGTCTTTTCTCCGGCGCGCGCAGCCAAAGTATTTCCTTCAACATGTTGCACCGTCCTGACAAGTCCCGGCTGAAGCAGCAGTACGTGTGCCAGGCTGACGGCCAGGTCGTCGATCGCAACGAAATCGTCAAGGGATACGAGTTTCGCAAGGACGAATACATCGTCATCGAACCGGACGAGATCAAGAAGATCGAGCCCCAGACCGCCAAGACGATGGAGATCCTCGAATTCGTGAAGGCCAGCGAAGTCGATCCTGTTTACTTCGAGTCGTCATACTACATGATGCCCGAGGAAGCCGGCCGCCGCCCCTACGCGCTACTGACCAAGGCGCTCGAAGAAAGCGAATACGTCGCGATCGCCAAGATAACCATGCACAACCGCGAGTACACGGTCTTCCTGCGCCCGCACGAAGGTGGAATGATGCTGCACACCATGTACTACGCCGAAGAAGTCCGCAAGGTAGAAGGGTTCGGCGCACCTGACGTCGAGCTGAAGGAAGCCGAAGTGAAAGTGGCGCACCAGTTGATCGAAGCTCTCGCCGACGAGTGGGATCCGGAAAAATACAAAGACAACTTCCAGGAAAACCTGAAGAAGCTGATTGAAACCAAGCTGGAAGGCGGCGAAATTGCGGAAGTGGAAAGGCCGAAGAAGTTAGCTCCGGTGGTCGACCTCATGGCCGCTCTGAAGCAGAGCCTGGCGCAAATGGAGGGCAGGAAGAAACCCGCTGCCACCACCACGTCGGAAGAGCCCGCTGCCGAACCAGCAAAGCCCCGCCGCAAACGAGGCTAATAGTTAAAAACAATCGAACAGACTATCGAAATGCGCAACTTCTCCATTGCGGGCATCCCTCACGTGTCATCCGCGCATCCTCAAGCTAGAAGCTCTGAGAACTGAGAACTGGCTCCTCGTCTCTAGCGCACAAACCCAGCAACCGCTACAATACTTGATTCCGATTTAGCACCATAATCTTCTCTCGGAGTGCCGATGAGTCTTCGACGTGTGGGCTGGTTCGCCGCAATGCTGGTGGCCATACTGATTTTGATGTCTTGCGGTGAGGTGTACCGCCCCGTGGTGATTCCGATCTCCAACAACCCGCCGAACCCGGCAAATCCCCACGCCGTTTTCGGGATCAGCACCAATGTGGCACCTAATCCGGGCACCGTGTTGCAGATCGATGTTGCTGGAGACAGCAACATCGGGGTGGCGCGCATGGGCATCAACCCGACCCATGCCGCGATTCAACTTGTTGGGAACTCTTCCCGCATTTTCGTGGTCAGCGCAGGGAGTGTGGTGAATGGCGACCCCGATGTCATTACGGCATTTAGCCCTGCGTCGAGCGGCGGCATCGGCAACCCGTTTACATTCTCGATGCCGAATGTTGGGCCCAATCAAAGTTCAGCTATTACGGCGATCAGCGAAGACCCCAACAATTTAGTCACGGTAACCCTCGCTTCCGCGATCAACTCTGCCGCTATCGGCGGTCCGATCGTGATCTCCGGAGTCCAGAACCCGGCAGGCTATAACGGAAACTTCACAATCTCGGCGATCTCCGGAAACACGATCCAGTATTCCGACTGTGTCCCTACCGTGAGCGGTCTCGTGTGCACGGCAGGCCTTAGCCCAACCACCGGAGGAACGGTTACTGTTCCGCTTCCCACTTTCTGCTCCTATCAGCCCGATTTTGTGACCACAGCGCAGACCAACGCGGTTTATGTTGCGAACTACGGGCAGGAAAACGGCACCAACTGCAACCTCGCCAGCACAGATTCCGTCGCGGTGTTGAACACGGCCAACCTTACTGTTGCCAATATCAAGTACTTGCCCGCAGGGTCTCATCCGGTCCTGATGGCCGAGACTCCCAATGCTCTGAATCTCTATGTGGCCAATCAGGGTGACGGCATTAGCCCTGCGACTGTCACGAATCTTTCCCCGGTGGATCTGTCGACGATCGCGACGATTCCGATTGGAGTGAATCCGAGTTGGATCGCGGCGAGCCTCGATGGGCAATTCGTCTATGTCGTGACGCAGGGGGACGGGCAACTCTCTACGATCAGCACTGTGTCGAATACAGTCACGTCGGCGCAGCCGGTGGGCGTCGGAGCGAATTACATTCTGTACGACAAGAGCATGAACCGCTTGTACGTGACCAGTCCTGCCAGCGGGCTGGTTTATATTTTCAGCGCTGCCGGCAACACACCGACGCCGCTGCCGACTCCTTCGGGGAATCCTCCGGGAGCTCTTGTGATTCCTCCGGTGCCGCCGTGTGCTACCGCACCCGCCACCTGCGGCCCCGTGACACCGGTTTCAGTGGCCGCTCTGCCGGATGGCTCACGCTTCTACGTGGCCAGCTATCAGACGCAGACACCGTGTTCCGATCCATATGCCGGGTCCGGTCCATGCATCATCCCAATGCTGACGGTGTTCGACGCACATAGCCTGGCGATCCGGACGGCGTCTTCGTCGTATTTTGGCGCGGAATTGTCGCTGCTGAGCGGCCCGCCATTTGTACCCGCTGACTTCAGTACAACTCCGCCTAAGCCGCCGCAATATGCCATTCCGGCGACCCCATCGTGCGTTCCGGCTGCGATCTATTCGCCGAGCTCGACGCGCTTCCGCATGTTTGCTACGGCGTCGGCTGACAGCAGCCACGTGTTTGTGAGTATTTGCGACGCGGGCGCGATCGCCGACGTCAGCACGATGACCAACACGGTGAATCAAGGGACGAATGCGGATGACAGGCTGGTGATCGATCTGCTCGCACCCTTCAGCGCCGCCGCGCCTGGTCCAAATAATCAGCCGCCGCCGCAGAGTCCCGTATTCCTGCTCGCGGGACAGTAATCTTCGAAAGCGTGCTCGATCTTGTTAAGCGTTGCAGAATGTTGAGACAACCAAATGGGTTGTCATTCCGAACGAACTGGGGAATCCCCTGTGGGCCGGAACAGCAGATTCCTCGCGCCCCAAAAGCGGGCGCTGGGAATGACAATTTGTCGAAGCTAAACCTTGGCGGGAACTTCTTCTTTCGCCGTGTCTCTCGCTGCGTAGTGGGAGTCGACGTACTCGTCGAGAATTCCGATAAACTCGGCCACGATCCGGTCACCCTTCAGCGTAGTGAATAACCGTCCATCGACATAAACGGGAGCCTTCGGCTCCTCGAACGTGCCTGGTAACGAGATGCCGATGTTAGCGTGCTTGGACTCCCCAGGACCATT
>DATMNN010000045.1:0-81172 GCA_035569025.1 Terriglobales bacterium
CCATCAAAGGTATTTACGGACGCGAAATGTATGAGACCTGGTACAAGATGACTGTGATGCTGGAGTCCGGTCTCGATATTTCACCGGTCATCACGCACCGCCTCTCATGGCGGGACTATGAGCAGGGATTCGCCGCAATGGGAACCGGAAATGCGGCGAAGGTTATTCTCGACTGGAGGGACGCCGCCTGAAGAGCAGGCCTCGGATGAATGGTCTCGGGCTTCGAGGTGTCGCAATACACGGTCCGTTTCTCCTATGTGTGATCGTTCTACTTCGCACTGGGGGCCTGGCACAGCCTGCACCGGATACGAGTTCTCACGCTTTGTTTCTGCAACGCCTCGTTAACGCCGCGATCGAGCGGACCACACACGCAGTTCGCTATGAGCCGGCGTATGTGCGAATCCCCTATCCAGGCGGAGACGTGCCCTTCGATACGGGAGTGTGTACTGACGAAATCATCCGTTCCTACCGCGCTGTCGGCGTGGATCTCCAGAAGGAAGTCCACGAGGATATAGCGCAGAATTTCTCCGCCTACTCACGCAAGTGGAGATGGCTTTCCGGGAAGCCCGACAGCAACATCGATCATCGGCGCGTGCCGAATCTGATGGTGTTTTTCCAGCGCAAGGGCGAGGCGTTGCCCATCACCACTCTGCCTCACGACTACAACCCGGGCGACCTCGTGACTTACGATCTGGGTGGCAACGTGCCCCATATTGGAATCGTGGTCGATCGCAAAGGCGCGAGTGGCCGTTACATGATCGTCCACAACATTGGACAAGGACCGAAATTGGAAGACGTTCTTTTCAACTGGAAGATCACGGGGCACTATCGCTACTACGGGCCTGGGCTCTAAGGAATCATGGATTCAGGGCAGCAGTCTCCTGCCACTCCTCAGCGCCTGGACGACCCCTTCAGTATTGTTCTCCTGAAAAAGGCGGATCGCCGCGATTCCGGCGGCGCCCGCCGCCAGGCAATCCGCCGCATTCGTCAGCGTGACGCCGCCGAGTGCGAGCACAGGGATCCCCGCTCTACAAGCCTCACGCAGCGCATCAAGTCCGGCAGGCGTGCGACCGCTCTTCTCGAAAACCGGAGCGAAGACGGCAAAATCGGAGTGAGCAGCCTCGGCACGGACTACCTCGGCCAGAACGTGACAGGACACGGTAATAATTCCGTTGCCCTTCCTGGAGGGCAACGATCGCTCGTCGGAAGCACTCCAAATCGACCGCACATCCTCCACCGAAATGTCGCCGCCGGGGAGATGAACACCATCGGCTCCCGCCGCGAGGGCAATGTCGGTTCGCGCGTTCACCAGGATTCGTGTGGACTTCGAATTCTGGCGTACGATCGCTACCACCTCGCGAGCCAGGTTCTCCAGTTCACGTCCACATAAATCTTTTTCGCGAAGCTGGATGTAGTCGATGCCCGCACGCGCCGCTTCTGCGACTTTCGCGAGCAACGCTCGCCGCTGCTCTGAGTCGTTTCCCGCGAACTGGGCGCGGTCGGTGATGTAGTAGAGCAGACAGCGGTCGGCCATCGGGAACCAGCCTACTACGGCCGGGTTTTAGCGATCTCCGGCGTCGCTGCATCTCCGGTCCGCTTGGGTTGATGTGGCCCGAGATGGTATTTGGTGAGGTTCTCCTTCAAAAACTCGAAGCCTTCTTCGGGAGAGTCCACCAGTTTGAACAGATCGAGATCCTGCGGGGAGATCACTCCCGCGTCCGCCATCGCCTGAAAGTTGATGATCTTATTCCAGTACTCACTCCCATAAATCACGACAAATATCTTCTTGGCCAGTTTCTCGGTCTGCGCGAGCGTCATGATTTCAAACAGTTCGTCGAGCGTGCCGAAGCCGCCGGGAAAGATCACGAGCGCCTTGGCCAGGTAGGCGAACCAGAATTTCCGCATGAAGAAATAATGGAACTCGAAGTTGAGCGCGGGCGTGATGTGCGGATTGGGATTCTGTTCAAACGGCAGATTAATATTGAGTCCAATCGTCTTGCCGCCGGCTTCCTCCGCGCCTAGATTCGCCGCTTCCATGATGCCGGGACCGCCTCCGGTTGTGACGACAAAGCGGCGGCGCTTGGCAGGAATCTGAATCGACCATTCCGTCAGCATGTAAGCGAGCCGGCGGGCGTCTTCGTAATAGCGGGCCATATCGACGTCGGCCTGGGCGCGTTTGATGTTGGAGTTCAAATGCTCGGCGGCAACGCCCGCGCTGTTTCCTTTCACGTCGGTAAGTTTCTGGAGCGCGTTCTGTGGACTCTTGATCCGCGCCGACCCGAAGAAGACGACCGTGTCCTGAATTTGTTCACGGCGGAAACGCGCGAGCGGTTCAATGTATTCGGAAAGAACCCGCAGGACCCGCCCATCCGGACTGTTTAGAAAATGGTCATTCTCGTAGGCAAGCGGGGCAGACTGGAGTGGTTTGTCGGTCATAAGAGTTGTCGGTCGTCAGTCGCTGGTCGTTCGCGTGTGGAGGCGGAAGCGGTGGATTTTCGTTGGCATCTCAGGAGTTCCGAACGACCAACGACGGACGACCACCGGCGCCTCACTCAATCTTCCCGATACTGAATCGCCTCCCAGAAGCCGATCCAGACATTCAGCACGCCTAATCCCGTGCAAACACCCCGCACAAAGCCGCTGGCAAAGATATCCATGAGCTTGGGGTAGGGCATGAGCAAATGATTGTCGGTCCACTCCGGGCGCCAGGGCAGAATCATGAGCATCACGCCGATAGTAGCGCACAGAAATACAAAGAACAGCACTCCCACGCGCCGAAGCCAGGTATACGCGGCGGATCGCGGTCGGTGGAGAATGGAATCGCGGATAGTCTGGGGCTCCGGAGCCTGCGAAGCAGGCTGAGGTTCCGGCAGACCAGTGGACGTGCGGGCCAGGGGCAGCTTGGGGTCGGAAATCATCGCGTACGTATTTTGTTGTGTGGGTGAGAAACCCGTGGGCATCCCCAGACCAAGTTTACGCCCCACTGCTGCATTCTACGACTTCAGGGCCTGAATGCGCTCGGCGACGTCGCGATAATCGATATTACCGCCATAAACGGCGGTGAAGTGGCGGAGAGCAGCGGCCTTGTCGTGCGCATGTTCACAGGCGCTGCCGAGCTCGTAGTGAATGGCAATACGCGCTTCCTGGTCGAGGCCCGGAATCGCCAGCGCCTTCTCAAACCAGCGGATGGCGGCGTCCGGCACTCCTTTGTCAATGAAGCATTGAGCCAGCCAGGTATAAGTCTGGACAATCTGCGCGAACTGGTGGCCGCTTTCAATCCAGTTGCAGACTTTTTGAAGCTCGGCAATCGCCTCATCGAGCAGTCCCATTTCACGGAACGCGACGCCGAGGTTGTAGTGCGTTTCGGGATCTTCGTCCACGATCGGCGCACCTTCTTCGAGTTCGCTCTTCAGCTCGCCAAACATTTGCGACAGATCCACGCTATCTTGCGGGTGCGCGGCCTGCGCGCCCGAACCCAGGGGACGGACTGGTGTCTGGCTGTAGCTGAGCGGTGACCCAGCGCCCGCCGCCGCGGCTGTGGCCGTGGCAGGTACGTCGAATTTACGGGCAGGCGGAGCTTGCACTTGCGCGACCGGAGTGGGCGCAGTCACGGGTGCGCGACGCGGCGGCGGAGCCGCTACTGCGGGTGGAGCTGGAGTGGGCTTGGGTTTTGCCGGAGCCGTTTGCGGCCACGCAGCCATCGGCTTGGCCGCGGCGGGCTGAGCCGGCGGCTCTTCCACACTGGGAAATCCATCTCCCAGTGATTTTTCCAGGTCCGAGACAAAGGACGACAGCTCGTCGGTCTCGACGACTTCGGATTCGGCTTCGACTGGCTCGACCGCAGCTTCGTCGGTCTTTTTGTGCGCTGCCGGACTGGAGTGGGCGAATCCTTCCAAAGACTCCTGGGGAATCTCAATCCCTGGAGCGGAGGCCGATTCCACTTCAATTTCAAAATCATTTCCCTCGTCGGCGACGATTTCGGCGACTTCCGCTACCTCAGCTGCGGGCTCGGCAGACTTTTTGCTTCCGGCCGCTTCGATCTGGTGGCGGATCGCGTCGAGGATACTGCGATCGTCGGTCAGGGATTGAAGCCGGGCAAATGCGGCCCGCGCCTGGTCGCGCATGTAATGCTCGAGATAGAAACGAATCTCTTCGACCACTTCGGCGATTTCTGTCGCGCGATCTTCGGGATCGACAATCGCAGGCGCCTTATCCGATGTCGCCACTGGCTCGGCGGCGATCGGCAGGTCGGAAGCGTCGTCCGTGGACTCCGTAATGGCCCACTCCGTGGACAGGTCCTCGGTGACGGGGGACTCGTGGCTGGACTCCTGCACTGAAAACTCGGTCGCCGACTCCAGCGGAGCTTCTACTGTAAACCCGTACTCGGCCGCGGGTGACGGCGCCGCGGGCCATGGATTTGCGGTCTCGCTTGGCGAAATGGGAGCTGCGGCCGCAGCGGCACTGGCCGCGGCAACGGATGCAGGCACCGGTTTGGCGACGGGCGCTGCAGCCGCCCGTTCTTCATAGCGCCCGGCCAATTCTCCGTAGCGAATGGCTTCGTCAGGATATCCGGCTTCGTGGTAAGCGCTCTCCAGCGTCCGGCAGCAGACCGCCGCTTCCGTGAAACGCAAGTATCGGGTATGCAGCGCCGCCAGTCGTTGGTTCAGGCGGACGTCGTGTGGCGCCTGCGGCAGCGCTCCCAGCAACGGCACCACTGCCTTGTCAGGCAAATTGTAAGAAAGGAAGAGGTCGGCATCGGTGATGGCCGATCGCACCGCAACCGCTATTTCGTCGGGATACGACTGGTCGATGACCGGCGCGGTCGCTTCCAGCTCTTCGACAATAACCGCGCCCTCTTCGGCGGTAATCAGCCGGGCGGGAGCTTCCCCCTCGATGTGCGTCAGAACCTGCTGGTAATTCTGCATGTGCAGCGGGTTCTGGGGCTCGAGTGTTGCCAGCATCTGATACAGGTCGCGGGCGCGCACGAAATCCCCCGCCTTGGTGGCGGCGTGCGCCAGCAACTCGGTCACTTCGCCGACGTGCGTGCTCTCGCCTGCCTTGTTGAGCAAATTGAGAAGTGAGTCCAGCGCGCCGACGTCGTCCCGCACGCGCGCGATCATGTTGTGCAGGCTGGAGAGCAGTTTCGTGGAATCGGTGGCCAGCAGACGGTCGGCATGCTGGGTATAAACGTCAAGAGCCTGCTGATACTGCCCATTCTGCGCGCAACCTTCCGCGAGCAGGAAGAGCCCCTCGGGATCGTTGTGCACCGTGAGGAGTTTGTCCGCCAGAGGTACTGCCTGTGCCAGGCGCCCTGTTTGCAGGCAGGCCTTCAGCAAATCGCGCAGACCTTCGGGATGAGAATCGAGGTCGGATGCCTTCTCGAGAAACGAAATCGCTTTTTTCGGATCGTCTGCTTCGAGCGCCGCGCGTCCACGCAGCAATAAGACGTAACTGTTGCCGGGATCGAGCGTCAGCATCCGCTGCAGGATTTCTTCCGACGCCGCCAGTGATCCCCGCGACCGGGCCGACTCCGCCGCTGCGCTGAAAATTTCCCAAGCCTCTGTCTTTTTGCCCAGCCGGACGTAAACTTCCGCCAGCTTGATCCTCATCGGGACATTTTCCGGATCCATTTCCAGAACCTTCTGGAAGAGCCGGACCGCCTGCTCGAAGTCTCCATTCTTCATGAAGTCTTCGGCCACTTGCAGATATTGCGCGCGCGCGTCGTTGAAGAGACCTTGTTGGGTGTAGAGTTCCGCCAGCTTCAAAGATCCATCCATGCTCGGACTGAGCTTGGTAATCTTCTTGTACATCGCGATGCCCTTAACCGTGAACCCTTGCGCGGCGTAAGCATCGCCCACACTCTTGAAACATTCGATGGCTTTCGAGGTATCGCCCAAACGGGCGTAGAGATCGCCAACCGTATTGTTGACGGTCAGATCCTTGGGATCGTTCTTGAGAATCTTCTCGTATTCTGAAATGGCGTTCTGCAGTTTGCCCTGCTGGACAAACTTCTCCGCAGTCGCGAGAAGCTTCTGTTTGTTGAAGCCGAAACCAAACGCCATAAAAGTGCGGACTCCAGCCTTGATTCCCGCCGAACGCCCGTCAATCCTGGGAGCGTTAACCGAACGGGTCCTGACTACACCGGAGATTCCCGGCAAAACACCCGCGACCGTCCGAACCGAATCGCGATATGGCTCATTGTAAGGCTGGTACCCAAGAACCGTATGGTTACTAAGGATTACCAAAGGGGAGTGTACGTTGGGGTTGGCAATCGCGGGATGCCCAAATACTCGGTAGAGCAGCAATACCCGACAGCCCGCTTCTTGAAACGGCAGCGAAGCGGGCCGCCTCGCACCGAACAACCGCCACTTGTTGCGTGTTTCTCTCCGAATTTCCCGGAACAAGTTCCACCATGCGACCGTATCCACCACCGGCTCTCAAATAAAAGCTCCGGTCCCGTGAGGAAATCGGACTTCGCCCGTCCAAACCCAGTCCGCCCTGAGTGGGGGTAATATTCTCGGGTAGCACTCGGGCCGCGAGGGATCCGCTAGAAGGAGGGACTCCGCATGTCGATCGACCTACGGTTGGAGACGCTCACACACGACATTCGCTATGCGATGCGCGGGCTCAGCAAGAGCCCCGGCTTTCTCTGTGTAGTGGTGATATCACTTGCGCTTGGAATCGCCGGAAACAGCACGATCTTCAGCGTGCTCAATGCGATCTTGTTCAGTCCCATGCCCTACGACCATCAGGAAAGGCTGGTCGTGATCTGGGAGACGCCGCTTGGCCATCCTGAGGCGCCGCAACCTCCGCCTATCGCTGAGATGTTGGACTGGCAAAAGCAGAATCACGTCTTTGATGACATCGCGTTGACCAGCAACACCGACCTTTCCGCCATGTCCGGAGCTGGAGAGCCGGAGCCCATTCACGTACAGAATGCGACCCCGAACTTCTTCGCGCTGCTGGGAGTGAAGCCGGTGCTGGGGCGGGTCTTCTTTGCCGAGGAATCACAGGACCGCTCGCAGAGTGTGGTGCTCAGCGACGCTTTCTGGCAGCGCAAGTTTAACCGCGACCCCAACGTCCTGGGCAAGCATTTCAAGATTGAAGCCTCGGACTCGACCGTGGTTGGCGTTATGCCTCCAAAGTTCGCTCCGTTTTACGGCGAGGCCATCGACCTGTGGCTGCCCATCAATGCCGCAAGCGTGCGCTATACCGCCCGATTGGATCATTGGCTGATGCCGGTGGCCCGCCTGAAGGCGGGCGTGACTCTCCAGCAGGCTCAAGTTGAAATGGACGTCATTGCCCGGCAGATCGAGCAGGCGTATCCGGCAACGAATAAAGGGGTCGGAAAGAAAGTCGTGTTTCTACGGAAAGAGCTCTACAACTGGGCTCCGGGAATTCTCTATCCACTGCTCGGTGCAGTGGCTTTCGTATTGCTGATCGGTTGCGTCAACGTTGCCAACCTGATGCAGTCCCGGGCTGAGGGCCGCCGGAAGGAGTATGCGTTGCGCGCGTCACTCGGGGCGGGTCAGCGCCGCTTGATTCAACTCCTGCTCGCCGAAAGCGGATTGCTCGCGCTTCTCGGTGGAGTGCTGGGCATCCTTCTCACCTTCCTGGGAATCAGGCTCTTTCTCCTTCTCGCGGGAGACGACTTTCCCAACGCAGACAGTATCCGAGTCGACGGCCGCGTGCTCGTGTTCACGCTGGGCGTGTCAATGCTGACCGCTCTTCTGGTTGGCTTGCTGCCTGCGATTCAGGCATCGCGTCCCGACCTGAACCTTGCGCTCCGCGAAGGCGAGCGCAGGACGGCAACCTCGCGTGGTTGGATTCGCCATGTGCTGGCAATTTCTGAAATCGGTCTCGCCATGGTGCTGCTGGTGGGCGCGGGACTCATGATCAACACCCTGGTGCGTCTGCAACGGGTCAACCCGGGATTCGAGTCGCAGAATTTGCTGACCATGAACCTTCACTTGCCGGAGGGAGGCAAGTATCTGGAGCGAGTGCCGGGCGGCGATATGGAGCGGCCTCTTCCGACGTCGACTGCTTTTTACCAGCAGTTGCTGGAAAAAGTGTCCGCGATTCCGGGCGTGGAATCCGCCGGCTTCGGCAGCCGCGTGCGCGGGGCGGGAGGTTTCTATTCCTTTGCGATCATGTCGCACACGCCGCCGCCTCCCGATCAGAGGCCGCAAGCGGGATACGATGAAGTCAGCCCTGGCTTCTTCAGCACCTTGAAAATTCCGCTGAAAAGAGGAAGGTACATCGACGAGCACGACACGGAGACCGCGCCCTTTGCGGTTGTGATCAACGAGTCCTTTGCGCGCAAATTCTTCCCGAACGAAGATCCGATCGGGCAGCAGTTGCGCTTGCGCTTCGATCCTTATCCGGTGGACGAAGAGCGGACTCGTCAAATCGTGGGCGTCGTGGGCGACGTGAAACACTTCGGTCTGGGGCGGGAGTCTCCTCCCTTCATGTACACCTCCTATCAGCAACAGCAGGCGGTGTTTCCGGGCGGCGCGGTCATCGCTCATCTCAGCCAGAATTTGCTGTTGCGCATGGCCCCCGGCTCGATGGGCAGGGAAAGAGACTTGGCGTCTGCGGTGAAACGGGCCGTGGCCGAAATCGATCCCGAGCGAACCGTCACCGATGTCATGAGCATGGATGAGCTGATGCGGACCACTACCGAACTTTCCCGTTTCTACATGCGATTGCTGGAAATCTTTGCGGCGTTGGCGCTGCTGCTGGCGGTAGTCGGTATCTACGGCGTGATGTCCTATTTCGTTTCGGAGCGGACCCATGAAATTGGTATCCGCTTTGCTTTGGGTGCGCAAGCCGTCGACGTGCTCGCCATGGTTGCAAAGCTTGGAATCAAACTCACGTTGTGGGGTGTTCTGATTGGTGCCGGACTGGCGCTGGGCCTCACCCGCCTTATTGCGACTTTCCTTTACGGAGTGAAGCCGTCGGATCCCCTCACGTACGTCGCGGTGGGTACGGCGCTTACGGCCGTGGCCCTGCTGGCGTGCTACATCCCTGCCCGACGGGCCACCAAGGTAGATCCAATGGTGTCGCTGCGCTACGAATAGACCGAGCCCAGCCTTAGCGCCCGAAGCCCGCCGATTGCATCGACTGCCGCGAGATATCGGCCGTGGACGCGATGCCCTGCATTCGCAGTTTGAATTCGTCGGCGTTCGACGCGTTCTCGAGGGCCGTCTCGTAGCCGACCAATCCTGCCTGGAAAAGATCCCAGAGCGACTGATCGAACGTCTGCATGCCGTATTGGGAAGTGCCGGATGAGATTGCATCGCGAATGGACCGTGTCTTTTCCGGCACGAGAATACATTCGCGGATGTATGCAGTGGTGACGCAGACTTCCACTGCGGGCACTCGGCCTTCGGCGTCGGAACGGCGCACCAAGCGCTGGCTAACGATCGCTCGCAGCACCGCCGCGAGCTGGAGGCGGATCTGTTTCTGCTCGGGCGGCGGAAATATTGCGATGATACGGTTGATGCTTTCCACCGCGTCCAGTGTGTGCAAGGTCGAGAACACCATGTGGCCGGTTTCGGCCGCATGCAGCGCGACGCCAATGGTTTCCAGATCGCGCATTTCGCCGACCAGGATCACGTCCGGATCCTGACGCATACTGGCGCGCAATGCCGCGCCGAAACTCGGCGTATCCACTTCGATTTCGCGCTGATTGACGTAGCCCTTCTTGTCGCGATGCAGAAATTCGATTGGGTCTTCGATGGTGATGATGTGCTCGGCGCGGGTGGAGTTGATACGGTCAACCATCGCCGCGAGCGTGGTTGACTTGCCGGATCCGGTGACTCCGGTAACCAGCACCAGGCCGCGGGGCATGTCGCAGATCTGTTCGACTACCTTCGGCAGGAACAGTTCATCGAGCGCGCGAATCTTGGTCGGGATGACGCGAAGCACCAGTCCAACGTTTCCGCGCTGCTGAAAGACGTTGACACGGAAACGTCCGAGGCCGGCGACGCCGTACGCCATATCGATTTCTGTGGTTTCTTTGAACTTCTGCTTCTGGCGCGCGGACATCATGCTGAACGCCATGTTCAGCATGTCTTCGGCGGATACGCGCGGCTGCTCGGTCAGCGGAGTCAGTTCGCCATCGATGCGTAGATGCGGATAATTGCCGACCTTCAGGTGCAAGTCGGAGGCGCGACGCTCCATGGCGATGCGCAACAGGTCATCAATATTCATGCGGGCTGGACTCCGGGAACCCCTCTATGATGGCCCGAAGCGGCGGCGGGTACGAGATGACGGAAGTAATGGGACTTCCGAAGCGGCACTTAGCTATTAGACCTTGCCACTTAGCTTACGCCGTGCGTTCTTGGATCACGGAAGTATCCGGTGCAACTCCTCTGGGCGGGCGACAAAAAAGCCGCCCAACCGGGCGGCTTGGCAACTCAACCAGACGAAAATTACGCAGCAGGGCTTTCCACCGCTGCTGGCTGGAATGGTTCGTCGTAACTGCCGCCATAGATGGACGGGCACTTCGCTCCCATGGGCCGCAGGTAGGTCGCGAGTTCACCGCGATGATGGATGCTGTGATTGTTGAGGAATCCGAGATACATCGCCGCGGGAAAGTTGAACACTCCCATAAAATTGATGGGTGTCGCCAGTTGCTCCCCGGAGAGTGCGCGCACACGGCCGGCCGCGCGGGTGAAATTCTTGTCGTACCAGGCGACCAACTCAGCGATGGTCTTGGGTTTGTCCGCCTCGGACGGGTTTCCCATCGTAAAATTCAAGCCAGCGATGCCGTCGAGGAATTGAATATCGGTGTTGGCCAGGTGCCAGGCGAGTTCCCATGCAGTGCGGGCGTGGGGATCGGGACGATAGTCGCGTTTATCGTCGGGAATGCGGGAGAGAACTTTCTTGGTGGTCTCCACTTCATTGGTAAAACCGCCGAGCATGGTTTCGCGAAAAGTCAGAAAAAAATCCGGAGTTGGAACTGGGGACGACATAGCAGCTTCTCCTTTTGAGATTAAGTTACGAAAAACCCGGAAAGGGACGCCTCTGCCGAGGCGGCTTCTACTCTAGTTGATGGGGGAGTGCGAGGGCAAATGACCTGATACCTAGTAGTGGGCTACTTTGAAACCCGACTTGGCCAATAGCGATAGAGCATAAATGCCGCACCTGCTACACCAAGCGTGCTCCCTAAGAGAAATCCCCCGCCAATCACCATGACACCGTCGCCCGGCGTTACATTTTCCGGTTTGACTAAATAGCGCCACCCGAAGTCCATCAAGACAAAACTCGCAGAGAATAGAAAAGCGCCGCAAAAAAGCGAACTTGTAATAACTAGAGCGTATTTGCCAACCGATTTCACGCTACGCTCTTTCCGCCATTCGCAGGATTGATCAAATTGAACAAACGCGGGAGAGGGTGTCCGGACCGCATTTCAATGCACCTCTTTAGACCCCCACTGGCTGTTTTGCCCCCACGGGAACTGGCGTGAGCCAGTTGTGGCGATCGGGCTTTTCGCCTCTCACGATTCCGTAGAATTCATGCTGAATCGCCTTCGTTACTGGTCCGACTACTCCCTTGCCCACGCTGATCTTGTCGACCGAGCGGATGGGTGTGACTTCGGCGGCGGTGCCGGTGAAGAAGACTTCCTCGGCGATATAGAGAGACTCGCGCGGAATCTGCTGCTCGCTGATCGTGATGCCGAGGTCGCGCGCGATCTGTAGAACCGAGTCGCGGGTGATGCCTGGCAGCACGGAGTTCCCGAGCGGCGCGGTTTGCAGCACACCGTTGCGGACTACAAAAAGATTCTCTCCCGATCCTTCGCTAACGTACCCATTTACATCGAGGGCGATGCCTTCCGCGTATCCGTTGAGGATGGCTTCCATCTTGATGAGCTGCGAGTTCATGTAATTCGCGCCCGATTTCGCCATCGCGGGAAGAGTGTTCGGAGCAATGCGCGTCCAGGAGGAGATGCAAACGTCGACGCCCTGCGCGGCATCGGTACCGAGATATTTTCCCCACGGGTAATTGCAGATGTAGACCTCAGTCGGCGAGTTGAACGGATTTACGCCGGCTTCGCCGTATCCGCGGAGAATGATCGGGCGGATGTAGCACGGCCAAACGCCGTTGATCTTGATGAGTTCCACGAGTCCGGTCTGAATTTCTTCCCGCGTGAAATCGACATCGATGCGATAGATACGAGCCGAGTCCAGCAGGCGTTGGATATGTTCGTGAGCTCGAAAAATGGCCGGTCCCGACGGCAGGGCGTAGCAACGGACACCTTCAAACACAGAAGACCCGTAGTGGATCACGTGCGACATAACGTGCAGTGTGGCGTCGTCCCAGCGGATGAACTTCCCGTTATGCCAGATTTTGTCGGTCTTCTGTATGGCCATTCAGGCTCCTTCGGTTACTTAGTAAAGATTCACGGAAGCGGCTGGGGGTTTCCGGCACATCCGGTAAAACTATCGTGGGGTCAATGCCCGCGATAGAGCAACTTCGTTGCTGAAATTATAGCTTGCTGCGGCGCGGAGAGTAACAGCAATTGAGACAAAAATAGCGGGCCGCGAGAAACGATATCACCGTTTCCGCGCGACCCGGTTTGTTTCGAAACATTACACACAACACCAAAAGGGGCGGGCAGGAGAGCTCGGCCCGTTTTGTCTACCTGAGCTCGAATGAATTGCTCGCAACTACCGCGCTCTGGACTCCGATCATCAGCCGCATCGCAATGCGCTCCGCTTTGTGATGATGGGTCTTGTGCAAAAGATAGACTGTGCCCAGTCCGGCGCCGAAGCCGAGGGCCGATCCGGCAGCTTGCCCAGCGGTGCCGCGCGTGACAAAGGGCCGCATAATCGGGTTCGTTTCGCGGTAGCCCTGTGACAGGCCGCGTTGGGTAGTAATGGCATCGGCGGCCACCAGGCCGGCCAGGATTCCAGTGTTGATCTTGGTTTCGAGCGTCCAGAAGTGATGCTGGCTAGGCGCGTCGGGCAGCGACGGGTAAGAAGAGCTCGCGCCGGCGAAGTTCTGCGCGGCGGCGGTCATCGTCAGCGCCATGACTACGAGGAGGGCTTTCATTTCTTGGTCTCCAGACCCCTGATGGGGGAACAACATCAGGGTAGGCGGGCTGGCACACGGTCGTACATGGCCCGATTCCGTAGGAGGGATGGCCTGTCGGTAAGCGCAAAATGGACCGTAAGTAACTGTTACGCAGGTTCTTAAGAGCGGGTATGGCAAGCGTCGGGTTGAAAAAAAGGGAGCGGAAAGAGTCTGCTTTTGAGTGGCGCAGTGGTTCACCGCTGCGGTAAGGCCTTTTTGTTTTGGCATGGGCTTTCAGCCCGAGGTACGCGCCGCAGACTTTTTCAGCAATCATTGAAGCTGCGCTGTTTCCCCTCGATTCCGTGGACTTGAGTGGCCGGACCAAAACCGCCATTCGCCGGTATGCAACCGCTTTCCGCCGAAAAGAGCACGACGCCTTGACTGGTCCCAGCTATCTTGGCTCCAGTACCACAGAAGTTCTGGCAGGAGAATTACGATGGCAAGCAAAAATCAACCCGACCGATGGGAAGCAACGCTGTTAGCCGTGGTGCTGGCCCTGGCGGGCGCCCCGTTCCTGTTTGCTACACTTGGCTCGCTCATGCGACCGAGCGTCCTCACCTCGCTGGCGATTCACAACTCCGGTCCCGTGCTGCTGGTGCTGGCAGGAGCCATACTGCTGGTGGCCGACGCTGGCACAGGGGAAGAATCCAGCCAATCGAATGCGAAACAAGGAGTCCGGCATGAGCTGTAAGGACGGCGGGTCCAACTCGGCAGTGCTGAGCGGCACCGCGCTGATCGTGTTTGGCGGACTGTTGCTGCTCAGTCAGCTGGGGGTCATCCACAACTGGTTCAACTTCTGGGCGACGGTCTTTATATTTGTCGGAGTCCTGAACGCGTTTCAGTCGGAACGGTCGCGGCCCTGGGGCATTCTGCTGATCGCCGCCGGCGTCCTCATCGAGCTGCACCAACTGGGCTTTGTGAATCTGCGGATTGAGACGTACTGGCCGGTGCTCATCATCGCCGCCGGTGGAGTTATGGTCTGGAGGGCCTTCCAACAGCCTGAGGTAGGCGATGGCGGCGTCTTGTCACCGCACTTGAATGTGGTGGCGATCTGGGGGGGCGGAGAATATCGCATCCGTTCCAAGGACTTTCGTGGCGGCGATCTGGTTGCATTCATGGGAGGATTCGACATCGATTTGCGCGATGCCGACATCGCGGGCGATCAGGCGGTGATCAACGTCACTGCCTTCATGGGCGGCGGAGTCCTGCGTGTTCCCGAGAACTGGGCCGTATCCATGCAAGTGGGCGCGTTCATGGGTGGGCACAGTTTGAAAGCGCGCGAAGGTCCGCAACCAAACAAGACCCTGATCATAAAGGGCGTGGCGATTATGGGCGGTATTGAAGTCAGGAACTGAGGATCGGGATGCATCCCATACTTTCCCGGTTCCGCCAACTCGGACTCTATCTGCTGGCGTGGGTTCCGCTGGGCGGAATCCTGATGTATCTGCTGGTCCGGGCGGGCGAAGGTTGGGTCGTGGCGGCGGCACTCACTGCGCCGCTCTGCCTGGTGTATGCGTTTCTGTGTTTGGCGGCGTGGTATCCGTGCCGCGCTACGCCGCTGGAGTCGTCGGGATTCGTCAAGCTGCTCCTGACGCATTTCACGGCAGCCATGGTGTTGAGCACATTGTGGGTGCAGGTTGCGAAAGGGCTGGCCGGCGCACTCACACGTTGGGCAGGCTTCGCGGGAGTCGATGAACGTGCCGCGCGCTATCTTGTTCTGTTGTGGGTCGCTGGAGTCCTGCTGTACGTGCTGTCGGTGACGTTCCATTACGTGTTGCTGGCGGAGCAGGCGTCGCGTCTGGCACAGGAGCGGGCGCTTGAGGCGCGCGTCCTGGCAAGAGACGCTGAGTTGAAAGCCCTGCGCGCGCAGGTGAATCCGCACTTCCTGTTCAATTGCCTTCATTCCATCAGCGCTCTGACCAGCGTGGATGCGGGCAGGGCGCGGGAGATGTGCATCCTGCTTGCTGATTTTCTGCGGACGACGCTTCGAGTAGGAGGACAAGAGGCGATCACGATTCAGGAAGAGCTGGCCCTGATCCGCGGATACCTGGCGATCGAGAAAGTGCGCTTCGGAGCGCGCGTAAAAATGGAAGAGCAGGTCGAAGACGGGGCGCTGGGTGTTTTGTTGCCGCCGCTGTTGTTACAGCCACTGGTGGAAAATGCGATCCGGCACGGCATCGCGAATTTGCCCGAGGGTGGAGTGATTGGATTGAGCGTGCAGCGTGCTCAGGATCTGGTATCGATTGTGGTCGAGAACAGTTTCGATCCGGATACGCCGTCAAAATTGAAGACGGGCCTGGGGCTCGACAATGTTCGCCGCCGATTGCATGCGCGCTACGGCGACGAGGCCAGCGTTGCGTTCGGCGCGGACGGGAATGTTTTTTCGGTGAAGCTGCGTTTACCGGCAGCAGAATAACGGAGCCAAGGCATGACCGCAGGCGTGACAATCTTTCCGATCAAAGACGGCCAGAAGATCAGAGCGGTCGTGGTGGACGACGAGGAACTCGCCCGCAAGGTGTTGCTGGAGTTTCTGGCCAGTCATCGGGAAATCACAGTGGTAGCAGAGTGCGCCAACGGATTCGAGGCCGTCAAAGCAGTGGGTGAACTTCAACCGGACCTGGTGTTCCTCGACATTCAAATGCCGAAGCTGGATGGATTCGAAGTACTGGAACTGATCGGCACGGATCGGGCCGTCGTGTTCGTCACCGCCTATGACGAATATGCCTTGAAAGCGTTTGAGATTCACGCGGTCGACTATCTACTTAAGCCCTTCGCGCTGGAACGCTTCGAAACGGCTTTGCAACGGGTAAAGCAGCGGCTGGGCGGAAAGCTGCCGGCGCCGGTTGAGTTGTCGGCCAGCGCGCGGCAACCAGCGCAGTTTCTGGAACGCCTCGTCGTGAAGGATGGAAGTCGCGTGTATGTGATTCCAACCGCTAAGCTCGATTACGCCGAAGCCCAGGACGATTACGTCGCGCTCTGCACCGAGGGGAAAAAACATCTGAAGCAGCAGACGATTTCCAGCCTGGAGGCCGCGCTCGATCCGCAGCAATTTCTGCGTATTCACCGGTCGTACATCGTCAATCTGGAGAAGGTCACGAAGATCGAGCCTTACAGCAAGGACAACCACGTCGTCGTGCTTGCGAATGGAACGCAATTGCCCGTGAGCCGCACCGGGTATGCGCGCCTGCGGGCGTTTCTCGATCAGCGGGGCCGCGGGTAGGTAGGCTTCATTCTTGTACGCGTTCTCTCCGTCGCGATGATCTTCCTGAAGACTAGCTGAACTACTTGACTCGGATCACCTGCGTGATTGTGTGTTTGGAGAATCTTGCTCTGACCTGGAGCGTGAGCTCTCCGGCCGATTCCGGTTGAAGTTCGAAATCGTAGGTCTCCCCCACCGTGATGGGTTGAAAAGCGGGACGGGTCGTGGCTTGTGCGGCAGGCAACTCCCATCCGTCCTTGGCGAGGGATCGCCACTCGATCGGTTGACCATTGCTGCCCAGGAGGGAGAGTTCCACGTCGGCGTCGTTCGTCGCGATGTTGATGAATCGCAGCCGGTACTTTGTGCCGGATTTCAACGCCATTTGATCGGGTTGGGCCGTGCCGTTCAGCACGATCACGGAAGCCGGATTTTCTTCGGAGAACTGGCGTCCTACTATGAAGACCTTGTCTACTTCGGGATCAAATTTCTGGCCCGGTTCGAGCACGATGATCGGACCGTAGAGTCCGTTCGTTAACTGCCCAACATCGTGCCAATGAGGGTGATAGATAAAAGTTCCGGCGCGGGTCGGAGTCATGCGTGCAACGAAACTTCCGCCCGGCGGGATGGCAGGCGTCATTTGCGGCGAGTTGCCGCCGTAGTTGGGTACGCCGTCATAGTAGCTTTCCAGTTCGATTCCATGCCAGTGAACGCTCGTGGGATTCTTGAGTTCGTTTACCACCGTAATTTCCGTGGGCTCACCCCGGGTGAGAATCAGGGGTGCTCCTGGCACCGGCAGAGGCTGGGCGATTGCCTGGGCAGGTTGCTGCTTTGCATCTCCTTCTTGAATGACATATCCCATTCGGACGAGTGAGGACTCGGTAGCGGGAGTTTCCCGGACGAAAAGTTTCAGTTGGCGGACTTTCTGCGTTGACGGTGGACTGGCGGTGCGCGCGATTCCGGGCGTGACGGTAATGCCGAGAATCATACCCATCATGCCGGCGGAATCGGTCGGCATCGAGTGGCTCGGCATAGTCGAGTCCATGTGGCCGAGAAGCACAAATGAATTCGGCACCATGTGGCCCGTCATATGGCAGTGGAAGAGCCATCGCCCGGCGCGCGAAGGTACCCACAGGATGGACGCTGTCGTCCCGGGTTCCATTCGTTGCGTTACCGCATGAACAGGTTGGTCGGCCGTGTAGGGATGGTCGCGGTCCTGGTCGCCGACACTGTTGACCTGGAAATGAAAGCCATGCAGATGCATAGCGTGATCGCTGATGCTGGCATTGATCAGTCGCCAGCGGGCAGAGTCCCCGGTGCGATACGAAAGCCGCTCGGTATAAGGCCACGACCTTCCGTTGATCGCAATTGCCTCGTGCAGAGGGGGCGTGATTACGCCCGACAACCAGGTGGTGATCATGAAAATGCGGTCTTCGGCCACCGTTCCTGGAGGATCTACAACGAACCCGCCTTCGAGTTGGCTTTCGACGTCAAACGGCCCTTGGCCCATGGGCAAGTCGGCGACGAGGTCGAGCATGCCGATATCGCGAATCGACATCTTGCAACTGCGCGCCGAGTAATAGAACGTGCCGGGAGTACTGGCGACGAATTGAATCCTGGCTGTCCCCCCGGGCGCAACAGGCACCGGTTCCGGAGTTGGAAATCCGCGAATAAACATTGCGGTGGTGAGGGTGTTGTGCACTTCGGCGTTTACCTTGGTGCCTTGCTGTACACGCACAAAAGGTCCCGGAATCTGTGGCGCCTTACCTTTCTCCGCGAATGCGAAGACCGGAAAACCTTTGCCACTCTGTTGTTCCGGATACCAGGTTGACGGAATCAATTCGAGATGAAGCGACAGAACCCCGTCCTTCATTTCACCGGCAGGAGTGCGATTGTCGTTGCCGTTGGCCGCGAGAGCAGGAGGCGCAGTGAGGTCCGATGCGTGAGCGCTGGCAAGCAACGCAAGAATAAGAAAGAAAACGGAGTACAGAAATCGACGAGGCAGAAGTGGCTCTCCAGTGCCGGCGGCGAGACTAACCCGGGGCGTGGGTAGTGTCAATTGCCCGATAGGAGGATGGGTTAGTGCAGGCGCAAGTACTCGTCCTTGGCCTGCTTCATTCGGTGCCCGAAGCGACTAGAGCACTACTCTCTATTGTTCGGCGACAGCCCCGCTGCGGCGGAGAGGCGGGCGATTTCGTCGAGTTGTTTCTTCGCTTCCGCCACATCGGCCGGACGGTCAGTGAGCTGGATAAACGCCCGCAGATGCTGGGTGGCTTCCTGGTAGTCCGGTTTTTTCACCAGGATCATGCCCAGTAAGTATTCAAGTCGCGGCAGGCGATGCTCCTGGTCAAGCAGCAATCCGCGGCGCGCGCTTTTTTCCGCGGCAGCCAGATCGTTCAGAAAATAACGCCCGATCGCGTTCGAGAGCCAGGCTTCCGGAAAACTCACGGGATTCAATGCCAGCAATCTATCGCTGACTTCCGTTAGATCCTTCCAGCGTTGCTCGCGCTGGTTGAGCAGAGTCAGACCATGATACGGGTTGATATATTTTGGATCGGCTGCGATCGATTGCTGAAAAGAGTTGCGGGCAGCGACCGGATCCTGTTGGTCAAGTTGCACGCGTCCCAGTTCGAACCAGGCAACCGCGAACTTCGGGTACAACTCGACGGCTTTCTCGAGTAGTTTCTGCGCGTTCTCCGGGTGGCCTTTTTTCTGTTGTTCCTGCGCTTTCTCCAGGGCTTTCCGGGCCGATTCGGGAGCCTGCGCCGTAGTGGCGCTGATGGTATATCCCTCGACGTTGGCTAGGCGATGCAGAACGATCCGGCCTACGTCCGCATTATCGTAGCCGGAGAAGTTTCCGCCCAGCTGAATTACGTCGGAAGTGAAACCGGCCAGCGACGCCTGCAGTTCGCAATCCTGAAGGTTTCTGCGATCCCCACGGCCGGACGGATTGTAGCTCGAGGGGGTATCCGCGTCATACTCGACCTCGCTGGAACGATTGGTAGCGGTGCGGCTGCCAAACTGAAAACTGAAACTGCCATGCGAGTCGGTGTGTGCCTCGGTTTTTTTCTGGCCACGGCAGATTGTCTGGATCAGGGCGGACTCGGTGAGCACGCTGCCGTCATCGATTACCACTTTGCCGCTCAGGAAAATTCCCGTGTTGGGACTCATGTCTGGAGCGGGCATTTTGGGTTGAGTAGGCGGGGGCACACGTCGGCCGCCACCTCCTCCTGTTTGGGCTGACGCAGACTGGACAGACGGAAGGGAAAATGAAAACACGCAGGCCAATACAAGCAGGCTTTTCATGGGACGCCCCCACCAAACACACTATTGGCGGAAATTGTACCCCCGATTGGGGCGTCAATTGTCAAATTATTGTCGCCAAGCGAGCCCTGAAGCCCGCGAAAAGGAGGGCTCTAGTTCGGCTTGCGGAACTTACTGTCGGCGAGATACCGGAGCATGATCGCGTCCGATGCGCTCTGCATGTGCTGCTGCTTCTCGGTTTCCGGGACCATCGGGGACGCTTCCTTACCCAGCCCCTGACGGAGTTTCTCTCCCATTTCCGAGCCGCTGGTCATGACCTGCATATAGAACCAGAGGAAATGGCGCATTTGGTCGAGCGCCGACTTCAGGACGTGGATCGATTCCATCTCAGGCGGATCGGAGAGGGCTTCCATCAGTTCGGGATCGTTGGGCGCCTGCATGGCGGCGCAGTTGAGTTCGCGCTGGATGGCGCGCAGATCCTCGGTGACGCGCAAGATCCGAAGGTGAATCTCGTCCATGCTGGCGCGGTTGTCGCGGTCCATGGGGCCCTTTCTAGTTTGCGTCCTTTGACTGTGTCTTGACCATCATCTCATCGGGAAAGACAACCGAACAGATTCCCCGTGTGCATGTGCTTCCGTAATTGAAGTTACCGGGTTACTGGAAGGCTTGCTGGACGCGGTATTTCAGGCGGTCTGGCGGGTTATTTCACGGGCCAGAGTGGTTTGGGCGGTCCGGATCTCGGGTACTCCGACGATCCTTAGTCCCTGAACTGGTGATTCCACGGCTTCGACCAGGGCCATCACCATTTGCTCCAGAGTTACCAGGCCAAGGCGCTGCGCGCCCCCGCGAGTGAATGGGAGTACCTCCATCACCTTATAAACGGGCAGCAATGCGTAGGGCCATTTGTGGCCGGGACCAAGCACGTACCACGGACGCAGAATCGTGGAATTCAAGCGGCGCTTCTGGATCAGCGCTTCACATTCCTCGCGAACAGCAATGTAGGCCTTCATCATCGGCGCCGGATGAGCGACGCTCAGATAAATAAAGTGGTGGATGCCGAGTTCCGCGGCAGCGTTAATTGCTTCGCGCGCCGCAACCAGATCGATCGCGCGAAATTCGGCAGCCTTCGACTGAGAAGGATGCGAGACGCCCACCAGGTGAATGAAGGTGTCTGCCGGGCGGATCAGGTGCTTGTAGGTGTTGGCATCGAGCGCGTCGCCGGAAACGACTTCACATTCGCTGGGCAGTTTGCCCTTGGAGGCCGTACGCACCAGGCCCCGAACCCGGTGGCCTCGCTCCAGAAGCGCGGGAATCAAGGTGCTGCCCAGGTAGCCGGTTCCGCCCGTGATAAACACCCGGCGCGGTTGTTCACACCGGGGCAACCGCTTCACCCTGAGTAAGAGCCGGATGTCCGAAATCGAGGCTGGCACTTCTAGGTACGCTCCCAAAGGATTTTCAGATTCTCAGAACCTACACAAGAAGTCTACCCCGGAATCTGTCGCTTGTGATACAAACGGGGCGCGATGACGACCTCGAAACCCGGCTTGCTGCGGGCCATTGGGCGCTGGAGCCTGGTGGCGTTGACCGTAAATTCGGTCATCGGGAGCGGCGTGTTTGGGTTGCCTGGGACGCTCGCCGGGATGCTGGGAAAGCAGAGCGTCATCGCTGTGCTCATTGCCGGCGCGCTGATTGCCGTGATCATGGCGTGTTTTGCAGAAGTGGCCTCGCATTTTACCGAGGCCGGCGGACCTTATCTGTATGCGCGCACCGCATTCGGGCGCTTGATGGGGATTTTGGTCGGGTGGATGTTGTACCTGGCGCAGACGGCGGCGCCGGCGGCGAACGCCAACCTGTTCGTCAGTTATCTGGCGGAGTTCTGGCCGGGCGCGAAGGATTCGCGTGTCCTGATCCTCACGATTCTCGTGGGAGGGCTGGCTCTCATCAATATTCTCGGCGTGCGGCAGGGGACTCGCGCCAGTAATCTGCTTACGGTTGTCAAGATCCTGCCGCTGTTGATGGTGATTCTGGCAGGCGCAGCGGTGACCATTTTCCATCCGGCCCCGATGGCGGCAGCGGGCGAAATGCCTGAGAAGGTCTGGCTTAAAGCGATCCTGGTGCTGGTGTTCGCCTATGGCGGGTTTGAGACCGCGCTGGCTCCCATGGGCGAAGCGCGCAGTCCGCGGCGTGACGTAGCCTTTGCTCTCTTTGTGGCACTGGCTGCGTGCGTAATGATCTACACGTTGATCCAGTGGGTGGTACTCGGTGTGCTAGGCCCGAATGCGACAAGCGATCGTCCGCTTGCCGAAGTAGCGCGTCTTACGATGGGCGGGCGGGGCGCTTCGCTGGTGGCGATTGGAGCCTTGTTCTCGTTCTACGGATACATCAGCGCGAAGATCCTGGCGATGCCGCGTGTAACGTTTGCCCTCGCTGAGGGAGGAGACCTGCCCCGAGCGTTTTCGGCTATCAGTCAGAAATTTCACACGCCGTGGTTTTCGATTCTGGTTTACTCCGTGGCGGTATGGGGGTTGGCGATTGTCGGCAATTTCACCTGGAATTTGACGCTCTCTGCAATTGCTCGTCTTTTTTATTACGCTGTGGTGTGTGCCGCGCTGATCGCCCTTCGCTACAAGCAGCCGGGAGGAGCGCAGTTCCGGTTGCCGGGCGGGCCTTTGCTGGCGGTGGTGGGCGTCGTAATCTGCCTGGTGTTAGTGCGGCAAGTGGACTTGAGTCAATCCCGCATTCTGGCTGTGACCATCGGCGCGGCTCTGGTGAACTGGGCGTGGGTGCGCTTACGCGCACCCGCGACGGCATAGCTTGTGGTGCCTGCTATGACGGTGATAGCCTCAGCGCCGATGAAATTCCAGTCTCGCGCGGTGTCCTTTTTTGTTGTCTTCCTTGCTGGGATTTCTATCCTTGGTGCGCAGACTCCTGCCGCGAACTCTTTCGCCGAGAAAAACGTCGCGGTGACGATGCGTGATGGCGTCGTCCTGCGGGCGGACGTACTGCGCCCAGCGGAGTCCGGCAAGTTTCCTGTACTCGTCTACCGGACGCCCTATGGAAAGGACGCGGCGCAGGAAGAATACGCGACATTTCGTCATGCAGTGGAACGCGGGTATGCCGTGGTGATCGTCGATGTTCGCGGCCGGTATCACTCGGACGGCGAGTTTCGTCCGTATGAGAATGAAGGACGCGATGGCTACGACACGATTGAATGGGCGGCAGCGCAGGTGTGGTCGAACGGAGCGGTCGGCACTTTCGGACTCTCCTATCCCGGAGCGGTGCAGTGGCTCGCGGCAGTGGAGAGCCCTCCCCATTTGAAGGCGATGGTACCGGCGATGACGTTTTCCACGCCGCACAATTTTTTCTATGCGTGGGGGACGTGGGACTTGTCCTGGATGGAGTGGATCTGGGACAACATCGCATGGGATATGCGAGTGAAGAAGAATCTGTCCGGCCCGCGCACTTATGACGAAGCACTCGCTGCCTGGAAAAACGAGGGTCCGAAAATGCTGGGGACGCTGCCGCTGTTCGATGTCGAAGAGCTAAAGCAGGTGGCTCCTTATTACTACGACTGGCTGCGGCATCCGATGGAAGATCCGTGGTGGGACTGGGCGGAACTGCGCAATAAATATGATCGCAATCACGCCGCTGTTCTGAATCTTTCCGCCTGGTACGACGACAATTACGGGCCAGAAGGCGCGACGACGAATTACGCCGGTCTGCTCAAGTCGCGGGCGGGCGATAAAGATTCGCGAACGCACTTGCTGCTGGGTCCCTGGGTTCATGGAGTGGACAGCACCGCCAAGACTCATTCTGGCGAGCGTGAATTTGGTCCAACGGCGGCAATTGACTACGATGACGTGGTGCTCCGCTGGATGGATCACTATCTGAAGAGCATCGACAACGGCGTGGAACGCGAACGGCCCGTGCGGTATTTCGTCATGGGAAGGAATGAATGGCGGGAGTCGGAGACGTGGCCTCCGGCGGCGCAGCGCAGGGTGTTTCGTCTGAGTGCGGCGAAGAAGGGGTCTAGCATTGGCACGCTGGGCGCCGATACAGCGCGCAAGGAAGAGTTCAGCGAGTTCGTTTCCGATCCCGCGCACCCTGTTGTGAATGAATACGCTTCCTCCGGTGCACACGATTATCGGAAACTGGCCGACCGCCCAGATGTGCTGACGTTCGATTCGGATGTGCTGCGTGAAGATACTGAAGTCACCGGTCCGATTCAGGCGCATATGCTCGTTTCCTGCGACTGTCGTGATCTCGACCTCTGGGTCCGGTTGATGGACGTTGCGCCGGATGGGACTGCGTTCAATCTCATGAGCCCCGGACTGGATGTGCTGCGAGCCAGCTATCGCAACATCAAGGACGGACGGCAATGGCTGGAGCCGGAGAAAGTGTACGAACTGACGCTGCCGAACCTGATCACCAGCAATGTGTTTCTGAAGGGACATCGGATGAGAGTGCAGGTCTTCGGCAGCTTTGCGCCGAATTTCTCGCGAAACTTGCAGACGGGGCAGTCTGAGGCTACGAGTGCGGAAATGAAAAAAGCTCGGATTCGCGTCTATGATGGCGGGTCGCGAAGTTCCGAAATTATCGTGCCAGTCGTGGCTCCGAAATAGGTTCCAAAGAAGAACAGTTTGCTGAAGAACTCAGTGTTGACCTTGGCTTTTGGATGGCGCATCGGTTTACCGCTGCGGTAAGGCCTTTCATTTGACCTGGGCGTCAGCCCCCGAGGTACGGGCCAGCAGACTCTTCCCGCACCTCTCTGAGAATGGAGGATTACTTTTGAAACATGTCCTGATCTGGATATTCGTTTTGGCTGTGGCCCCGGGTTGTATTGCCCAGCGCGAGCCCGTGCTCAAGCAGATTGACCTTCCTCATTCTTATTACTTCCGCGAAATGTATTTGCCGCAAGTGACGACGGGGCCGAGCGCAGCAGCGTGGTCTCCGGACTCGAAGAGTCTCGTGTACTCGATGGCGGGATCGTTGTGGCGACAGGAGGTGGGGTCGGCCAAAGCGGAACAACTTACAGTGGGGCCGGGTTACGACTACCAGCCGGACTGGTCAGTGGATGGGCGGTGGGTAGTTTTTGATCGCTACGATCACGAGGCGGTTGAATTGTGGACGCTGGACTTACGCGATGGGTCGACCCATCCACTCACTTCGGGTGGGGCAGTCAATCTAGAGCCGCGGTTCTCACCCGACGGCAAACGCGTGGCATTCGTCTCCACTTCCTACAAAGGACACCTCCATATTTTTGTCGGGCGCTTTGACGAAGGGAGGCTCGGCGATGTGCGTCTCAACGACGTGCAGCAGCTAACTCCAGAGCATGTGAGCGATCTGCCTCGCTATTACTACAGCAAGGTTGACCACGAGATCAGTCCAGTGTGGTCCCGGGATGGCTCGGAAATTTTGTTTGTCTCGAATCGCGGACACATTCACGGGACGGGTGGCTTCTGGCGTATGAAGGCGGAGCCGGGAGCGGAAGCGCGCGAGATTCATTATGAGGAGACGACCTGGCGGGCGCGTCCGGATATTTCGCCGGATGGAACGCGCATGGTGTATGCGTCCTATCTGGGGCAGTCCTGGCACCAGCTTTGGGTGATGCCGTCGGCAGGTGGAGATGCATTCCCGATTTCGTACGGTGATTACGACAACACCAATCCGCGTTGGTCGCAGGACGGAACGAAGATTGCATTCATTTCGAATCGCGGCGGCAATACTTCCCTGTGGGTGCAGACGATTCCAGGAGGAGCGCAGACAGAACTCGCGGTTCGCGAGCGAAAGTACCTGAAGCCCATGGGGCGGATTTCTCTTCGCGTGGTGGGGCCCACAGGAAAGCCGGTGGCAGCACGGGTCTTCGTCACAGGGACCGATGGACGTGCCTATGCGCCCGACACTGCCTGGATGCACGCGGACGATAGCTTCACCCGCTCGGAGCGTCCGTTCGAGGCGCATTATTTTGACACGATGGGGACGTCAGAATTGACGGTGCCGGCCGGCTCCGTGCAGGTCGATGTCATGCACGGATTTGAGTTTGGCTTCGAGCAACGGCGTGTCGAGGTCACCGCGGATAAAACACTAAGTCTCACAATTCAACTGAAGCCCAACATTCCTTACGAGCCAGCGGAGTGGATCAGCGGCGATGTACACGTCCACATGAACTACGCAGGGACGTACCGCAATACTCCGGTCCATCTCGTTGAGCAGGCGGCAGCGGAGAATCTCGCGATTGTCGAAAATCTTATCGTCAACAAGGAACAGCGTTTTCCGGATATTGCCTACTTCTCGCCGAAGCTCGATGCGGCTTCGAATCTGGACCACCTGATATTTCACGGGCAGGAATTTCATACCAGTTACTGGGGCCATCTCGGATTGCTGGGCCTGAAGAACAACCTCATTCTGCCGGGATATGCGGGATATCCCAATACCGCAGCATCGAGTCTCTATCCCGCGAACGCTAATGTCGCCGATATGGCGCACGCGCAGGGAGCGCTGGTGGGATACGTGCATCCGCTGGACAGTGTGCCCGATCCAGCAAAGGATGCTTCCCTTACTTACGAGTTACCTGCGGATGTTGCACTGGGCAGGGTGGATTACATCGAGGTCGTTGGATTTGCCGATCATAAGTCGACGGCGGAGATTTGGTACAAGCTGCTGAATTGCGGCTTTCGGCTGCCGACGGCTGCCGGGACTGATTTCATGGGGAATTACGCGTCGCTGCGCGGGCCCATCGGATTGAATCGCGTGTACGCCCAGGTGAAGCCGGGATCGCTAAAGGTCGAACCGTGGCTGGAATCGATTAAATCCGGACGCACGTTCGCGACGAACGGACCGCTGCTGTGGTTTGAGCTGGGCGGCAAGACGGCAGGCGGAGAAGTGCAGTTGGAGAAGAAACAGGAAGTACCTTTCAAGCTGGGGCTGCGCTCGATTGTTCCGCTCGACCATCTTCAGATCGTCTGCAACGGCAAGGTGGCGCACGAAATTGAACTGAAGGGTGATCGCAAGTCGGCGGAGGCCTCGGGCGGGATCGCAATCGACGGCAGCGGATGGTGTGTTCTCCGGGCGTTCAGCGATCAGGCGGAGTATCCGATTCTGGATTTGTATCCCTACGCGACAACCAGTCCCGTGTATGTGTCCATCGCCGGGGCGCCTCTGCACAGTCCAGCGGATGCGGCTTACTTCGTGGCGTGGGTCGATCGGCTGATCGCGACGGCGCGCATGAGCACCTCGTGGAATTCGGAGTCAGAGAAGCAGGCTGTCCTGAAGCTGTTTCAGCAGGCAGAGAGTAAGTATGAGGCGCAGTCACATTGAGCCTGCCGTACGTTGCGTTGCATCGTTTGCCCCTCCTCGCGTTACGCTCGTAATGCTCCGGAGTGTTTTGTCCTGAAATCGTAAACCGCACTTTGCTAGCATCCCCGCATGATCAATTCGACTGGGGGAGTCTCGGGATTTTCTCTGTCAAGGCTGGCTTCTCTGGTAATCCTTGCTTCGGTTGCCGCGCCGTGTGCCGATCATCCCGGCGATGCTGTCGCAGCCCAGCCCGCAGTCACCTCCGTTACTCAGATCACCCGCGACGGAGTGAGCAAGACCAATCTCCTGTCAGACGAGTCGAGCTTGTATGTCTCGGAATGGCCCGCAGCGCGCCATCTGGTAGCTCGCCTTTCGTTGCAGGGCGCAGATCGCTCTGTGATTTCGAATGCGATCCCCAACGTGCAGGCGCTCGACATATCGGCCGACCGCTCCAAGCTTCTGGTTACCCCCATGCAAGGTAGCGTAGACAGCGAATTCTGGACTCTACCGGTCCATGCCGGATCTCCGCAACGCGTCGGCGATCTGACCGGCCGCGACGCAGCCTGGTCTGCCGACGGAAAACAGTTGGTGTTTGGAAAAGGTTCCAAACTTTTCGTGGCCAAGGCAGACGGCACTTCGCCTCACGACGTCTTTACTGCGGCGGGATCGGTCTTTGGAGCCCGGTTCTCGCGAGACGGAAAACGCATCCGCTTCACAGTGGGGAACACCGACCAGAATACGACCGCGATCTGGGAAGTAGACAGCGACGGATCGAATCCTCACGCTGTGCTCGGCAGTTGGCAGAGCGCTTCCAGTGCGTGTTGTGGAAACTGGACCGCCGATGGCCGTTATTACATTTTTCAGGTCAGCCAGAGTGCGCCGACTGCCATAACCACTCTGTGGGCCTTGTCCGAGTCCGGCTCGGGAACACCCATTCAGCTCACGCACGGGCCCATGTCGTTCGGCAATGCTTCCCCGTCGGCCGATAGCAAAAAAATCTGGGCAATTGGTGTACAGCCGTTTGGTGAAACCGTGAAGTACGACGCGGCCGCGAAAAGTTTTGTGCCCCTGTTGTCGTCGGTCTCGGCGACCGATCTGGATTACTCATCCGACGGCAAGTGGGTTACATACGTTTCCGTTCCGGATGCGACGTTGTGGCGTTGCCGCGCTGATGGCAGCGAGCGCCTCCAACTCACGTCATCGCCGGAGCGGGTTGCGTTGCCGCGCTGGTCGCGCGACGGAAGCCGCATCGCGTATGTCAGCATGCAACCGGGCAATCCAGCCAGAATCTCGATCATCTCCAGGGCTGGCGGAGATGCGCAAGACATACTGAAGGAAAGTCGCGGCCAGATCGATGCGAACTGGTCAGCCGACGGTAGTCACATCCTGTTTGGATACTTCGTCGGTTCGGCGGCGCTCGACATTCGCACGATCGATCTGAAGACGCACGAGGTCACAACGATTCCCGGATCGCAGGGATTGTTCAGTCCGCGCTGGTCTCCGAATGGAAAATACATCGCTGCGCTGTCGCCGGATTTTACCAAGGTGATGTTGTTCGATTTTCAAACGCAGAAATGGACTGTCTGGCTGGCCGAGCCTGCCGGCGCGGTGAACTATCCGGATTGGTCGGCGGATAGCCAGTATTTGTTTTTCGACGACCTGGTTACGGACGAAGAATCGATTCGAAGAGTGAAAGTCGGCGAAAGCCGGGCGGAACGCGTATTCAAGCTGGAAGGCATCGAACGCTATCCGGGACCGTTCGGGTTGTGGAGCGGCCGGACGGCCGACGGCTCCTGGATGTTTGTTCGCGATCGCAGTACGCAAGAGGTGTATCAGTTAAGCGTAGCGCTACCCTAGGACTTACGACGAGGTCGTGTGACTTATGTCGAAGTGTCGAACCAAAACTGATGTCCAAACGATAGGATTCCGATTCTTACTGTCGCTAGCGGTCATGTTGACGGTTGCGCTGCTGGTAAACCCACGGGCTCTGCCTGCGCAAACCATCGATCAGATTGGCGCCGAAAGAAAACTTGTCGCGCGCGTGGAGCCGGAGTATCCAGAAGCCTTGAAGCGTCTCTACATCGGGGGCGTGGTCAAGGTGGAGGCGGTTGTCACCGCCAGCGGCGCAGTCGAGAGCACGCAGTTGATCGGAGGAAGCCCGATCCTGGGCCAATCCGCGATGAAAGCCATCAAGCAATGGAAGTTCTCACCGGCCGGAAGCAAGGAAAAGCTGGTCGTACAGATGGCCTTCGATCCTCACCGGTAGTCCGCACCGGCCGGCCTTAGCGATAGTTCGCCACAATATTCATCCGCACGCGCGAAAACCCATCTAGAATCCTCCGCAGATGCAGATGGAGGACTCTCGCCTCATGGACACACGTCTGACGAGCGACCGCTTCCCGAGGTCGAACCAGTACCATCCGGAATGGGTGATAGCTGGGGCGAGCAGTGGCGCGAACACTCTCTGGATTACCGAGTGGTTGACGAACGCACTCGACCTGAAGCCAGGGATGAGAGTGCTGGATCTCGGCTGCGGTCGCGCCATGTCGTCGATATTCCTGCGGCGCGAGTTTGGCGTCCAGGTTTGGGCCACCGACCTGTGGTTCAGTGCCTCGGAGAACCTGCAACGAATCCGCGATGCGGGCATTGAGGACGGTGTCTACCCGATCCACGCCGATGCCCGCGCGGTGCCCTTCGCCAACGATTTCTTCGACGCCATCGTTTCTATTGACTCTTTTCCTTACTACGGGACCGACGACAACTACTTGAATTACCTCGCACGGTTTGTGAAGCCGGGCGGGGCCATTGGAATCGGAGGCGCGGCGCTGCTGGGCGAGTTTGACGGGCCCGTGCCTGACTCACTCAAGGCCTGGTGGGAACCGAACATGTCGTGTCTCCATTCGGCCGGCTGGTGGCGCCGTCACTGGGAGCAGACGGGGATCTTGGACATCGATCTGGCAGACTCGATGCCCGACGGCTGGAAGCTTTGGCTGCAATGGCAGAAGGTGATTCCGTCGGAGAATCTGGTTGAGATCAACGCAGTCGAAGCCGATGCCGGGAAATGGCTCGGCTACCAGCGTGTGATTGGGCGACGGCGGGCGGATGCGAAGTTGGAAGAGCCGGTGACGGCGTTGGCTACTCAATACGTGCGCAAGCCGCTGCTTCGGGAAGGCTAGTACACCGGCCCCCCTGCGCGCGAATGCGACGCGCTCGTTCTACCACTTTCGCGCGTGTGCGAGTACAATCCCGGTTTCATCACGCAGCGACCGCTCTGATCGCGGTCAATTTTCAAGGAGAACTCATGGCGACAGATTTACGCGGAAAAATTGCAATCGTAACGGGTGGCACTTCGGGAATTGGCCGCGATGCAGCCATCCTGTTTGCGAAGGAAGGCTCCAAGGTCGTCGTCGCCGGGCGCCGCGAGGCGGAAGGCAAGGAAACAATGGATCTTGTCCGTGCCGCGGGTGGCGACGGTTTCTTTCTGAAGACTGATGTCTCAAAGACCGCCGATGTGCAGGCGCTGGTCGACAAGACAGTCGAGAAGTTCGGCCGCCTCGATATCGCGTTTAATAACGCAGGCATTGAGGGCGAATGGATCCCCATCGTCGACCAGACCGAAGAAGCCTGGGACAGCACCATCAACATCAACCTCAAAGGTGTTTGGCTCTGTCTCAAATACCAGATTCGCCAAATGCTCAAACAGTGTGGTGGTGGCGCGATCTGCAACATGTCATCGGTTGCGGGCTGGATCGGTTCTGCCGGAGCGGCCACCTACTGCGCGAGCAAGCACGGCGTCATCGGACTGACAAAGTCCGCCGCGCTCGAAACCGCGCGTAACGGTATTCGCGTTAATGCGGTTTGCCCAGCGGTGATCGAAACCCCGATGGGAGAGCGCGTCTTCGGCGCGCCAGATATGAAGAAGTTTGCGCTCGGGCTCCATCCCATCGGCCGATTTGGAAGGCCGATGGAAATCGCGGAAGCCGTCGTCTGGATGTGCTCGGACAAAGCTTCGTTCATGACGGGGCAATCGCTGATTCTCGACGGTGGGATGCTGGCAGGACCGAATTCGCCGGCGTAGCTTGGATGGAAGGATTTTGCACTCGCCTTTTGTCCCCTTGCTTTGAAGGGGGCGCGGCTTCAGCCGCGCCGCAAAAAGCTAAGCGATTATCACGGCTGTCGCCGCTGGGGCCGCGATGGGCACTGAGCAAAGAGTTTTCCGCAGCCCTAGACGCTCCGCGCTTTCATGCGCCCGCTTTCTGCTCCATCGCAAGCAACTGCTCCTTCCGCTCCATTCCCCAGCGATAGCCTCCAAGTTCGCCATCTTCGCGCACAACCCGATGGCACGGAATCGCCACCGCAACCGGATTCGTCGCGCAGGCGCGTGCCACGGCGCGGGCAGCTTTCGGCATGCCTATTTTCTTGGCGACGGCGCTGTAGGAACGAGTTTCTCCACGAGGAATTCGTTGCAGCGCTTCCCAGACGCGGCGCTGGAAAGCTGTCGCGCGGATGTCGAGAGGCAGGGAGGGGTGCGCGTCTTGATCGGCGCCTTCGATCAAGCACTCGAGTTTTTCGTGCCACTCGGCCATGGCTTCGTCGTCGCGCCGCCGGGTAGCGAAGGGGAACTCGCGCATCAGGCCCTGCTGCAGCTCTTCTTCTGTGTTGGCGAACTGGATGGCGCAGATGCCCTTGTCAGTGGCGGCAATCAGCATAGGGCCGAGCGGTGATTTCGCGATCGTGTAACGGACCACGGCGGCCATCGCCCCACGCCGATATTTTTCCGGCGTCATGCCGAGTTGGCCCGCGGTGCGCTCGTAGAGACGGCTGCTGGAGCCGTATCCGGCGGCGTAGAGAGACGTGGTGACCGAGTGCCCGGCCTGGAGGTTGTGCTTGACCTGACGCAGGCGGACGGCGTCCATGTAGGCCTTGGGAGAAACACCTAGCACCGCCTTGAACGTTCGCTGCAGGTGAAACGGGCTGCGGCGGAATTGGTGCGCGAGATGGCCTAGAGTAAGCCGGTCTTCGATATTCTGTTCGATATAACGGCACAGTGACCGGACGAGCGCGGCCTGCGGATTGCCGTCGATCGCCTTGGGACGGCAGCGGAGGCAGGCGCGGTATCCTGCCTGCTCGGCTTCCCGGGCCTGCTCAAAGAAGCGCACGTTCTCGCGTCGCGGACGGCGCGACGGGCACGATGGCCGGCAGAAAATTCCGGTGCTCGATACCGCGAACACGAAGGCACCGTCGAGCGCGGAATCGCGGTCCGTCACCGCCTGCCAGCGGCGGGCTTCGGTTTTGGTTTCGGGAGGAACGGGTTGGGTTGCCGGTTTCATCAGGCCCTCGGAGAGTATCGCATTGGTTGCCATGGGGATAACATAGGGCACTCTGGACGCACGGACTATCCGAATGTTGCGGTCAAAGTGAGAAAGCAGAGGTCGGAGGTCGGAGGGCAGATTGCGGAGGTGCTTGGCCTTGAGGCCACTGACGGGTGCGAGGCGGACTCTGAAGGCCCTTATTAACCACCTCCCGTAGTTTCGAATGTAACACTCCATTATGCGAAATTGGACGCTCGCGATATTCTGCCTTCTTTCGACTTTGCTTATGAGTCAGGAAAAAATCAGGGAGTGCCCACCATCGGCCGAAACGATCACCGCGGTGCATATTGCGCATGAAATGGCGCTTGACGCCCGGCATCCGGCGCGGGAATGGCAGAAGGCGGAATCGGTTTCGTTCTGCGCGGACTGGCAGGGAAAGAACACCGATCCGGAGCGTCAGACTCGGGTCCGACTGCTTTGGACTCCGCAGACACTGTATTTGAGGTTTGAATGTCGCTATCGAAGTCTTTTTGTTTTCGACGATTCGGACGCGAATGGTCGCCGCGATCAGCTTTGGGATCGCGATGTGGCCGAAACCTTTCTTCAGCCCGATCCTTCGCGACCGCGATATTACCGCGAATTGGAGGTGAGTCCGAATGGCATGTGGATTGATCTCGACATCTTTCCCGGAGGGCTGCGCGATCTGAAAAGTGGCCTGCAACACTCGGTCTGGCTTGACCGCGAGCATCACACCTGGGCGGCGGAGTTGGCGATTCCCATGAAGGCGCTAACGGAGAAATTCGATCCAGCGGCGGAGTGGCGGACGAATTTCTTTCGCATCGAGGGACCGACGGAATCGCGATTCTATTCGGCCTGGCGGGCTACTGGGACTCCGCAGCCCAACTTTCATGTGCCAGAAGCGTTTGGAAAGCTGCGCTTTGGACGCTGACGCAAGTCAAACGCTTGAACCTTCGAGATCGCAGAGAGCTGTCACAGAACGCGGAGAAGGACATTCACCCAGGGCCTCCGCTCACGTCTCGTAAAATCGTTTATGATTGCGGTTCAACTTTCAGTCATTTCAATCAAATTGTTTCGAGGAGTCTTCTGATGATGAACTACCGCCGTAACTGGATGTGGCTGATGGTGGCTGTTGCAGTGGTCCTGAGCCAGGCCAACGCGCAGAAGCAGACGGGCGATGCGCTCAAGAAGCTGATCCCGAGCGCGTATTACTTTGCCGGGCAGAGCGCGCAGGTACAGGTCCGCAATTCCGTGGCACTGAAGAGTGCATCCGGAAAATTTGTACTTGCTGGCATGGTAGACACCTCCGGCTACTCGACCGCGATCCAGGCCAAATACCAGGGATTCTTCATTACAGAGACCAAGGTGACTTTCGATGGAAGCACGCTTGAGCCCGGCCAGTACGGATTCGGTTTCAAGGACGGGAAGTTTCTGGTGATGAACGTCGCTGCCACGGATATGTTTTCTGTCGCCACCAAAGCCGACGACCAACTCAAGCATCCCGTGCCGCTGATGCTCGAAAACGACGGCGACGGATATCGCCTGTATGCGGGCAAGAATTACGTGGCGTTTAAGGTGGAATAGCTGAAAGCAGTTCTCAGTTCCCGGTGAAGTCAGCCCCGCGTTCCCATCCAACCTGCGAACTGGTTCACTGAGAACTGAGAACCGGGAACTGAGAACTCAATGTGCCAACGGTTGATTCGATCCCAGTAACAGACCGATGCCGGCACGCCGGCGTAGTTCGCCGAGCAATGCGGATGCGGCATTGATGTAGGTCCTGCTGGGGTCGCTGGTGTCGGCCCATACCGCGGCGTAGACGATCTGCGCGGCTTCCTTTACATCCATGTGTAGTGTTGCTTCCAGCCTGTCAGCCTGCTGGCGGAGTTCGCCATAGCAGGTATGGCAGACAGCGGCGGGCTCGAATTCTGTAGTGTGGTTCTGCTCGAGCACGCAGCGGAACGTGGCTGCGGCGTTGATCTGGGTGTGCGAGGCAAAGGCCTGCGATTTCAGTTCTTTCAGGAATCGCTCACGATCGTCTTCGAGCGGCGCGCCCGACTCCGGGCTGGCGGCCACCGGAGTTACTGGCAACGCTGCAATGGCTCGCGGCGACACGCGCTCGGCCGATTTGCAGATAGGACACGTATCGACGTCTGCGGGATAGTAGGCCCGGCAATTCGAGCAGGGCAGGCCGTAACCAACCGCCTTGAGATCAGGGGAGGTCGGATGCACCCGTGGAGGTTGCTCCATGCCCTTGCGTTCCGCACTGGTGAGCGCGGATGGGACCGCGCTATTTTCGCGCGCTTGTTTTGTCGCCCTGACTTCCATGATTGCACCCCTGCTTTGATGCCGGCCTCTAAAAGGCTTTGCTGTCAGCCATTCTAGGGCGGTTGAGGCTTGAGCGCGATGCACGTCAGTGCATGACAGGGTCCTGCCCAGTGGGACAGGGGGCGCAGGTTACTTTGAGGCGGTAATGAGCTTCACGACTTCCTGCATGCGAGCCCGGTAGAGGTCCTGTGTGGGGTCCAGATGCGAGGCTATTTCCAACTCCGCCAGGGCTTCCTCATAGCGGTTTAGCGCCACCAAGCAGGCTGCCAGGGAATAGTGGTTTTGCGCGCTCTGGTCGAGGCGCAATGCCTGGCGAAATTCCGTTTCTGCGTCGTCCAGTTGCTGGGTGTTGACAAAAGCTGTGCCCAGATAGTGGTGAGCGAGGGCAGAATCGGGATTCAGTGTGACGGCTTTGCGCAACACAGTGACCGCTTCTTCGTCCCTGCCCGATAACAGCAGCGCCTGACCAAGAACGCGATGTTCCGCGGCCCCAGTAGGGTTGGCCTGGATAGCCGCCTGCAATTCCTTGATGGCGGCAGGATAATCGCGTTTGGACATGTAGGCGCGTGCCAGGCAGTTGTGGCCGCCGTCCCATCCCGGATCCTGTCGCGAGAGTTCCTGAAATTCAGCCATTGCGCTGTCGAAGTTATCCTGATCGCAATAGGTGTTGCCAAGATTGTTGCGGATGCTGGATTCCTGCGGATTCAGCCGCTTGGCGGCGCGATATTCGGTCACCGCATCCTCCAGGCGGCCCAGATCGTGGAGGACTACGCCCAGGTTGCTGTGCGCTTCCCAGAAGTCGGCCCGCAGGCTCAACGCATGCCGGTAGGCAATCGCGGCGCGCCGCAGGTCGCCCTGATCGCGAAGCGTGATTCCCATGTCGTAGTAGACGTCCGCGTTAGCCGGCTCCCTATTAAGCGATTGCTGGAAGGCATTCAGCGCTGCGTCGTAGCGCCCCGCGGAATACAAAGCGAGTCCAAGATACCGATAGGCCTCGGCGTTGCCGGGATCCATGCTCAACGCCGTGCGCGCTTCGGCGATGGCGTTGTCGGAATCGTCATCGCGATAGAAGAGGTAGGCAAGCTGGTTGTGAATCTCGGGGAAGCTGGGCATCAACTTTGCGGAGTCGGTGAAGACGTCGAATGCTTCCTCAAAACGGTTTTCGTGACGCAGAATCGTTCCCAGCACAAAGTTTGCCCAGGGATGTTGCGGTTCGTCCTGAAGCAGGGCGCGCACCTTGCTCTCGGCTGCGTCGTACTTCTGGGCGCGCACCAGGCTGGCGATATTGGCGGCCGGACTGGCGCAACCGCAAACGGATTTGACGACCGATTTTCGTTGCGCCGTGCGATTCGAAGAGGAGACAGGAACAGTCTTTTCGGCGGCCTTGCAGGCACTGATCGCGCGGCAGGAAGGTGACAGATTCTGCTGCTGGGCTAGCCGGTCAATCCGCGGTGACGAGATCTCTGCCGCCTGCCACCAGAAAATGGCGTCAGACGGAGTGGAAGATGGAACTTGTTCGCCAAACGAGAACGTGGCCAGCGCGACTACGACCCAACCCAGGAGACACCGATTCACAAGCCCTCCACCAATCGCCACCATACTGCCCTGTGGCAAAAATAGTCCGGCGGAGGCTCGTCCGGTAGGTCACGGAAGTAATCAAGAACCCGGGAAGATGGGACCGGTCGAAGAGCGGACCGCGGTGCTGCGAGTGGGATACACTGGTACATCGGTTCAGGATTATGTTTCAGGGGTGGGCTCAAGTGATGGAGGAGTAATGATTGAAGGTCTGTTCCAGCCCATGCACCTGCTGGTGATTTTCTTCGTAGCGTTGTTGGTATTTGGTCCCAAGAAACTGCCCGAGTTGGGCAAAGGACTAGGCGAAGGCATCCGTGCACTCAAAGACAGCATGAAGGACGAATCCAAGCCTGAGGACAAGGTTTAGCGTCGGCTAACTTCTCAGGACGCCAGATTAGAAGCGAAGTGGTTAGCAAAGAACGGCGATTTTGGCGGCCGGACCGTGTTGTCGGCCCGTGACAACAACAGGCCTGCGAGCCCCAGGGCCTGATTCTGTATTTCATCTCCCATCTTGCGGCATGAAACCAGGAGGAATCTGTGCGTACTCGTATTTCGGCAGGTTTTCTAGCTCTCATTCTCGCGGTGCCGGCGTTGGCGGACCAGATCACGCTCAAGAATGGCGACCGTTTGACCGGTTCAATCGGCAAGTCGGATGGCAAGGAGCTGGTAATCAAGACTGATTACGCCGGCGATGTCACGGTAAAGTTCGACGCCATCCAGGCGATTACCTCGGCCGGCGATTTGCATGTCGCCACCAGCGACGGTAAAACGGCAGTCGGCACCGTCAGCACAAGCGGAGACAACATTGAAGTCACTACCCACAGCGGAACGATCGAGGCGCCAAGAGCATCGGTTACGACGCTGCGTAGTCCGGCCGAACAGACGGCTTATGAGAAGAGCCTTCACCCCGGCCTGACGGAAGGCTGGAATGGTGGTCTCAACCTGGGCTTCGCTCTGACCCGCGGCAACAGCGCGAGCAAGAATCTCAATATTGCGTTCACGGCAACGCGCAAGGGATTTAAAGACAAGTTGACGCTGTACTCGAATTCGATCTACGCCACCAACGACCAGAAGGGCGCGACTCCCTCAACCACCGCCAACGCCATCGGCGGCGGAGCCCGCTACGACCACGACTTCACGCCCCGCGTGTTCGGATTCGTGAATGGCGATTTCTATCACGACGGACTGCAGGACCTCGACCTCCGTTCGATCTTTGGTGGAGGTATCGGCTGGCACGCGATCAAGAGCGACAAAACCACTCTCGATCTGCTGGCCGGCGTGAACTATACCCACGAAAGCTACTCCGCGTTCACCCTGCCGAACCAGACATTTGTGCCGGCCGTCTCGCGCAGTCTAGCCGGCCTTACGCTGGGCGACGAGTTCATGCACAAGCTGAGCAAGAGCACGGTGATCACCCAGAATTTGTATTTCTACCCTGACCTGACGAACACCGGAGAGTATCGTGGAACCGCCACGTTCGGCACGGTGACGAAGATGAACAAGTGGCTGGGATGGCAGAACTCGTTCGGCGATATTTATGTCAGCCAGGTTCCGCTCGGGAAGAAAAAGAATGACATTCTTTTTTCGACCGGCCTGAACTTCTCGTTTGCACACTGATCAGGCATCAATCAGGCATCGGAATAGCGAGTGGAGCGGGAGCTTTACTCGATCACGATTCTTTGCGCCCATGGGTCTACTTGAAGCGCGGCTATTTCCGGGGACGAATTCGGCGCCGCTACTGCGGTCGGCAGTGGCGGAGCGACCGCGCGGGGATCCACGGGCAACAATTCCGGGTGTTGCGCGGCCCATTTTGCGGCCAGTCCATTCAACGGGCTCTTTGTGTTGTATTCCTGGTAGGCGATCATGCGTCCGATGCGTGTAATCAGATCGTCGAGCCGTTCGGAAGCGGCCCAGAAATCGCCAATGCACACGCTGGCATCGTCAAAGTTGGGATGGAAGACGGGAGTCAGCATCCGGCACTGTGGCGCCCGCCGCGGGTAGCCGAGCGAAAGGTTCACCTCGAGTACATGCATATCTCTCTCGAGAATGTCACCGCTCGCGGCCACATACAGTCCCTTGATGGAATACGTGAACCGGTAGACTTCCGGCGGCATGCCTGCCGTGCCGCTGATCTGGATGAGCGGCCATTGGGCAAAGCGCTGCACCAGATTTTCATGGTCGTGCATGAGTCGGCGGATTCGCGGCGAAATCATGAAATCACAGCCCCATTCCAGGAAGGTTGCGCGCTACTCCAAACAACGTAATGGATACAAAGAGCATAGCCAGCACAGGCGACGGCAGTTGAGGAATCGACCAGTCCCTGCGCGAGATTCCTCGCCAGTATCCAGTGAAAAAATAGACGGCCAGCGGGGGCAACAGCAAGATGGCCAGCGGATTGTAATGCCAACTCACCGCAAACTGGCCATCTAGCAGGGCGGCCAGAGCCCGAGTCATTCCACAGCCAGGACATTCCATGCCGGTCAGCGCAAAGAACGGACAACGCGGGTAGAAACTATAGCGCCAAGGCGGCAGCCAATAGAGGGATGCCGCTGCGGCGAGAGATGCAGCGGTCGCAAGATGAAATCTCCAGCGCATACTTGTCACAAACCCGTCCCGGTTGCGAGGTGACCTTGAGTCTCAATAATCTGCAGGAATGGTTCGCGCGCACCGACAAACCAGCCCTGCTGGTCATCGATCTTCCTGGCCCGGAGCGGCGATGCCAGAATCAGTACCACTCCCCCGGCGATCGCCATAACCAATAAAGCGATAACGCCAGCCCCAGTCAGATAGTCTTTATTTAGCGTTACCCCAATCACCAGCAGCACAGGCGAGGTCAACAATAACGTGACTCCCACCCACCGCATGGTTCGTTGTGCCCTCCGATGCTGTTCGCAAAGCGGAACAATCAGTTTCATTTGCTTACGCGAGCTGTAATATACAATCGCGTATACGATGATGCCAATTATTCCGAGCAAAAGAAATAAGGCCCACCACGGGTTACCCCAGGCAAAGTTCTTCTCCCATGCAGGTTCGACGCCCGGCTGCGCACACTTCACGCAAAAAGGCGGCAGCACAGCCCCTCGGATTACCACCAACTTATTGCCCTCCCGCCACACACCCGGTTCGGCGGGATGCACTGCCACCACTGGAACCGGAATGTTGCCGATCACCTGAGAAACAGGTACCCATTCGGTCATGCCCTCGCTGCGGGTCAGGTCCGTGACCAGAATACTGCCGGCAGCCACATAGCGTTGCAGATCGGCCAGAGTGTAGGGGCCATATTCCTGACCATCTCGAGAAATGAAGTAATTCATATCGCCTTCATTCCCTACCTAGGTCCCCTGTGGCACCACGAACTGGCCTTGCCGCTTCATCTCGTTAATCCGGGTGAAGTGGAATTGGAAATAGTAGATGCTGAAGAAGAAGGTCATCGCGCCGCTCAACCTGATGGCCAGCGGCTCGGCGGAATTGTAATGTTCCTCTATATCCGACCGCATAGTGAAAGCCCCAACCTGCCACATGACGGCGCCTGCCAGGTTCATTAGCGCGCTCAAAGGCGCAGACTCCTTGTTCACGCTCAAGACCCCGCTTGCAAAAAAGAGCCCTATCGCAATGCCAACATAGATCATGCACTTGGATTCTGGTCTTACCTTGTGGATCCACGCTGCCTGGACGAATACCCAGATCCAGCCGAAAAGCCCGCAAGTAATCACCGCCAATAACACGGCAATCCCCCAATGGAGATTGGGGGGATTGGGATACCACGTGCCCGCGGATGCTGGCGGTCCCTGCGGCGCGACTGGCACGGGAATGTTACCGATCACCTGAGAGACCGGCACCCATTCGGTCATTCCCTCGCTGCGTGTCATGTCGGTGACGAGAATGCTTCCGGTAGCAACGTAGCGTTGCAGGTCAGCGAGCGTGTACGGCCCGTACTCCTGGCCATTGCGAGTAATGAAGTAATTCATTAGCCACCCGTTTTATGCGAATTGAACTCCGTCAGCATCCTTCTTGATCAGACAAATCTCTATGACCGCCCAAAGCCAGCTGATAAGAGTGCCATAACCCTGCGAAAACAGCCACAACGAGAACAAACTCAAAGCCGCTTGCGCTGCGCCTCGCCGGTAATATCCGGCATAGAAACTGTGCGCGCCAAAGAACCCGATAAACAAGCCCAGCAACACGTAAATCACTCGGTTCTTATGCGCGTCAACACCGGCGTACAGCTCGGCGGCGGTCAGGCGAGGAGCGTTGACCACTCCCTGGACAAGCGTTGAGTTGGCGTTGCCGTATCCGGGCGGCCGGGGAGGAGGCGCCACCGATGTCGTGTCTCGGGCTCTATCGGGCGGTGGAGGCGGAGCAATGGTGTACGCGGGGGGAGCCAGGGCGCTCATGCTCTCCGGCATGGCCGGTACCGAAGGAGCCAATTCCGAACTCGTGAGGCTGATCTTGGGCTCGTCCGCGGGCGCCTTGGCGCAGCCGAAAACTGTGCAGCCGCCGTTTTCGGCGAAACAGTCCTGATGGTGCGGCGTGCCGCAACCGGGACACTCCATCCGCCCTTCATCGGCGGCGTCCAGCTCCGTCCGGCAATAGGGGCAGGCTGGATTCATTTCTTGTGCTTTTCCTGGTAGCGAAACGAATAGCGGCCAATCTGAACGATGGCGCCGCTCTGCAACACCTGAAGGCGAACTGGCGAACCGCCGACAAACACTGGTCCCGAGGCACGAAGCTGCACTCGTGCGCCGTTGATTTCCACCACCGCATGCTGCGGAAGGATATTCGCGTCCTTGAACAGGTAGATGTCGCACTGCTGCGCGCTACCCAGGACTGTTGAGGACTTGTAAAGGATGAATTGTTTTCCTGCCAGCGGACCGGCCGTGACATAAAGCCAGCGGTCTTTGAGCGCGCTCTCGACCAGTCCCATGCCGATCCCTGCGGCCATTCCGAGCAGACTGAGCCCAACGGCGCGGCTGGTCCCGCCTCCGTGGAAAGCCATGCCAATGGGGTCGAAAATCGCGCCGCCGATTCCCGCACCGATGACGCCGCCCAGCGCTCCATACAGGGCCTTGCGCGACGATTGACCCAGGATGCCGTAGACTACGCCAGCGGCGCCGCCAAAAATCATCCAGGCGAAGCCGCGCACAATCCAAAACGCGGGATGACGAAAGGTTTGGACGCCAGCGCTTACGCAGATGGAAATTCCTATGTTGAAAATGATATTGGCAAAGAAACTGAACACGAACCCGAGTACCACACCCAGGGGCAAAGATAACGCGGAACGAATTAATGCCTTGCGTGCAGACCGCTCCACGATGCTTTCGGAAATGGCGCACGCAACGCAGACCAGGGTAATGACCATCGGCAACAGCCAGATGTTGCCCCAGCGGTGGCCATTGGGTGCGTCGCTGAAAGCCGGTTCGCAGATGGCCCAGCCGGCGAGGGCGCCAACAAATCCCGCGACCCCGAGGTAGAACCAGCCTTGCAACAAGATGCTGCCGCGCTCTTCGCCCAGTGCCGCCGGACTCTCTTCCCCGGTGCCGATCGTGCCGTAGTTTCGGGCGCCCGTTGCAGTTGCTGCGGCAGCCGGAGTCAGCTCGCCCTGCGCCGGGACATTGGCCAGATCGTCCAGCGTGATCTTGATGGTCTCGTTGTTATCGCTCGGCATGTTTTCCCTTGTCGTCCTTATTGCCCGGAGTCGGTGCCGGTGCCGTCTGGTCCGGCGACGAACCCGGAACCGCTGCAGGCGGCAACAACTTTCCGGGTTCAAGATTGGGAGGTGGCTGTGTATCCAGCACAACCTGCCCGGTATGCGGGTCAAGATGGCCGATCAGTTGGCCGGTCCTCCCATCGAAAAAGTACGGTACCGGCAGCACCTGTGGGAACAAATACCATGACGCTACAAAGCCGAGTACGGCCGTGAAAAGATACGAGAGGATCGTCACCGTCCAGTTCATCCAGGGAGCAGCGGATTCCTGTTCGCTTTTTGCGATCACAAGTGGCGGGTCCGGTTCCTCTTCTTCTTCCGACGAAAACCTTACTGGTTCCGCTTTTCCGGACTCGTTCGCTAGTTCTCCACCCCGGCGGTCGGTAATAGCGATTTCAGGAAGGCGTTCCAGGCGTTTGCCCACCCAGCCAAAACACCCTTCCTCATCGCTATGCGGGTCATAAACCCAAGCCACCTGCAAAGGCGAGGAAAAAAAATTTTGGTGAATAAAAGTGTCGTGATCGGACAGGAAGACGCCGAAGCCCGGATGGGAATGGTACCAGCCGACCATGCGGTGGTCAGGATACTCAGCATCTTTAATTTTGTAGATATGTTCCCAGGTGTCTTGGGTAAAAGTGACGTGCGCGCCTCCCTGGGCGGCGTTCACTCCTGCGATGCAGGCTTCCACCTCGACTTGCCGGCCACTCTCGCTTCCGATCAGAATGCCGCACACTTCTGCTTTGTTGGAGGAGCGCGCATGCTGTCGAATCTGACGGAGCACGTCGGCGTCCATCAGTACCTTGGGAGGTTGAACCGCCATGTCGTCCTTGCGCTTCATTGAGCTGCTTCCTCGCTTACTGCGCCGAGCACAAGCGAACGGTCGCCGGCAATCAGATACCCGATCTCCCGCTCGCCGGCCCGCGCAGTAAAAACGTCGTACAGAGGCAATCCGAGCGCGTCGATGGAGAGGTCGCCGAAGTCTTCACTGCCGTCGTAGCTGTGGGCGGTGACTACAGTTCGAATCTGACCACATCGCGAACAGCGGCCATCGTCGTAACGGACCGTTCCCACGGCGGCAAATCGCCGCTCCTCTTCATGACACGAGAGGCACGTCAATTTTGTAATGACGTCGCGGCTGAATTCGACGACGACATCGTTAGCGGAATCGAAGTCCCGGTGGGCCCGAGCAAGAATGTCGCGCAGTGTAATCTCCACGGAGCGTTGGGGCAAGTCAACCACCGGTTTCAGCGTGTAGTGGCTCATGCAATCTGCATTTTCCGTGTACGTGACTGGATACGAAGTGTGATTCAGCCCTTCAAACACGAAGCCACGGCTGGCGAGAGTGGGCAGGCCGTGAATCAATTTCACGGCTTCCTGGACCTGAATACCCGCGATGATGGAAGAAATCGTCGGAGTAGTCGGCACCTTGCCTTCGACGTCGGCTTCATGATCCAGCAGATTGCACGACATGCGGCGTTCCAGAAGCTTCCAGTCAGTCTCGCCGAGAGTGCATTCGTAACAGGGCGGGGCGCCAGGCAGAAACACTCGGGCCACACCATTGATGCCTTCAATGGCGCCGTCAATCCACGGACGGTTCATCTTCCAGGCGGAGCGGTTGATCCAGAGTCGCGCTTCGCGGTTATCCAGTCCCGCGAGAATCAGGTCGCTCCACTGGAATAATCCCAAGCCGCAGTTATGGACCACATTTGCGACCAGCGGATGCACGATCGCATCCGGGCACAGGGCATGAGTCGCGCGCGCCGCCACACTGGCCTTGAATCCTCCGACATCTTCTTTGCGATACAACACGGTCCTCGAAAGATTCGACTCTTCGATGCGGTCCATATCGACAATCACGATTTTGCGAAAGCCCAGGAGGGCGAGATTCTTAAGGATTTCGTTGCCCAGCGCGCCCGCGCCGATCACCAGCACGCGCGTGCGCTGCATCTTTTCCTGATTCCACCATGGAATCAGCCGGAAGCGGCTGAACCGGTCCTCATGCGTCTCGGCCTGTGCGACCGTGATGGTGGGCGGCGTCATCGAGACATCAACCTGCGGTGATTTCCGGTTGCAGGCGAAGGATATCGCCATCGCGCACGGCCGCATCGGCGAGCGTCTGGCTATCCTGAATCTGACGGCCCGAGTTCTTATGGTGGAACTTGTAACTCAGGGGCGCGCCATCGGGGCCGCTCGAGGGAAGGCTCAACTTCTGTACCAGGACCGCAATGATTTTGTTGCAGGGGGCATCATCAGGCAATTCCACGGGAACGCGCTTGTTTTCGGTCGAGTCGAATACGGTTACGTTGATATTGGCCATATTTTGTTTGTAGCTATTTCGCTGGGAAACCGGCTTCCGCCGCAGCTTTATTTTTTTCCGCCTCGGCCTTGATGAACTCGCGCAAGTACTGTCCACCATTTCCGCTGAACTGCCAACCGGATTCGTGCAATAGCGCGTCAGCCTGTACTGCAAAACTGAGATTCTCGGCGTTAGGGTTCATACCCTTATCCACCATCGCGGAGACTACTCCGACCAGGTTGCCTCGCTCATCGTAGACCGGGCCGCCACTATTGCCGGGACTCACGGACGCCGAGATTTGAACCACGCTCTGATGTAACCGCGAGATGATACCGGTGCTGAGGCTGTACTTCAGTCCCTCGGGATGCCCGATCACAAATATCGGAATGCCTTCCACAACCTTGTCAGCGGGAGACACCGGCTGTACAAAGTCGCTATGTCCGGAATTGCGCGGCACCCACACCAGCGCGAGATCCAGGGTCGAATGATGGGCAATCACTTCGCCGGTCGCCCAGATACCCGAGGCCATCGCTACCAGGATGTGGGCCTTGGTTCCCGGGTTGAAGTCGTTTGCCACATGCTTGGCGGTCCCGAATAGGTAGCCAGCGGGGCTTGCCTGTAAAAGGATGCCCGCTCCCAAACTAGCCGACGGGCCTTCGTCACGGCTGAACCAACGCCGCTGCGCGGGAGAAAGGACCGCGACCAGTGGCTTCAATTCCTGTGACACCTCCGTCGCGGCCAGAGGTTTGTCAGATGGGAGCGTCGGAAATATCGCGCGCTCGTCCAGATCTCCCAGACCGATACTTACGATTGCGGGTACCGGAATCAGGGTGATGACCAATACGCTCGCCGAGAAATAGAGGACGGCGCTGATCGTGAGCAGCGTGGCCAGATAGGAAGTCCACGCATAACGGATGCGGGGTGTCTGGCCGCGAAACGCAACCCGCAGGATGATCGCAGCCAGGCAGAGAACCGGAAGCACAAGGACCAGCAGCGCGCAGAGCACGCGGCCCCACAACGGAATTGCCGGAGGCAGTTTAGGAGCCGGCGGGGGACCTTCCCCGGCTGGAACCCTGATCTCCGACACCTCTTTGGAACTGACGATCACTCTTTCCATCGATGTCCTATCTCGACTAGCTTTCCAGGAAAATGCAGAATCGCGGGGGTGGGACACCTTTGTATACAGCCTCATCTCTCCAATTTCAAGCGATTCTGTAACTGGCAATTACCTGTCGTAATGCGGTCAGCGTCGGGACTGTAAGTCGCGCTTTACGTCGAAACTTGTAGAATGAGTGGTGCCGAGAGGTTTCCTGATCTCACCGCTCGAGAGTCTCGCCACTTCGTAGCGGAGGGCGTCGATTTCGATTTCTTCAGTGACCGCCCTCAAAACGTTGCCGGAATTGCCCGTCGCCCGTAGAATTGAAGGGAACCGTTCGCTTTGCAGGCCCGTAGCTCAGTTGGTTAGAGCGCCTCCCTGACACGGAGGAGGTCGATGGTTCGAGTCCATTCGGGCCTACCATTCTTTTCCTGATCGCGTGATCTACCGCATCGGATTCCTGAATCGCAAGCCTGTTTCTGCCATCTAAAATGTTTGGCAGTATTGGCGCTACCGGGAACCCATGAATCTTCTTTATCGATACTCCAAGCAGTACTGGACGCTGTTTATCGTTGCACTGCTTCTGGCGGCGACCAACCAGATTTTTTCATTGCTCGATCCCCTGATTTTCCGGCACGTCATCGACAACTATGCGACGAAATATCACGACTACACGCAGGTCCAGTTCATTCGCGGAGCGGGACTGCTGTTGCTGATGGCCATGGGCGTGGCGTTCGTTTCGCGTGTGGCCAAGAATTTTCAGGACTACTTTACCAACGTAATCGTGCAGCGCCTGGGCGCGAAGATGTATTCGGACGGCATCCGTCATTCGCTGGATTTGCCGTATCAGGTCTTTGAAGACCAGCGGAGCGGTGAAACGCTGGGCAAACTCCAGAAGGTTCGCAGCGACGTCGAACGATTCATCACCGCCGCGATCAACACGCTTTTCATTTCAGTGGTTGGCATCGTGTTTGTGATGGTTTATGCCTTCCGAGTGCACTGGTCGATTGCGCCCGCGTTTCTGGTTACCGTGCCCTTGCTGGGAATCATCAGTTCGGTTCTGAGCCGCAAGATCAAGAAAATTCAGAAGACGATCGTTGCGGAGACCACCGCGCTAGCTGGTTCGACGACGGAGTCGTTGCGCAATATCGAGTTGGTGAAAAGTCTGGGGCTGGCCCATCAGGAAGTGGTGCGCCTTAATGGGGTCACGGAAAAAATCCTCAAGCTCGAACTCAAAAAAGTGAAGTACCTGCGGAGCCTGAGTTTTATCCAGGGAACAGCGGTGAACGCGCTGCGCACCAGTATTTTGTTCCTCATGCTCTATTTGATTTTCCGTCAGGAGATCACGATCGGGCAGTTTTTCTCGCTGATGATCTATTCGTTTTTCATCTTTACTCCGTTGCAAGAACTGGGAAACGTGATCAATATCTATCGTGAGACGGAGGTGTCGCTCGCGAATTTCCAGCACATACTGGACACGCCTCGCGACCCCAAGCCAGCCAACCCGGAACCGGTCGACGAATTGATGACCCTGCAGTTCGAGCAAGTCAGTTTTCAGCATCAGAGTTCGGCGCTCCCGGCCTTAAATGAGATCAGTTTCAGCGCGGCTCGCGGAGACACGATTGCGTTCGTCGGACCGTCGGGGGCCGGGAAGTCGACCCTGGTGAAACTCCTGGTTGGCCTGTACGCGACCAAAGACGGCACGATTCTCTACAACGGAATTCCGTCTTCAAGCGTCGACCTCGACTTGCTGCGCGAGAAAATCGGCTTTGTAACGCAGGACACGCAACTGTTCTCGGGATCGATCCGGGAGAATCTGCTGTTCGTAAATCCGACGGCAACGGATGCGGAATGTATGCAAGTACTCGAGCAGGCTGCGGCGCACAGTCTTCTTTCTCGCGCCGATCGAGGGCTGGATACGCTGATCGGAGAAGGCGGCGTGAAAGTCTCCGGCGGCGAGAAGCAACGCCTTTCGATCGCACGCGCGCTTCTGCGTCATCCGCAGCTGCTCGTTTTCGACGAAGCCACCTCCTCACTCGACTCGCTGACGGAAGAGGAAATCAGCCGCACGATCCGCGAAGTCGCTGCCAACCAGGAGGCGATCACCATCCTGATCGCACACCGGCTTTCGACCATCATGCACGCCGACCGCATCTTCGTGCTGGAGCGCGGGCGCATCGTGGAGTTCGGCCGGCACGCCGAGTTGCTCGACCAGAAGGGGCTGTACTACGCCATGTGGCGCCAACAGGTCGGGGAGCGCGAAGCGATTGCGGCAAGGTAGCCCGTGATCTTTTGGGTGACATAGCTCAAAGTTTCTCTACCGGCCACTCCTGTATCTTGCCATTCCCAACCTTCGCTGATAGTTTTAAGCGCTCCCAAAAGCAAAGTGAAACGAGGCAAGGATGGAAAGTCCTGAACAACGTGTAAAAGCCCGTCGACGATTTCTCGGATTCCTCGCAGCCAGTCCTCTCCTGATCAGCGGTGGAATGATTCATGGCGCGTTCGCGAAAATGCTGGCCCTGCATCCCTCGGACGAAAAAGGCGCCCACGAAGCTCTGGAAGGACTTGCGGCAGGCGAGAACCTGATCACCAGCCCTGACCAGGCTTTCGATGTAATGGATTTCGAGCCTGTTGCGCGCAAAGCTCTGCCGCCAGCGCACTTTGGATATCTCGCCACCGGCGTTGATGACGATGGTACCGTGCGGGCGAATCGCGAAGGCTACTCGCATCTGGAAATCCGCTCACGTCGCCTCGTCGACGTCAGCAAGATTGATATGTCGGTAAATCTTTTTGGGCAGCCTTGGACTTCGCCGATCGTAATGTGCCCAGTCAGTTCGCAGAGAGCGTTTCATCCGGACGGCGAAATTGCGTCCGCCAAAGGTGCTCGGGCGAAGGGTCACCTTTTCATTTTGTCCACGGTCGGCACCGCATCGGTGGAAGACGTAACGGCGGCGCGCGGAGCGCCGGTCTGGCAGCAGCTTTACGCGACCGACGTATGGGAACTGACGCGCGCCGTCGTGAAACGCGCCGAGGCGGCGGGATGCCCCGTGCTCGTCCTCACCGTGGACTTACAGTCGAACAGCAACCGGGAAACCCTATGGCGAGCGAAGAAGATCGATACTCGCGATTGCACGGACTGTCATCAGCCAGGATTCGACGGATACCTTCATCAGTTTCCGATGTTCGATGGCCTCGACGTTTCCAAAGCGCACGACCTGCATCCCGCGACCATGACCTGGGATTTTGTGAAGCGTCTGAAAGACACGACGAAGATGAAACTCGTTGTCAAGGGCATCGTGACGCGCGAGGATGCGGAACTGGCCGTGCAGCACGGCGTCGATGGCATCGTTGTCTCCAACCACGGGGGGCGCGGCGAGGAAACGCTGCGTGCCACCATCGAATGTCTGCCGGAAGTAGTGCAAGCGTGCGCCGGTAAAATTCCGGTGTTGATGGATGGCGGCGTCCGTCGCGGCGTCGATATCTTCAAAGCTCTGGCCCTGGGAGCCAATTCGGTCGGTATCGGGCGTCCCTACAACTGGGGGCTGGCGGCATTCGGTCAGCCGGGTGTGGAGGCCGTGCTCACGATTCTCCACCGAGAGTTGGAGACGATCATGCGGCAGGCGGGTACGCCCTCAATTCGGAACATTACTCGTGCCAGCGTGACTGACCGGCCGCGATAGTCAGCCCGAGGGTGGCAGCTAAGAATCCAGTACCTGATCGAGAATCTGCCCCACAGCGCGTTGTGCTTCGAGGATTGAGTAGCGATGGTCCATGGCACCGGCCAAATCGGTATTAGCAAAAGCGATTCTGCCAAACGGCGCACGGCGCAGGGTCTCACGGGGAGCGGGTTGTCCGTCCTTGCCAAAGAAGAAACCGGGCTGCGGGCTCAGATACGCGTGGCCCCAGCGATTCAGGATGATGCCGGCGATATCTCGGTTCGCATCAAAGCCCGAGCCCGCAAACATGGCGCTGAACTGTTCGCGGATTCGCCTTTCGTATTCCGCGAAGGACGTTCCCAGCATTTCCCCGCGGCCGCGATGTCCCTGCGCTTCGGTAGAGAGTCCCGGATACGAAAACAGAACCTTCAATGTCAGCACAACCGGCGAGTCGGGATTGATCGTTGAGTCGCCGACTGGTCCCAGCGCGAGTTTACGAACCTCCATGTAGTTTCCTGTTCCTTCAAACCAGCGGCAACCGCTCATCCCCATCTTGTACAGAAATCGCCAGTTTCGAACGGCCACGTTGGCCATCATGCAGGGTGAGCGAAAGAACTGTGCGTATGCCTGACGGTGCGCTTCCGGCAAGCCTTTGACGATATGCTTCGTCGTCCAGCTTCCACCTGCCATCACGGCGGAACGAGCTTTCAGCCGATAGAGTTTTCCGTCTTTCAGGTACACGACGGAAAGTGATCCGGCTTTGGCTACGTCGCCATTGTGCTCGACCGAGAGCACGGTAGCCGAGTGACGAATTCTCGCCGGCGCATTGGGAACATCGAGCGCGGCCGTGTCCACAGTGTTGCGCGTGACACCTTCCACGCTGTGCGGGCCGGGGATGGCGGCGGGAATGAGACTCTTTACCATCAGCCGCGCGATGGTGGTATTGCCGCCCGGGAACATCTGGTCGGTGCCGTCTTTTTCGTCGGCGAGTGGGTGCAGCATCTCGTAGGCGTAGTCCGAGTAGGCGGATAACGCGTCAGGGCCCAGGCCCGAACCTCCACCTTCAATGGGCGAGAGAAACGTGCGGACAGTCTCCCGGCTCAGCCCAAACCGTTCCATGTAGTGCTGTTCCAGTGTGATCGAATCCAGGTATCGGGAACTTTCGTCGCCCTCGACTTTGGGACGTTCAAACTTGCTCCCGGGAATCGGCTCGCCGCGCAAATGGCGTAGCCATTCCGCACGCGCGGAATCCGTGATCGGAGCGCCTTGCAGTTTCTTGCCGATGGGATCCATCAGCCAGAGTCCCGCCTTCTGGCCGAACTTTGCTCCAAACCAGAAGCCGTACTGCCCGTGCTCCAGGCCGGCAGCTTCGTAAGGAGTACGGGAAAGCGGCATCTCCGGCTGCGATCCGCTCCATTTCTGATATTCGAGTTTCGGAGTCTTCAGTCCAATCGAGTCGTAGAAACGGGCCAGAAAGCTGTGCGGATACTGAAGCTGATAGATGGCCGATCCCTGGTGCCCAATCAGACGATGGCCATCCACCAGGAATTCGTTCTGCTTGGCCTCGCCGCCGAAGATGGCATGATTTTCAAGAATCAGGCACTTTGAGTCAGGCCCAGCCTGGCGCTGAAAGAAAAGTGCCGCCGCGAGTCCGCTGATTCCTCCGCCGATGATGACGCAGTCATAGGTTTCTCTGGTGTCGATGATTTCACTGGGAAGGGGTTCATAGATTCCATCGCGGATGGAATGGCCAGCCTGCAGCACGTCAAGCGTATTCCCATTCGACCTGGAATATTCGCCAACGCCGCCGTAGCCAGTGAATTCGTCCTTGGAGGCGAGGATTTCCGCAGGGGTCGCGGGTCCGAGTAACAGAGCGCCGGAACCCAGCAGAACGGAGCCAAGAAAATCACGGCGTGTAAACGATGGGTTCATGTCAATCGGTCTCACCTCCGCACGCGTTGCAGTGTAACCCAAGGCGACAAACGAGAAGGGGCAAATGGCTCGCTGCTGTCGCGGTCCGTTCAAGCCTTGACCCAAGTCTGCCGATGCAGAATGCAGGTAGACGGTGGCGCAGGGCGCGCCGGCTTCCTGAACCGACTTGGCCAAGAAACGGAGAACACCGATGGGCCCGATTGATGTCATCGCGATTGGAGCATCCGCCGGTGGCCCGGAAGCACTCGCCCGCCTGATTCCCGAATTGCCGGCTGATTTTCCGGTTCCCATCGTGATCGTGCAACATCTGCCAGTCAATTTTGTGCCGCTCCTGGTCGAGCGGCTTGACTTGATCACGCCACTACTCGTCTTGCAGGGTAGACCAGGAAAGCGTATCGGCCCCGGCCAAATCTGGATCGCTCCCGGTAATTGCCACATGACCGTGCGTAGACAAGGCCACGAGGTGGTGATCGCGACGAACCATGACCCGGAGGAACAGGGATGCCGCCCTTCGGTGGATGTGCTGTTTCGGTCGATCGCTGAAACCTTCGGAGCCAGTGCGCTGGCCGTGGTATTGACGGGGATGGGCGCGGACGGCACCGACGGAGCGCGTGCGATACGGGAGGCAGGCGGCGAAATATTTGTTCAGGATCAAGCGACTTCGACGGTGTGGGGAATGCCCGGCCGAGTGGTTGACGCCGGTTTCGCGGACCGGATCTATCCGCTGGGCAGTATCGCTGCCGCAATCGTGCATCGGGCCTTTGCCCGCCGCAGACTGCCGGAATCCCAACTTCTCGCTACGAAATAGAGACGTCGTAGGCAAGAAAAAGCGCCTTGAGCGAAATCGCTCAAGACGCCTCTGGCAGCCCTCCCCCAGAACTGCCAAACCACGTGATCATCCTATGGCCGGTTGGCCCGACTGTAAATGTCACTTTCGTAACGTCATAGCTGGCTAGGAGTACCGCGGGTCAGTGCACTACTAGTAACTGCGAAAATTAGAGCTGCGGGCGTCCTACTGCGCTGACAACAAGAGGGAAAAACCGTCAAACGCGTACTCCTTGTGGCCCTCGGTTACCCGGGCTTTTGCGTCTCCGCGATTCACTTGCTGAACGGCTTTCGCGAGGCGCTTCAGTAAAATTGGCTCCGCGACCGGCACATTGTGCGCTGGCAATAGAAGACTAAGTTGTGGCTCAAGCGCGGCCAGACGCGTGACGGACTGAGTGTAGGCAGCGAAGTCCGTCTCTGGGACGAACAGATAAATTGGTCCGGGATAGAACGTGTCTCCGGTGAAGAGCAACCCGTTCTTACTGTCGAGCAGGGATAAAGAATCCGGCGTGTGTCCGGGCGTAAACAGGACTTCCACTATGCGGCCGCCGAGATCAATTTGTTCGCCGTCGCGGAGCGAGTGAGTGCTCTTCCACGGACGAATCGAATGAGATTCCGGTTTCACCCCAACCGGTAACGGGCCACACAGCCGTTCGGGCGCGAGTGCATCCTGAGAATAGACGTTGGTCTGGCCGCGCGCGTTCTTGGAAGTGAAAGCGAGATCGCGATTCCAAACTTCCTTGAACTCAGCATTCCCGCCGACGTGGTCGAAATGAGTATGAGAGTTGATCACTGTGACGGGCAAAGGTGTGAGGCGCACCACAACCTCGCTTATCTTGCCGATTCCCATCCCGGTGTCGAACAGCACCGCACGCTTCTCCCCCAGAATTAGATAAGAGATCACTTCCTCAAACTGCTTCCCTTCGTAAATGGCGAATACGCCTGGGCGAATGCGGTAGATCTCGAACCAGCTTTCATCCGGAAGAACGCGTTCGAGGCCTTTGTATTCTTTCCGCGGAAGTTCGCGGCACCATTCTGGTCGAATGGGCTCCGCGGATTTCTGCGCGCACGCGGCGACCGAAAGCGCCGCGACCACGCCTAATATTCTCAAAAACTGAGTCACTTCTTGTCCCAGGTTTTTCCACCGTCGGCGGTCGTCCAGGTTTCGTTGGTGCTGGTCGAGAGGACGATATCAGTGCTGCTGCGGGTTTCAATAGCGACGATGTCGGCGGTGAGCGCTTCCGCCTTTGTGGATGGCTGGGTCGTCGATGGTTGGATCAGTGCCCACGATGCTCCGGCGTCGGTGGAGTGAAACAGCGTGCCCGAGTGTCCGCCGGTCCATACGTCATTGCCGCGCGCGGCGAAAGCGAGGAGCGGCTGCTGAAGTTGTAGGGCGATCTGCCAGGTTGTGCCGCCATCCAGCGAGCGCTGGAGTCGGCCCTGGGCTAGGCTCCACTGCGCCGGCACAAGTTTAGATTTTTTAGCCAGTTCTTTTTGGAGCGTGAGAGCCGAGTCCGACATCCCGTACGCGCTGGCAAGACTATTCTTCGCCAAACCGTCCTGAGTCTGAGCCTTCCGTTCCGCCTCGTCCTTGAGTGGTTCTTTGGCCTTGCTGACAGCGGGAGCCGAGGATGCGCCGCCGGCCACAGACCCGACTTGCGCAGTCTCAGTCTCAATCACAGGCGAGGCTCCTGCCACTTCCACGGTTTGAGTAGGACCGCCGACTGTTGCCGAAGGAACCAGTCCGGCTCTAGCTGTGGGGCTTGGAGGTTGCTGCGGCGCGACCTTCTGGGTGGAATAGTAAAAACTCCCCTTGTCTCCGGGTTGCACCTCGCGGGCGCCGACGGCACTGGAAGTCGAATCTTTGTCCGCTTCAGCAGGCGTAGCGGCGGCCCGGAGTTCGCCCCTCGGTTCGTCCCGGCTTTCGTCTCTGCGTTCGTTCCCGCGAACTATAGGACTCTTCATCCGCGGTGCATGGTCCGCTTTGGCTTGAAAACCAGTCAACGACCCTGAGTACTGCGACGGCAGAGGCGCCACGGAATTAGCGCTCTCAGATGCTGGCTGAACCGGGTCTTTGTTCGCAGATGGGTTCGCAGGCGGCTGGCTCAACGTTGCGTCCGTAGGCTGAGCCTGTTTTGCTGGATTGATGAGTAACACCGAAGCCACGACAACCACACTGGCAGCCAGCGCGGCCCAGCGTAAATTTGGCCATGCAAGCCATGATTGCGTCCGGTTCGCACGCTTGCGCGCAAACATCTCGTCTTGTGCCGCAGGCTGCGCCGCCTCTGCCGACGGAGGAATGGACAAGGCCAGGATTTCACGGCAATCCCCGCAACGGGCCAGATGCCGCACCACGCCCTCGCGTTCGGCGCCCGGCAATGCCTGTTCGGCAAAGGCCGTCAACACGTCGGCGTCGGGATGGGCCTCGCGGGGCTGTGCTTCCCGCAGCCGGTCCTGCACGATCTTGGGTACGTCAGACATATTTTCTAAACAATGTTTCCGTCGGTGCCCGCGCCGGGCGCGGACGCCTTTCCTCTTCCACCAGGGAACGCTTTTATCCCGGAATCTTGCGATAAACGTGCGCGCAAATCCAGAGCTAGATCGCGCACATCGGTCTCAAGTGCTTCTTTTGCCTGGGCATGGCTCATTCCGCGATCCCGCAGGCAGGCCAAAATACGTTTTCGTAACGATGCAGTAACCCGATCGAGGCGCCTGCTAATGCTGGATTCATGCAACCCTAGCACGCGCGCGATTTCAGCGAGCGTCCGGCCATCCAGATGATACGCCGCCAGTACATAGCGGTCTTCGGCGGAGAGTTCGCCTAAAGCCTCGTCCGTGGCCGCTTCCAGCCGCGGATCGCCCGCACTCGCAGGCTGCGGATTTGCAGCCACCAGTTGCAGTCCCTCTTCTTCCTGCTCTTCGAGACTGACATCGCGCTTTTTCTTGCGATAGCGGTTGATGAACTCCTGCGCCATCACCGTCCGCAGCCAGCCTTCGAGCGAGCCGCGCCCGGTGTAGAAAATCAGCTTCGACCGGCGCTCGCCTTCCCGCGTGTTGATGCCGTACAAGTCGGCAAACAGAGAGTCCGCCAGGTCCGCAGCATGCGCTCCGTCGCGCGTGATGTGCAACGCCATCGCAAGCAGTTTATTCCGATAGCGGCTGATGAAATCGTTCCAGGCAACTTCATGGCCGGCTGCGCAGGCCCGCGCGAGAACCAATTCCTCCAGATGCAACGCCGAGCAGAACGCGGCCGCTTCTTCTGGCGAAGCCTGCGCCAGGTACTTACTCTGGATGTCGCGCAGGATGGTGGCGAACGTTTCGCGATCCAATCCATAGGCCGCGGCGCTGCAGCGTTCATGTAGAGCGAAGGCCTGATCGTCGGCGAGCGCGGGTTGGACGGGCGCGGGCATGTCCCCTCAGGATGCTAGCAATTTTTTAGACGCAAGACTGCGAAATTCGCTCGTTCTCCATTACCGAGGCAGGAAAGCAACCTCCTGGAAGGTTGGATGAAGGCTGACAGCTGACTTTCAAGCTTTCCTGCCCGGAGGATTCTATGCGCCTAAGCCTAGCGGTCGGTGGGATTGGTCTGTTGGTACTAGCGGCGATCGTGGTTCCGTGCCTGCTCGATGCAGGCGAAGTTAGTCAAAAAGAAGTTAGCCAATCATCGGGGTACGCATTGCTGGACCCGATCCGCAGTGGCAACCTGACGGTCTTTCCCGTGGTCGCCAGCAAGTCCTACGACACGGCACAATTTCTCACACTCGACGAAGGAATTCGCAGCGGCGATGTGGCCGTTGTCGAAGCAGGGCAAGCGCAGGGACTGATCCGGCGACGGCCCGGACAGCGGGTCATTCGTCCCACCAGCGAAGGAGAAGTCAATCGGCTCGTGCTCGTGAACAATTCAAAGCGTCCGCTCCTGCTGCTCGCCGGAGAAGTGGTGACAGGGGGCAAGCAGGATCGAGTCATTGGCAAAGACCGTATTGTCCCAGCGGAAAGCGATCCTGTGGATCTCAGTGTCTTTTGCGTCGAACCCGGCCGCTGGACGGCGGCGAATGGCAAGTACGATTTCGGAACCGCCCGCGAAGGCGTCGGCTCTTTGATGGCGGCACCAGCCGTGCGCAGCAAAGCCATGGCTGCGAAAGATCAGAAACAGGTCTGGGACGAAGGGCGGAAATCACAGCGCGCGATGGCATCCACGGAAGCGGTTACCGTAGCGGGTGCCGCGCCACAGGTAGAAACCGAATCTTCGTATGCTCGAGTGATGGGCAATGAGGCGGTTCAAAAAGAAATCAACACCGTGGCCGAGCCGATGCAGCATAACTACCAAAGCGTGATCCGGCAGCTGCGGGACAAAAATGCGGTCGGGGTGGTGGTGGCAGTGAACGGCGAAGTGGTGTGGGCTGATCTTTTTGCGAGTCCACAGCTGCTCGAGAAATACTGGCCGAAGCTGGTGCGCTCCTATGCCACCGAAGCGGTCGTGACCCGCGCCAAAGCGGCGGAAGTCAGTACCCGGCAGGCACAGAAGTTTCTCGACGATCTTCAGGGCCGTCACGAAACGGCGGACACCGAGCCGGGCGTGTATCGGCAGTCCGAGATCAGCGGCAACGGCTTCAGAGTGTTTGAGCTAACCTCGCTGTTACCCAAGACCGGCTTCTCGGTGCACGTGGCGAAGATGGCCGAGTGAATTAAGGAGCCGACTCTAATTTCGCAGTGTTGCGGCATAGGCGCACGAGTCGCGCAACGGACACTCCTCGCAGAGCGGCCGGGAGCGTTTGCAAAGCTCCTGGCCGTGCTTGCGCAACAACTGGTACGCGCTGACCAGAGCAGCACAGTCTTTCGGGAGTTGATCGGCAATGGCTCTCTGGACAAGACGGTAGCTGGCAGAATAGTTCTTTTGTTCCTGCGCGAACCCAAGTCTCAACAGTACGCGTAATCCATTCGACTCCAGCCCGAACACTGAATACTTGCCGGCGAACATCAGGATCTTGTCGGCGCCTGGTTCTCCGATTGTAGGGAATCGCCGCAATGTTTTCCTGGCTTTCGCAAGAGATTCGCCTAGAGCCTCGTCGAGCTTTCCCTTAAGCAGGATCTGAGCGATCTCCGCACACTGCCTCAGACGCTCCGCTCGAAGCTCGGGGACGATTCCTCCCATCTTTGTCACGGTCAGCAGGGCCGCCGGTTTCGCCTTCATGATGTCCTCCGGGCGTGTGCCAGCGGTTTTTCGCAACGCTGCGAACGCGGCAGATCGCTTCTCATCGTCAGCGAGGTAGGCGACGTTCTCCCATAACACCTGTTCGAAGGGGTCTGTGACCGACGGCAGCGTCGGATCTCCGTAAAACTTTCTCAGGCTGGTGACGACGCGAGCGAAGGTGAGCGTGGTCATGTGTCTCTTACGTATGAGGGTGCGCGCCAGCCTTTTGATGGTTCTAGCCGGCACTACTTGCCGGGCTTGCATTGTAGCGCCCCGTTCCGGCCGTTGCCCGGTTATGCTCAGATTCTTGCCCGGTCAAGTCCTCCCCTGCTTCAGATCTTCTGCAGCCTCTGCACGTCATGCACGCCGGGAATCTGCCGCACGCCGTTGATGATGGTCTGTAGGTGCTTCAGGTCGGCGATCTCGAGCACGACGTCGATGCTGGCCTGGCCGTTGCTGGTGCGGGCTTCGATGTTGCGGATGTTCGTGTTCTGGTCGCTGATGACTGATGTGATCGCTTTCAACATGCCGAAACGGTCGTCGCAGAAGAGTGTGAGCTTGACGGGATAAGAAATGGGCTGGCCTTCTTTGTCGCTGCTTGCCCACTGCACGTCGATCTTGCGGTCCGGCTCATAGAGAAGATTGGTCACGTTCGGACAGTTGATCGAGTGCACTGCGACGCCTTTACCGCGGGTCACGTAACCGACGATGCCCTCCCCGCGAATGGGATTACAACACTTGGCGCGGTAGACGAGCAGGTCACCGTAGCCTTTGACGGTGATCGCATTGTTGTCTCCGCCAAAAACGCGGCGGACGACGCTGGTAAATCCGCCCGCGGATGGCTCTTCGCCTTCGGGCGCAAGCTGGCTGCCCTCCGGAGCGAGCTTCGCCAGCACTTGCCGCGCTGAGTATTTTCCGTATCCGATGGCAGCCAATAAATCGTCGGCCTTGCCTAATCCGTATTCGCCGGCCGCGCGTAGCAGTTCCGCATCTTTGATCGACTTGAGCGACATGCGGTACTTGCGGGCTTCTTTTTCGATCAGCTTCTTGCCGATTTCAATGGCGCGCTCCTGCTGATGCAGGTTGAGCCAGTGCTTGATCTTGTTGCGCGAGCGCGACGACTTGACAATCGCCAGCCAGTCGCGGCTGGGCTTGTGTCCGGGCTGGGTGATGATCTCCACGATGTCGCCGGAACGCAGTTTGTGGCGGAGCGGGACCATGCGTCCGTTGACTTTGGCGCCAGTACAGCTGTGACCGACTTCGGTGTGGATGGTGTAGGCAAAATCGATGGGCGTCGACTCGCGCGGCAGCACAATCACTTTGCCTTTAGGCGTGAAGGTGTAGACCTCTTCGGGATAGAGATCGATTTTCAACGTGGACAAAAACTCGTTGGGATCGGAAACGTCGCGCTGCCACTCGACTACCTGACGCAACCAGGCAAGGCGCTGCTCGTCCTGAGCGGAGACCGGGCCGTCCTTGTATTTCCAGTGGGCGGCGATGCCTTCCTCGCACATCTTGTGCATTTCTTCGGTGCGAATCTGGATCTCGAAGGTCTCGCCGGTTTCGGTAATGACCGACGTGTGCAACGACTGATACAGATTTGGCCGCGGCATCGCGATAAAGTCTTTGATACGTCCGGGCACGGGCCGCCAGCGATTGTGAATGATGCCGAGAACGGCGTAGCAGTCCTGTACGGAATTGGTGATCACGCGCATCGCGAACAGGTCATACACCTGATCGACACTGATGCGCTGGCGCTGCAGTTTCTTATGAATGCTGAACAGGCGCTTGATGCGGCTCTCGACGCGCGCTGTTATCCCGGCTTCTTTCAATCCGTCGCGCAGAACGCCTACTACGCGGGACATGAAGGCCTCGCCCTTCTTGCGGCGCGATTCCACGGCCGCCTGCACCTGCTCGTAGCCGATCGGATCGACGTAGCGAAAACCAAGATCTTCGAGTTCGCCGCGAATCTTGCCCATCCCAAGGCGATGCGCGATGGGTGCGTAGATGTCGAGCGTCTCGCGGGCAATTTTTTGCCGGCGTTCGGGCTCCAGGTGTTCGAGCGTCCGCATGTTGTGCAGGCGGTCGGCAAGTTTGATGAGGATCACGCGGATGTCGTCAACCATCGCCAGCATCATCTTGCGCAGGTTCTCAGCTTGCGCTTCCTCGGAGGAGGAAAAATCGATCTTGCTGATCTTTGTGACGCCCTCGACGATGTGCGCGACCTGTTCTCCGAATTCCTGCTGGATTTCCGCGGTGGTCACCGATGTGTCTTCCACGGAGTCGTGGAGTAGTCCGGCGGCAATCGCGACCGGGTCCATCTTCATGTCGGCAAGCACGTTGGCCACTTCGAGTGGGTGGACGAGATAGGGCTCGCCCGAGGCGCGGGATTGCCCGGCATGGTGCTTCTGGGAGAAGTCGTAGGCTTTCTTAACGAGTTCGAGGTCGTCGTTGGGACGATTCTCGCGGAGCTTTTTCATGAGCTCGCGGAAGTGGGTGACCGTGAGCACGTTGGTCGCGATTTGCTGACGCAACGTCGCCATGAAGGATTCTAACCTACCCGGTGGGATGAGGGTGGGACGTGCACTGTCACTATCGACTGCCTGCTACAGTACGCGAAGGGGTCTTTTAGCGTGGAACGTGCTCTCGTGACAGGAGTTTCGGGTCCGATCGGGTCCGCATTGCGGACCTATCTGGAATCTCAGGGAGCGCGCGTCATTCGCCTGTTGCGCGGACCTGTCCGTGAAGCCGAGCAGATCTCATGGGATCCGCTGCAACCGCTGGCTCCTGCTTTGGTGTCGGGATTCGACGCCGTGATCCACTTGGCGGGGGAAACCGTTGCGGGGCGCTGGAGTGAGCCGAAGAGAAAATCGATCCGTGAGAGCCGTGTGCAAGGGACGACGCACCTGGCAGCGGCGCTGGCGCAGACCCAGACTCGACCGCGGGTCTTCATCTGTGCCTCCGCAATCGGATACTACGGCAATCGCGGAGATGAGGTTTTAACCGAAACGAGCGCCGCCGGCAAAGGCTTCCTGGCCGAGGTGTGCCTCGAATGGGAGGCGGCTAGCCGGATTGCGGCCGATGCCGGCATTCGGACGGCCAACTTGCGTTTCGGACTCGTGCTAAGTCCGCGGGGCGGAGCGCTTGCAAGGATGATCTTGCCTTTTAAGCTGGGCCTCGGCGGAAAGATTGGGGACGGACAGCAATGGTGGAGTTGGGTCCACGTAGAGGACATCGTGGGTGCGGTGCATCATGCGTTGCAGAACACATCTCTGTCCGGACCGGTGAACATGGTTGCGCCCAACCCGGTACGCTGTGATGAGTTCACACAGGTGTTGGCATCGGTGTTGCATCGACCAGCGTTTTTGAGCGTACCCGCATTCGCTGTGCGGCTGGCGCTCGGGAAAATGGCTGCCACGGAATTGCTGTTGAGTAGCGCGCGTGTCCAACCGGCGCGACTGGAATCGGCTGGCTATGCGTTTCGGTTCCCGGAATTGCGGGGAGCGTTGGAAGATTTGCTTGGGTGAGCAGGCTCGATGCGGAGGCTCTCTGCTAACGCCATTGCCGCTTGCGATGCGTCAACCAGTTTCTGAACGAGAGATTCCAGCATTTCCCGGCAAGGGATGCCAGAGCGCTGAAAATCTGTGCGAAGCTTCTATGGTGGCCACTGACGATACTGGCCGCGAAAGTACAGTAGCGGCTCGCCCTCGCGGACGACTACGTCTTCCACTTCGGCGATGAAGATCGTGTGGTCGCCGGCTGGGTTGGCGGAATGAAGGCGGCACTCCAGGTACGCCAGCGCGCCGCGTAATACTGGCGTACCGTGAGACGTTCGTTCAAAACTGGCTCCTGCTTCCTCCGCATGCTGATGGCTCTCCGCCGCGCGTGCGTAGTATTCGGAAATCGCCTGTTGATCGGCGCGCAGCACATTGATCCCAAACCGCTTTCTCGCATGCAGGTGGTCATGCGTGCGGGCGCGTTGATCCACACACACCAGGACGAGCATGGGATCGAGGGACACGGAGCAGAACGCATTCGCGGTCATGCCATGCACTTCGCCGCCCTCGTCCACGGTGACAACCGTCACTCCGGTCGCGAAGCTTCCCATGGCCTGGCGAAAATTGCTCGGGGTTACAGTCATCGGCCGAACCTATTCAAGCATACGCTGGCGCGGGATGCGGGATTCCAGCAGGCAGTCACCACGACCGCCTCCTTCTCGGCTATGATCGTTGCCAACCGGCTATGACCACGCAGGCACAATCCGAAGCCACGGTCGACCGAGTACAGGAAATCGACGCCGCTGCGATTTCGCGCGAAAGCGCGTGTCAACTCCTGAGCGCGGAATCCGCGAGTTTTTTTGTTTTGTTGCTGGCCGCCCAGCGTGCGCGCGACCGCTTCAAACCAGGGGTGGTGACCTACTCCCGGAAAGTATTTATTCCCCTGACGAACCTGTGCCGCGACTACTGCGGATACTGTACGTTTCGCCGCGATCCCGGACAACCCGGCGCTCATACTATGACTCCAGACGAGGTCATGGACGTCGTTCGCGCCGGGGAACGCCTGGGATGCACCGAAGCGCTCTTCAGCCTCGGAGACAAGCCCGAGCTGCTGTTCCCGGAGATGCGCGAAGCTTTGCGACACCTCGGCTACAAATCGACCCTGCAATATCTGGAAGCCATGTGCGACTTGGTGTTGCGTCAATCGAGATTGCTGCCCCATCCCAATCCCGGCCTGATGAGCGCGGAATGGCTGGAGCGGCTCGCGCGCGTGTCGCCAAGCATGGGGCTGATGCTCGAAACCACAAGTTCACGCCTGCTCGCCCGAGACTCCGCTCATGACAACGCCCCCGATAAGGATCCGGCGAAGCGTTTACGCGTGATCGAAGATGCCGGGAGGCAGAAGATTCCTTTTACTACCGGCATCCTGATCGGCATCGGTGAAACGATGGAAGAGCGTGTCGACACCCTGCTGGCGATCCGCGAGTTGCATGAAAAATATGGTCACATCCAGGAAGTGATCGTGCAGAACTTCCGCGCAAAGCCGGCGACGCTCATGGCAAACTGGCCCGAGCCCGGACGCGAGGACATGCTGCGAACGATCGCGGTTGCGCGACTTCTCATGCCGGACATGAATATTCAGGCGCCGCCGAATCTTTCTGATCCGCATTATGCCGACCTGCTCGATGCTGGCATCAATGACTGGGGTGGAGTCTCGCCCCTGACGCCGGACTTTATCAATCCCGAAAAGCCGTGGCCTCACTTGGAAGACTTGCGCCGGCGAACCGAGGCGAAGGGATTCCAGTTGAAACAGCGTCTCCCGGTTTATCCTGAATTCGTGGCGCAGGCGGCGGGGCACAGTGAGGAACTGGCACAACGACTCCACTTAGCCCGCGACCACGAAGGTTACGCGCGGAGGGCAGCTTGATTACGGTTCTTACGGGAGGAACGGGCGGCGCAAAGTTCATCGATGGACTGCGCCAGATCGTGGTGCCTGATGAACTGACGATCATCGTCAACACTGGGGACGACCTGCTGTGGTGGGGCCTCTACATTTCGCCCGACATTGACTCCATCATGTACATGCTTGCCGGCAAACTCAGCCAGGAGCGCGGGTGGGGCGTGAAGGGCGACACCTTTTATTGTCTGCAAGCGATGGGCAATCTGGGACAGCCGATCTGGTTTCATACCGGCGACCGCGACGTCGCCACGCACATCCTCCGTTCGAAACTTCTCTCCGACGGCAAGACGCTCAGCGAAGTCACCGCCGAAATCGCCGGACGCCTCGGGATCAGGACGCCGATTCTTCCAATGACAAATTCCCGCGTGGAAACGCGCGTGGGCACGCCCATCGGCGAGTTGAGTTTTGAAGAATACTTCGTCCAGCGCTGGTATCAGGATCCGGTCGAGTCGGTTCGTTATGCCGGCGCGTCGGATGCGGAGCCCGCTCCGGGAGTGGTCGAGGCAATTCGCGCGTCCGAGGCTGTGATTCTGGCGCCAAGCAATCCGGTGTCGAGCATCGCGCCGATTCTGGCCGTGCCGGGCATCCGTGAAGCTCTGCTTGAAAGCCGGGCGCGAATCGTGGCAGTGAGTCCGATTGTCGCGGGAGCAGCGGTGTCTGGCCCCGCCGGAATTCTGATGCAGGCGCAGGGCTTTCCCGTTTCGATCGCGGGCGTCGCTCAGTACTATCACGACTTCCTCGACATCCTGGTTGCGGACACGCAAGACGGCGCCATGGCGGACGAACTTCAGAAGTCGGGAACGCGCGTGCACTGTACACCAACGATCATGCGGACGCAGGAAAACCGAATCGCCCTGGCCCAGGAAGTCCTCGGGCTGGCGTTGCGTCCTCCCGCGGCGCAGACCGCGACGGAGCGCGCATGATTCTGGTCCCCGTCAAGAATCTTTCGAACGCCAAACAGCGGTTGTCGGCTGTGCTCGATCCGGAGGCGCGCCAGGAGTTGGCGCAGGCAATGTGCGAAGACGTTCTGGACACACTAGCGCGCTGGCAGCGCCGTCCGGCAGTGATGCTGGTAACCAGCGATCCTTTTGTTTCCGATCTTGGGGAGCGCCTGGGCTTTGAGATCGTGGCGGACGACGTCAATCCCGGAGAAACCGGCGCGATCGAAATGGCGACTGCGTTGTGCCGGGAGCGGGGGATTGAGTACACGCTTGTGATCCCCTCGGATATTCCGCTGATCGAAAGTAATGAACTCAGCCATATCCTGGATTCAGCTCCAGCAGCGGGATCGGTACTGGTCACGGATTCCGCCGGACGCGGCACTAACGCGGCGTTGCGAGCCCCGTGTGACCTGTTTTCCTTGCGCTTTGGCAACGACAGCTTTCTGCCACACCTGGCGGCCGCGAAGGCAACCGGTCTGCCGTGTGTCGTACTTGAATTGCCCGGCGTTGCGATGGATGTGGATCGTCCCGAGGATCTACAGACGCTCGCCGCAGCGAACGGAGAGCGTCGATCGCAGCGACTCGTGCGGAGTTGGAACCGCAGCTGGAATCTCGAAGCGCAGGTCTGCCGTGGCTAGCCGCAACGCGGCCGGGGAAGTTCGCATCCTTCCTTTGCCGGTTTCGGGAGAAATTCGGCTAGGAGACTCACTCGCCGAGATGATTCTGACCGCGGCGAAGAGAGCCAGAATCCAGTTTCAGGATCGCGACATCCTGATCGTGAAACACAAGGTTGTCTCGAAGGCGGAAGGCGCGCTGGTGGCGCTTGAAACGATTCGCCCTTCGGCGGCATCGCGACTGTGGGCGCGGCGCTACGGACTGGACGCGCGCGTCACGGAACTGGCGCTGCGCGAAAGCCGTCGCATCGTGCGGCGTAAACGCGGTGTGATGATCACCGAGACTCATCACGGATTTGTCTGCGCCAACAGTGGCGTCGATGTGTCGAATGTGGATGGCGGCCGGCAAGCTGCCCTGCTTCCGAAAGATCCGGACCGGTCGGCTGCGAAACTGAGGAGAGACTTGAAGAAGCGGCTGGGTCTCGAGATTGCGGTGATCGTCAGCGATAGTTTCGGACGTCCGTGGCGTGAAGGCTTGACCGAGGTTGCGATCGGTGTCGCCGGAATGCGCCCTCTCGTCGACTATCGGGGATGCCACGATGCGCATGGCTACAAACTGCACGCCAGCATCGACGCGGTCGCAGACGAACTGGCTTGTGCCGCCGGCCTGGTGTGCGGCAAACTCGAGAGCACACCGGCATGTATCATTCGAGGATTCTCGTACCGCGCCGGCAAGGGCAATGCACGTGAATTGATTCGGCCTGCAGCGCACGATCTGTTTCGATAGGAGTTTGTCATGGCCTCGCATTTCTCGGACGAGCAGCTGGAGCAATTCCCGTCACTTTCTTGGGACGACGCTGCGCAGTGCGCGTCCGCTGCAGTTCGTGAGCCGCTGGAACGCGTGCTGGAGTGTCAGGATGGAGCGTGCCTGACCGACGATGAGCGCGCTCGCCTGGCGCACGCTGAGGCGTCAGACCTCGTGGCCCTGCTGGTCGCAGCCAACGAACTGCGGCGCGAACTTGTGGGAAATATCGTCAGCTATGTCGTGAACCGCAACATCAATTTCACTAACATCTGTTTTGTCGGATGTAAATTCTGCGCATTCAGTCGCGGCCCGCGCGAGGAAGATTCCTATTTCCATTCGCTCGAAGACATGGCACGCAAGGCCAAAGAAGCGTGGGACGCGGGCGCGACCGAAGTGTGCATTCAGGGCGGGCTGCCGCACGGATTGCCGCCGTTTTACTATCGCGACATCCTGCGCGCCATAAAAAACAAGGTTCCGGGCATGCACATCCATGCCTTCTCCCCGATGGAAATCGTGTACGGTGTGGAATTGACGGGCATGCCTTTGCGCGATTACTTGTCGATGCTGCGCGACAACGGGCTCGACACGTTACCGGGTACCGCGGCTGAAATTCTCGACGACCAGATCCGCCACGTCCTCTCGCGCAACAAACTGTCGACCGCGCAATGGATAGAAGTGATTCGCACGGCTCACGCGTGCGGCATCACGAGCACCTCAACGCTGATGTATGGCCACATGGAAACGCCGGATCATTGGGTGCGCCAACTGATGCTCCTGCGTGGAATTCAAGATGAAACAGGTGGCCTCACCGAATTTGTGCCGCTGGGATTCGTGCATCAGAACACGTTGCTGTTCCAACAGGGACTGGCGCGATCGGGACCAACTTTGGCCGAGCATCTGAAGATTCACGCACTCGCGCGAATCTTGCTGGCGGGTTCCATCCACAACATTCAGGTTTCGTGGGTGAAAATGAACCGTAAGCTCTCGCAACTTTGCCTGCACGCCGGCGCAAACGATTACGGCGGCACGCTGATGGAAGAAAACATCTCGCGGGAAGCGGGCGGAACCGCTGGACAATACACCAGCCCCGAAGATTTCCAGTCGCTCATTCTGGAGATTGGCCGAATTCCCGCGGAGCGAAATACGACGTACTCGCGCATGAAGATCAAATTGGCAGTCGAGAACATGACGTCGGAGTGGCCGCTGGTTCCGGAGTTTGCGTGAGCCGAACCATCGCCATCATTGGCGGCACCGGGCCCCAAGGTGCGGGACTCGCCCTCCGCTGGGCGCGCGCCGGCGAGAAGGTCATCATCGGATCGCGCGATGCAGCGCGAGCTCAACAAACCGCCGCGAAAATTGCGCAGCGAGTGGGTCCGCAAGCTCAGGTTTCAGGTTTGGGAAATCCCGCGGCGTGTGAGGCCAGTGATCTGCTTGTGCTGACCGTTCCATTTGAAGGTCAGGCCGAGTTGTTGAAGGATCTCAAGCCGTCCATTCGCGCAGGTAGCATATTCATAGACACCACCGTGCCGCTGGCCGCCAGCGTTGGAGGCCGCGCCAGCCGGATGCTGGGTGTCTGGCAAGGCTCCGCCGCGCAACAAACGGCCGAACTGGTGCCCAAGGGCGTGGCGGTTGTGGGAGCGTTTCACAATGTTTCCGCCGACGTATTGAACGGCGACGAAGATGTCGATTGCGACGTGATCGCGTGCAGCGACGACGCTACCGCCACCCAGGTTGCGATGGAACTGGCAGTGAAAATCCCGCACATTCGGGCAATCGATGGCGGCAAACTCGAGAACGCACGTATCGTGGAACAGATCACGGCTCTTCTGATCGGGCTCAACATCCGCCACAAGGGACACAGCGGCATCCGCATCACGGGCTTGCCGGAGACCACTTACAAGTTAGGATCGGCCCGACCTTAAATTGTAGGTGGGACAATCCTGTCCGACGCCATTGCGGATGGTTCTGATTTTGTAGTTGCCGTCGTTTTTACTCAGGTCCCGCACGCCAGCCATGACCAATCCGGCTAACGACGAACCAGCAATCAGTTTCGATCACGCTACGTTCCGCTTGAACGGACGCGCGCTGGTCGACGACCTGACTCTGTCCGTGAAACGAGGAGAAACCCTGGTCTTGCTGGGCCGCAGCGGGTCGGGCAAAACCACGTCGCTCAAACTCATCAACCGTCTGCTAGTGCCCAGTGCAGGCGATGTACAGGTCAACGGGCGGGCCACTACAGCTTGGGATCCAATCCAACTGCGCCGTGGCATTGGCTATGTTATTCAAGATGGCGGATTGTTTCCCCACTTTTCAGTCGCGAAAAATATCGGCCTCGTCCCGCAAATAGAGGGCTGGCCGGCCAACAAAATCCAGGCGCGAACACAAGAACTCCTCGCGCTTGTCGGGCTTAGTTCCGATTTGCTCGACCGTTATCCTCAGCAGCTCTCAGGGGGACAGCGCCAGAGAGTCGGCGTGGCACGGGCTTTGGCGGCCGATCCTCCGATCCTGCTTTTGGATGAACCGTTCGGTGCGCTTGACCCGATTACTCGTTCCGAAATCCAGAAGGAATTTCGTGATCTGCAACAGCGCATGAAGAAAGCGGTGATTTTCGTGACGCACGATTTGCGCGAAGCCCTCTTGCTCGCGGACCGCATCGCGTTGATGGAGAACGGCCGTCTGATTGTCGATCTTCCGGTGGATGACTTTCCTCATTCTCGCGAGCCGCTGGTACGAGCCTACCTGGAGGCGTTTTCGGGAGCCGAAGCGAGGTAACTGGATGATGGACTTCTGGCATTTCATGGTTACGCATCGTCAAGAGATTCTCGGTCTGACGATCGAGCATGTCACGCTGGTGGGAATTGCAATCCTGTTGGCGGTACTGATCGGTATTCCGCTCGGCATTTTGATTACGCGCAGGCCGCAACTCAGCAGGCCCGTGCTGGGCGTGGCGAACGTGATTCAGACAATTCCCGGCTTGGCATTGTTCGGATTTCTGTTGCCCGTGTACTGGATCGGAGCGCGCGGCGGACGGCTGGCGATTCTAGCGCTCATCTTATATTCGCTGCTTCCGCTGATTCGGAATACGTATGCGGGCATTCGCGGCGTCGATCCCGCTGTGGTCGAGGCGGGCCGCGCGATGGGACTGACGGACCGTCAGTTGCTCTGGCAAGTGGAATTGCCCCTGGCGTCGGGGGTAATCGTGGCCGGCGTCAGGATTGCAACGGTCGTCTCGATCGGACTGGCCACGATTGCAGCGGCGATTGGAGCGGGCGGATTGGGCGAACTGATTTTTCGTGGTCTGTCGATGGTGAACGATTCTGTAATTCTGGCTGGCGCAGTTCCCGCTGCGGCGCTGGCTTTGTCGGCGGATATGGCGCTAGGCGCGCTCGAACGGCGGTTGGGAACATTACGGACGAGGTCCTAACACGCGAATGGGGAGACGCCGCTTGCCGGATCGAATTGGACAAAGTCGAGTTCTATGGAAGCGAGTGACATGCACACTGGCAGCAATTGCCCTTCTTCTGCCGATGGGCTGCGCCCGCCGAGCCGACCGAATCGTCGTGGGCAGCAAGAATTTTACTGAACAGTTGGTATTGGGCGAGATCTTCGCCCAGGTTATCGAAGCACGCGCTCACTTGCAGGTCGAACGGCGCTTTTATCTCGCCGGGACATTTATATGCCAGCAGGCGATTCTCGCCGGGCGGATCGATCTTTATCCGGAGTACACCGGAACAGCACTGACGGCAGTTCTCAAGGAACCGCCAGGCCGCGATAAACAAGAGGTCTATCGCCGGGTTAAACAACTCTACGAGAGTCGCTTCGGACTCACGCTGGGTCCCCCTCTGGGCTTCGACGACACTTTCGCGATGGTGATTCGCGGAGAAGAAGCACGCAGACTGAACCTGCACACTCTCTCGCAAGCTGCAGCGTACACGCCCCAGTGGCGAGCAGGATTCGGCTACGAGTTCATGGAGCGTCCGGATGGATTCAAGGGCCTGGTCGCCGCATACGACCTGAAGTTTGCGGAGTTTCCACGCATCATGGACCTTGGTCTGATCACACGCGCACTCAAGGACCATCAAGTGGACCTGATCGCGGGGAACAACACCGACGGACTGATTCCGGCGCTCGACCTCTTCGTTCTTGAGGATGACCGCCACTACTTTCCTCCCTACGAAGGCGTGGCGATTATCAGGCAGGAATTGTTGAAGACGCATCCCGAAGTAGGTGTGGCATTGAATACATTGTCGGGTGCTATCTCGGACGCTGAAATGCGCCGTTTGAATTATGCGGTCGACGGCGAGCATCGGGACGTAGCGGTGGTCGTGCGTGATTTTCTACGCGCGCATAAACTCGTCGACTAGTACCGGACGCTAGTCTTCGACGGCTTGCGCATTGAGTTCCTGCGCGGGTTCGCCACCGGCCATGCCCTGCGCGACGATCAATCGTCTCGCTTCAATTCGCAGTTGCGGCAACTGGCGTCCGAACCATGTTGCGCCGGCGATGCAGGCAACTCCGCCAATCGCGATCGTGAGTGGCGCGCCCACACGATGCGCGAGAGAGCCGCCCAACAGTGCGCCGAACGGAGCCATCCCCATGAACATCATCGAGTAGAGAGACATCACGCGACCGCGCAGTTGGTCGGGAACCATGGTCTGAATAAGAGTGTTGGAACACGCCATTTGCAGCATCATGGAAAATCCCGCCGGCAGCAGCAACGCGACCGAGAGCCAGAAATAGCGTGAGAACGAAAACGCAATGATGCTCACGCCGAAGCTCGCACACGTGATCGTGACCCAGCGCCCGAGTCCTGTGACGCCGGTCTTCGACGCGAGTGTCAGCGCTCCCAGCAGCGCGCCGACGCCGGTGGCGCCCATCAGAATGCCGAGCCCAGGAGCGCCGCGATGCAGGATCTGATCGGCAAATACCGGCATCAGCACCGTGTAAGGCATGCCCACGAGGCTGACTAATCCAATGAGCAGCAGCAACGCCCGGATTACCCTCGTCTGATTCACCCAGCGAAATCCTTCGACAATATCCTCGAACGGCGAATTCTTGCTGGTGCGGATTTCGCAATGCACCTTCATCAGCAGCAACCCGGCGATCACCGCGATATAACTCACGGAGTTGAGCGCAAAGCACCAGCCTTCGCCGATCTTCGCGACGAGGATAGCCGCCACGGCCGGGCCGATCACTCGCGCTCCGTTAAAGATCGACGAATTCAGAGCGATCGCGTTCATCAAGTCTTCCCTGCCGACCATGTCGATGAGAAACGATTGCCGTCCGGGAATGTCGAACGCGTTCACCACGCCCAGGAGCGCTGCCAACACGAAGATATGAGGCACCTGGACACGATGGCTAAGCGTCAACCAGGCCAGAATCGCCGCCAGGGCCATGGACGCCGTCTGGGTCGCGATGATCAGGCGATGCCGGTTTGTGCGATCCGCGGCCGCGCCACCCAACGGAGCGAGCAGGAATACAGGAATCTGGCTGGCAAAGCCGACTGCGCCCAGCAGGAACGACGACTTCGTGATGCTGTAGACGAGCCACGCCTGTGCGACACTTTGCATCCAGGTGCCAGTCAGGGAAATGATCTGGCCGCCGAAGAAGAGCTGGAAGTTGCGGTGGCGCAGCGCGCGTAGTGTCACCGCCCATCGCGACGGGGAGGAATTAGCCTTTTCGGATTTTTCTGTGAGGGAGTCCGCCTGCGTCACGCTACTAAAACCTTTTCACAAGTTAAGGATGCAAGCAACTGGTAGGGGGATTCGCCGAAGCCGCGATGTTGTCATTTCAATCTGATTCCACCGGGCCGCAGATCACCAACTGGGTCACCAAATTGGAACTTCCCGCCGGGCACGATTCGCGGTACAGTGGTTGCCTCCGCGGCTCTCTCCTCGAACCCCGCTCCGGGAAGGACGACTTATGACGACAGATCCCGTTTGCATCGAGCGTCGCAGTGGCCAACGCTTCCAGTTGCATCTGCCTCTCACGATTCATATCGGCGACAGGGACGTGCCAGGGTTCACCCAAGACGTAAGCTCGCGTGGCCTGTTTCTCTACACGGAAGCCCCGCTTTCCGAGGGTGCTGCAGTGGAATTAACGTTCACAATGCCGTCAGAAATCACCCTGGGCGAGAGCATGCGGGTCCGCGGACGAGGGCGCGTGCTTCGAGCCGCCGCATCCCCGGTTGGACCGCAAACCGCCGTGGCCGTGCAACTGGGGTCTTATGAGTACCTTCCCACTGCGGAAAGCGATCCGGCGGCGGAACTGGTGCGTGTCTCCGTCACCGATCCGGGGCGAGAGACGTCCGACGCATTCTCGCGCTGAAAGCCCGCCTCTCGCGGCATTGGGCGCGTCTTTTCCGCGGTCTTCTCAAAGACCGGCCGCTGCCTTACAATGGCTTCAGACCAGCAGGCGCTTGCATCCGGTATGGTTCCCCCTCTCGCCAAGCTTGGAAGTTCATTGAAAGTCTGCCCTTTTGATTACGAAGGTCACTTGGCCTTGGTGTAGGAAGTTCGTAGCATGACCATGAACACCGAGAACCGACTCATGCACGGCATCGCCGTCGCGATCCTTACAGAGGATCGCGAACAATCCGTCGTCCTGAACACCCGGGTCGAAACCACACACATGGCACGGACCGTGCTCAGCCATGTGGGATTCCCCGCGAGTTCCAGCGACGCGGTGGTTCGCCAGGTGCTCGATCAGCGGGCAGAAATTGTGCTGGTGGATATTGATCCCAAGAATCCTCAGCGCGCCATCCGTGCCATTGAAATGATTCATGCCGCCGCCGGCGACGTTACGATTTTCGCCATCGGCGACATGAACCAGCCGGCAAATATTGTTTCCGCGATGCGGGCGGGCGCTCGTGAGTTCCTCGACCGCGGCTCCAATCGCGAGTCGATGATTGAAGCCTTTACCCGTTTCACCGCTTCTTTAAGCCGTGCACAACGCAGTGCGGGCAAGGCTCGGGTCTTTACATTTCTGAACGCCAAGGGTGGAGTGGGCTGCACCACCACGGCCGTGAATACAGCCGTCGCATTGGAACAGGCGCATGGGCGTGTGGTGCTGGTGGATCTGGCGCCCATCGGACATGCTGCCCTGCAATTGAACCTGCGGCCTCAGTTTACCGTCATCGACGCCTTGCAGAATCTGCACCGCATGGATGTGTCCCTGCTGGAAGGCCTGATGACACACCATCGGACCGGCCTGCATTTGCTGGCGGGCGCGCAACAACCGCACAATGCAGTCCCAACGGCAACGGAACTCGCGCGACTCTTCGATCTGCTAGTCAGCCAATACAACTTCGTCGTGGTGGATTGCTCGGGCCGCGTCGACTCGACCATGCAGATGGTGTGCGATCTCTCGAACGCCGTCCTGATGGTCGCGCAGACCGATGTAGTCTCGCTCTGGAGCGCGGGCCGGGTGCAGGCCTTCCTGCAAGAAGGAGCCGGACGCGATCGTCTGCGAATCGTGCTGAACCGCTACAAAAAGATTCCTGGATTCACCGAAGAAGACGTGGAAAAAGCCACCAACTGCAAGGTGCTCTGGAAGATTCCCAACAATTTTCAGGTCGTCGGACCCGCCATCGACAAAGGCAGTCCCGTGGCGTTGCAGGATGGAGAAATCAGCCGTTCCTACCAGGGACTGGCCGCCGAACTCGCCGGCGCTGCATCTGCCGGGGATGGCGTCCTGTCACTCGTATATGGTCACGACAAAGGCGAGGCCACGAAACGTCCCGCCGGCCGCCTGGTCGTTTCGCCGATGCGCGCCGGGCAGTAAGCCTGTTGTGTTCCCGCTGTGTTGGACCACCTGCGAGTCACAGCTTTAATATTTGGGCATGGTCGGATCGATCTTGTCTGCCCATGCCAAAATCCCGCCTGTCAGGTTGTGGACTTTTTTGAATCCGGCCTGTCGCAGGAATGTGACTGCCTTGCCGCTGCGTACGCCGGAGCGGCAATGCGCGACAATCTCGCGGCTGGAATCAAGTTCGTGGACGCGCTTGGGCAAGTCGCCGAGCGGAATGAGATGCCCGTTGAGGTTGCAGATCTGATATTCGTGCGGCTCGCGGACGTCAAGAATGAAGAGGTCCTTCTTCGCGTCGAGCTGCTGCTTGAGTTCTTCCACGGTGATGGCAGGCACGTCGGTAGACACGGTCTCTTCCTCGCCCCGGATTCCGCAAAATTCGTTGTAGTCGATCAACTCTTTGATCGTCGGATTCTTGCCGCATGCCGGGCAATCCGGATTCTTGCGGAGCTTGAGTTCTCGGAATTTCATGCCGAGCGCGTCGACCAGTAAGAGACGGCCGACCAGCGGATCGCCCTGGCCGAGAATCAGCTTGATCGTCTCGGTGGCCTGAATGACGCCCACCAGGCCGGGAAGAATGCCCAGCACTCCGCCTTCGGCGCAGGACGGAACCAGTCCCGGCGGTGGCGGTTCGGGATACAGGCAGCGATAGCATGGACCGTCCTCGGTGGCAAACACGCTGGCTTGGCCTTCAAAGCGGAAAATCGATCCGTAAACGTTGGGTTTGCCGGTCAGCACGCAGGCATCGTTGACGAGATAGCGGGTAGGAAAGTTGTCCGTACCGTCGGCGATGATGTCGAATTCGCGGAACAATTCGAGCGCGTTGGCGCTACTCAGGCGGGTGTCAAACGGGCGCAGATTGATGTAGGGGTTAATCGCCCTGAGCTTGTCGACGGCGGAGTCCAGTTTCTTGCGGCCCACGTCAGCGGTGGTATGGATAATCTGGCGCTGGAGGTTCGTGTAGTCGACAACGTCGAAGTCCACGATCCCGAGCGTGCCGACGCCCGCGGCGGTTAGATACAAAGCCAGGGGCGATCCCAGGCCGCCCGCGCCGATACACAACACTTTCGCGGCCTTCAGCTTCTGCTGACCCTCCATGCCGACCTCGGGCATGATCAGATGGCGCGAGTAACGCAGGATTTCGTCGTTGCTTAAAACGGCTTCGGGTTTGGCTTCGGTCAGCGTGGCCATAAATTCCTCGATTGAAGTTTACTTGGTTTCGACAGCAGACGGGCGACTAGCGACAACAGCGGGTGGCGCGGGTCATTCGGCAATGCGGGACGCAGGTCATGTCTTAACAGTTACTTAGCGGCCGCCGGCGATCGACGGCACAATCGAAATGGTATCACCCTCTTTGATCGCGGTGGCTTCTTTGTCGAGATAGCGCATATCCTCGTCGTTCACGTAGACATTCACAAACGCGCGCAGTTTGTCGTCGTCGGTGTAGAGATGGCGCTTCAACTCGGGATGTTGCGCGATCAGGCCGGCGAGGGCCTCGCCCACGTTCTTTGCGGAGACCTCAACCGTCGGCTGCTTGCCAACATATTGGCGGAGAGGTCCGGGGATCTGAATCTGGGGCATATGGATACAGAGATGCTTTCGTACTGGGCCAGGATTCAGCGTGTAAACGATTTCCCGTGTGAAATTGGATGTTGCCGGAGAGAACTAGGCTGTTTCAATCGTTTCGTCCACAAAACTCTTGCCGTCTTCGTCCACGCCGTTCAACTGAAACGCATTCGTCACCACCGCCTTCCCCTTCTCCACGCTGGTAATCACGTACGAGCATCCAAACCAGTGTGCCTCGGCCAGGTCCGTGCTGGACCACCGCGCCGGATGGTCGGGATGGGAGTGATAGAACCCGACGATATCCTCACCGCGTGCGCGGCCTTCGCGCTGGATTCGGATCAGCTCTTTCGGGTCGATGTTGTAGCGGTTGTGCGGTGAGTCGTCCCGGGTATTGCCGGCGCGGGCGATGCTGGTCACAGTCTTCGATCCGTCGTCGCCAAAGTGTCCCAGCAGCACGCCGCAGCACTCGTGCGGATACGTCTCTTCTCCGTGCTGGCGGAGCGAGGCGTAGAGGTCGCTGGGAATAGTCAACATTTCTTGAAAGCCATTTCACCACAAAGGCGCAGAGGAAATCGGAAAAGGATCTTATTTGTTTCTCGGTGTCTCTGTGGTGATTGCAGTTGTTACCCCTCGTTCCAGAATCTCTCGCTCAAATATTTCTCACCCGAGTCGCACAGGACAGTCACGATCACGGCAGACTGCTGCTTCTTAAGTTCGCCCGCGACTTTCAGACTCCCTACGATCCCGGCTGCGGCCGATACGCCGATCAGCAGCCCGGCTTCGCGGGCCAAGCGGCGCGCCATGGCGTGAGCATCTTCGGTGTGGACTTCAAGCTGCTCGTCGGCCAGCGTCGGATCGTAGATACCCGGCACTAGAGTGGATCCCAAATGCTTGGTGCCTTCGATGCCATGGAACGGCGAGTCCGGCTGCAACGAGATGCATCTGATAATCGGATTCAATTCCTTCAACCGCCGCGTGGTTCCAACAAACGTTCCGGTCGTTCCCATCATTGCAACAAAGTGCGTGATGCGGCCGTCAGTCTGACGCCAGATTTCGTTGGCTGTCGTGTTGTAGTGTGCGCGCCAGTTCGCGTCGTTGGAATACTGATCGCCGTAGAAATATTGATCCGGATGTTTCTCCGCGAGCTCGTGAGCGACGCGAGTCGCTCCGTCCGAACCTTCGCCGGCGTCGGTGAAGATGATATTTGCGCCGTATGCCTGTAGAATGCGCTTGCGCTCGGGAGAAACGTTTTCCGGGACGCAGAGCGTGACCGGAAATCCGAGGGCAGCTCCGAGCATGGAGTAAGCGATTCCGGTGTTTCCGCTGGTCGAATCGAGAAGAGTTTTTCCCGGAGACAGTTTCCCAGTGCGGCGCGCTTCCGTTACGATGCTGGCGGCGGTGCGATCCTTGACTGAACCGCCCGGGTTGTACCATTCGGCCTTTCCGTAGAGCTCGACCGCAGGTAGATCGCCGGTAAGCGAATCGAGGCGCAACAGCGGCGTGTTGCCAATGCGCTCGAGCAATCGCTCTCCGGCAGGGCGCACCCCAGCGGCACCTGCGGGCCGCGGAACCGGGTTGGGGGTGGCTGCTGTCACGTGAAAACGCCTAATGACTACGGTAATGTGCCTGCAATCTTGAAAAGGTATATCTATACTACGACGTTGGATTCGCTGGGTCGAAGTTCGGTTTCATGAAATCCAGCCAAGCATCCTGAAGCCCGTGGCCGCATCTAAACTCGCAAGGAAGAATTGAAAGAGAAGAAATGGCAACCAAAGTAGAAGAACGAACTTACGAAGACGCAGTCAGTTGGCTGCGCGAACATGGCTTTGACCTGATCGAAGCGCCGGGCACGCAGAGCCGCGTGTTCGCCAGAAAGTACAACGTGTCGGCGGCGATCCAGAAGACCGACGATGGAGGCGCGAAGATTTTTGCCTATCCCGGATACGTCGTCGGAACCGAAATCTCGAAACTGGTCAACAAGGGCTATCAACAGTTCCTGAAGACCAGCAAGACCGAAGTGCCGGCCAGCGCCGACCACTTGAAGGCCCTGCACCAGTACTCGGAAGAACTGAAAGAGGCCCTCGGCACGCCCAGCCTCTACAACGAATCTTTGGGGACAGTCAGCGAGTCCTACCAGTACGACCGCGTTAAAGATCGCGACAAACTTGAAGTCGAGCGTCCGAAGCGTCCCTGGCAAGCTGTGAAGGTGAAAGCGGCCGTGAAGAAGAACCGGGCGTAAGTCCTCGAGTTGTGGTTCGAACAAGAAGCGCACGTGTCGGTCCACAAAGTGTTCTCCCCACACTACACTGGTCATCTTCGGAGGACACATGAAGATAACCGGCTATAGCGTGGCTCTTGTTTTGCTTTGTAGCGTACTCGCCTGGAGCGCACCGCCTCCTTCGTCCGAAGCAATCCGGCACGTGATCGACGAGCAGCAGCAAGCCTGGAACCGCGGCGATCTGGAAGGGTTCATGGCTGGCTACTGGAATTCGCCAGACCTGACATTCTTCTCCGGAGCGCACGAAACTCACGGCTGGCAGGCCGCGCTTGATCGTTACAAGAAGAACTATCAGGGCGACGGCCACGAGATGGGCAAACTCGAATTCGCGAACCTGCGAATCGAGACGCTAGGCTCAGACGCCGCCTTCGTCCGCGGCGAATTCCATCTCACGATGTCCGACGGCAAAACTCCACACGGCTTGTTCACGCTGATCTTCAGAAAATTCCCTGAAGGCTGGAAGATCGTTCACGACCACTCGGCGGGCGAGTAAGAGCGAGGTTAGAGTTGACGGGCATTAAAACCGCAGAGATCGCAGAGCCCGCGGAGAAATACAGGCGCTCAGTGCGCGTAAGACCCGAATTTCTCGGCGTCCTCTGCGATCTTTGCGGTTCAATGCTTTACGGGTGCGGCCACTTCGCCAGGATCGCGCCCATGGCCATGTAGCAAACGAGTTGATATCCGGTGTTGATTAGGAATAGCTTCATCGGTTGTCTGGTGAACAGCGCGCCCGTCAACTGGACTGTCATCACAAAGCCCAGCCAGACGCCAACTCCAACTTTCATCCCATAAAGAATCGTGTTAACACTTGTCAGGTCGATGATCTTCGCCAGTACAACGGCCGAGAGCACCGTGGCGACAAACGTGATCCCATACATTTTGCCGGCGCCTTTTTGCATTTCGGCGAGTTTTGCTTTGTCGTCGGGGTCGTAGCCCATCAGCCGCATCCACGGACGCGCGAAGAGAACCGGCGAGTACCACAGGAAACCAATCACCATGGTGGCCACCGACGCCACCAGCACTCCCCAGATGTTAATTCCGCAGAACGTATCGGGCCCGATGAGCACGTTGTTGGCCTCCAAGACTACCCTGAATCGGATGGTAGTCCGGCTTGGGAGCAGAAGGAAGATGTAGGGGGTAACGAGCTGGGATCAGGCAGGTTAGCGGATGGCGCTACCGCTTCTGGCCTCGGTCCATCGCGGCATTAGCCAGGCGGTCCGCGTCGACGTTGTGCTCGCGCATGGCGTGACGAATTTCAAAGTGGTCGAGCTTGCGCACCAGTTGTTGCGCTTCGTCGAAGAGCCGGCGCAGGTCCGGGTTCTTCACCTTGTAGATGCCCTTCATCTGCCGAACCATCAACTCCGAATCGCTGACAACTTTCAGCGCCTTCACCCCGTTCGTGACGGCATAACGCAGCACTCCGAGCAATCCCTGATACTCGGCGTAGTTGTTGGTCTGGTGGCCCAGGTATTCGCTGAGTTCGGCGACCTTCTGGCCCGAGGCATCATGCACAACCACGCCGTAGCCGGCTGGACCAGGGTTGCCGCGAGCGCCGCCGTCGATGTGCGCCGTATGGGCGGGAGCGGAAGATTTTACGGGACTGGGAAAAAGATTGCCTGAACTGGAAGAATCAGAAGAGCGCGGAGTCATCGCTTGAGTTTACATCGTTGCGAAGTGGACCTTCCGATGTCTAGCGGCCTGTAGCCAGCCGAGTGGCCAATCGCTGCGGAAGGTTCGCGGCGAGAATTTTTTCCTGCGCTACTCGCAGGTTGTAAGGGATGCGGTAATAGTTGACGAGCCAGGCGTCGGTATCGAATACTGCGAAAGCTGCGCGCCAGTCACCGTCTCGCGGCTGGCCTACTGATCCCGGATTAATCAGGAAGCGCAGATTGCGGCGCAGCGGCCAATCGGAAGACTCGGGCTGGCCGACCGTGCGATACCCCGGACGATACGCCTCGCTGATCTCTCCCTGCGATACGAAGCCACCTTGCAGATGCGTATGTCCGAAGAACGTGACCGGGACTTCATCCGTCATAAGCGGCTCGATCGCGTCGCGGACGCTGACCACGTATTCATCTTCATCGAGCGCCGAGCCATGCACGAATTGCAGATCGGGCAGTTCCTCGATCTTTAATGGGCCCTGCGGCAATTTGCGAAGCCAGTCGAGATTATCTTTGGTGAGCTGGTCGCGCGTCCACAGTGTTGCCAGCCCAGCGGCTGCGTTGAATTCGGCCAGATCCATCAGTCCGCTGACGGCTTTGTCATGATTTCCGCGCACGAAAATCTTGCCGAGCGAACGGCAGCGCGTAATTACTTCATTCGGATTCGCGCCATAGCCAACCGTGTCCCCGAGATTTACGACGAGGTCACAGTTCGGAGCGGCTGCGAGGCAAGCCTCAAGCGCTTCAAGATTGCTATGTATATCGCTAAGGAGAAGGATGCGCACGGCAAAGCGGAGATTATAGCGTGATTGGAGAAAAGAGGTGACAGGTGACAGTTCTATCGATTCAGCACAGGACAGCGGGCGAAGTGCCCGGGACTCAGTTCGACCAAAGGCGGCATTTCGGTCTTGCAACCGGCGACGCGGTATTCACACCGGGGCTCGAAGGGACAGCCTGGCGGCAGTGCAGCTGCCGGCGGCACCGTACCGTCGATGGTCGCCAGCGGTTGAGCGCGGTCGGTGGCAAGCGTCGGAATCGCCCGGAGAAGTCCTCGCGTGTACGGATGAGCCGGCGCCTGGAAGATGTCAGCCTTGCTTCCGAGCTCGACCAGGCTCCCCGTGTACATGACAGCCACCCTGTCGGCAACGTGTGAAACCACCGCCAGGTCATGAGAAATAAAAAGCATGGCCAATCCAAACTTCTTGCGGAGGTCGTTCAGCAATCCGAGGATTTGCGCCTGAATGGTGACATCGAGCGCGGTGGTAGGCTCGTCGGCGATCAGCAGTTGCGGGCGGTTGACGATCGCCATGGCAATCATCACACGCTGGCGCATCCCTCCCGAAAGCTGGTGCGGATAGCTGCGAGCGCGCTGCTCGGGATCGGGAATCGCAACGTCGCGCATACCCTGGATCGCGCGCTGCCACGCTTCCGCCTTGGGCACTCGATTGTGAGCCAGCACGGCCTCGGCAATCTGATCGCCGACGCGCATCACCGGATTCAGGGCGGTCATCGGCTCTTGAAAGATCATCGCGATGTGGGAGCCACGCAGAGAGCGCAGCGATTCAGCAGGGAGTGAAAGAAGTCTGGACGGTTCACCCTTACCGTTCTGGAAAATAATGTCTCCGACCAGAGTTGCCGAGGGAGGAAGCAGTCCCATGATTGCAAGAGAAGTAATGGACTTTCCGGATCCGGACTCCCCAACCAACCCCAGGACTTCTCCAGGGGCAATGCTGAAGGTCAGGTCCCGGACGGCCGCGAACGTCGCGGGAGCGGGCGTCTTTTTGGCGGACAAGAGTGTCCGCCCTACATTCGGGAATTGGATGGTCAGATTACGAACGTCGAGCAATGGCGCCACGAAGGGTATGGTATCAGCGCCGCCAGCACAGGATGGTTGAACTAGTCACTGGACACTAGCCACTACCACTGACTTTCACTGTCCCAAAATCAACGGCAGCCCATTCTTCCCGCTCCCGATCACGACGATCTTTGCATTCGGGCTCTTCGCCAGGTTCTCCGTGGCTTCGATGCCCTTCCATTCGAGCAGTTGCGCACTGATGCCCTGCGCCACGATCCGCTGAAAGTCGCTGATACCTTGCGCTTCAATGCGCTTACGTTGCGCTTCCTGGGTTTCTTTTTGCAGGCGGAAGGTCATCGCCAACGCCTCCTGCTCCGCCTGCTGCTTCAGTTCGATCGACGCTCTCAGCGTGCTTGGAAGCTGAATATCGCGCAGCAAAATGCTTTCCACTATGACTCCACGCTGGCTGAGCAAATCGGTCAACTGGGCAACAATCTGCTTGGCCACCATTTCCCGCTCGCCCGAATAAAGAGCGTTTGCAGTGTGCGAGGCGGTGGCTTCCCGGATCGCTGACCGAAGATTGGGCTCAATCAATACTTGCACGTAGTTCTCTCCAATCGTCTGGTACACCTCGGCGGCTTTCTCGCGATTCAGGCGGTAGATCAGCGACGTGTCGAGGTTCATGACTAGTCCTTCGCTGGACGGTACGCTCGCAGTTTCCTTGAGTTCCTGAGTGCGGATCGACATCTCGTGATTGGTCTTGAGCGGATTGATGAAATGGATTCCTTCCGGTAGCACGTCGTGGCTCACCTTGCCAAACAGGGTCAGAACACCGACGGCGCCGGAGTCCACTCGCGTGACTGACGAGAACAGAAGAATCACCAGCACGAATCCAACAAACCCCAGCAGCAACAAGCGCAGGAGTCCGCCTCCCTGCACATTGATCAGGTTGCCCCGTGGAGGATCGAAGATTGTCATTGCACACTTCCTTTCAGTGAGAGTGTAGGCAACGTCAGACGGCGGCGTAAGTGTCAGATGGAGAACGGGAGGACGAGGCGCATGAACTCTTGTTGAGACGTGGCTTGCCGCGTCTTTGACCATGGATTTAAAACCCTCCGCCGCAGATTTTCACAGCCCGAATTTGCGTGCATTTCAGGGAACGGCGAGCCTCATCCGTTGAAAAGCGGCGAAATACAGCATGAACATTGACGATTCGAGATTCCTGTTGCTCGCGTTGCACTACTTCTGCGTCACCGGGCTGTGGACAGCGTGCACTTGATTGATCCGCAAGCACTTATTTCTTCACAAATTTCATTGACGCAAAATTTAAAAAGCGTAAAACCATAATCGTTCTTTGACACGTTCTGAAGTTTTCCCGGTTGGTGCAGCGTCCGGGGCTCAAGCGAAGTCACTCAAACAACCGCGAGGTGGGTTTGGGAGGGCGAGCAAGGGTCTATAGCTAAGCGCTGGTCGAGGCGAACAG
>DATMNN010000046.1:0-3803 GCA_035569025.1 Terriglobales bacterium
ATAACAGGAGATGCCTGAGCCGCCGGTAGCGGGTCGAGCTCTGCGTACCTCGCTCGAAGAACATCAGCGAGCTTACCGGCCGCGGCATAGCTCGGTGCTGTCGCAGCAGGTGCAAAAAGATCGGCACCCCCAGCGCTGCCAACCCACCCAGAAACCATGGCGCGAGAAAGCCCATTAGTTACCCGCCTGCCGCAGCGAAAGATACTCGCGCAGCGCATTATCGAGCGGCTGATTGGTAACGAGCAACTGATAATCCATACCCGCCCCGCGTGCGCGCGAGCGAAGCTGTTCGATATGCGCATCTACCTTCGCGCGATAGGTAGTCTTCGTATATTCGGGAACGACTTCGATCTTTCGATTGGTTTCGAGATCAATAAGAATCGCCGATCCGTTGAGCACCGGCAGAACCTCTTGCGGATCGAGAATATGAAACAACACCACGTCATTCCCATGAAACCGCAGCTGCGCAATGGTGGGTACGATGGTTTCAGGCTCCTCATAAAAATCCGAGATCACAATCGCAATGCCGCGACGGTGTCGATGGGTCTGAAGGTGTTTGAAAGGTTTAATAAAATTTGTCACCGCGCGTGGCTCGGCTTGGTCGAGTGCCGCGAAGAGCCGCGCAAGCTGTCCCGGACGCGTGGAAGGTTTGATGTACTCCCGCACCTCGTTGTCAAAAACGATCAAACCCGCCGCATCGCGCTGATTGTGGATGGCGAGATAAAATAGCGACGCGGCGATGTAACGCGCATAGTCCATCTTCCTCGGCGGACCAGAGGTGTACTGCATCGAGTTGCTCGCGTCCAGCAGCACCGTGAGCTGGCTGTTCGTTTCTCCGCGATAGCGCTTCAGGTAACAGCGTTCGGTCCGTGCAAACAGGTTCCAGTCCACATGGCGCAGGTCGTCTCCCGGCGTGTAGGCGCGATACTCTGCGAACTCCTGGCTGAAGCCGAAGTCTGGGGAGCGGTGCAAACCGGCGACAAAGCCGTCTACTACCGTCTTCGCCACCAGGTCTAGCGAGGCGATGCCCGCGAGAACATTGGGATCCAGGAACCGCTGCATCAACTCTCCTTTGGCCTCTGCACATGTGCGATGAGCTTCTTAAGGATCTCGTCCGCGTCGATCCGGTCGGATTCAGCGTGGAAGTTCAGAAGAATGCGGTGCCGCAGCACCGGCACCAGCACCGAAGTGATGTCTGCGTAGGTCACGTGATAGCGCTTGTGGGAGAGCGCCCGCGCCTTCGCTGCCAGCACCACAAATTGAGCTGCGCGGACACTGGCTCCGTAATTTACATATTTCTTCACGAATTCGGGCGCGTTTTCGCTTTTCGGCCGCGTGGCGCGCACCAGGCTCACGACGTACCACGAAAGTGTTTCAGCAATGGGCACCATGCGCACGAGTTGCTGGAAGTCGAGCAAATCTTCGGCCGTAGCCACGGCTTCGATCTTAGTAACCCGCGTTGCCGTCGTCCGGTCGATCACCTTCAATTCGTCTTCCGCGCTCAGGTCCTCCAAGATCGCATTGAACAGGAAACGGTCTAATTGCGCTTCTGGTAGCGGATATGTTCCTTCCAATTCGATTGGGTTCTGGGTCGCCAGTACAAAGAATGGCGCCGGTAACCGATAGAGATGCCCGCGCACTGTGCAGGAATGCTCCTGCATTGCCTCGAGAAGAGCGGACTGAGTCTTCGGAGGCGTGCGGTTAATCTCGTCGGCCAAAAGGATGTTGCCAAAAATCGGCCCTTCGACGAAGGTCCACTTGCGATGTCCGGTCGTTAGATCTTCCTCGATGATGTCGGTGCCGGTGATATCGGATGGCATCAGGTCTGGGGTGAACTGAATACGCCGGAACTGCAGTCCCAGCGCTTCGGCGATCGTCCGCACCATCAGCGTTTTTGCGGTGCCCGGCATGCCGGTCAAGAGGCAGTGTCCACCTATAAAGATGCCGATCAATATCTGGTCCAGCACTTCCTGCTGGCCTACGATCACCTCGCGAACCTGCTTCAGGATTTCCTCGCGCACTGCGTGGAATCGCTCGAGACGTTTCTGGAGAACAGCAGCGTCCTGATTCAATCCGGCCATGGAAACCATCGATTTCCTTCCTCTTCAGTTGGATTTTGCGGGCAGCCGTTGCAACTCCAGCAACAGCTTTTGTGCCGGCCGGTAGCCGGGAGCGGTTTCGAGCGCGGCCAGTACACTTTCCTGCGCCTTGTCCCGTTGTCCAGCGGCAAAATACGCTTGTGCCAGATTGAACTCGGCGCCGGCCTTGTCTACAGGATTCGATGCGATACGAGCGTTGTATTCGCGGATTGTTCCTTCATACTGTTTTTCCGCAAACAGCAGGTCGCCCAATCGCCGATGCAAGTCCTCGTCCTTGACCGGGTAAATGTAATTCACGCGCTCGAGTGTTGCAGCCGCTTCGACCGGTTGTCCAGCGGCCTCTTCCAACGTAGCCAGACGTTTCAGCACCGCCGGCATGTGGCCGCCCTCGTGTTCATATGCCGTGAGGATGGCTGCCTCAGACTTGTCGTCGCCTCGCGCTTTGTCCGCGTCGGCCATTAACACGTAGACGTTCGCTTCGTCTGTATATTCCGGATACATCGCCAGTACGGCCGGGCCCTGCTCCAACACGATGTTGTACTGTTTCTGTTGCGCCGCGGCAACCAGCGCCTTCAGCTTTTGCCGCCACTCGTCGAAGTGTGCAGCCTCGGCCCCATATTTCTTGCCGATCCAAGCGAGATACTGCTTGTCGAACTCGTCCGGCGCAACTCCAAGATCCTGCTCGATCACCTGCGGAGTCGTCTGCAGCTTTCCATACGAGTGGACCATGTCGAGCAGTTTTTCTTCACCCCACTTGTCCTTCACAAAGTCGCAGATGCTGCCGGCTTGGAAGTAGGAGACGATTACCTGTGACGGGTACTCAGGAGAGACGAAGCCGCGATTGAGCGTGGTCACCGGCAACAGTTTCCTGTCGCGAATGGCGAGCAGCACCTCCGGAGTCACGCGGTCTTTCCACTCCGGCGAGCGCTCGCCTTCCTCGTGCACGGCCAGTCCTTCTGTGAACCAGCGCGGTACGCGATGATTCGTGGCCGTCAGGATGAACACGTGACTCATCTCATGCCAAAGCGTCGAGCCCCAGTTGAAATCCCCAGGCTTGCGTGCTGAGGGGCTATCCATCGCCACCACTTCGCCGAATGTAACCCCAAGGGCCCCCAGTCCCGGCATCCCCATAGTTCGCACCGCGAAATCCTCGTGGTTCGGATAAACCTCTACCTGCACGGGGCCAGGAAGCTTCATGCGGTATTTCTTTTCGTAGGTGGCAAGAATCGTATGCAGTTCCGCCTGCAGGTACGGCAGCAGCAGCGCGGCTTCCGTTTTGTGCAGTTTCAGAATCGTTGCGTGGTCACGAAACGTATCGAAGGTCTTATAGCTGTCCAGCAGCCGTAGGCTATTCACCGTCGCGGCATCGCGATAACCGTTGTTGTAGCTCAGCTCAAGCTCCTTGAACGGCTCTTCTTCATTGCCCAAGCGCATCAGATCGATTCCCAGCGCCGAATGTGCCGCCCACAACCGCGGATCAGACTTGATCGCTTTGCGGTAATACGTGACTGCGTCCTCGTAGCGGTAATGCAGTTCGAACTGACGGGCCACATGGGCGTATGCCTCGCCATAACCCGGATTGATCTCCCGAATCTTCGCAAACCAGGCATCGGGAGAGCGGTCAGCTATCAGCTCGATGGCCGCGTGAATCGCCATCGCATCGAGCGCATCGTTCTCTAGCGCGATGGCCTTGTCGGCCTCCGC
>DATMNN010000047.1:0-61366 GCA_035569025.1 Terriglobales bacterium
CGTTGGGCCGCGTCGGCCAACCCGAGGACATCGCGCGCGTGGCCGTACTTCTTGCCTCGGATGATGCTGGGTGGCTCACGGGAGAAACCATCTTCGCGAATGGCGGCCACAAGTAAAACGACTCAAGGAGAACACCGGAAACGAGCAGACAGCAAACATGCGGGTTTCGCCCTAACCGTATGAAAAGCAAGAGGGGACGTAGTTCAGTTGGTTAGAACGCTCGCCTGTCACCGACTCCCAGCCCAGAATCAATCAGGCGTCCGCCGCTTCCGCGCATAGCACACCTCTGGCCAACGATCATTCCCTCCTGCATCCGCACAGGCTGCCGCACTCAAAGGCGGCGGCGCGCGCACTGATTAATCGCGCACTGATTAATAAGGAAACGGAGCGAGCGGTTGGAATCCGCCGCCCCGTTTCTGTGAAACTGGCGCCTCGCCAGTTTTGTTCAGTTAAGCCGAGCGGCGACACCGCACACGATTACGGGGCCGAAACTGCCGTACGGCGCACCATTAGGTCCGGTGATGTATCCGTCTCTCGCCATTTTCAAAATGCGGAACTCCTCGGTCAGGAGACCGCGATACCCCTTTCTGATGGCTTCATCGGTCCACTCGTACACGTTGGCGTCCCAGACTGGACTGTAATCGGTCGCAGTCGTGGGAATGCCACCAAACGTGTTGTTCGGCCGATGCCCGTCCAAAAGCGCGGCGCCCAGACCCTGACGCTGCGGATTCTGGCAGCCGCCGTCTGACGCGCCGTTCGTCGCGATGAAGATCCGCTCGACAGCGCTACGATCGATGTCGTCGACCCCGGTTTCGATTTTGCGCAAACGGGGAGCGAAAGTGTTCCCCTCGATCGCAGACACAGTCGGATCGCTTGACTCAGTCGAGATGTAGAAGACCGGCTTGCCAAAACTATAGCCGTTAATCAGGGAGAGGGTGACTGTCCGATTCGCCGGATCAATGGCGACCACCTGATCATGTACGAGGCTGTAGTTCGGGTGACCGTTTGGGAAGTTGATGAATGCATCTTCCACAGCAGCGGCGACAACGGGGGCGTCGTAAATGATGCCACCGACGTTTACCAGCGGGCTGTAATCGGCGTCGCCGACCGAGCCCGGCTGAGCGATGCTGGGGGGGAACGGTCGTTCCTTAGAGCCGGCCTGGACCTGCCGGTTCGGACTGAAGTCTACGAGGCCGGATTCGAAAAGGAACGTTCCGTCGGCGCGAAGCGTGGCGGGCCGTGCAGCGTCGCCAGCGTTGTGCAGTTTCTTGGAGAAGTTCACGCCAAGGCGCTCCGCTTCGGCTTGGTCACCTGCATCGAGGATGATGTACCACATGGGCTTCAGACCAAAAGGAGTGTTCACCGCACCCTTGAACAGGGGCAGCGTAATTGTTCCTCTGGGGGTACCGGCAGGCACATTCACTTTCGTCAGCTCTTCGATCGGTATGTCGAACTTACCTGATTTCAGCAACTGGACAGGCCCTGCCAGATCCGGATTCGTGAGCGAGTCGGCCGGAGGAAACTGTGAAATGTCTACTTTCGTTCCTATTGAGGCCAGGGGCGGAATGATGTTGCATCCGGGACCCGGCCCATTCGCCGCAGGCCCGGGACCATTCCCTGCACGTAAGAGTCGGCCTTCCTCTTGCGCTGCCGCAGATGTCGCAGCCGAAAAGAACATGATTGCCGCCGCCGTTGCAGCGAGCAGCACTGTGGTTGCCCGTTTCGACCATCTCCTCATGCTTACGCTCTTCCCTCCGTTGTTATGGTTGTTGATCGCAAGTCCGCCGCTGGTGGACATATTTTCACCAGTGCGTCCCTGGTGTTCATCTTTCTGCGTTACCTGCATGATCACTTCTCCTTTGATAGTTGTGTAGTCTGAGGCTCTGAGCCTCGTGTCTTGTTTTGGTTTGGGTTGGATTGCGGTCGGGTAGGCCAAAAGCGCCATTTGAACTCAGTGCTGCATTTCGTCTTTCTGCATACTGTCGCCCTGCTTCATGTTGCCGTCGTGCTTCATCTCGTCTTTGCCCATTGTGTCCTTCTTGCTCGACCTCTTGGCCTTGTGGGCCTTCTTCTGTTTCTTGTCTTCTGTCATCTGGTCGTGCTTCATGCTGTCGTTCCCCATGGAATCTTGTTTCATTTCGTCTTTCCCCATGGAGTCCTGCTTCATCTCATTTTGTTTTGTTTCCTCTTTTTGCATGCCATCTTGCTTCGCGGCGTCCTGAGCAAAAACGCTGATTGAGCTCACCAGAACACACGAAGCCAGCATCATCATCAGTTTCCTGTTCATTTGATCTCTCTTTGCGTTGGCGATTCGCCCACTTCGGGCGTGACGGAATGATTCAGGACATGGAAAAAAGTTTCCGAGGCACTCGCGCTTCCGAGATCTGTAACTAACTGGCTCGATCAGCATCCTCCAGTTATCCTTGATCGGGTTTGCGAGGTGTGCAGTTGATTCACAGTGTGCTAATGGTGATGTTGTGGACGTGCTGTCTCACCTTTGCTAAAGAGGAGAAGAATGAGCTTGACTTACTGCTCGGCGCAGAATTCATTCCGCGAGCCACAACCACTTCGAACCAGAAGCTGAGTTTCGGTAGAAGCATCGCGTATTCTGTCGACTACGCGCGCCGCTTATCCAGCGGAAACACCGCTTTGCTCCTGGAGTTCCCGTTCGCTGCCGGGCCGAGTCATTAGGGTAGAGAGCGCACAACTCAGCGCCATCACCAGTTTCGCAACGTTGTTTGTGACGCCTTCGTTGCGAGCCCGGTTTTTTAACCACGCGCCCGCGTCGCCATGGCTATCCGGCGGCTTCGGATACGGACTTTACGAAGGAAGTAGCGTAGTGCAAAACGGAGTTGCTAACACGGAGATACAGCGAAGCGCCGCAACAGCGTAATTTGGCGGCGGAATCGACGTCCGTACCCGGCTCCAACTGCTGTTCCCGATCGGCTTCAGAGGCGAGGTTCGGGACTTTCTACCCGTCAAAAACGCCCAGCTTCGGCGTTCCAGTTCAGCGCACACAGCAGCACAATGTCGTCGTCTCGGGAGGATTGGTTGTCCACTATTAGTCGGCTTCGGCGAGGACCGCCACTAGTGAACATGGAAGATCGGATGCTCGATCACCTCGCCGACCACAAGCGCAACTGTCAGCACAGAAGCCACGAGGGTAATGGCAAAGCTGAATTTCGCACGCAACGTCATTGGCTTCTTTCGCCACCGAGCGGCAGACCGGTTTCGGGCACGCCACGCGTTCCACAAGACCAACAGCGTAATCAATGCGGCGGCAGCCGAAACGAGTAGGACTGGAACACGCACGATATCGGAGTGCAAGCGCGAAGCCTTTACTGCGCCCGCTACAGCTCCGAGTCCGACGAAGAGCTTGGCGGACGCACTTGCAACGAGGATTGCACACGCTCCTTCTACAAGGCTGCCGACAAAAGCTGCGCTCGAGAGCAGCAAGGATGGAGAGGATGATTTCTGAGTTTCTTCGACGGGTGAAATGAGATCAGCATCGGTAACAGGCACGCCCACCTCGCATTTGAATCTGATGCCACAGCATTCGATAAGTTTCGACCGTTTCAGAAGTCTGTACGTCCAGTCCAGTCGGAGACTCTGAAACTTTCCGGCAGGTCGTGAATCCTACCATCGGACTCGACTCTGACATGCCCACCAGTAGTGGGACTGCGCGGCTGTCTGCGAATGCAGAACACCCTGGTAAGAGAATCCGAAAATGATCGCATCCTGGAGGGCGAGCGAGAGCTCATCGCCGAGATCCTGGCTGGAAATCATGAACGGTATTACGAACTCATTGCACCGATCGAGCGGCGGGTGTATTACACGGCCTATGCGATTTTGCGGACCGAGGCCGACGCCGAAGAGGTGTCGCAAGAGGCGATCCTGAAGGCGTTCAGAGGCTTGCGCACATTCCGTGGGGAGGCAAAATTCTCTAGCTGGTTACTGAGCATCGTGGGGAACGAGGCCCGGATGCGTTTGCGACGAAGACGCGAGGTGTCTTTGGAGCTTCTAAAGTCCCCCGACAACGAGGGCGAATATACTCCAATTGAACTGGCCGAGTGGCGAGAGATTCCCGTCGAAGCGCTCGCACAAAAGGAACTCGCAGCGCGTCTTGAGGAAGCATTGGCGGCGCTTCCGGAGATATACCGGGAGGTGCTGATCCTGCGCGACATCGACGAACTCAACATTGCCGAAACCTCGGCTGCACTGGAAATAACCGTGCCGGCGGTAAAGACTCGACTTTTGCGCGCCCGACTAATGGTTCGCGATTACTTTGTTTCGCGGTCATGGGCCAGGCACACTGGATTAAGAAAGGCACAGCCATGATCACCCTGAGTTGCGAAGAGGTTCGCCGGGAGATCTCGAATTATCTCGATGACGACATGTCTCCACGCATGCGGCGCTTGCTTGAGGTCCACCTGGAGCAGTGCCGCAAGTGTGCGGTGCTGCTGGACAGCACGCACAATGTGCTTGTCTTGCTGGCCGACGAGCACAGATTCGAGATGCCGGCCGGATTCAGCTTCCGCATGAGGCACGTGCTGGCCAAGGAGTTCGAAAAAGCAAAAAGCTGACTGACCAGCAGTTCATGAGCCGTCGATTCCGAAATCTTTCCGTGTATCGACAGGTCACGACAGGTCAGACTGACTGGTTGATTGTCCCTCCGACGGCACTCAGAGCCTCTGCGGCTATCCAGCAGGAGGCGCCCATTAGAACCAAATCTTTGATCAAGAATTGACTTGTATCCCCCAATATTGAAATGCCATAAGATCGCAGACGAATTCATACCTAGAAAGCTATGCTAAACGGCAGACGCCACGCCCGTTTGGTCTGCGGTGTACCGATCCAGTAACCTTAACATCTGTAGGGAAATACGAAGATCAAAGATCATCGATCTTCAGAGCTAGTGTCCTCAGTCTTAGACTGCGCGGTGAATGTTCCTTGGGAAACTCGACTAGATTTCCGCGCTGCTCGATGGGTACCGGCTTCATCTTCTTCTTCGGGACAGGACCACGAAGATAGAATTCGATCAGCTTCGCCATAACGTCACTCCAGTTGTTTGCCTCCGCGACTGCGTTTGAAGGTTACCCCGTCACGCATAGCGACAGTCCGTTTTCAATTTATGTTCTACGTTTGCGCTCTCTCCCAGAGCTTTGCCTGGCCTAGGTGATAGGCGATATGCCCCGTTCTGCCGAGCAGAACGGTGAACCGATTGCGATGCGGCTCCCGCAAGAAGTCTTCTTCAGATACGGCACCATGCTTCTGCAACCAGTCGGCGACCGAGAGCTTCACAAATTCTGTCCACAGAAGCTGACTGGTCTCTTGCCAGATAGTTTTCAAATCCTCGCCTAACAATATGGTTGGAACAGTCCGATCTGGGTTCGACACGAACATTAGGTCAAGCTCCGGATGGATCCTGGGCCCGAAGCCAAGAAGCGGAATGAGAGCGTCATTAAATGCCGTGAGGTGACCCCACAGATAAATCAGCCGGTTTTTTCCAGGTGCAACTTCCTCTAGCAGTTGCTCTGGTGACAACTTTCCAAAGAGTTTGCCCGCGCGATCAATGGTCGCCTGCCAATTCCTAAGTGCTGAGTCTATGAGCGATGTTTCGAGAGTCATGTTTCACCTTTCGTGATTTGAGAGTTGCGATTAGTGTTCCTGATACTGAGGCTCCAAGGTCCGATAGCTGTCATCGCACTGTGACCTGGGGTTAGACCGACATGCCTGGCCGTAACAGATGTTGAGGATCTTGCTCGGGATTGAAACGAATCCGCACTGGGAGCCTTTGAACGACTTTGACAAAGTTGCCGCTGGCATTTTCAGGTGGCAGAAGGCTGAATAACGTTCCGGCGGCGCCCGGAAGATTCTCGACCGTCCCTTGGTAGTCGCGACCGAACGTATCAACATGAATGTTCACAGATTGACCCGGGCGCATGTATTTGAGCTGAGTTTCCTTGAAATCTGCCGTCACCCAGATGTCGTCGAGTGGAACAATGGCACGCCCCGAGGCTACGCGTGAGGGCTCGATGAAGAGGCGCGCTGCGGATAAGCATATTGCTTCGCATAGATTCCGTATTTCTTCATGCGCCAGAGCAAAGTCGTGCGGTTCACTCCTAGGCGAACGGCAGCACCGTCGGCACCACCGACGCGCCCCTTGCAAACGGCGAGCGCCCGTATGATCTCATCGCGCTGCATTCTTTCATATTCGTCAGCAACGCTCGTTCTGTCGTTATCTCCGACGACCCGGTTACGCTCTTCGAGTACCCTCAAAATGTCTTCTCGCTCGGCTTCGGTAGGGGTCACAAACTCACCTCTAATCGGTGTCGGTAATGGCGGGATTTGCCGAATGGTCGAGTTTGGGACCAGAGTTTCCGTGTCTTGACGGTTTGATGGTAGCGGATTAGGGAGCTCGCCATCGCTCGAAAGGATCACAGCACGTTCGATCAAGTTCTGTAGCTCCCGCACATTTCCCGGCCACGGGTACGAGAGCAGTGCCGCCATCGTTTCTTCTCCAATATGGTCGATACGCTTGCCGATCTTGCGGCCATGAAAATCGACGAAATGAGTGACCAGCTTGCGTATGTCTTCCTGGCGCGCTCGCAAAGGCGGCAGCAACATAGGGAATACATTAAGCCGGTAGTAAAGATCGCTACGAAACTCGTTCCCCTTGACCATCTGCTCCAGGTCTCGATGTGTGGCGGCCACTACCCGGACGTCTACACGGTGCGTCCGACCACTTCCGAGTCGCTCGAACTCCTGTTCTTGTAAAACTCGCAGCAACTTGGGTTGCAATAGCAACGGAATGTCACCAATCTCATCCAAGAACAGTGTCCCCTTATCGGCAAGTTCGAAGCGACCGAAAACGTGTAAGAAATGCAGAACAGTGACCAAGGTCGAGAACCGAATCATCAAGACGGCGGCGCGCAATGAGCTCAGGCGCGCGACCCCGCGCTCAATGCTGGCTCTCGCCCAATAAACAAGCACCGCGATCCCGGCGCACTGGATCCAGAGCGTAACCGTAACCAGAAAAACCGCAGCGAGCAAAGGTCATCATCTCCATTCCTAAGCGGTCTTGCGAACGCTTGGAGTTCGGAGATGCACTTTCTAGTCCAAGTGAAAATAGCTCTCGCACAACTGGTTCCCTTCCATTCCACGACGGCCGTGACATTCGTCAATCTCTTCGTCTCCTAGTGAGGTGTCAAGTCTGTCAGCGACAAATCTGACTTTTTAACTCTGATGGTTTTCTCGCGCTCTGAAAACTCATTGAGTTGCCGCTCTTGGATTGTGGCAAGCACATTGCATTTCATCATGGACGTTTGGAGGGCCGGCTTGATGATCGTCGTACTCGATGGTTCGAATCGACGCTGGCTGGCTTTGCACGCCGCGCAGATTGCATCTTCGGCGGCCGAGCTGAAGGGAAGACATGGAACACACAAATGCATCTCTCGGAACTGACGAACATCTGGAGATTTCATGCAGCGAAGAGGCAACTCAGGCGTTGGAGCAAGTCTTGTCAGGTGGGCTTCCAGTTCTTTACAGACAGGCGTACCGACTCTTGGGCAACCAAGCCGACGCTGAGGATGCGGTTCAGGATGCTCTTCTCGCTGCCTATACGCACCTGAACCAGTTCAAACGGCAGTCACAGATGTCTAGTTGGGTGACCGCCATCGTACTCAACAGCGCTCGAATGAAGCTGCGAAAGCGCCTACGCCACGTCCACGTGCCTCTCGACGGGTCAATCGGAGAGGTTCAGATCCTACCAGTGTTGGAGCGACTCACCGATGGACGACCTAATCCCGAAGATGAGTATCGAAATGCTGAGCTGAGCACATACTTGATGCGTTTTCATGGTCGGTTGTCTCCCACCCTACGGAGAACATTTCAACTGCGCGCGATTGACGGTTTGTCGGTACGTGAAACTTCGCAGATCCTCGGAATGCCACACGGAACTGTGAAGGCGCAATTTGCACGTGCACGCAAGAAGCTCAAGGAGTGGATGCGGCGGGCCGCGAAGGGGCGATCTTGTCGTCTGCCGGATCGATTACCGGGTTTTTGAGTTCGACAAGTTTGTACTAGCTCTCTTGAACAGGTGAGTTCGGGTGCGCTGATGAGACTGTGATTATGCTGAAAGACCAAGAGCCCCATCGCAATATTAACGATTTGACCGATGAAGAGATCTATTACGAGATTCACGGTCTTGAGCCCCCATCCAGAATCGAACGAGGAACAAAGTCATGGTGGCGGTCTCGCACCGCCATCATCTTCTTAATACTCTTGCTCGGTGTAATCGCCTTCATCTGGTTCGGCCCTCGTTGACGCGTGATCGCCTTGCAACGGCGGTAGCCATTGGAACTCGGATGGGTTCTTCGGAGTCTCTCGCATCGCATTCCTCCAAACAGAATCAATAAGGACGAGACTTGCTAATAGATTTCGTTGACGCCAAGCCCTTCTGGGCTGCGCTCTACCAATCCTTAAATCCAATGAACACAGAAGATTACGAACATCGAAGATTATCGATTAATGAGATTTTGAGAAGATGTGATGGATTAACAATGCGAAATAAGCGATTGATTTCAGATGATTTGGTGGCCAGGGAGGGAGTTGAACCCCCGACGCCAGCCTTTTCAGGGCTGCGCTCTACCACCTGAGCTACCTGGCCACTTCGGATGCGCACGGCGATTCTCAACCAGTCCAGGATCGATCTGGGTGACCGTGTCCCGGTTGCTGATGCGGGCGCAATGCCCAGAACCAGAAACTGCCGTTGCGCAGGGAACTTACGGAACTTTCGAATTATAGCAACCCGCGTGCGATTCGCTCAAACGACTTGCTCACTGACCAACCCGAACTGCGTGATCGTTGAGCCACTGCGCCAGACGGGGACTCTGCTGCGACTTCAAGTCCGCGCAGTTGTGAATGCTCTCCAGGGACTGCTTAAGTCCTCGCTCGGCGCTGGGAACCTTATGCGCGGTGAAAAATTCCTGAACCTGTTCACCTTCTTCGGCGCTGCAGAACGTTGATGTGGCCTGGACGATTCCGGCGCCGGCGAATCCGCCACTCAGTTTTGAAATTTCGTCCCAGTGGGCTTTGGTGAAGTCCCAGGCCAGGGTGCCGCCGTTGGGCAGGTCCATGATGTCGCCGATGACTCCGACTGTGTCCTGGGTGCGGACATCGGGCGAGAGCGCGCGATTCAGGTTGCGCTCAATCAGTTTCGGGTCGCGGAAGGAAAGCAGGGCGCCCATGTAAACGTAAAAGTCTTCTGGGGTCTGTACCTGCTTTTGCTTTTCCAGCAGGCGGTCGTACAGTGCGGAATCACCATCGCGGGCGGCCAGCGGGAAGGCTGTCTCGGCAGTGGTGTTGTCAAATGCTGTGTTGCCGGCAAGTGCGTGCTCGGTCCACTGGCGCGCCCATGCCAATACTTCCGGATCCTGGCCGATCGCCCCAGCCACCTGCAGGACCTGGAAACGCAACTGCTTATCTTCTTCGCTCTCGCCAGGCTTCGAATCGAATCCGAGGCGTCGAATAGACGGCGCCAGCAGGTCCCGCACCCATGCGGAGTAGCGAAGCCGATCTTCGTCTGAGGTCAGGTAATGGTCAATGTATTCGAGTTGCCCGACAAGTTCACTCATCACGGGCCGAGTGGTCTCGTTGCGGAGCCCCTCTGCAAGCGAGAGATAGTCAGTCACCGGTTTTTTCCCGACTCGAACGGAAGCCCAGACGTCGCCGAGGAGCATGATCCGTTCGGCGGGTGTCATGCTTTTCTCCAAGTCAGATGTGATCGCGCGGAGGTTAGAGGCGTCATATCCTGAACGGTAGAAGCCCTGCGCGCCGGCGTTGGCGAGCGTCCAGTTTCCGCAGCCGGGCAAATCAAACTGCAATTCCTTCTCGGTAAGCAGGCGACAGGTGGCGGCAGCATTGGTGGAGCTGCCTTGTTTCAGACAGACCGGTACCTGCCACAGTTCGTTGGACTCTTCGCGATTGAAGCGCTCGCGGTCGAAGAAATAGCGCTGCTGGCGGAGGGTAACCTGCGTCGCGCCGGATCGACATTCGGCATGCACGGCGACGAAAGGTAGTCCGGCCTGTTGGACGAAGGTCGGCATGACCTGATCCACAGGTTTGCCGGAGGCTTTGGCCAGCGTAGTCCAGAAGTCGGTCGCGGTGGCGTTGGCGTAGGCGTGTTGCTTCAGGTATTGCTGGACACCGGCGCGAAAACTGTCGGGCCCAATGTAGGCTTCGAGCATGCGCAGGACCGCCGCCGTTTTGCCGTAGGCGATGCCGTCGAAGAGTTCCTGAATTTGTTCGGGAGTTTCTGCTGCCTGCTGAATTGGACGCGTGTGCTGGAGCGAATCAACCGCCTGCGAATGGATTGTGTCGCGCACGGTTTCGAGTTCCACATGCCACTCCGGCTTCCATGCGGCAACGGGCTTGGGCGACATCCACGTGGCGAAACCTTCATTGAGCCAGATGTCGTCCCACCATTGCATGGTGACGAGGTCGCCGAACCACATGTGCGCCATTTCGTGCGAAAGGACGTCCGCTACTTCGCGCTTCAGCGCGATGGATGCGCGCTTCTCGTCGACCAGGAGGAGAGCCTCGCGAAAAGTGATGAGGCCCGTGTTTTCCATGGCGCCCGCTTCAAAGTCGGGCAGGCCGATCACGTCGAGTTTTCCGAATGGATACTTGATTCCAAAATACCCGTCATAGTAATGCATGAACGACTTGGCGGCTTCGAGTGCGAATCCGCTGATCTGCTTTTTGCCGGGTGTGCCCCACACGCGAATCGGGATGCCGTCCGACTCGCCTTCCACAGCCTCAAATTCACCGACCGCAATCGCGACCAGATAAGAGGACATTTTCGCGGAGGTGGCAAACTTAACCGTGTGTTTGCCTTCCGAAGGACCCGGCTTGTCGCTGATGGTTCGTGCGTTCGATAGGGCGACGTGTTTCTTGTCAGCGATGATCGCGATATCGAAAGTAGCTTTGTAGGCCGGTTCGTCGAACGACGGAAAAGCGCGTCGCGCGTCAGTGGATTCAAACTGCGTCACGGCGTACTTGCGTCCTTTTTCGTCTTTGCCGAGATAGAATCCGCGTAACTCGTCGTTCAGCAGGCCGGTGAAGTGGACCTGGATGGTCGCAGGTCCCGCGGCAAGCGGTTGTCCAACAGCGAGCGTGGCAAACTGTTTAGATTTATCAAGCGAGACTTCGGCTTTCTGTGTCTTGCCTGCGCTGGTGACCGACACGCTGAGGAAATCAATTTCCGCGGCGTTCAGAACGATTTCCGACGTCGGCTTCAGTATCTCGATGGAGATCGATTCCTGGCCGGCGAAAAGGTTCTTGTCGAAGTCGGGAGCGAACGTCAGCTTGTAGTTTATGGGACATGCCAGTTCCGGCAATCGCTGCGCAAGGCTAGAGCTTAGAAAAGAAAACAAAACACCACATAACAATACGAAACGTTTCATTAAGCGTGGTTCTCCTGCATCAAATTTCAGGGTTAACAAAATTGTCTTGCTTGTTGTACGACGGGAAGTGCGGCTCGGTTCGCACCGGAGCCTACGTGCTGGCCACCCCACCGATGATCGTCTGCACGCACCGGTTTACGCCGAACCAGTACGGAATCTCCTTATAGTTTCTCACATCGAAGACGGCCATGTCTGCGTCCTTACCCGGTTCAATGCTGCCCTTACGATCGGCAAGGCGAAGTGCGTGTGCGCCGTTGATAGTCGCTGCGTTGATCGCCTCCGCGGGCGACATCTTCATGTGCGTGCATGCAAGAGACATCGCCATCGACATATTGATGGTCGGCGAGGTTCCCGGGTTGTAATCGGTCGCAAGCGCTACGGCGACACCAGCGTTGATCAGCTTGCGCGCGTCGGGATAACCGCTTAGTCCAAGAAAGTAATTCGCGCCCGGCACGAGCGTTGCGACGGTGTCACTGGCCGCGAGTGCCGGCAGGTCGGCGTCGTTGACGTAATCCATGTGATCGAGCGACGCGGGACGAAATTTCAGGAACGGTTCGAGTCGCGTCTCGCTGAGTTGGCCCATGTGGGCGCGAAGGCTGAGTCCGTGATCCCGCGCTGCCCGGAATATCTGTTCGGATTCGCTGGCGCTGAAGGCTCCGCGATCGCAGAAGACATCGACAAACTTCGCCAGCTTAGCTTTAGCAACCGCAGGAATCATCTCCTTACAGACGAGTTCAACGTAAATTTGTGAGCGGCCGCGATACTCCGGGGGGATTACATGCGCGCCGAGAAATGTTGGAACAACAGTTCCCGGCCATTGTTTGGCCGCCGCGCGGACCGCTTGCAGCGACTTGAGTTCCGATTCGAGGCTGAGTCCATAACCAGACTTCGCTTCCACAGTGGTTGTGCCGTGTTTAGCGAGGTCACGAAGTGTGTCGATTATCTTCTTGGTAAGGACCGGCTTGCTTGCTTTGCGCACGCCCTCAATGCTGGATCGAATGCCTCCGCCTGCCTGGGCGATTTCCTCATAGCTCGCGCCGGAGATGCGCTTCTCGAAATCGACCAGGCGCGGTTCCATAAATACAGGATGCGTGTGGGAATCAACAAATCCCGGCAAGACGACGCGTCCGGCGCAGTCGATCTCAGTTACCTTCTTACGATTTTTCTTAAGCCAGGGATCGCGCAGGGCGTCTTTAGTTTTGCCAACCGAGACGATCTTTCCGCCGATGGAGAGGACAGCGGCATTCTCGATGATGCCTAGGTCGGAAAGGGAAGCTCCGCGCCTGGGACCTCTGTTCGCCGAGCGAAGTGGCAACAGTTGGCTGATGTTGATAAGGAGCAGACCGGCGGGCTTAGGCATTGCCGCTCCGAGGAAGATTCAAGGTACGATTTCTCCGTGCCTCTGTGTCTCCGTGATGAGCGTTCATGACCGCGCCATCGGAATCTTGACGTCGTGACTCGCGGCGAACTCCTTGGCTTCCTCATACCCCGAGTCCACGTGGCGAATGACTCCCATGCCGGGATCGGTGGTCAGGACGCGCTCGATACGTTGCGCCATCATATCGGTTCCATCGGCCACGGTGACTTGTCCAGCGTGTAGCGAGTATCCGATGCCGACGCCGCCTCCGTTGTGAATCGAAACCCAGGACGCGCCCGCCGCCGTATTGACCATGGCATTCAGCAGAGGCCAGTCGGCGATCGCATCGCTGCCGTCTTTCATGCTTTCGGTTTCGCGGAACGGCGACGCGACACTGCCGCAATCAAGATGATCGCGGCCGATGACGATTGGTGCTTTGATCTTTCCTTTCTTCACGAGGTCGTTGATCGCCAACCCAAACTGTGCGCGCTCGCCGTATCCCAGCCAGCAGATGCGAGCTGGCAGGCCTTGGAACTTGATCCGCTTGCGTGCGAGTTCAATCCAGCGGCGCAGGCTGCGATTCTCGGGGAATAGTTCGAGCACCAGATCGTCAGTGATGGCGATGTCCGAAGGTTCGCCGGAGAGAGCGGCCCAGCGAAACGGCCCGCGGCCTTCGCAGAACAGAGGTCGAATATAGGCCGGAACAAATCCGGGGAAGTCGTATGCGTTTGTAACTCCGCGCTGGTGAGCAAAGGTTCGGATGTTATTTCCATAGTCGAACGTGACCGAGCCCATCTTCTGGAGGCGCAACATGCCTTCCACATGACGGGCCATCGCGTCGAGCGACCGCTCCTGATACGTTTTGGGATCGCTCGCCCTCAACTTTAGCGCGGCTTCGAATGTCATCCCGTTCGGAACGTATCCATTCAGTGGATCGTGCGCTGAAGTCTGGTCGGTGAGAATGTCCGGCACTACGCCGCGCTCGGCCAGTTCCGGAATTATATCCGCGCAGTTGCCTACCAACCCGACCGACACGTTCTCTTTCTTGCGGACGGCGTTCTTCAGAATGCGCAGCGCCTCGTCCAGATGCGTGACGAGAAAATCGCAGTAGCCTGTCTTCAAACGTTTCTTGATCCGTTCGGGATCGACGTCAATACCGAGAAACGCCGCGCCGGTCATGGTTGCCGCGAGAGGCTGAGCTCCGCCCATGCCGCCCATGCCGCCGGAGACGATCAGTTTCCCGGTCAAGTCTCCGCCGAAATGTTTGTCGCCTGCGGCGTTGAACGTTTCGTAAGTGCCCTGCACGATCCCTTGCGATCCGATATAAATCCACGATCCCGCGGTCATTTGGCCGTACATCATCAGTCCAGCGCGTTCGAGTTCGTTGAATTTCTCCCAGTTGGAGAAGTGGCCGACGAGATTGGAATTTGCAATCAACACGCGCGGTGCATACTCATGCGTTTTGAACATTCCCACCGGCTTACCGGATTGCACGAGCAGTGTCTCGTCGTTGGCAAGATCCTTCAGCGAGCGAACGATCGCGTGATAGCAGTCCCAGTTGCGCGCCGCCTTGCCCGTGCCGCCGTAGACGACGAGGTCCTGCGGACGCTCGGCGACCTCTTCGTCGAGATTGTTCATCAGCATCCGCATGGCCGCTTCCTGTTGCCATCCCTTGCAGGAGAGAGTCGTGCCGCGGGGTGCGCGAATGTGCGGGGAGACAGGAGTCTGGACTTCGGTATCAACCGGCATTTCAACATGTTAGAGCCTCGCATACGGAAGATCAACGCCTGTCGAAGCACAACTTTGACGGAGCTTTCGGGTTATAGTCTTTCGGAGGCGTGCAACCCATGATCAGCAATCGGAATGCGTCCAGGCTGTTTGCGATGTTGCTGTGCGTTGTGTTCCTTCTTTCGTTTTCAAGCTGGGCTCAAGATCAGGACCAGTATCAAGATCAAAACCAAAATCAAGATCAAAATCAAGACCAGCCCGATCCGCCATCGCGTGTCGCTCGCATGAGCTTTGCGCAGGGAACGGTTTCCTTTCAGCCGGGTGGAGAAGGGGACTGGGTTTCGGCTGTGCCGAACCGTCCGCTGACCAGCGGCGACAATCTCTGGACTGACCGCAACTCGCGTGCCGAGTTACACGTCGGCTCAACGGCGGTTCGCCTGGATGGTGAGACCAGCCTTACGTTTCTGGAACTCGACGACCGGGCGCTGCAATTGCGCCTTCCGCAAGGATCGATGATCCTGAATGTTCGCCATCTCGATGACGACGAGGCCCTCGAGGTGGATACGCCGAACCTCGCATTCACGATCGAGAGCAACGGCGAATACCGGGTCGACGTTTATCCCGACGGCAAACAGACCGTGGTCAGCGTGTATCACGGGCGCGGCAAGGCCGTGGGCGGCGGATCGGATTACACGATTGTCGCCGGACAGTCTGCGCGCTTTTCGGGCGACGACAATCTGAACTACGACCTCGATTCGATTCCGCAATATGACGACTTTGCCAACTGGGCAATGGAGCGCGATCGCCGCGAAGACCGCGCCGACAGCGCGAATTATGTCTCCCGCGAAATGACGGGATATGAAGATCTCGATGAATATGGAAGCTGGTCGTATGCCGGTGACTACGGGCATGTATGGGTTCCTTCAGGTGTGCAGGCGGACTGGGCGCCCTATCGATTCGGGCACTGGGTGTGGGTGGCTCCGTGGGGATGGACCTGGGTCGACGACGAACCCTGGGGCTTCGCGCCATTTCACTACGGGCGCTGGTGCCAGGTCCGAGGACGTTGGGCTTGGGTGCCGGGGCCGGTGGTGGTGCGTCCGGTCTATGCACCGGCGCTGGTTGCTTTTGTAGGCGGCGGGGGATTCCACTTGTCGATCGGAGTCGGCGCCGTTGCGTGGTTTCCGCTCGGACCCGGAGAAGTGTACGTGCCTGGGTATCGCGTGAGTCCGCGCTACGTGACGAACATTAACATCACCAACACGAGAGTGAACGTCACGCGGGTCACGAACGTTTACAACTATTACACCGTCAACAATCGCACCAACGTTACGAATATTACATATGTGAACCAGCGCGTCACGAATAGCGTGACATCGGTCTCGCACGACACGTTCATCAACGCGCGTCCGGTGGCGAGGAATCTTGCCATGGTTCCGCAGCGTGAACTGGAGCAGGCTCCGGTCACGCATATGGTGGAAGCGCGGCCGGAGCGGGCCAGCGTGATCGGCGCGGGGCGTCCCACATCGGTGGCGCCGCCGGCGGCGATTGCGAATCGCCGCGTGGTGGCGGAGAGAACGCCCGCGCCGCCGGTGATCCCGTTCAACCAGCGGACAAACCCGTTGCAGGCGCGGCCACCGCAATCGCAGATTCGGATGGCGGAGCCGGTCCGTCCGGGACAAACGCGGGAGCCCAATCAGCCTGTCGTACCCAACCCTGGTCGGCCGGAAACACCAGTTGTGCGGGATGCGCAACCGACGGACAGGCCCGGTTCGGAAGCGTGGCGCACGAATCGGCCGGGACAGCCGGGGAATCGCCCCGCGCCGCAGGTCGAGCAGCCTCGGCCAGCGCAGAACAACGTGCAGAACACGCCGCGCGCGGAGACCGAGCAGAACCCGCGTCCGGAGCGGCAGGCCGATTCGAACTGGTCGCATCCTCTGGCGAAACCTGCGCCTCCTGAACGCCCGAAGACTGAGCCGCAAATGCGGGAGGACGAATCGAAGTTCGATCGCTGGAAGCAGCAACAGCCCCAGCAGAGGCCGGAGCCGCGTCAAGCAGCGCCGCCACCCCCTCGTCAGGAACGGCCCGCCCAGAGGCCGCCGGACAGCAAGAAGGACGAGCATCACCAGTAGCGGTTGGGAAAAATCGCAAAGAGTTGAGGGCAGGTCGATGGCCTGCCCTCAACCTCGCTTCTACTCCCACTCAATCGTCCCAGGAGGCTTCGACGTAATGTCGTACACCACGCGATTCACGCCGCGTACCTCATTCACAATCCGATTCGAGATTGACTTCAGAACTTCGTAGGGAAGAGGAACCCAGTCGGCCGTCATTCCATCTTCAGAGTGTACGGCTCGCACTGCGCAGGTGTAGGCGTACGTCCGCTGGTCGCCCATCACTCCGACTGACATCACGGGCAACAGTACGGCGAACGACTGCCAGATTTTCTGATAAAGCCCGGCCTTCTTGATTTCGTCGACGACAATTTCGTCACACTCACGCAGCAGATCGGCGCGGTTTTTTGTTACTTCACCCAAAATCCTAACCGCGAGGCCGGGGCCCGGGAAGGGCTGCCGCTGGAGGATGTCTTCTGGCATTCCGAGATCGCGCCCGATCCGGCGTACTTCATCTTTGAACAAATCTTTGAGCGGCTCGATCAGTTTGAGCTTCATCTTGTCAGGCAGGCCGCCGACGTTGTGGTGCGTCTTGATGATCTGCGATGGCCCGCGTACCGAGCGGGACTCGATCACGTCAGGATATAAAGTGCCCTGCACAAGCCAATCGACCTTGCCTTCGGTTTTCTCGATCCGTTGCGCCTCTTCATCGAAGACGGCGATGAATTCGTTGCCGATGATCTTGCGTTTGGTTTCGGGATCGGTCACGCCGGCCAGTTTCTTCATAAAACGCTCGGTGGCGTCGACGGCAACAAGGTGCAGGCCCAGATTGTCACGTAGGTTCTTCTGCACTTTTTCGAATTCGTTTTTGCGCAGAACCCCGTTGTTGACGAACACGGAGGTCAGGCGCGATTTCCCGGAGGCGTCCCGCAAGGCACGATCCACGAGCACGGCGGCGACCGAAGAATCCACGCCGCCCGAGAGAGCGCAGAGAGCGTGGCCGTTGCCTACCTGTGATTTCACTGCGGAGACCGTCGAATCAATGAAGTGCTGGCCGGTCCAGGTCGGCTGGGCCCCACAGATCTTTAGTGCGAAGTTGCGCAGGATTTCGGCGCCTAACGGTGTGTGATGCACTTCCGGATGGAACTGCACCGCCCACATTTTCTGGTCAGCGTTTTCAATGGCCGCTACGGCGTTTGCGGTCTTCGCCGTCAGGCAGAAGCCCGGCGGCAGTTCCTCGGCGGAATCGCCGTGCGACATCCAGACCGCGAGAACTTTCGGGATGCCCTCAAACAGACGGGATTCGGCAACGCGCTCAACCGTGGCGTGCCCATATTCTCGTTTCTCTGCCGGACGCACTTTGCCACGCAGGGCGTACACCATGAACTGCAATCCGTAGCAGATGCCGAGCACTGGCAGTCCAAGTTCGAGTACTTTCTTGTCGGCATGGGGCGCGTCCTGGTCGTATACGGACGATGGCCCACCCGAGAGCACGATGCCGACCGGTGAATAGCTGCGGATTTCCTCCAGGCTGGCGTTAAAAGGGAGAACAACCGAGAAGACCTTGTTTTCGCGGATGCGGCGCGCAATCAGTTGGGAATATTGCGCTCCGAAGTCGAGGACAACGATGGATTGGGTTTCCACGGAGAAGTGTCTCAAATCGGCAAGCTGGTGTAAAGCGGGAAGGGCGTGGGAGTCGCAGCGACTCACAGCCGCCGACGGAGGGTACGGCAACGAAGAACGTTACCGCACCACGATGTTAACCAATTTCTTTGAAACCACAATGACCTTCAACACTTCTTTGCCAGCGATCGAGGAACGAACTTTCTCGTCAGCAACAGCGGCTGCTTTTACCTGATCATCGGTTGCGTCTGACGGCACTACGACAACGCTACGCAGCTTTCCGTTGACCTGGACGGGGATTTCAATCTCATCAAGCGCAGCCAGAGCAGCGTCATATTTCGGCCACGGCGCTTTCATGAGATTGCTCTTCTCGCCGATCATCTCCCACAGTTCGTGCGCCAGGTAGGGCGCCATGGGAGCTAGCAAGAGAGCGATCGTTCGCTGTACCTCCGCGATCAAGGAGACCGGAATTGCGCCCTTGGAATCCTCCACGCCGGAGACTTCGTTCAACAACTCCATGACGGCCGCAATGCACGTATTGAAGTGCCAGCGGCCCTGAAAGTCATCGGTGACGCGGTGAATCGTCTGATGTAACTTGCGTTGGATAGCACGCGCCTCGGCCGGCAAATTTTCCGGCACGGGCTTCCGCCAGTCCGGATGTTCGGGCTGGGCGTTACGCAGGAAGAACCGGTAGACCCGTCCCAGGAACCGATGGATGCCCTCGATCCCCGTGTCCTGCCAGTCCATATCGCGATCGGGCGGCGCCGCAAAAAGGCTGTAGAGGCGCGCGGAGTCAGCGCCGTACCGGGCAATCATTTCGTCCGGAGAGACTACGTTCCCCAAATTTTTCGACATCTTGGCGCCGTCTTTAATCACCATTCCCTGGCTGAAGAGACGCTTCACTGGTTCGTCGTTTTTCACCAGGCCCAGATCGCGCATGAACTTGGTCCAGAAGCGCGAATAAATCAAATGCAGGATGGCATGCTCGACGCCGCCGATGTATTGGTCGATGCCCTCGGCTCCGAACCAGTACGCGATCTTTGCCTTGTCAAAGGGCGCCTTGTCGTTGTGCGCGTCGGCGTAGCGGTAGAAGTACCACGAGGAGTCGACGAAGGTATCCATCGTATCGGTCTCGCGGCGAGCCGGGCCGCCACACTTGGGACACGTCGTGTTCAGAAACTCCGGAACGTTCAGCAGCGGCGATCCGCCGGTTAGCGTAATGTTGACGTTTTCGGGCAGAATCACCGGCAAGTCTTTTTCCGCTACCGGCATCACTCCATCTTTGTTGCAATACACCATAGGAATTGGAGTGCCCCAATAACGCTGCCGCGAGATGCCCCAGTCTCGCAGGCGGAAAGTAACCGTCGCCTTTCCGAAACCTTTCTCTTCGGCTAAGGCCGACATTTTCTGGATCGCGTCCGCGCAACTGAGCCCACTGAATGCACCGGAGTTCACCAGGATGCCGTCCATGGTTGTAAACGGCAAAGCAGGCTCCGCCATGGTCTCTTCCGGATCGCTCGATTGCGGCAGGATTACAAGCCGGACTTCGAGGTTATACTTTGCCGCAAATTCGTAATCGCGCTCATCGTGGGCGGGCACACTCATGATCGCGCCCGTCCCATAGTCCATCAGAATGTAGTTTGCGACCCATACCGGCACGGCCTCACCGTTGTAGGGATTCTTCGCATACCGTCCCGTGAACACGCCATGTTTTTCAATCGCGCCAATATCTCCGATTTCTCGGGCCTTGCGTTGTTCCGCGATCAACTCATCCACCTTGGCTCGCAGGTCGGCGTCGCGCGCGGTCATATCTTTGACGATGGGATGTTCGGGCGCGAGCTGTACCGAGGTCGCGCCGAAAATCGTATCCACGCGGGTGGTGAAGACCGTGATGGTCGATCCCGCGCTGCCGACTTTGCCTCCCAGATCGAAATCCACCAGCGTGCCTGCACTTCGCCCGATCCAGTTGCGCTGCATAGTGCGGACCCGCTCTGGCCAGGCCGGCAGCTTATCCAGGTCGCGCAGCAGTTCGTCGGCATACTTGGTAATTTTCAGGAACCACTGTTCCAGTTCGCGCTGCTCGACGGCCGTATCCTCGTGCCGCCAACAATTGCCGTTGACTACCTGCTCATTGGCCAGGACCGTGCAGCACTGCGGACACCAGTTCACGCGGCTCTTCTTGCGATACGCCAGCCCCGATTCGAACATCTTCAGGAAAAACCACTGATTCCAGCGGTAGTACTCGGGCAGGCACGTCGTGACTTCGCGCGACCAGTCGAAGGCGAAACCGAGCCGGTTGAATTGCTTCTTCATCGCCGCAATATTGGCCAGCGTCCACTCCCTGGGCGGAGTGTTGTTCTTGATTGCGGCATTCTCAGCCGGCAGGCCGAACGCGTCCCACCCCATGGGATGCAAGACGTTGTAGCCGTTCATCCACATGAAACGCGCCAACACGTCGCCGATTGCGTAGTTGCGGACGTGTCCCATGTGCAGGACGCCGGAGGGGTACGGAAGCATTTCCAGCACGTAGTACTTCGGTTTGGTTGAGTCAGCCTCCGCGGCATAGTGCGACGGATCGCTCATCCAGCGGTCAAACCACTTCTGCTCGATGCGCTGCGCGTCGTAGCGTTCTTCGCGGGCGGTGGTGACGGGTTGTTCTTGCTCTGTCATAGAAGGGTTCGAGGTGTTAGAGACAAACAACTATTTTACATCCTCGATACGCTGCCGCCCCCGGTCTCTCGAATTACTCCGAAGCCGATTCTTTGTCCGTTGAGTCCAGGAAATATCTCTGCAGCGCCGGGCCGGCGCGGTAAAACCACTGCACGGCGAAAAACAGCGCGACCATGCGAAGCAGGCGGAACGAGAGTGAAATGAGTTCAGAATTGCGCAAGTAGATTGTCCACTCGGTGGCACCCAACATGTCTCGATGGTGCCAGAGAGAGAAAAGGTTTGATGGCAGGAGGGTTAGGTCTTGCAGGAACCAGAACAAGAGATAGACCGCCAAAGCCCGGCACGCGATGGTAACCGCCTCTTTCTTAGACACAGAGACCTCCTCAAATAAACTCTCCAGCGGAAAATGCTCAGCGATAGACATCCTTGCGATGCCCGATCCTCAGAACGAGCAGGGTGACCCGCAAGCCCTAGCGGTAAAACTCAGGGCAAAGCCTCAACCGGATGCGCTTACAGTGCTGTACCGGCAAGTTGTGAGAATTGCCGTTTCTTATACCTAGAAGTTAAACTTAAAGCAAGGTTTCTTATGCTAATCGTAATGCAAGCGCAGGCCACGGAAGAGCAAATCCGCAGGGTCTGCGACAAAGTCGAATCTCTTGGATACCGCGCCCACTCCATGCCGGGCGCGCAGCGGACTGCCATCGGCATCACCGGCAACAAAGGCGAGGTTGAATCCGGCACGCTGGAAGAAATGCCGGGCGTGCAGGAAGTAATCCGCGTTTCCAAGCCTTATAAGCTGGTCAGCCGCGATGTCAAGCCGGATAACTCGGTGATCAAATTTCCCGGGTCCCCAGTAACCATCGGCGGCGCCGATCTGGTGATCATGGCTGGCCCTTGCGGAATCGAAAGCCGGGAGCAGGCGTTCGCGACCGCTGAGCCTCTCGCCCGAGCCGGAGCACAGTTCTTCCGCGGCGGCGCCTACAAGCCTCGCACATCTCCTTACTCCTTTCAGGGCATGGGCGAAGACGGGTTGAAGATCATGGCGGAGGTTCGCGACCGTTTCGGCCTGCTCATCGTCACCGAGGCTGTCGATTACGAGTCGCTCGATCTGGTGGAGAAGTATGCGGACATGATCCAGATCGGCGCTCGCAACATGCAAAACTTCTCGTTGTTGAAGCGCGCCGGACGCGCGCGCAAACCGGTGCTCCTGAAGCGGGGAATCGCCGCTACGCTCGAAGAGTTTCTGATGGCCGCCGAGTACATCATGAGCGAAGGAAACTACAATGTCGTGCTATGTGAGCGCGGCGTGCGTACCTTTGCCGACCACACGCGTAACACGCTTGATCTGAGTGTGGTGCCTGCTGTTCAACGATTAAGTCATCTGCCGATCGTGGTCGATCCGAGTCACGGTACCGGCAAGCGCAACAAGGTCACTCCGCTTTCTCGGGCGGCGGTCGCCGTGGGAGCCGATGGCCTGATTATCGAAGTGCATCATGATCCAGACCGCGCGTTGTCGGATGGGATGCAGTCGCTCTATCCGGAGCAGTTTGACGCGTTGATGGTGCAGGTAAGGCAGATCGCGGCGGTGTTGGGGCGAAATGTTGCAGAAGCCGGAACTCCTGTTCCGGCGACGGTGTCGAAATAGTCATAGTCACGGGGAGCAAGTCTGCGCGGCGAGGAGAACAGCCTCGGCGCAGTTGGAGGGAACTTGAAATCGATTTGCGCTTCGATCGTTCTTTTGCTGGCAAGTGTGGCGATTGCTCAGGACACTCCTCCGGATCCCTTGGCTGGACTCGATCGGACCGCTCGGTTCTGCCGCCTGAACGGTAACGGCGTGCCGGGATGCATTGCTCCGCCGCACGCAACCTACTCGCCCGAACCTGTCTATCCCGAAAAGGCGCGCAAGAAGAAAGAAAAGGGCACCGTCGTGGTGGCGCTGTTTGTCGGTATCGACGGCCTGGCACACGAAGTTAAAATCGACCGTGGACTCAATTCTGACCTCGACGGCGCAGCCGTGGATACCGTGAAGCGATGGAAGTTTGATCCAGCCTCGAAAGATGGCAAGCCTGTCGCCGCGGAGATTAAGGTTGAGATCTCATTCAATCTTTACTGATCCAGCTCTACTGGCTGCGGTTGTCTCTGATAATCTCGTTCCTTCGTTCAGGCGAACGCGTCCTTGAGAAAAATCCTCCTTATTGCAGTCGTCGTCCCCCTGCTCCTCGCCGGCGGTTGGTGGTATTTCCACGAGCGCACTTTACCCCCGATGGGAGCGCTTTATCGCGAGTATGCCTACATCACCAACGGGAAGAGCAACAACGTTACCGTGATCGATCTGCGCACGTTTCAGCCGGTGCGAACCCTTCCGGTTGGAGCGGAGCCGACTGGCGTGGCGGCCAATCCGAAGCGCAACGAGATTTACGTTGTGAATACGGGATCGAATAACGTCAGCGTGATCGACGCGGAGCAGAATAAAGTTGTCGCGACCATCGGCGTTCACGGACGTCCTTACTTCGTGGATGTTTCTCCTGATGGCCACAGTGCATATGTAGCAAATTCTGGTTCCGCGAATCTTTCGGTTATCGATCTCGACCGTCGGACCGTGATCGTCACGCTCCGCGTTGGCTCAGCACCGGGCCTTGCCCGCGTCTCGCCCGACGGATTGACGGTCGTGGTCAGCAACCGCGCGGATAATACCGTCTCACTGATCGACGCCGCTCACCTGGTCGTGCGCTCCACCATCGGAGTCTGTCTGAATCCGGAAGATATTGCGATCCTCCCCGACTCGAGCAAAGCGTTTGTCTCCTGTGCAGCGTCGGGGCAAGTGGCCAGCGTCGACCTCAAGCGGGATAAGCTTCTTGCGCTCCTGGACGTTGGCAAGTCTCCCGTAAGCCTCGCGGTGAAGCCCGATGGCGGCGAACTGATGACCTGTAATTTCGACGCGAACAGCGTCTCCATCATCGAAACCACGCCCAACGAAGTGCTCAGCAGCGCGCTGGTGGGATCGCAGCCGGTGCGCGCGGTCGCGTCGCTCGACAACTCACGACTCTATATATCGAATTTCGCCGCAAACACGGTTGCGGTCTACGACATTGATATTGGGAAAGTGGTTGCGGTGCTCCCAGTCGGCACGCGTCCGGATGCCCTGGCGCTTTCGCAGAATCAGGACTATCTGCTCGTTCTCAATTCCGGTTCTGGGGATGTGACCGTGATTCAGAAACGCAAGCCAAACAAACTGGAACCCTCGGAGTATTCCGTGCGCATCTTTATCCCGGTCGGTATGCAACCGAATCAGATTGCCGTAAAGGCGTTCCTGTTGAACAGGCCCGTAGCGGATCGGCACTAAGCCAGATATTTTGCCAGGCGATCCCAGTAGTGGTCGTGCCATCCCGAGTCGAAGTGTCCAAAATCTCCTTCGTGAAACCCCCAGTGGTCGAGCACCACTCTGGTTTGGGGTCCCTGTGCCTTGAGCTCAAATTTCACGAGCGAGTATTCGCCGGGATTCCAGGTTGCGGGACGCCAGGCCTGCACGATTCGTTGGTCGGGAACCAGTTCGACGTTTCGCCCGACGATCCGAGCACCGAAGATCGAAAAAGCGCCACCGACCTCGCGGCTGACTTCCGCGGGCTCGCGGGAGAAGTCAGCGAATAGTTTGGAGTCAAGCAGGATGTCGTAAATACGATGGGGGGTCGCCTTGAGATCGACTTCCTGATGGAGAGAGGTGCGCGCTCGATCAGGGCCGGTACTCTGTGTTTCCGGCATTTGCTCCTGGGCGCTGGCGTGGGTTGACGTGAGCACAAGACTCGCGGCAGCGGCGGCGCCGCGCACGATTACTTGGCGTCGGGAGGATGCTGTCAACGGTTGCCGGTTCTCTGTCTCCCTCATGCTCATCCTCCAGATTGTCGCTTGATTCCCCGTTCGAGGCGGCGATTTCCGAGTCGAGAATAACTGATTGGCGACGAGGGCTACCCCGCGGAAAATCGTCATTGACATCATGATGTCTATTATACTATCATCATGATGTGAGAACAACTCTGTCCTTAGACGACGACGTGGCGCAGCAACTCGATCAGGAAAGCCGCAGAACAGGCGCCTCCTTTAAGGAGGTCGTGAATCGGCTTCTTCGACTTGGGCTGATGGCGTCGAAGCGGCCCGCCAGGAAACCGTTTGTGGTGAGTCCCCGGAAGCTCGGACTACCTCCCGGACTTGCATATGACAACATTGAAGAGTTGCTGGACTCGCTCGAGGGTCCGGCCCACCGGTGATTGTTCTCGATGCAAACATTCTTCTCTACGCTTATGACAGCGCCTCGTCTCAACACGCCAAAGCGCGTCCCTGGATCGAACTGATATTTTCTGGAATGGAGGCAGTCGGGTTGCCGTGGCTGACTGTTTCGGCATTTCTGCGAATCATCACAAATCCGAGGTTGCCAGGAGAGCGGTTAAGTCTGCCGGAAGCAGTACAAATTGTGGATCGCTGGCTGGACCAGCCGAATGTCAGATTGCTCGCACCCGGAGAGGGACATTGGGATCTCCTTCGCCACATGCTCGTCGATGGACAAGCTCCCGGCGGCTTGGTGACGGATGCTCATCTAGCTGCGTTGACGATCGAATATGGAGGAGTGCTCCATACGACGGATCGCGACTTTGCCCGCTTTCCGGGCCTCCGCTGGACCAATCCGCTTCTCTAGGTTGCTGCCCCTGCCGATCCGCTCAACTGGTCACCGCCCCTTCCCCACACTTGCACTCCGGAAGTATTCCAAGATCGCTTCCGCCTGTGCCTTGGTTACTACGGATGAGAGGGCTGCTACATCGGCTTGTTTCACCGCCTGAAGGCTTCCGAAGTGTTGGAGGAGGCGGCGTGTCGTGGATTCTCCCACGCCTGGAATTTCGCGCAGTTCGGTGGCGCGGTCGCGGATCTGGCGGCGCTTGCGATGGAAAGTCACCGCGAAGCGATGAGCTTCGTCGCGGATCATCTGCACCAGATGGAGAACCGGGGAATGATGGTCGAGGACGACGGGCTCGTCTTCCTGCCCATAAACGTAGATGATCTCTTCCCGCTTGGCGATGGAGGCGAGCGGCTGGTTGATGATTTCGAGTGCTTCGAGAGCCTGCGCCGCGGCGTGGAGTTGTCCAAGGCCGCCGTCGATCAATACCAGGCTTGGCATCGCCTTTTTTTCGTCCTGCATACGCTTGTAACGGCGCGTGACGACCTCCCGCATCGACGCAAAATCATCGACGCCTTCGACGGTCCGGATGATGAATTTCCGGTAGTCCGATTTTTTCATCTTGCCCTCTTCCCACACCACCATCGAGGCGACGGTCTCGGCGCCCTGAATGTGCGAGATGTCGAAACATTCAATGCGTTTGGGAAGTTCGGGGAGGGCGAGTGCGTCCTGAAAGGCTTCCTGAATCTTGCGCGCATTGGGCTTCATGACGCGGAAGCGCTGGTCATACGATTGCTTGGCGTTGTTACCGGCGAGATCGATGAGTTCCCGTTTGTCGCCGCGCTGCGGGACGGTAATGTGGACGCGGGTGGCGCGTCCGCCTTCGCCGGCGAGTTGCTCGCTGAGTACATCTTCGATTTCTTCCCGATCCTCGAAGTCAACCGGGACGTAGATATTCCGCGGAACGTAAGGCTGGCCAATGTAGAGCTGGTTGAGCAGGGCGGAGAAGAGTTCTCCAGGATTGAAGGCCGCGGCTTGGGTAGTGGTGGACTCTTGTTCTGCCGAGCCTGGGACAGAAACTTGCGGTGCATCGGGCGAAGCAACTTCCGGCAGTTCTTCCCAGAAAAATTCCCTGCGGTCCAGAACCTTTCCGCCACGCATGTGGAACAGGTTCACGGCGACCATTTCGTTTTCGTAGTGATAGCCGAAGACATCGGCGTCATCACCTTCGACGGATGCGATGCGCTGCTTCTCCTGTAACTGCTCGACGGTCGAGATTAAGTCTCGGAGCTTGGCGGCGCGCTCGAACTCCTGCGCGTTCGCTGCTTCGGACATACGGGCACGCAGCGATTTCACAAGATCGGTCTGTCGTCCTTCGAGGAAGAGCTTCACGTCACGTACGGCTTCGCTGTAGATCTCCGGCGTGGTTAGATCCTGCACGCACGGGCCGAGACAGCGTTTGATGTAGTACTGCAAACATGGACGCGGGTGGAAGCGGGTCAGATCCACCTTGCAGGATGGGATCAGGAAGTGGCGGTGAATCAAGTCCACTATCCGATAGGCCAGGTTTGCAGGGAAGTAGGGACCGTAGTAACAGCTGCCGTCCTTGCGCAGGCGGCGGGTGACGTAGACGCGGGGAAAGTGCTCGCCGAGCGTGAGCTTTACGTATGGGTACGTCTTGTCATCGCGCAGCAGAATATTGAAACGCGGCTTCTGTTGCTTGATTAGGTGATTTTCGAGAGCCAGCGCTTCCTTGTTGTTGGCGACGACTACATAGTCGACATCCACAGCTTCGCGTACCAGGGTTCCTGTCTTCGCATCAGTCCACCGGCCCTCGTGAAAATATGAACCGACGCGGGAGCGCAGGTTCTTCGCCTTGCCGATATAAATGACTTTGCCTTCGGCGTTCTTATACAAATACACGCCGGGAGAAGTGGGCAGAGTGCGAATTTTCTGGGCGAGATCCATCGCTGGTTCTATTTTAATGGGAATCAATTTGGGCAGCGGCCTGTGCAAGGTCAATCGAGATTGATTGAGCTGCGATTCATGTTTACTCTGGACGGGCCGTGACACGCGCACCCAGAGCCGGATACCTGCCTACGTTAGATGGTTGGCGCGCGATTGCGATTCTGGGCGTGTTGCTCGACCATGTCGTCGGATACTCACCGCTGCGCCACATTCCATTTCTTTTCGGCGTGACCCGGACCGGGCCCAATGGTGTCAGCCTGTTTTTTGCCATCAGCGGCTTTCTGATCTGCTCCCGGTTGCTGGAGGAGCAAGCGGCGCTCGGAAGAATCAGCCTGCGCGGATTCTATATCCGGCGAATCTGCCGGATCCTGCCGCCGGCGATGTTCTATCTAACGGTAATCGGAATCCTTGGTGTCGCTGGAGTGATTCGGGTCGGCGTGGCGGAATGGCTCAGCGCCGTGTTCTTCTTCCGCAACTATCTGCCCGAGAGCTGGATCAGCCGTGGCTGGGGAGGATACACAATCCATTACTGGTCGCTGGCAGTCGAAGAACATTTCTATTTGCTTTGGCCGGCCGCGCTCGTTTTGCTTGGAAAATTGCGGGCACGGTGGTTTGCGCTCGCTCTAGCGTTGGCGGTAGCGGGATGGCGAATCTGGGAGTTTCATGCGCATTGGTTGGACCGGCTAATTCCGGGATTGCTTTTCGGTTCCCGCACCGACATCCGTCTGGACGCGCTCCTGCTGGGCTGTCTGGCGGCGTTACTGCTGGCAGACAAGTCGGTTCGCGCCGTATTTGTCGGACGTTTCCGTCTCTGGATGTGGGCGCTTTGTGTCGCTGGCTACGTCGCGTTGCAATTGATACAGCGCGTGCGATCGTATTCGATATTGGAATCCGCGCTGCTGCCACTAGTGGTGGTTGGGACCGTGTACCATCCGCGGACCTGGGTGGGCCGGTTGCTGGAGTCCGCGCCGCTGAAGTGGGTGGGGCGTCTCTCTTACAGCCTCTACCTGTGGCAGCAGCTTTTTCTGGTCCCCGACCCCAGTTCGAAGTTGTTTCTATTTCAGAGACTGCCGCTCAGCCTGGTGATGGTCGTGCTGATGGCCTGGATGAGTTACGAATTTCTGGAACGTCCATTCATACGGCTGGGGCATCGCCTCGCACCGCCGCCGACGGATGGACGCGATGATTTAGCTGCCGGCGCCGAAGTCGAACTTCGCGACCAGGCTAAGAATGCAGAGGTAAGAACGACCGAGGCCCCAGCAGCTGACTAGATTAAGCTGCCCAGCCCTTTACAAACTCAATCAGGCTACGTACGGCAATTCCGGACGGACCTTTGGCAATCCAGGGTTTGCTGTCTTCCATCCAGGCGGTGCCGGCGATGTCGAGATGGATCCAGGGTGTGTCCTCGGCGAATTCCTTCAGGAACATGGCGGCGGAAATCGCCCCGCCCCAGCGTCCGCCAGAGTTTACGATGTCGGCGATGTTGGACTTGATGACCTCTTTGTATTCGTCGTCGAGCGGGAGGCGCCACATTTTCTCGCCTGCCAGTTTATTGGCCTGGGCGAAACGATCGTACATCTGGTCGTCGCTGGAGAAAATGCCGGCGTTCACATAGCCAAGAGCGACTACGACTGCGCCGGTCAGAGTGGCGGCGTCGACGAGGTGGGTGCAGCCCAGTTGCCGCGCGTAGCAGAGGCCGTCGGCCAAGACGAGGCGGCCTTCGGCGTCGGTGTTGATGATTTCGATTGACTTGCCGGACATCGCGATCTGCACATCGCCCGGCTTCTGCGCTTTGCCGGACGGCATGTTTTCCGTCGCGCAGACGATGGCCGTGACTTTGACTTTGGGTTTCAGCAACGCGATCGCACGCATGACGCCGATCATGGTCGCGCCGCCCGCCATGTCGTATTTCATTTTTTCCATGCCGTCCGCTGGCTTGATGGAGATGCCGCCCGTGTCGAACGTAATTCCCTTGCCGACCAGTCCGAGGTGAATCTTGTCGACCGCGCCGGCCGGTTCGTAGCGCAAAACGATCAAGGCAGGCGGTTCATCGGAACCCTGGGCAACGCCCCAGAATGCGCCCATTTTTAATTCTTTGATCTTATCGGCGCCGTACGTTTCGCACTTCAGCCCGACTTCGGCGGCCATTTTCCTGGCGCGGTCGGCCATCATGGTGGGGGTCATGCGGTTGGAGGGCTCATTGACCAGGTCACGCGTGAAGTTTTGCGACTCACCAATGATGCGGCCAATGTTCAACACCTGGTCGAGTGCGGATGGGTCGCCGCTGGCGACAATCGTAACGGCGTCGATCTTCTGGTCCTTGCGGTCGCTCTTGTAGTAGTCGGGATCGAAGTCGCCGACGAAAGCGCCTTCCACTACCGACCGAACGCCGTCCGTCGCGCTGACGCGGTTATCGGGCAATGCGAAGGCAAAGCTGCGAATACTCTTTCCTTTCAGCGTGCGCACTGCGGCGCCCGCCAGTTTGCGGAGTTCCGCTGCTGAGAAGTTCTTTGCTTTGCCGCCGCCCACCAGCAACAGGCGTTTTGCTTTGAGTCCGGCGGGACGATGCAGCAACGTGGTCTCGAACATCTTGCCAGTAACTTCGGCACTCGCCATCACATCTTTGGCGGCGTCGCGCACGGACGCATCACCGCAGGCCACGATGGCGGCTGGCTTATCTTTGTCCCCCTGGTCCAGTACTACGGCGACCAGGCATTCGGTTTCCACTTGCGAAGCGGCAGAAAGAGAAAGATTAAGGTTCATGATTTTCTTTTTAGTATCCATGGTCGGAGGGGAAATGCGCAACTCACCGGAGGTGCTTTGCGCGGAACACACGAATGGAACTGAGCGCCTTTGCTCTGTAGTCAGTAAGCTTCAGTTTCCAATGCCGGTCAGGGTTGCGTTCGAGGAACCACCGCCGCCGTCGTTCTTGACATTGAACAGGGCGTTGCGGGTTCCCTTCTTGGTGGGCATGAATTCCACGCTGACGACACAGGTCGCAGCCGGAGTGATGGTGACGCCACAGGTGTTGTTGGAGATCAGATAGTCGCCTGCCGCTCCGCCGGTGAAGGAGTAGCCGGAGATGGTCACGGTGGTGGTCCCCACGTTGGTCACGGTTACGTCCTGGGGAGTACTGGCCGTGCCAACAGCGACCGGGCCAAAGTTCAGGGCCGTGGGAGAGAGCGCGAGTGATTGTCCTACACCCTTAAGCGTTACGCTTTGTGGACTGTCTACGGCGTCATCGGAAATGGTCAAGACTCCATTGCGCGCGCCCTTCTTGGTGGGCGTAAAGGTGACGCTGAACGCACAGGTTGCGCCTTGAGCAACGGAAGAGCCGCAGGTGTTGCCGGAAACGAGATAATCACCGCTCGCAGACACATCGAAAATATTCAGCGTCGCGCTACCGGTATTGGTCAGCGTGACGGTCAATGGCGGCGTAGTTTGCCCGATCGGGATCTTGTTGAACTTCAGAAGGTTCGTGGACAGGGTGGCTACACCGCCTCCGCTGACGACGCCACAACTGGGGAACTTGAAATTGGCGATGCGGGTGCTCCAGTTCGTGTTGCCGTTGGTCTTGATGTATTCCTGCGTATACCAGAACGTGCAGTCGTCGGACGGATCCAGAGTCATCGAGCTATAATCGCCCCAGCGTGCGATGTTCGTCTGCGAACCGGTTCCATTCACGATCAACTGTTCGCCTTGCATGCTGCCGAGCTTGTCGCCCGGAACACGTCCCGTATAAAAGACGGACGGGAATACCGAGCCGCTGGCAAGGCTGTAGCCGAGCGCGATGTCGCCGGTCTGGTCCATGGCAATGCTGCCCATCCAGCGAGTGCTGGAATCGGGATGGAAAGTCCCCTGCTGGAAGATGGCAGGCGTACCGTTGGGATCGCGTATTTCATACCAACGCGCCCCGGTGCTGATGGCGTGGTTGGCGACCAGGGCCTCGTGTCCGTCGCTGAACTTACGGTAGGCCAGGCGATACATCAGACGGTCCGCGACGGAATCGAGTCGCTGGGTTGTGCCCGGCTGATGCACGCAAATCCCACCCCCACAGAGCGGAGTGAAACTCGCCACCGGAATGGTCGTGGGTCCAATGAATGTGGAGTTGGCAGGCGTGGCGAAGTCGGCGTGAAATGTCCACAAACGCAGGGAGTTAGCGGCGAAGTCAGCGAAGAAGGCTGGCTCGCCTGGCGTGGGCTGAATCGTGCCGTCTAGGTCGGAAGGCAACAGGCTGTCGATCGAGGCGGTCTGCGGAAAACAGACGATGCTTGCCGGCTGGCCCGCCAGCATGCTGTTGCGGTCCATGGCGCAGGCGTCGGCGCCAATCAGTTGCACGAGTCCGAACAGGTTGAAGGAAATGTAGTACGCGTCCGGCCATACGCCGAGCTTGGGATAGTCCGGAAAATCGTTGCCAAAGGAGAATGAGTAGCGATTATAAGTTCCGGTGGCATCGCTGGTCGTGGACACGGCGACGCACTGCAGATAGGGAGTGCTGGAAATGGAGAACTGGGTCAGGATCCAGCGGTTGGCAATTTTGTCGTATTGCACAATCGGATCGCCGTCGTTGCTCTGCTCGCACTGGCCGCCAAACCCCGCCCACACTGAGTTCCCTTCGAACGGCCCGGCGATGAGCGCTCCGGTGGCTTTATCGAAAACTGCATATTCCAGATTGACCCACTGCACGTACTGGGTTGCGCCCACCGCGCCGTTAGTGTCGGGAGGCACAGCCTCCATGTTGAATCCGTACTCATCCTGTCCAAGGCCCTCGAAATTCAACCCGAGAGGTGCCCCTACAATAGGGAGAGTCTGGTCTTGAAGGGCGGCGTCCGGCACGGCATATTCCGGCACGGGCAGCACTGGTTTTGTGGGCAGTACTTTAAGAACGCGTGGCGAGAAGGGACGCGGTTGAGCAGGAGTCATTCTTCCCAGTTCGGCCAGCGGCCTGGACACATCGTGCTTTAACTCGTGAATGACCCTCGGCGTGGACCGCGCTGAAGCGGATCCGGCGAGGATGGACACGCAAGCAGCGGCCTGGCACAACGCCAGCATGAAGCGGCAGGAACACCGTCTCCGCGTGAATCGCTCCAAAGGCATGACTCCGTCAAACGAATGATTGGGGAGGTCGTTCACCGCAAAACCCGGCCGTCAGGTAGCCCTCAATACGGCAGGCTCCTTGGGTAGTCCATCGAGTGGGACTCGCGAAAACTCCCGTAGACGGTCCGGAAAGGGGAGGGGCGGGACCTGAATCCCGCCCCTGTCTTCCAAGTCTATTTTACTCTACTTTCCGGTTCCGGCGAGGCTCACGTGTTGTGGGCTGTCCGGAGCGTTGTCGTTGATGGCGACGTCGCCCGTGCGCGGTCCAAGCTGGGTAGGCTTGAACTGTATTTTAATCACACAGCTAGTGCCAGCAGCGAGGGTGCTGCCGCAGGTCAGGTGCACGTTTTTCCGCAGGAAGTCGCCAGTGACCACGACGCTGTTGATGTTGAGCGTGGATGATCCGGTGTTGGTCAGAGTGATGCTCTTCGCACCGCTAAGCGTGCCGACCAGGATCTTGCCCCACTTCAATGACGTTGGAGTCACGGTGACGGTTGGGCCACTCCCGGTTACGGTGAGGCTTACCGGAGTCGTCGCACTTAAACTGCCTGACGTGCCTTTGATCGTTACGCTTGAGGTTCCGAGCGTGGCGCTGCCAGTGGCGGTCAGCGTCAGCGTGCTGCTCGAAGTGGTGGGGTTCGGGCTGAATCCGGCGGTGACACCGCTGGGCAGACCGGTGGCGCTCAAGGTCACACTGCCGCTGAATCCATTCAACGGATTCACAGTAATGGAACTGGTTCCGTTGCCGCCCTGCGCAACAGTGACGGAACTGGGGGACGCGCTCAGCGTGAAACTCGGAGTGGATGCGCAGCCGCTGAATTTGAAGTTGGCAATCCGAGTACTCCAGGCGAACTGGCCCGTTGTATTGCTGTACTCCTGCGTGTACCAGAACGTGCAATCGTCAGCCGGATCGATCACCATCGCGCTGTAATCGCCCCAACGGGTCGGATTGGTCTGCGATCCTGTGCCGTTGACGATCATCTGTTCTGTTTCCAGTGAGCCCGCCGGGTCGCTGGGTACGCGGCCGGTGAAGAACACCGAAGGAAAGATCGTGCTGCTGCCAAGTGTGTAGCCGACTGCGATGTTGCCGTTCTGATCACTGGCGACGCTGCCCATCCAGCGCGTGCTGGTATCCGGAGCGAAGGTGCCCTGCTGGAACACTGTCGGGGAACCGTTCGGATCGCGCAGTTCGTACCAGCGGTATCCGGTGGTGATTGTATGGCTGGCGAACAGGGCTTCATGATCGGCAAACTTGCGGTACGACAAGCGATACATCATGCGGTCGCCGAGCATGTCGAGCCGGTTGGTGGTTCCGGGTTGAGCAACGCAACTGCGATTGCAGCCCGGAGTGAAACTGGACACCGTGATTGCGGTCGGGCCGGTGAACGTGGAGTTGGTAGGGGTCACGAAGTCCACGTGGAATTTCCACAGGTTGAGACGGTTGGTGCCAAAGTCAACGAAGAAACCAGGCTCGCCCGCGGCGGGTTGCGTCGTTCCGTCCATGTCGGAAGGCAGCAGAGTGCTGAAGGAACTGTTCTGCTGGAAACACTGGATCGTAGCTGCGGATCCAGCCAGCATCGCATTGCGGTCCATTGCGCATGCGTTGGGGCCGGTGAAACTGCCCCCGTTGAAGAAGTTGTTGAATGACATGTAATAGGCGTCCGGCCACACACCCAGCTTCGGATAATCATTGAACTGCTGGCCGAACGAGAACGAGTAGCGGTTATATGCGCCAGTGGCATCCGAGGTCTTCGACACGGCGACGCACTGCATGTAGGGAGCCGCGTTGATGGCGAACTGCGTAAGGATCCAGCGATTGGCGATCTTGTCGTATTGCACGATCGGGTCGCCGTTGTTGTCGTTCTGGCAGGAGCCGCCGAAACCGGCCCACAGGGCATTACCGGCTGTTGGTCCGGCCACAAGGGCGCCGGTTGTCTTGTCGTAGACGGCGAACGAAAGGTTGACCCACTGTACGTACTGGGTTGCGCCCACGGCGCCGTTGGTGTCAGGCGGCGCGCAGCAGATGCCGAAGCCAGCCGTTCCCAGACCTAGACCTTCAAAGTTCAGTCCGAGAGTGGCGGCAACCGGGCCCAGCGTCTGGCTCTGCAATGCTTCGTCAGGAGCCTGGGTATAGGCCGTCAGGGCATCGTGGCCGGTCGGAAGAATGTCCAGAATGCGCGGAGAAAACGGCAGTGCCTGCTCGGGAGTCATGCGGATCAGTTCCCGTAAAGGCAGCGAGGAATCGTGCTTGGATTCCCTGTAAATCTGAACTGAATTTTGGGCAAAGGAAAGGGTTGGTACAACGATCAACAACGTCGCGGCGAGACAGAGCACCGCAGTTTTGGCCTGGGATACCACTCTCTTCATAGTCGCTCCGATTAACTCTGCTGGGGTCAGGTAGTCTGTTGAGTTCAAATTGCTGGCACGGGTCGGGGGGAAACAACAATCACTACTAGCTGCTGTAGTATATACATTTCAATTGGCCAAATAGCACGCAAAATCAGCATGTTTTGGGCTTTTCTTGCGGCGCCCAACAAACCGCCTTGCCGGTCGACGCAAAGTCCTGCATCCGATCAGAAAATCTTCCCTGGTTTTGCTCTGAATGTCGCAAACTGTTGCGCATTTGGACAGGGATTAGCTTCCCTGGAAATGGACCTATTGCAAGAGGGCTGCCAGGCGTCCATTCGGCAAAGAAAAAAGGGCGGGATTTTTCATCCCGCCCTGACTCTCGTTACAAAGGCTGTTCCGAGGCTAGTGTCCGACTCCGGTTACCGTGGCCACTGACGTTCCGCCGCCTCCGTTGTTCTTGACGTTAAAGGTGGAATGACGGGTGCCGACAGCCGATGGAGTAAACACAATGCTGACCGAGCAACTTGCACCCGCCGCAATCGTCGCGCCGCAGGTGTTGGTCGAGATGCTGTAATCAAGCGCTGCTCCACCGGAGAAAGTGAACGCGGTCAAGCTCACGGTCCCCGTTCCCGCGTTATGCACGGTAATAGGCTGCGGAGAGCTGGCAACTCCAACCGCCACGCTGCCGAAGTTCAAGGACGTCGGCGACAAGATAATCGACTGCCCCGTTCCCTTCAATGCAACGTTTTGGGGTGTGTTGGGTGCGTTGTCGTTGAATGCTAACGTGCCGGTGCGGGCGCCCTTCTTGGTGGCTGTGAAGGTCACGCCCACAGCACAGTTCGCACCGATTGCCACTGTGCCTCCGCAGGTATTGCTGGAGACGGCGAAATCGCCGGTGGTGGTGACACTGGAAATATTCAGCGTCGCGGTGCCGGTATTGGTGAGCGTCACCGACAACGGAGCGCTGGTCACTCCGATACCGCCCTTCTTGAAGTTCAGCAAGGCAGTCGAAAGCGAAACCTGCGGCTGACCGCCTCCCCCGCCGCAGCCGTTGAACGTAAAGCTGCCGATGGATGTGCTCCAGTCGAAGCCGCCATTCACCTTCTGATATTGCTCGGAGAACCAGAACGTGCAGTCGTCGGTCGGGTCGATGGCCATCGCGCTGTAGTCACCCCAACGCTTGGCGCTGCTGATCTGCGATCCGAGGCCGGCCTTCATGACTACTTCGGTTTCCAGAGTGCCAGCCGGATCGGCCGGCGTGCGGCCGTTGTATACCAGTGAGGGAAAATCACCCGTTGCAGTGGACGACACGCTATAGCCAACGGCGATGTCCTGGTTCTTGTCCATGGCGATAGCCGGCATCCAGCGCCACCGGTTATCGGGCGCGAAGGTTCCCGACTGGAACAGGGAAACACCGCTTTCCGGATTGCGCATTTCGTACCAGCGAATGCCACCGCTGGTGCCCGCGATAATCGAGTGGCTCGCCAGCAATGTGGTGTGATCGCCGAAGTTGCGGTACACCAACCGGAACATGAGGCGGTTGCCCAGTGACTCGAGCAGATCGGTGCCTGTACCTGGCTGGGGAACGCAACGGCCTCGCACGAAGCCATTGCACAGCGGTGTGAACGCCGCGACCGGAACCAGCGTGGGGCCAGTGAAGGTCGAGTTTGAAGGAACGGCAAAGTCGACATGGAACTTGAACAGGTCGAGGTTCGCACTGCCGGAGGGATCCAGTTCCATGACGAAGTTGGGAGTGCCGGGCGCAGGCAACGTGGGGCCGTCAAGATCGGACGGCAGTTCGCCAAAATTCGCACTGCTCTGCTGGAAGCAAACCAACGTGGCAGCTGCTCCAGTCAGCATTTTCGAACGGTCCGCTGCGCAGGCATTGGCGCCGACGTAGGCAGTTCCGGCGATATTGAAATTGTTAAAAGTGAAATAGTACGCGTCGGGCCAGACGCCCATCTTCGGGTAGTCCGGAAAATTGTTGAACGAGAAGGCGTAGCGATTGTAGGCGCCGGTTGCATCCGAGGTCTGGGAGACGGCGACGCACTCGAAATCCGGGGCCACGTTATTGATGGCGAACTGGCTGACTACCCAGCGCTGTGCCATGGCGTCGAAGCGCACGATCGGGTCGCCGCTGTTGTCGCTCTGGCAGGATCCGCCAAAGCCAGACCAGAACGAGTTGCCAGTAAGAGGACCCAACAGCATGGTGCCGGTCTTGTTGAAAACCGCATACGAAGTATTGATGTACTGCACATACTGATTATTCGTGCCGGGCGCGCCATCGTTGTCGGGAGGCTCGCAATTGCAGAAGAACATGCTGCCGTTGCCGAGGCCGTCGAACACGACGTTGGGGCTGGGCGTCTCCACCGAGGGAGAGTTCTCCGCCGTCTGCAAGACCGGGTCGGGCGCGACCACATTGCTCCAGTGGTTATTCGGATTGTCGAGGTTCTCGATTTCGTGTTCGGAAGGCGTGCTGAATTCCGGTAGCAGCGGTTGGATTTCGCGGAGCATGGGGCCAGTATCGTGTTTAAAAGCTTTGATGACGATCGGTCCGCGCGTTACCGCGGGAGATTGTTGAGCGATTGCCGGCAGCGCGATGCAGAGCAACGCGAGCAGCGCTACGAATAGATTCTTTTTCGTCGTCATGAATTCTCCTTATTTCTTTGCGCCCGCCATCTCGGCGGGAACGTACACGCCTTCTAATTCCAGTGTCAGTCCATCATTTGCTTCCAGTTTTCCTTCGAATACTCCACCACCCTTGATGCCCCTAAATTTCCCGGTACCACGCATGAAACTCCAACGCCCCTTGATATTGGCCGGTCCCTTATCGGTCGTGACCTGGCACATCGTGCGCATGGTGACGGTGTCGCCGCTATCGAGCGTGTCGACTTCGTAGCCATGCATGTGCAGGGTCCCTTCCATTTTTTCCGTGAAGATTACGGAAATACCGTTCTTGGTTTTGGCGTCCAGAATCACCAGGGGTGCCGACCAGACGCATTTGCGATGAGAAAGCATCAACGCGTGTCCCGAGCGGTCGGGGACTTCGATGACATCAACTGGATCCGGTTTCGAGCAATGCACCGATCCGTTCACCTTTACCGTGTTACCCGTTAAGCCGGGCTCAGCTTGATCGCTATCTCTAGCTTTTTCTTTCTGTGTTTCTTGCGCGAGCACCAACGCAGAAAACGAAAACAACACCAACACGAGACAGGGCAGTGAAAAGGGCCGTAAATGGGTCATAGCGGGAAACGCACTAGCCGCTCGAGAATATCGAGCTACTAGCGCCCGTAGTATATACACACTTTTCCCTTGGAAATCACGGGAAATCGGCAGATCGCGGAGGTTTTCCGCGAGATTGATCTGCGCTTCACAATTGAAGGTTTGAATTGCGTTTGAGATGAAGTTAGCAGTGTTGGATTGTGCAATCTTGTGCACATCTGGCGCGCGAAATATTCGAAGTGCCGAGAGTTGTTATGTTGTTCCAGGGCTCGCTGATCAGGACTTTCTACTGCGGGCCACGGCTTCGCGCGCTTCTTTGTCGGCGGTGCGGCGCCGTTCGGTTTCGCGCTTGTCCCACTGTTGCTTGCCGCGGGCGAGAGCCATCTCGAGCTTCACCCGGCCATTCTTGAAGTACATACGAGTCGGGATCAGCGTCAGTCCTTTTTGCTGTGTCTTTCCTATCAGCTTTCGGATCTCTTCCTGATGGACTAGAAGTTTTCGTGTCCGCGTCGCCGCGTGATTGGAGTAGCTGCCGTGCTCGTACGGACTGATGTGGCAGTTGAGAAGCCAGAGCTCGTTGTTGTTGACGAGCCCATAGGAATCCTTCAGGTTCGCCTTGCCAGCCCGGATCGCTTTCACTTCAGTGCCGGTGAGGACCATCCCGGCCTCGAATTTTTCTAGCAAGAAGTAGTTGTGGGAGGCGTTCCTATTGACGGCAGCATCCTTCTCTCCGGAGGCGGTGGGCAACCTGCGGGGATTTTTCTCCGGAGTGGGACGCGTTTGATGGGTAGCTTGCTTAGTCATGCTGCTGAAATGAAAGTAACATGACCGGCAGGTAGCAGGTCTGGAAGGGGAGGTGTCAGCTCTCAGCTCTTAGGAGAAGCATACCCCAGCGAATGCTTTGGTTTTCCTGAGAACTGAGAGCTGACACCTAGAAGGACACGGACCAATGAGTGTAAACACCTACGCACCAGTCACTTCGGGCCTAACTTCAGGCGATGCTATAATCCGACTTTCCAGTACTTTGCACGCGTGACGGCCACACGGAGCCTTGGCGTGTTACCGCGGAACTGGATCCCGGCGAGCGGGTACGCCCGCCCGCGAGAGAGATTTTACAGAGGACCGTTTTGATGATACGCCTGACACGTCCGGCTCTGCTCACTGTGTTCTTGTGTTTCAGCCTGGCCACGTTTGCCGATCAAGCCAAGACGTTGTACGACAAAGGCTCCGACGCGGAGGCACGCCAGAACTACGAGCAGGCCTTCGACTTCTACAAACAAGCCTACAACCTTAAGCCGAAAGATCTTAAGTACCGTGCGTCCTACGAACGCACCAAGTTCCTCTCCGCCGCCTCGCATGTGCACCGCGGGCAGGTTTATCGCGACGCGGGCAAGCTCGATGAAGCCTTGGCGGAATTCCAGAAGGCGATTGAAATCGATCCTTCTTCTTTCATCGCGCAACAGGAACTGCGCCGCACCCAGCAGATGATTCGCGAGGACCAGAATCCTCAGCCGCAGGCATTCGCGGGAGCCAGTGCGCTGCGGAAGCGTCTGGATTCGGCGCAGGGGCCGGTTGAACTTACGCCTTTCGCTAACGTTCCCATCACTCTGAAACTCACCGAAGACACCAAGGTGATTTATGAAACGATCGGGAAGCTGGCCGGCATCAATGTGCTTTTCGATCCCGATTACACGGGACGGCGCGTCCGGATCGAACTGAATGGAGTCACGCTCGAAGACGCGCTCGAAGTAGTCTCGTTCGAAACCAAGACTTTCTGGCGTCCGGTGACGCCCAACACGATTTTTGTCGCGCAAGACAATCCTGCCAAGCGGAAAGAGCTGGAACAAAACGTCATTAAGACTTTTTACTTATCGAATCTTTCCCAGCCGACCGAGTTGCAGGATGTTGTGAACGCGATGCGCACGATCCTCGAAGTCAGCCGCATTCAGCAGTTGCCTTCGCAGGGCGCGATCGTGGTCCGAGGAACTCCGGATCAGATGGCGCTGGCGCAGAAACTGGTCGACGATCTCGACAAGGCGAAGCCTGAAGTGGTGGTGGAAGTTGCCGTCATGCAGGTCAGCCGCGACAAGATGCACAATCTCGGCATCAACCCGCCGACGAGCGCGACCGTGCAACTGCAGCCGAACATCAACACCACTGGAACGGGCACAGGGACAGGGACGGGAACCGGTACAGGCACGGGAACCGGTACGGGGAGCAGCACATCGACCAGCATCAACCTGAACCGTCTGGCCAACCTGGATGCCACGGACTTTCAGGTCACTATTCCGCCGGCCACGGCGACCGCGTTGCTGAGCGACAGCAATACGAAACTGATTCAAAATCCGCAGATTCGCGCTCTGGACGGCCAGAAGGCGACACTGAAGATCGGCGACCGCGTTCCTGTCGCGACCGGTTCATTCCAGCCGGGCATCGGCGGCGTCGGCGTCAATCCTCTGGTGAACACGCAGTTCCAGTACCTGGATGTGGGCGTGAATATCGACATTACTCCGCGCGTTCACGCGGGCAGGGAAGTGACTTTGAAGATGTCGCTGGATATTTCCGCCGTGACGTCGCGCGTGAACATTGGCGGCATCGACCAGCCTGTGATCGGCCAGCGCAAGATCGAACATGAGATCCGGCTGAAAGACGGCGAGGTCAACCTGCTGGGCGGCATCCTCGAAGATCAGCAGACGAGATCGTTGAGCGGGATTCCGGGACTGGCTTCCATCCCGATTTTGAAGTATCTGTTTTCGCAGACCAACACCGAACATCGCGAGAACGAAATCGTCTTTGTCCTGATCCCGCACATCATTCGCGGAATCGAACCTTCTCGTTCCAGTCTCGATATGCTCGATGTGGGAACGGCCAACGCTCTTGAGTTGCGCCGCAGCGGCAGCAAGCAGGTTGCGCCGGCGCCCGCGGCGGTTGCGCCACAGGCGCAGAATGCGCCCGCGCAAACACAGCCGGCGACACCGCCCGCTGTTGTGCCGCAGCCAGCGCCTCAAACCTCGCCAGCCCCGTCGACCACTGGCGCCACGGCTGGAGCATTCCTGTTTGATCCGCCAGCCATTGCGCAGGCGAAGGGCGCGACGTTTACCGTCAACGTGATGGTATCGGGCGCGCAGAACGTGTACTCCGTGCCCTTGCAACTCAACTACGACGTTAATCAACTCCAGGTGGTGAACGTTTCGAACGGCGGATTCCTTTCGCAGGATGGACAGGCAGTCGCCGTGGTGCATCGCGACGATGCATCCACCGGGACGTTGCAGATTACGGCCACGCGTCCTCCGGGAGCGGGCGGAGTCTCCGGCCAGGGCGCGGTGGTGACGCTGACATTCATGGCCAAGGCTCCAGGGCAATCGCAACTGACGATCACCCGTGGCCAGGCTCTCGATCCTGCGATGCAGGCGATGGCTATGAGCGGAGCGCAGACCGTCGTCACCGTGCAATAACGAAAGTGGCGAAATGAACAATCCGGAGGCGCGGACGCCGCGCCTTCTTCAAGTCAGCAGATGAGTTCGGCAATGAACCAGTCAACCCTTCAGAGAAACGCGGCGGGTCGTCAGCGTGGTTTCACGCTGATCGAATTGATCGTCGCCACCGCGATTCTGGTCATTCTGAGCGCCATGGCGGTTCCGCTGCTTCGGGTGACCGTTCAGAGGGAGAACGAACACGAACTCCGCTATGACCTCTGGATGCTGCGCGACGCCATCGACCGCTATAAAGACGCTGCCGATCGTGGCGCTTTTCAGACGAAGGTCGGCAGCGAAAATTATCCGCCCGATCTCGATACGCTGGTGACGGGCGTTGACATCGGCGGCAAGAAGCTCAAGTTCTTGCGCAAAATTCCGATTGACCCCATGACAGGAAAGAACGAGTGGGGCATGCGCTCGATGCAGGACGATCCCACGTCGGATTCCTGGGGCGGCCAAAACGTTTTCGACGTATACACCAAGTCGGACGGCACAGCTCTGGACGACACGAAGTACAAAGACTGGTAAATGCGAGTTCCGTCCAAGTCCGGCGCACGTGGGTTCACGCTGATCGAGATGGTGGTGGTGATCGCCCTCATCCTCGTCCTACTCTCGATTTCGCTGCCGATGTACAACCAGGCGATCCTGCACGCGCGGGAAGCCAAAATGCATTCAAATGTGGCCACCCTCAACAAGGTGATTGAGGCATATTCATTCGACAAGAAAAGGGCGCCACAGGTTCTCGATGACCTGATTCAGGCCGGATACCTCAAGTACATCCCGGAAGACATTACGGGACGGAGTGACACGTGGGTGACGGAACTGGAAGATCCGCAGAAGGCCTGGGATCCGAACCAGCCTGGCATCGGATCGGCACACAGCGGTTCCAACGAGATTTCGAGCGAAGGCACTCCGTACTCCAGCTGGACCCATTAGTCACGAAATCTGGTTACGCAATGAAGGCTACAGCAACGCAATCCGAACGCGGCTTTACGCTGATCGAGATGGTGGTGGTGATCAGCATCATGCTGATCCTGCTCTCGATTGCTGTGCCCGTGTACAGCCAAAGTATCAATCACGCTCGAGAAGAAAACCTGCGCCGGAATCTTTGGACGCTGAATCAGTGCATCACCCAATACACGCTCGATAAAAAGAAGGCTCCCCGTTCCCTTGAGGACCTGAAGTCGACGGGATACATCGACACGATCCCTGACGATATCACGGGCCGCGACGACACCTGGGTTCCGGAAGAGGACGAATCGATCATGTCGCCCGACCAGACCGATACCGGCATCTCCGCCGTTCACAGCGGATCGAATCTGGTGAGCGCCGATGGCAGTGTCTACTCTGAGTGGTAGCCTGCGACCTAACACCCAACACCTGACACCTGCCTTTTCTGATATTTTATTTCTTCATTTCTCCCAAACTCTGGAGGCAGTTTTGAATTCTCTTAATCGGCTGCAGCCGTTTGCACTGCTCGTGGCGCGTCTGGTGCTCGGCGCGGTGATGATCGCACATGGCTACAAGAAGGTCTTCGGTGGATTCCACGGACATCAGCAGTTTCTCGGAAACCTGGGAATACCCGCCTGGATGGCGTACCTTTCCACGGCCACGGAATTCTTTGGCGGAATCGCCATCGTACTGGGCGCGTTCACGCGGTTCGTGGCCCTGGCGTTTCTGATCGAGATGGCAGTCGCGATCGTGAAAGTTCACTGGAAAAATGGCTTCACGGGACAAGGTGGCTATGAATTCCCACTCGCGCTGGTGACGATTGCGCTTGTGCTGATCTGTTACGGAGGAGGGCCCTACGGCTTTAACTTTGGAGCGGGGTCGGGCGGCGCGCGCGGACTTAAAAGAGGCCGCTAGTTGTAGCCTCCGGGTTCTTATTCCTTCAAATCCACGTGCAGCACGTCCTCGACCGCACGCCCAAGAAACCGCGTGCCCATCGTCCGGAACTTCTCGGCGGAATCGGTGGCGAAAAACTTCAGGCTTGAAACGCCGTTGTTGGATTGGTCGACACCGAGTGACGGTGAAATCTGAAGTTGCTCCGCTACCGTATGAGCCGTCGACTCCGCAGAGTCGACGATGGTGACATGTTCCGGAGCGATGCGCCGCAGCAGCTGCTTAATCAGCGGATAGTGAGTGCATCCGAGCACCAGCACGTCGGCATCGTGCGAGCCACCGGAGAATGCCTCCGACAGATAGATCCGTGCGACCTGCTCGGTTACAGCGTGTTCGGTCCAGCCCTCTTCCACGAGCGGCACAAACAGCGGACACGCTTTTTCCCGCGCCGTGATCCCCTTGCTCTCCAGCGCGCGCCGGTAAGCGTGGCTGCCGACCGTGGCTTCGGTGCCGAGGACAACAACTTTCTTCGTGTGGGTGGCGGCGGCGGCGGCGGCAGCGCCCGGCTCAATCACGCCCACCACTCCGACCGGCGAGGATACTTTGATTTCGTCCAGTGCCAGCGCGGTTGCCGTGTTGCAGGCGATGACCAGAAGTTCGGCGCCATGGTCCTGCAAGTAGCGCGTCGCGCCGATGGCATAGTGCGCGACGGTGGCCGCGGACTTCGATCCGTAGGGCAGCCGGGCGGTGTCGCCGAAATAAAGATAGTCGGCGTCGGGTACGTTCTCGACCAAGGCGCGCAGGACAGTCAGTCCGCCCACGCCGGAATCGAATACGCCGATCGTTGGTTTTCGGGAAGCAGTCAATGGCGGTTGAATCTATGAAAGTTTACCATCCAGCACGATTCGACTACTTTCCGTTACGCTACCTCGTCTCGACCAGCATGGCCGATGACTTCGCTGCGACATCGGCAAACGAAAACGCGATCGAGACGTTCGGATACTCTTTTCCGCTCACCTCGACATACGGATACACGAAGTAATTCAGCGGCGCGCCGTCCTGTGCGGGCGAGAGTTTCAGGTCGCGTCCCTGCGTAAACTGCACGCGATTCGCGTCATGTGCGCCGAAGAAGTAGTCGTGCTTTTCCTGATGTTTCCACGCTTCCGAGATGTCGATCGGAACCCAGCCGGTGGAATCGGTGTAGAACTCAGCCCAACAGTGGTACCCGGCGATATCAGACGACGGTTTGTCTGCCGGAAGAGGAAAGCCGATCTGGAAGCGCGAGGGAATCTTCTGAGAACGAGCCATCGACATGAACACCGAGTGGAAGTCCGTGCAGTTGCCCCGCTTCGAATCGCAGGCCCAGAGCGTGTCGCCGTGGCCCCAGCCGGTGCCCGACTTGTCGTACTTCATGGTGCGGAAAACGTATTCGTAGATGTCCTTGGCCTTTTCCAGTTGCGTGGTTGCGCCCTTGGTCTGCTCGACGGCCAGTTCGGCGGGAAGACCCGTCACCGGCACCAGGCGATCCGCTTCGACAAAGCGGGCGAGTTCCACTTTCGGCGCGCTCGTGATCTTCAAATCAGGCGCGGGCTTTCCGCCTACCAGCACCACGTGTTCGCGTCGCACCACATCGTAATCGACCGCAAACTTATACTCCGCCTTGTCTGCCTTGGCGGCCTCGGCATAGAGCGTCACGTTCCCATACTCCGGCTGACGAACTTCTTTGAGTGGCAGGTCGCCCGACTGGGAGAGCACTTTCACATCCTGCGATCCGTCGGAATGAGCCAGTGGAACCCACACGCGGACGCGGTCCCCAGGATTGATGTTTTTCACCACAAAAGAATAGTGAAAGGTAAAGTGGCGGTCCTTCTGAGCAAGGGCAGGGAGAGAAGAGAGTACCAGCAACAACGCGAGGAAAATGCGACGCATATCGGTATCCTTTTCATTTCTTGGCTGATGCTTGTGGGACATGGTAAACGACCGACGGACGTTTCGGGACGACTACCGTCAAGTAAAACCACGGCCGGAGAGGCGCGAGGTGGAGCGCATGGTTTTGTCAATGTGCCTGTGGAGGACATGGTTTGTCAAATGTAGTTTTGGGCGCGTGCCCTTTCGCGGCAGATCCGCTCAAAGCTGGTGTACGCGGCAGAATTCTTAACCACAGAGGACACGGAGGAACCCCGATGTCCTCCGTGTACCTCCGTGTCCTCCGTGGTTAAGGCCTTTGCTTTTTCTTGACTACTGAAGGCATGCACCATTATCCGAAGCCAGCATCAGTTGCGTGCCCTGCGTCCTCCCTTTATGCTTCTCGCGTATGCCCAGCACGCTCGTTGAATGTGTTCCGAATTTTTCCGAAGGCCGCGACAAGGCGAAAGTTGACGCCATTGTCGACGCCATGAAAATGCCTGGCGTCTATCTTCTCGACCGCGAGATGGACACCGACCACAATCGCTGCGTGATCACGCTCGTCGGCGACCGAGATTCGATTCAGGAGGCGGTCATTCGCGGGGTAGGGAAGGCGGCGGAATTGATCGACCTGACGAAACATCAGGGCGCCCATCCCCGCATGGGTGCCGCAGATGTCGTCCCGTTCATCCCGATCGAAGGCGTGACCATCGAAGACTGTGTCGCGATGGCGAAACATGTCGGCGGGGAAATCTGGAAGCGCTTTCAGATTCCCGTCTATCTGTATGAAGCTGCTGCCGCCACTCCCGAACGTCAGGGACTGGAAAACATTCGTCGCGGCCAATTCGAAGGCATTCGCGACGAGATTGCCACCAACCCGGCACGCCGTCCCGATATTGGAGAGCCGCGCATCCATCCCACGGCGGGCGCGACTGTCGTGGGCGCGCGTAAGGCCCTGATCGCCTACAACGTGTTCCTGAACACGACCGACGTTGATATCGCGAAGAAAGTCGCCAAAGCCGTGCGCTATTCCAGCGGTGGATTGCGTTATGTCAAGGGTGCGGGATTTCTGGTGCGCGGCCTGGCGCAGGTCTCGATGAACCTCACCGACTTCGAGCAGACTCCCGTTCACCGCGTCTTCGAATACGTAAAGCGCGAAGCCGCGCGCTATGGAGTGAGTCCAGTCTCCAGCGAGATCGTCGGATTGATCCCGAAAAAGGCCTTGGAGCAAGCCGCAGAATGGTTTCTGCAAGTTGAGAATTTTGATTCGTCGCTGATTCTGGAAAACCGCCTCGCAGCGGTGATCAGCGGCAAAATGGCAGTCGGCGGACTGCGCGCCGGGGTCGAACCTTTCGTGGAACAGCTCGCTGCACCGACCGCAACTCCCGGCGGAGGCAGCGCCTCCGCCGCCAGCGGAGCCATGGCTGCCGGACTTGCCAACATGGTCGCGTCCATGTCGCGGGGCAAGAAAGCTTACCTGCAGCACGAAGCCGCCCTGAGCGAAGCGATCGCCCGACTCGGACAGCTTCGCGAAGAACTCAAAGCCGCCATCGACGCAGACGCCGAGTCCTACAACCTGGTCATGAAGGCGTACAAAGCCGCGAAGGAATCGACTGACGGGGATGGAGCGATTAACTCCGCTTTGAAACAGGCGACCAGCGTGCCGCTTGGCGTGGCCGAACGATCAGTCGAAGTCGCAGCTATCGCCGAGAAACTCAAGCCGATTACCAATCCCAACATGAAGTCGGACCTCACTACGGCCGTGGCCCTTGCAAACGCTGCTCTCACCGGAGCCCTCGCGAATGTGGAAATCAATCTGGAGTCGCTGAAGGATGAGGCGTTTGTAAAACAAACGAGAGACAGGGCTGCAGCCTTACAGGGCTAAGAATCGGAGTCGGTCCGATCACGTCAACTTCCCGTGCAAGTTCCGACCGAGCTGTCGATCTAATATCAGCCCCCGGGTATGCACTTTGGTACCGGTTGCAACTCACGTTTCCGGACTAAAATAGTGTTTAGCATTGTTAACGGGCCATTTGTAGATCGCATCCAACGTTGCAGACCTTTTGAGGATGGTTATGAAGACTCGCTTTCTCGCTGTACTGCTTCTATGCGCGACCGCCGGCTATGCCATGCCGATCGCCTCGTCCGCGCGTTCCATGGTGCCTGCTGAAATTCAGCAACTGATTGGCGTCGACTACCGCGCTCTGAAGGATTCGCCCACCGCGCAGGCCCTCAAGCAGCAGGTATTGCCCGAGAACCTCAAGCAGTTCGAGGACGCGCTCAAAGGCATCGGAATCGACGCCGAGCATGATCTCGATCAGTTGACGTTCGCTTCGTTCCGCTCCGGTAAGCAGGGCCTGCAAGTCGTCAGCGTGGCGCAGGGATCGTTCTCCGCGAAGGCCGTTCTGAAGCGCATGAAGTTGAAAAAAATCAGTTCGACCAAGTATGGGACGACGCTTATGTATCCCATGGCCGATGGGTTGGTCATGACCTTCCTTGACGACAACACGCTTGCGTTTGGCACCCAGGCTTCTCTCAAGAGCGCCCTTGATGCCCGCGACGGGAAGCGTCCAACGCTCGATTCGAATCCGCAGATGGCGGAACAGATGGCGGCGGTAGACGGTTCTCCCGTGTGGAGTGTGCTTGACCAACAGGGAACTCAAGCCATGATGCGTTCGGCCCTGGGCGACGCGTCGAAGATCGCCGACTATGAAACGCTTAAAAAGCGCATTCTCGCATCGCGCTATACGATGAGCTTTCAGAGCGGCGTGAATTTCGATCTCAGCGTACTGACGTCAGATTCGATGACTGCTGCAACCCTTTCGTCGCTCGTCAAAGCGGGGATGCTCTACAAGAAGCTGAATGCCTCTCCGATTGAGAAGACCGCCATCGACAGTACGACGGTCGATTCCGACAGCTCAAATCTGCAGGTGCATTTCAAGACCGACGACCAGAAGTTCCAATCGCTGCTGCACTCTGAATTATTTGCAGCCGTCTCGCGATAAGCCGCGCAACGGAAGAGATGGGCCGTGCCAAGTCCCTACGGATCATGCCGTGGAAAGGGCGCGCCGGCGTGTGCTGGAATTCTGCCGCCGGTAAAACTTCCGAGCCTTGATGCGATTTCCACAAACTTTCATGTCACACCATCGCCGACTGTGGTTCTTACTGCGATCGACAAACAACCAGCGGCACGTGCTGTCGCCGCATTCCCGGACTCTCTTCAGATCGCCGCTGGTCAACAGTTCGCTTGCCGAGCGAACGACTGGCCATAGCACCGAATCGAGTTGAGGCGACGCCTGCGGCCAACCGAGATGGAGTCCTTCTCGTGCCACGTGTAGCTCCATGTGCCGGAGCGTGTCTCCCAGGTAGGTGTTAAAAAAGCGCAGATCGTTGTCCTGCACTTTCCGCTTTTCCAACACAGAAGAAAATATCCGGTACAGGCACTCGCGAAGTTCGATCACCCGGGCGTGCGTGGCCGCAGCGTCGCGGGGGTGCCTCTCAGCTTCGGGGACTAGCGCTTTTCCTTGCGTCGCTGGCAACGCCCCCGACTGTACTGCCCAATCGATCAATTCGAGATAAGACCGCACGAGTTCCTGTTGCCGCTCCGGAACAGCACGATTATCAAGTGTATTGATCAGGTCCAGACAGAGCGCGCCGGCAATAAATTGGAACTTCATGAATTGTCCTTCATCAAAAATCTAGTATAACCGTCCAATATCGTTTGACAGGTTATGCACCGCCGGTTAAAGTATAACCAGTGAAAGCAGAGTTTGCAAGTTATGTCGACCGCGACCCTGAACTCGCCCATCTCCGCTGATCGCGTCCGCCCATCGCGTCTTTCGATGGCGCTGGCGTTCTTTGCCATTTACGTGGTCTGGGGGACAACTTATCTGGCGATCCGCTACGCGGTTGAAACGATCCCTCCCCTGGTCACGGCGGGGCTCAGGCATACGACGGCGGGATTAATCCTTCTGGCAATCGCCTGGTCGCGTGGATTTCGTCCGCGCCGGGAGCACTGGATTGCCGGCGCCGTTCTGGGCGCGCTTTTCTTCCTGATTGGTCATGGCACGCTGCATTGGGCCGAGCAGTACGTTGCCTCTGGATTGGCGGCACTGCTGGTGGCTAGCGAGCCGTTGTGGATCCTGCTACTCGGCGCCGCCATGGGGCAGCAGCGCATCAACTGGAAAAATGGTCTGGGCTTGCTGATGGGTTTAGCGGGCGTTGGGATCCTGACAGCGCGCGAATTCACGACCCGAAGTTCCCTCACCATCGGCGTGATTGCGATCGTGGTGGGCGCCGCCTCATGGGCGGTCGGCGTTTGCGTGTCGCCCAAGCTGCGCTTGCCGCGCGATCCCATCGGGCGCACCGCCGTGCCTGTGCTATGTGGGGCAGTGATGCTCTTGATTGCTGCAGCGGCATCCGGAGAGTTCTCAGCGGTGCACTGGAGCGGGGTGACGCTGCGCTCGTGGTTGGGACTCGCCTATCTGATCGTATTCGGTTCGATCATTGCCTTCACCGCCTACACCTGGCTGTTGCAACACTGCTCGCCAACTCTTGTGGCCACGCATACATTCGTCAATCCGCTGGTGGCCGTGGTGATGGGCTGGCTGTGGGCCTCGGAAGCGATCAGCGTGCGGATCGTAGTGGCTACTGTGGTAATTCTGGGAGCGATTGTCCTAATCCAGCGAGGCGATCGTCACGCCGAGTTGCAGGCGGAAGCGGTACAGTCAGACTAATCGCAGAAGCCAGAATTGCTTTTTCAATCTTACCTCTGGCTTCTGGTTTCTCTTTTCCTTGCCGCCCAGCCTTCTTTCAACATTTGGCGCGCCCGGCCGAGGGCCAAGGCATCGGCTGGGACGTCCTCGGTGATGCAGGATGCCGCCGCGATATACGCGCCCTTCCCAATGCGCACTGGCGCGACCAGGGTTGAGTCACTGCCGACGAACACGCCGTCCTCAATAATTGTCGTGTGCTTGTGGACGCCGTCGTAGTTGCAGGTTATCGTCCCCGCGCCCACGTTCACTCCCTCTCCAATTTCCGTGTCGCCGAGGTAGGTCAGGTGGTTTGCCTTCGATCCTTTGCCCAGCTTGACCTTTTTGGTCTCGACGAAGTTGCCGAGATGCGCTCCTTCGCCGATATCGCTGCCCGGACGCAGTCGCGAATAGGGCCCGACTGTTGCCTTGCGCGCGATACGCGAATCGTCCATGACGCAGCCTGGGAGAACGGTTACGCCGTCGCCGATCTCGGTGTTGTTGATCACGCTGTAGGAGCGGATGCGGCAGTCGGATCCAATCTTCGTGTTGCCGCGTAATTGTACGAACGGCTCGATGACCGTGTCCGGGCCGATCTGTACGTCGCTGTCGATTACGCAGGTCCGCGGGTACAGAATCGTCACGCCTTCTTCCATCAGAGCGAGACATTTTGCCAGACGCATCCGCTCGTCCAGGTCCACGATTTCTGCTCGTTTATTACTGCCCAGTACTTCTGAAGCATTGGCCGTCTTGGTTACGACTACTTTCTGTTTCGCACGCCCCAGCACCGCAGCCATGTCAGTGAGGTAGTACTCGCCATGGGCGTTGTGCGTGGAAAGCTCGCCAATATGTTGGTACAGAGCCGGAACGGAAAACGCGTAGAAACCGGAGTTGATCTCGCGAATCTTTTTTTGCTGCGCGTTCGTAGCCTTCTCCTCCACTATCGAGCGGACCTCGGAGCCCTTGGCGCTCTTGCGAATGACTCGTCCGTAGCCGGTAGGATCGCTGAGATCAGCGCCGAGCAGAGTCATTGCCGCCTTCTGGGCGGAGTGAAACGCGCTAAGCTTCTGAATCGTCTCAGGCGTGATCAAGGGAGCGTCGCCGGAGAGCACAGTCACCTGGTCGTAAGGCGCGAGCGCTTCTTGCGCGACCATGAGCGCGTGTCCCGTGCCGCGCTGCTCCGATTGCAAGACAAACTGCACGCCCGTCGAAGCAACCGCCGCGCGCACCTGATCGGCCTCGTGTCCGACGATGACGAAAACATCCTTCGCGGGCACAACCTTGGCCGCCGTCGCGATCACATGCGCCAGAATCGGCTTGCCGCCCACTTCATGCAGAACCTTGGGATGCCGCGACTTAAGCCGCGTCCCCTTTCCCGCAGCCATGATCGCAATCGCTACGCGGGGCGGATGGGCGGAGGAGGATGAATTCTTAGCGGATGTTTTCGGCATAGGGATTTATCGTGGTATCGACTGCCGGTCTGGCGCCTGCGCCATCAACGCCATCAGGTCGCGCGCGACGCGCTCCGTCGCATGCCGCGCTACGGCGCCTTCGTCGAGATAATCGCCAAGCAGCGGGCAGACGCCGATCGCTTCGATCGCATCCAGATCGGCGACGATCTGCGCCGCGCCTTCGGTTGCATACTTAGCCTGCATTTCCGCCGACGCGTGTTTGCGGTTAATGAGCGCGTAGTCGAAGAGCTGGGTGCCGGCGTGCTTGTTCAGCGCGCGAATATGATCGGCGGCAGTCAGTCCGAGACTCTCGTTCGCCTGCGTCATCAGATTGCACACGAAGACTTTGACTGCCGGGGACTCGACAATGCCGTTAGCAATTCCGCGCACCAGCAGGTTCGGAATCAGGCTGGTGAACAGCGATCCGGGTCCCACCGTAATCAGATCCGCTGTGGCAATCGCTTCCAGAGTTTGCGGAAGGGGATCAACATCAGGCGGCACGAGAAACAGTTCGCGAATCTTGCCCTTGCTTGCCGTAATCTGCGTTTCCCCGCGCACGCGGGTCCCATCTTCCATCAGCGTTTCGAGTTCAACGCTCGAACCGGTTGCAGGATAGATATGCCCGCGCGTCAATAGAATTTCGGACGATAGCCGGACCGCCTCAGCGAAATCCCCGGTAATCGAAGTCAAAGCCGCCAGAAAGAGGTTGCCGAAGCTGTGCCCTTCGAGACCCGAGCCCTTTTGAAACCGATGCTGAAATAATTTCGCCAGCAGCGCTTCATCTTCGGAAAGAGCAACAATGCAGTTCCGGATATCGCCCGGGGGCAGCATGTTGAACTCTTTGCGCAGACGTCCGCTGGATCCGCCGTCGTCACTGACCGTCACCACGCCGCACAGTTCGCCAATGGAGACTTGTCCCGCCGCCGCTAGTGCTGGCGTCAAGACATAGCGCTTCAGCCCTTTGAGAAGCGTAGAGAGGCCGGTGCCGCCGCCGATGGCGACCACGCGCAACTCACGCGCACCAGCCTTGCCGTTGTCGGATGAATGCATGCGCTGCTGCAAGACCATGCAGCACCTGTGCCGGCGTTAAGCCGGTTAGTAGGTGTTCATTTCCTCTTCGGAGACAATCGTTTCCGCACCCGGATCCGGATAGAGCAGTTCGGTAAAACGCGGATCTTCCGCGAGGTTCTGAAAATCGGAATCGTTGCGCGCCTGAAACCGCAGCGCAGGACTCACCTGAATCGCCTCATCGAGCGTCTTGAGCGCCTCTTCGATGTGCCCAGTCAGGCAACTTAGAGCAGCCAGTCCGTATAGAACGTAGTCCGACTTCGGCTGCTGCTTGAGCAGTTTTTCCAGATGCTCGCGCGCTGTGACATAGTCACCCGTGTTGATAAGCGAAACAGCAAAGTCGAAGTGCTCTTCCGACGTCTTGAACTGAAGCGCCGGCTTTTCCAGATGCAGATCGCAGGTCTGGATGTGTACCTTCGCGCGGTCGGCGAGCGACTTGTTCGGTCCGGAGAGCGCCTTGTGTAGATGCCCCTTAGCCTTCTCGAACTTGCGTTCCTGCAGCGCCCGAACGCCGAGTTCGTAGCTCTGCACTGCCTGGACGTGGTGTGGATCTTCGGCCACTTGCTTCTTTGCAATGAGCTTCGGTGCCATGAAACCGCCTTGTCAGAAATTTAGAAGATTTCGATCAAAAGACACGATCAATTGATGCTGGCGGCCGTCTGCAGATCGATCTGCTTGAAGTCGCCTTTGATAATCCCCGCCCGAATCTGCGCCGGGGTCTTGCCTTCCTTGTTCATCTTGTAGGTGTAATACAGTTCCTGGAGGCAAGTCCCGCACTGTGCGCCATGTGTGCCCGAAAAGCAGCTGTGCAAACTCTTGTGTCCCATGCCGCGGTCGCAGTAGCAATAACAGGGCTGCTGATGAATCACCGCTGGAATCTTTGCCGCCAGTTCATACGCATGGATCTGGTACGAGTTCTGAGCGTTTGCTCCCCAAAGCTGATCCCGGGTCAGAATCGGTTCCAACTTGTCGCCCTTGGCCGGAGCCGCGTTGTAATGCGGCACTCCCTGATCGTCCGACTTCACCAACGGCGCCGAGAGCACCGTGACCAGCAGGAACAGCGAAGCGAGCGCCAACACACGTTTACTCATGGATACAAACCTCGGTGCCAACATTTTACCTGATTGCCACCGGATTGGCTGAGTACTGGCCGGGTTCGGGATGGGCGCGCTTTCCCGAGCACCCAGCGGCCATCGAGCGGAGTGGCGAGTTCTCATCGCGCTTGAGTATTGGCCGACGTAGGTGTAGAGTCCAGCCTCCCGCTAGAGGCGGAATCCAAGGAGGCTCGATATGATGGGATTTCTCGTATGGATCGTCGTGGGACTGATTGCCGGTTGGCTGGCTGGCCAGGTCATGAAGGGCGGCGGCTACGGTGTGCTCGTTGACATTATCCTGGGCATTCTCGGCGGAATTGTCGGCGGCTGGATCTTCGGGATGTTGGGGATCTGGCCCGGAGGTGGGATGATCGGATCGATCGTTGTCGCTTTCGTCGGCGCCGTGATTCTGGTCTGGATTACTCGTTTGCTGAAGAAGGCCTGATCGCGAGCAAGATTTGGATGAGGCGGCGTCGCGATCTTCGCCGTCGCCTCTTCCGCGCCGCTGGTGCAACACACCTTCGATCACAAATCCGAACTTCATCGAAATAGGCAAGCCGACCGCGAATCGGGGAGCTATGCTTGTGTTTCGATAAGGCACACACGGAAATCGCCCGTCTAGGCAGAGAGGGAGGAAGAATGCAGAAGCGCAAACTTGGAAAGAGCAACCTGGAAGTCTCAGCCCTCGGATTGGGCTGCATGGGGATGAGCTTTTCTTACGGTCCACCCAAAGACAAGCAGGAAATGATCTCTCTTCTCCGCGGAGCCGTGGAGCGCGGCATCACATTCTTCGACACCGCCGAAGTTTACGGGCCATTCACCAATGAAGAACTGGTGGGCGAGGCGCTGGCCCCGTTCAAGGGCAGAGTGGCCATCGCCACCAAATTCGGGTTCAGGCTGAATCCAGACGGAAGCCCCGGTTTCCAAGGCTTGAACAGCACGCCCGAGCGCGTCAAACAGGTCGCCGAGGATTCTTGCAAGCGACTCAGGGTGGATGCCATCGACCTGTTCTATCAACACCGGGTTGACCCGGACGTGCCGATCGAAGAGGTAGCGGGCACCGTGAAGGATCTCATCCAGCAAGGCAAGGTGAAACATTTTGGCATGTCGGAAGCCGCCGCCAAAACGATTCGCCGCGCGCACGCTGTTCAGGCGGTCACGGCGGTCCAGAGCGAATACTCTCTGTGGTTCAGAAATCCTGAGAAAGAAGTGCTGCCGACGGTGGAAGAACTTGGTATCGGGTTCGTTCCCTACAGCCCGCTCGGCAAGGGCTTCCTCACGGGTGCCATGACCGAGAATGCGAAATTCGAGAGTAACGACTTCCGCAGCCGGCTTCCGCGTTTTACTCCGGAAGCCCTGAAGGCGAATCAGGCTTTGGTCGATCTGCTGGGCGCGATCGCTCACAAAAGGAATGCGACACCCGCTCAGGTCGCGCTCGCGTGGCTGCTCGCCCAGAAGCCGTGGATTGTTCCCATCCCCGGCACAACCAAGCTGCATCGGCTTGACGAGAACATAGGAGCCGTGACGGTCGACCTTACTTCCGACGATCTTCGGGATATCGAAACGGCTGCTTCCGGGATCACAATAGAAGGGGCGCGGTACCCGGAAGCGATCGAGAAGATGACGGGGCTCTGAGCTATATGGAGATCAAAAGATCTGGTTCACAACCTTCCGCCAAAGGCCCTTCAGATTGGTTCACCGGCACGGTACGAATCGATCCGCTATTTCAAGCGCCCGATCCGGCATTTGCTCAAGGTGCCAGCGTAACGTTCGAGCCGGGCGCGCGGACTGCGTGGCACACTCACCCACTGGGCCAGACGCTGATCGTAACTGCGGGATGCGGCCGCGCACAGCGATGGGGCGGGCCGATCGAGGAGATTCGTCCCGGCGATGTCGTTTGGTTCGCGCCCGGGGAGAAGCATTGGCACGGCGCCGCTCCGACGACGGCCATGACGCACATCGCCATTCAGGAAAAGAAAGACGGCAAGGTCGTCGACTGGATGGAGCACGTCAGCGACGAACAATATCGGCAGTGATGAATTCTCCACTCGCCCCATTACAATCAGCGAGACCATTTCCGATCTGGTGTTGCCGATCCCGATGCTGAGTTTTTCCAAAACTCGCTTCCACGAAATCCGCATCCGGTTTGAAAACCACATCTCCAGGAACCGGCTGAATGCTGTCTTGTGGGAATTTTTTCTCTTTGGATTCAAGCAAGGCTGGGCCTGTCTTTTTGGCGGAATCATCTTGAGTCTGCTGCTGCTCACCAAGTGGTTTTGGCCAAAAGGCTTCTGGCTGGCGCGCTATGATTTCTTGTTTTTGTTAGCTCTTGGTGTGCAGGTGCTGTTTCTTGTCTTTCGCCTGGAGACCGTTCGGGAAGCCAAGGTCATTCTGATTTTCCACATCGTCGGCACCGTGATGGAATTGTTCAAGACAAGCGTCGGCTCGTGGACGTATCCCGAAAACAATTTCTTTCGCATCAGTCACGTGCCGCTGTTCTCCGGCTTCATGTATGCGTCGGTGGGCAGTTACATGGCGCGGGTAACACGCATTTTTGATATGCGCTATACGCGTTATCCCAACCTGTTCGTGACGGTCGCGCTGGCCGTGCTGATCTATGCCAATTTCTTTACGCATCACTTCATCGCGGATCTGCGAATTCTGATTTTCGTCATGGTGGCAGCGGCCTTTGGACGGACGTGGGTTTACTATCGTCCGTACCGGAACTTCCGGCGCATGCCTTTACTGATAGGGTTCGGTTTGGTCGCGCTCTTCATTTGGGGTGCGGAAAACGTCGGGACGTTTACGACTGTCTGGGTCTATCCCCATCAAAAGGCGGCATGGCAACTGGTCCGGTTCGGCAAATACGGATCGTGGTTCCTGCTGATGATCATCAGTTTCATTCTGGTTTTATTCGTAAACCCGCCGCGCTTACCGCCGGAAGAAGCGAACGCTGTGGATTTCGTGGGCAGTGCGGTCGATATGCAGGCGGATTCGGAAATGTAGATTCCCAGGTCCCTCGGATTTGTGGCAGGAGTCCCCATGCCCGCGCAAAACGATTCTCTGAAAGATCGGCTGTCCCGGTATCGCGAAATTACGATCAGTGTGACCGGCAGAAAATCAGGTCGCGTCATCTCCATCCCGATCTGGTTTGTATCGGAGGGGGACAAACTCTACCTCTTGCCTGTGTACGGGTCCGACACCCAGTGGTATAAGAACGTGCTCGACAACCCGTCCATGGGGATCGCCGCGCGCGACGCAAAGGCCGACGTTCAGGCCATGCCGATCACGGACACCAAAGCGGTCTCGTCCGTGGTCGAGAAATTCCGCGCCAAGTACGGGGCGGGCGACGTGAAGAAATACTATTCAAAGTTCGACGTTGCGGTTTTCCTCCAGTTATAAGCAGCAGGATCGCCGGAAGGCGGGCCTGCTGCGAGTGCGGTTTCGATCGTACAGCTCACATCACAGCCCTTTACCCAGTTTCACTACTCCCTGCTGGCCAAGCTGAAGTCCGGCGCCGCACTTTGCTGGATGCTTGAAGAGTTGGGGATCGGGCGCCTTCAAACTGACGTTGGTGTATGTGGAAGTGAGAGTCTGCCCGCCCTCCGACACTTCAATCCTGATGGGAAATCCCTCCAGGTCGTCCGCTTCCCACATTTTCATCGTGGCTACAATGGGGCGGTCATCCCTTGGAGTCAACGTGAGGATCTCGATCTTGCAGACGTGACCGTCTACGGTTTCCTTTTCCGCAACATGGGTGCGCTCAACTTTGAAATTGTGATACGCGGTAAACGGATAACTGCCCGCGTCGGGCCTTAAGAACTTGACGCACCGATTGGCCCCGACGCTCCACATCTCCAGCGTGTCCAGATCGTTTACGCGGTAGGAATCGTCGAAGTCCAGCCGCATCCATTTGCCCGAGCGATAGATTTTTCGATCGTGATCCCGGGCTATCCCTCCTGTCACGGTCGCTGAAAACGTCTGAAACCGGGAGAGCAGCGGGTTTTCGCTGTCCTGCACTGAATGTGCTGACGCGGGTAGTTTCTGCGATTTGCCCTGAAGACCAACCGCCGCAGCAAGGACGATGCTACAAAGTATGACAAGACGGATCGTATGAGGACGCATGAGGTTCTCCTGGGTAACCAGCCACGCCGAAAGACTCTCCAGCGTGGCTGTTTCCTGATCGAATTGGACTACCGGGACTGTGCTGACTTGGTGGACGTGCTGCTGTGCGTGATCGGTCCAAGGCCGTTGCTGAAAAGACCTTCGTTGCCGACAAACTCTCCCGCGCCACCTCCCGAATAGTAGAAATTCCAGGTGTGATACGTGGGATTAATCAACCACATAACCCCGGTGCCGCCGCCGGCGCCATTGCCGCTATCCGGATCGCTGACCAGAAATACCGAGCCTACTCCCGCGTATTGATAAACGCTCGCCACGCCGGCCTTGAAGCCGTTCACGTTCGCATTCGTCCCGCCGCAGAAAGTGTTCCAGTGATATCCATCGACCAGGGTCTTCGGAGACCCGTAGTTGTAGAAAAAGATACCGTCGCAGTATTCAGTTCCACCGGTGGTCAGAAAGTGGAAGTCGTAGGTGGTAACACCAGCGCTGGCGGGAAGAGCCGCCATGCTCAGAACCGCCATGAGTGAGAGTGCGATAGCCGCAAAACCAGTTGCACGTTTCATAAAGAGTGTTCTCCTTCCCTCGATTGGGATTATTTGTTGAGTTTGCTATTTGGTTAGAAGAGTGCCGCAGGCCGTGGGATGGGACCCGTACTCTCCCGCATCCTCTGCGAGGGGAGTCGCGAGGTGTTTCTACCGTTGGGTACCGGCTCAGCCGTTGTCAAAATGAGAGGCTGTCCGTAGATCGGATCGGTTCACGGGGTAGATCGCTTGTTTTCGACCGTCGTGACTCCGTCCTTTCCTGCGGGGATAGTGCATTGAACAGTCTAGGCGTTTCATTCGATCTACGAAGAGGCATTGCAAAGAAGGTTCTGGGTGCAGAATGGTCGATTCGTGGATCCGTTGGTCGACGACATACGCGTCACTTCTTGGCCGGCTCCCCGAATCCCTGCCACATATATTCTAGGGCCTCGGGCAGCGTCTGCTCGCGCACTGCGCGGTCAACGTGTCCGGCATTGCGCGCAAACACGAACTGATAGCGATAATCCTTGGCGGCCAGGACCTTCGCCATATTTTCGTTGGCAACGACCCAGTCGTGCATGTTGTCGCGCATTACGTTCGGATTGAGAAGGTCGCGGTCGCCTACTTCCATCCAGATTCGGATCGGCTTCGCCGCGCTCTCGGGGATGAGATGCTCATGAAATTCCCAGGCTCCATGCGGCGTACGCGGATCATACGGCCATTGCTGGTTGATAAACGTCCCCGAATAAGTGAGCACACGGTGATAGAGCTCCGGGTGATACCAGGCCATGATCAGAGCGCACGAGCCACCGGAACTGCCGCCAGTTGTCGCTCGGCCGTCCGGATCTTTCGTGAGTTTCACGTGTGCCTCGGATTCGACGCGAGGCAAGACTTCCTTCTCCACAAACTCGGCATACACGCCAGACATCGTGTCGTACTCCAGCCCGCGCTCGCTCCCCTGCGCGTCTCCGCTGCCGTTGCCGATCGAGATGGCAATCATCGCCGGGAGCTTGTGCTGCGCGATCAGGTTGTCGAGAACGGAAAAGAGCAGCCAGTCCGGCCCATCCGCTCCAACAATAAACGGAGCAACGCTGCCCGCCACATACTGCTTCGGAACATACACCGCGACCTTCCGCGTGTACGGCGCTGAATGGCTGGTTGCGACGATAAGCTTTGCCGGGTCATTGGGATCGACAGTGCCGAACGTATTCGCGTCGCGCGCGATCCCCGGATAAATCTTGCTGTCCGATGAGTTCATCGTGAACTCAATCACCTTTCCGTTGGGGAGGGAATCGGGCGCACCGGCCGCAGAGATTTCCGCAGCCCGGTTATGCGTCGGCCCGATGATGAAATTCCCGTCGACATTCGACGGGGGGACGGAGCCGTCAGGCAATTCCTTCGCTGTAACGTAGCCGGGAGTGTGCGGATCGCGCGTGGGTGGGGAAGACTGACCGCGCGCTGGTGCGACAAGCAAAGAAAGGGAAGTCGCGATCAGGCCAGTCAGGAATAGAGATGTAAGAGATGTAAAGGGCAGTGTCGGGGCGGACGTGAAGTAGCGTTTTCGGAGCATTCGAGGACTCGCCATTTTGCAGATGGCAGTGTGACGACGAAGAGCATGGTAAACGTGATCGAGCTCTGCCGCCAGTTGGATGTTGCTAACTTCGAAGATCGAGCCAACAAATCCCGCAATTCGTCGACGATTCGCAACGTAAAGCGGATGCAGCCAAGCGTCGGCGGCACGGGTCGGTATAATCCTCGCGTCATGATTCTTTGTCTCCGTATGGTTGGGGCAGTGGTTCTTGTCTTCTTAGCTAATGTCTGTCTCGCTGCGTCTCCGGGCTCCTGGAGCGGCGTGGTGCACGATGGGACGGGCAGTCCCATCGCGGGTGCGCAGATCGCACTGAACGATCATTCCGGCAAAACCGTGTTTACGACTACAACCACGCCCGCGGGAGAATTTACCTTCTCCGACATTGCGCCAGCGAAGTACGGGATCGTGGTCACAACAGCATCGGCCACTTTCAAGTCCGCGAACGCGATCGAGATCAATGACGGCTCCCATCTGAAGTCCAACCTAAAATTATCGGCGTCCGGAATGACCGTCGTTGTTGACCAGGAACCAGGTGCGACGAACTCTCAGGCGAGCGGCGGCGAACGCCTTTCCAGGTCGGAGGTTTCGAGCCTGCCACTGAATTCACGCGACTTCAGCAAGTTGCTGCTGCTCGCCGCCGGCACCATGACGGATGCGAACGGCGCAGCCAACTTTACACAGCAGTTTGCAGTGAATGGCCAGCGTGGCTCAACTACCGTTTTTGCCATGGACGGCGCTGACACTACCGATCCGGAGATGGGAGGCGCCACGTTTTCAAACTTCAACGTCGATGCGATCCAGGAGGTTCAGTCAAGCTCCGGCGTGATGCTGCCCGAGGTCGGTCATGGCGCGGCGGGATACACCAACGTTGTCACGCGTTCGGGTAGCGACGCGATTCACGGCAGCCTGTTTGAATTCTTTCGCAACGCCTCGCTCGACGCGCGCAACTACTTCGACCACGTCGGCCTCGACCAGCGCCGCATTCCGGAATTTATCCGGAACGAGTTTGGCGGAGCGATCGGCGGCCCGGTCGTGTTACCGGTCTACAACGGACGCGGTCACACATTCTTCTTCGGTGAGTATCAGGGGTTTCGTCAGATTCTCGGCACCACCCAAGTCTTCCCAGTCCCCACGGCCGACGAGCGCCTTGGCATCGACACAGCGACCTTCCCCGGTGACACACTCACCGTCCCAGTAAACCCGGCGATCAAGCCGGTGCTTGATGCCTATCCCTCACCGAACGATCCAAACGGCCCGTACGGCGACCGGACGTTTGCCACGTCGTCCAAAGTCTC
>DATMNN010000048.1:0-12480 GCA_035569025.1 Terriglobales bacterium
TTGAACGACCGAAGCTACGATCAGGCCTTCACGCTTCGAGTGATGCGCAAAATCGCAGCCGATTCCAAGGCAATTTCTCAGCAGGGCCAGCGAGCTGCCGGACAGGCCGCCATGTCTCTCGATTCGCTCTTCACCGTATACACGCAGAACGGCAAGAATCTCGATGAAGCGGAAGTCAAGGTTGCGATCGCCGGCCTTTTCCAGCAACTCGACGATCCATCTTCATATAACGCGCCGCGCTTCGCCGCGCAGATGCAGAAGGTGAGCGCGCTCTTGAACGCGGAAAAGGGAAGCCGCTAGCCCATGCCCGAACCATCATCCGGGAAACCGAGTTCTCGATCCGGCACTCCGCTGACCGCGGAACATCAGCGATTGGCCGAGCCTTCGCAGGACATGGTTGCGCCCTGGCGCAAGTGGGGACCGTATGTCTGCGAGCGTTCATGGGGAAGCGTACGCGAGGACTACAGCGCGGATGGATGTGCCTGGGAATTTCTTACTCACGACATGGCGCGCAGTAAGGCTTATCGCTGGGGCGAAGACGGAATCGCCGGCATTTGCGATCGATATCAGCTTCTGGTGTTTGCGTTGGCATTGTGGAATGGGCGTGACCCGATCCTCAAAGAGCGCATGTTTGGACTCTCCGGCAATGAAGGCAATCACGGCGAGGACGTCAAGGAATACTGGTTCTATCTCGACAGCACACCAACGCATAGCTACATGCGGATGTTGTACAAGTATCCGCAGCGCGAGTTTCCATACTCGCAGTTGTTAGAAGAGAATCGCCGGCGATGGGGACAAGTCGCGCCGGAGTATGAATTACTCGACACGGGAATCTTCGAGGACAACCGTTACTTTGATGTGTTCGTCGAATACGCGAAGGTGGGCCCTGAAGATATCTGTGTTCGGATCGAAGCATTCAATCGCGGACCACAGGCCGCCGACCTGCATCTGCAGCCGCATCTCTGGTTCCGCAATACCTGGGCCTGGACGGATCCGGCGGGCAGCGAGCCGGTGATTGGATTGGAGCGCTCCGCGCAACACCTCGTATTGAGTGCCAATGATTTTCAAAAGAACGCGCTGCATAATCTTCAATTCCCGTACTCGTTGGGGCGGCGCCACCTCTATGCTCCACTGAACGGCACGCCGCTATTTACGGATAATGAAAGCAATGCCGAGCGACTCTACAACGGCGCGAGTAACCGCAAGCCGTATGTCAAAGACGCCTTTCATCGTCACATCGTGAACGGCGAAAACTCCGTGAATCCGGCGCAGTCTGGCACCAAAGCGTGTCTTCACTACAAATATTCGGTGCCCGCAGGCGAGTCGGTTGTCCTGCGCCTGCGATTGACTCCGGAAAAAACGGATCGTCCGCTGGACGATGTGGACAAGGTGGTCGCGGAGAGAAAACGCGAAGCGGATGAGTTCTACGCCGCCGTGCATCCTCCCAAAGCGACACCGGAAGAAAAAGAGATTCAGCGGCAGGCACTCGCGGGCATGTTGTGGAGCAAGCAGATCTATCTCTGGGATGTAAACCTCTGGCTGGAAGGCGACAATCCCAAAATGCCGCCGCCGGAATCACGCAAGCGGATGCGCAACACCCATTGGCGGCATGTGAACTCGATGCGCATTCTTTCCATGCCTGACAAATGGGAGTTCCCATGGTTCGCCGCATGGGACCTGGCATTTCAGTGCATCAGCCTGGCATTGGTCGATCCAGACTTTGCGAAGGAAAATTTGTGGGTTCTGCTCTTTGAGCAATTCCAACACCCCAACGGACAGATTCCCGCATACGAATGGGAGTTCTCAGACTTAAATCCGCCCATGCACGCCTGGGCCTGTTGGCGTTTGTATCAAACCGAAAAACAACGCACCGGTAAAGGCGACACGGAATTTCTCGAGAAGTGCCTGCACAAGTTGCTGATGAATTTTGCGTGGTGGGTGAACCGGGTCGATAGTCAGGGCAACAACGTCTTCGAAGGCGGCTTCCTCGGGCTGGACAACATTGCTGTCGTAGACCGTGGCGAGCGATTCCCGGACGGCGCGATTCTCGAACAAGCGGATGCGACCGGCTGGATGGGCTTTTTCTGTCTCTACCTGATGCGTATCGCGCTGGAACTGGCTACACAGAATCGTGTATATGAAGGAGGTGCGACCAAGTTTTTCGAGCACTTCATCTACATTGGCGCTGCCATGAAGAAGATGGGCGGCCGCCAGTATCAGTTGTGGGACGAGAAGGAAGGATTTTTTTACGACGTTCTCCGTTATCCGAACGGTGAGTTTCACAAGTTCCGGTTGCGTTCCCTGGTCGGACTCATTCCGCTGTACGGAATCGAAGTGCTCGACCGCGAGGAACTCAAATCCTATCCAACTTTCCTGCGCGACGTGGAGTGGTTTATTCAGAACCGGCCTGACCTTGTCGGCGATGCCTGCTATGCCGTGGATGACGGTGGAGGAAAACGTTACGTTCTCTCGATCGCAGATCCGAATCAGTTCCGCCGTTTGCTGGAGCGGATCTGGGATCCACGGGAATTTCTATCGTCGTATGGAATTCGCAGCCTGTCGAAGTATCACAAAGATCATCCGTTCAAGTTCGGAGACCGAACTCTCGGCTACGAAGCAGGCGAAGCGGAAGTGAAACTCAAGGGCGGGAATTCGAATTGGCGCGGTCCGGTATGGTTCCCCACTTCCTACCTTCTGATCCACTCTTTCCTGCGTTTCAGCGATGCATTGGGTCCGCGGTTTTCGGTGCAGATTCCGGGCAGCGACGGGGATCCGGTGACGCCGTCGACTATTGCGGAAGAAACCGCGAACCGCATGATCTCGATTTTCAAACGCGATCACGACGGGAAACGGCCCTGCTTCGGGGGCTATGCGAAGTTCCAGGACGATCCGCACTGGCGCAACTGCCTGCTCTTCAACGAGTACTACCACGGCGATACCGGACTGGGCCTGGGCGCCAGCCACCAGACGGGATGGACAGGACTGGTCGCGAATCTGATTGACGAGTGGCGCCGGTGACTTGTCAGCTTATGCAGTGTCAGCTTACGCGCTTTTTTTGGTCTTGAACGCTTTCTCGATCAATGTGTATCGCGCGGCTCCGATCAGGCCGGAATCGTCATTGAGCACGATGGTCACCGGCATTTCCTTGAGCAACGAGGTCATCCGGCCCTTGTCGAGAAACGACTGCATAAAAACCTGATCCTTCATCCTGGAAACGTTCTTCGCAGCCACGCTGCCACCAATGTAGATCCCGCCCGTGGACATGAAGTTCAACGCGACGTTTCCAGTTTCCGCGCCGTAGATGCTCACAAAAATCGACATCGTCTGATCACAGATCGGAGCTTTACCTTCCGCGGCCAGTTGCGAGATCAGCGCTGGAGGATCCGCCGAAGCGGCCATCTGATCTTTCAGCCATGCGGGCTCCTCGGCCGTTTTGGTGTCCCGCAGGAAATCGTAGATATTCTTAATGCCGGGCCCGGAGAGAAGGCGCTCACAACTGATGCGGCCGTATTTTTTCTGGAGATACATCAACAAAGTCATCTCCAATTCGTTGCGCGGCGCGAAATCGGAATGACCGCCCTCGCATCCAAACGGATGATGGCGGAAGCCGTCCCAGTAAAGGCCGGCAACGCCCAGTCCGGTGCGCGCGGAGATGACAGCGCGATTTCCCTCCGCATCCTCCGAGCCTTCGTTCAGCGTGACAAAATCCTTGGAGTCGAGCCCGTCGATGCCGTAAGCATAGGCTTCGAGATCATTGATCATTCCGACCGATTCCAGTTTTAGTTGCTTCGCCAGATCGCGCGAATCGATTACCCAGGTCAGGTTGGAAATCTTGCTGCGACCTCTCCGCACGGGGCCGGCCACTCCGAAGCACGCGGCATGAACGGGGATACCTTCGCTCTTGATGAATTCGGAGATGATCTCAGCCAAACCAGCGCGCTCCTGGCTCGGGTAGTGCTTTTCGACGACCAGTTTCAGGCGGCTGGCCTCGGTCTCGAAAGCCGCCATTCGGGTACGAGTTGCGCCGATCTCTCCAGCGAGAATCATGGCTCTATTGTCCTCCATTGGCGCTCGTCGCGCTCCAGCAGTTCGTCGGCATCTTTCGGTCCCCAGGAGCCGGCCGCATAGTTAGGGAACTTGCGAGGCGGCAGAGCGGTCCAGACATCCAACATCGGATCGACCACGCTCCAACCGGCTTCTACCATGTCGGCGCGTTGAAACAGCGTGGCATCGCCGATCATGCAGTCGTAGAGAAGCACTTCGTAGCCGGTGTGAGCATCCGCTCCGAAGTATTTGGAATATTCAAAACTCATGTCGACCGATCCAACTTTGAGGATGGCGCCTGGAATCTTGGCGCCGAAACTCAAGGAAATGCCCTCGACCGGTTGGATCCGTATCACGAGAGTATTTGTGTGCAGTTTATGGAAGGCGGAGTGTCGAAACAGCTCGAACGGAGTGCTCTTGAATTGAATCGCGATCTCGGTGTGCCGCTTCGCCATGCGCTTGGCCGTGCGCAGATAAAACGGGACGCCCGCCCATCGCCAGTTGTCGACCGTCAACTTCATGGCCACATAGGTTTCGGTTCTCGAATCGGGGGAGACTCCGGCCTCCTGGCGATACCCAGGCACTTGTTCCCCGCGTTCCACTCCCGGGCCATACTGACCGCGCACCGTGCGATTGAGGACATCTTCTGAATCCAGCATCTGAATCGCATGCAGCAACTTGGCCTGCTCGTTGCGGACGGCGTTGGCTTGAAACGATGCCGGGGACTCCATCGCCGTCAGGCTAAGAAGCTGCATCAGGTGATTCGGCACCATGTCGCGCAAAGTCCCGGCGGTATCGAAATATCCGCCGCGCTGTTCCACGCCAACGGTCTCCGCGTTTGTGATTTGTACATGGTCGACGTAGCGCCGGTTCCAGATCGGTTCGAAAATGGCATTGTCGAACCGGAACACCATGATGTTCTGGACGGTTTCTTTTCCCAGATAGTGATCGATGCGGTAAATCTGGTCTTCACCGAGGACGCTCTTGATCTCGCGGTTCAAGGCCTTGGCCGATTCCAGATCGTGCCCGAAAGGCTTTTCGATGATGACCCGCCGCCATTGTTTGTTTTCCTGATTCGACAGGCCCGCGGTTCCCAGATGCTGGACAATCGGCCCAAAAAACTTGGGGGAAGTCGCGAGATAGAACATATAGTTGCCGCCGGTTTGACGGTCGCGATCCATTTCGCCGAGCCGGCCGGCCAGCGTGGTATAGGTGTTGGGATCCGAAAATTCCCCCCGCTGATAGAAGAGGCGATCCGTGAACCACTGCCAGTGTTCGTTTCCGCGATCTTCGGCTGGAAGGAATCCAGTAACCTGGGCGCGAAACTGTTCGAGCGTCAAATCGTCAACCGAAACTCCCAGCACCGCGAAGTCCTTGGGGAGAAGCCTGGCTTTTACCAGGTTGAAGAGTGCCGGAACCAGCTTGCGTTTGGTCAGGTCGCCGGCGGCTCCGAAGAGCACCATCACGCAGGCGCCCGCTGCCTGGCCGCCCTGGTCGGATTCGTTTTTCAGATCTGCTGTGTCCGCAGTCGCCATGGATTCGTGTCTGCCCAGAGGATCGAGTTTACCGCAAAGCTGTGGCCAGAATTGTAGGGGAACTGGATTCGAATTGAGAAGCGAGAGCTTGTTTGAAAGTTGTCGAGTTAGGATCCGCGCCCGTTCCAGTCGCTGGTTGAGTGATTCGGGTGCCCGATAGCAGAGTCAAGTGATACAGTGCTTTAGAATTTTCGTTTCAAATTCCAGAGACTGAGAAATTCCTCATGACCCCGTCTTCTAACTTGCGTCCGTACATGATTGCTCCCGTCATCGTTATTGTCATTGCATCGATTCTTGCATTCGCCGCGCCTTCGGCGTGCGCGCAGCAGCCCGCACCCATCGGTTTGTTCGACGCCCAGAATGACGTTGGAGACAATCCGCGGCCTGGCTCTGCTACTTACGACGCCTCCAAGAGTGAGTATCGAATTACCGGCGGCGGACACAACATGTGGGGCGCGGTGGACGCGTTCCATTTTGTCTGGAAACGAGCGAGCGGAAATTTCGCAATCACGGCCGATGTTCAGTTCATCGGCAAAGGCGTCGAGGATCATCGTAAGGCCGTAGTCGTCGTGCGCCAGAGCCTTGATGCAAATGCGCCGTACGCAGACGTTGCTCTGCACGGCGACGGCCTGACCGCTCTACAGTTTCGACCCATACCTGGAGCCGAGACCTCCGAAGTGCGGTCCAGCGTAAATGGGCCGGTGCGTATTCGATTGGAACGGCGAGGAGCACAATTTCTGATGTCGGTGGGCAAGCCCGGAGAACCTTTGATCCCTTCGGTTCCAGCGACCGTGAGTCTGGACGGGTCGGTGTACGTCGGGCTCGGTGTTTGTTCGCACGACGAGAAAGTGCTGGAGACTGCGGTATTTTCGAACGTGACCATTCAGGAACTGCCCGCGACGGCGCCGCATCCCAATCCAGAGAACGTTCGCAGCAGGATTTCGATCTACGACCTGGAGACCAATACGATCCGCGTAGCCTACACAGCGGACAAATTATGGGAAGCCCCCAACTGGTCTCCGGACGGCAAGTATCTGATCGCCAACTCGGGCGGCGTAATCTACCGTTTCGTGCTGAACGCGAATGGCGAATCGCAACCTCAGAAGCTGGCTCTCGACAAGGCCTACGTCTGCAATAACGACAAGGCGATCTCCCCGGATGGCAAGAAGCTCGCCTTCTCTGCCGACCACGCTCCCGCAGACGGGTCGCAAGTTTATGTGTCCAATGCCGACGGTACAAGCCCCCAAGTTCTCACGCCGAATATTCCGAGCTATTTCCACGGGTGGTCGCCCGACGGCAAGTGGCTGGCATTCGTCGGAGAGCGCGGCGGGAATTTCGACATCTATCGCGTGTCGGCAAGCGGCGGCAAAGAGGAGAGGTTGACGACGAGCCCCGGCTTTGACGACGGTCCGGACTATTCTCCCGATGGAAAATGGATTTACATCAATACCGACCGCTCGGGCGGATGGGACATCTATCGCTTCCCGGCGGACGGCGCGGGCGCGAACGACAGCAAAGCTGAACGCGTGACCGGCGACGCGGGCGAAGACTGGTTTCCGCATCCCTCGCCCGATGGCAAGTGGATGGCATTCCTCACTTTTCCGAATGGAACCAAAGGCCACGACTTCAAAACCGCCGTCCAGTTGCGGATGATTCCGTTGCCACCAAGCGACAAGCCTGCACAACTCCCGAAGGATGATGACGACGGAATTCCTGTCCTCACCCAATTCTTCGGCGGGCAAGGTTCCATCAACGTCAACTCATGGTCGCCGGATTCGAAGAAGTTCGCGTTCGTCAGTTATGAGTTGATGCCCTGAGAACGATTCGCGGGATCGTCTTTGCCGACGGATCATCCAAACGATACACTTTCACCATGACGACACCGCCGCAACCCAACGTAAAGTTCTCCAATACTCCCGACTACCGTGAGGCCTACGCCAACAGCGTGCAGATCCGTGTAAACGTTTGGGATTTTTTTCTTGTTTTCGGCACCATGCAGCAGAGTTCAGAAACCCAGGTCGAATTGCGCAATTTTCAGGGCGTTTATCTGAGCCCACAGCAGGCCAAAGCGCTGATGGCACTTTTGCAGCAAAACGTCTCCAACTATGAAGCGGCGTTTGGCCAGATTCAGCTCGACCCACGCCAGCCGGGCGGACCCATAAACTGATGGAGCCTTATTCGGGAAGAGCAGCTACGCGGGCAGCCTTCCCGGCCTGGACGCAGCATCTGCTCCTCTTCGCATTATTTTTTGCGGTGCTGATGCTGTTGCACGCGCCGCTGCTCCGCCTGCCGTACTTCTGGGACGAGGCCGGATACTACGTGCCGGCAGCGCGGGATCTGTATCTGACCGGCACGCTCGTACCGCATTCGACTCCTTCGAACGCGCATCCACCGCTGGTGATGGCATGGCTGGCGCTGGCCTGGCGAGTGGCAGGATATTCGCCGCTTGTAACGCGGACGGCAATGCTCGTCGTCAGTGCGTTCTCCCTTCTGGGACTGTTTCGACTCGCTCGCGGCGCCGCCAATCTTTCCGTGGCGTGGGCGACAATTGTTTTGACCGCGTTGTACCCCGTGTTCTTCACGCAGAGTTCGCTGGCGCACGTCGATCTCGCCGCTGCGGGATTCACGTTTTGGGGACTGGTAGCCTACGTTGAAGATCGTCGTTGGGGAATGGTGCTGTGGTTCTCCCTGGCGGCGCTCGCGAAAGAGACGGCAATTCTGGCGCCACTGGCGTTGTTTGGATGGACGGTGTTTGCAGGCTTTGCGCGGCCGAACTGGAAAGAGTGGTTTTCTTCAGCTGAGCGTCGATCGCACGCCTTCGCTCTGCTCGTCCCATCCGTTCCGCTCGCTTCCTGGTTCGCCTATCACTACGCGAAGACCGGATTTCTTTTTGGCAATCCTGAGTTTCTTCGTTATAACGTGACCGCTACTCTCGACCCTCTGCGAATCCCGATTGCTTTTACTCTGCGGATCTGGCAGGTGTTTGGATACTTTGGTTTGTACCTGGTCACGGCTGGCGGCTTGCTCGCGATGCAGCGTCCCGCTCTGGTTGTGAACGGAGATGCCCGACCGAGAATCGCACTCTGGATGCAGATGTCATTCCTGGCGGTGCTGGTTGCGTACATGGCGTTTATGTCGGTGGTGGGAGGCGCGGTGCTCGCACGCTACATGCTGCCTGTTGTTCCTCTGGTCATATTGGTGATGGTCTCCACGATCTGGCGGCGCGTACTTTATTGGCGGTTGGTGGTGATTTTGGTCGCGATCGCGTTTGTGGCGGGACTGTTCACGAATCCGCCGTACGGGTTTGCTATCGAAGACAACCTTGCGTATCGCGACTACGTGATGATGCACGCGGAGGCGGACCGCTTCCTGGCGTTGCGATATCCGCACGCAAGAGTGCTGACGGCATGGCCTGCGTCCGATGAACTCTCTCGGCCGTGGCTTGGGTATGTGTCGAAACCGTTTCCGGTTGTGCGAATCGAGGACTTCACGCCATCGCAGGTCGCCATTGCCGCGGCTGCGACCAACCAGTTTGATGTGGCGTTCGTCTTTTCGACGAAGTACCAGCCGACGCGTCCACTGCTCGAAGACTGGTTGCCGTGGCAGCGGCTGAAAGAGAAATATTTTGGTTATCACCGCGACCTGCCCCCGGAAGAAATTGCCTCGCAACTCGGAGGTAAGGTTGTATTCCAGAAAAACAGCGATGGCCAGTGGGTTGCCGTGATCGCGTGGGAGAGGGAAGTCGACGCAGTGCTACAACGGCCTCGTCCTTAACGCACGGGCGATCAGATCGCGGTCATCAAGTGACAGGAGTGCGTCTTCACCACCACGAAAACGTTCTTTCCCGGCTCAAGCTGTAGCGCTTCGCGGGCAGCCAGCGTCAGATGCACCTCAAAGTCCGTGCCGCTGCAATCCACGAGAACGGCAATGATCACATCGCGGCGCTCAATCTTCCTCACCAAACCGGGAATGATGTTGCGAGCACTCAGCCCACGCGGCGGCTCCGTTGCGAGGAGCAAGTCGCCGGCGCGAATGCCGACACACAACCCCGACCCCACCTCGGCGCGAACCATGGGCGTTTCAAGTTCGACCGGACCCGCGCCGACCCGGCAAGTCAGCGTGCCGCGTTCTTCGTGCAGCGAGGTAACCGTTGCGGGCAGGATATTTTCAAATCCCAGCAGTTGCGCAACCGTCTCCAGCCGGGGCACGCTCATCACTTCGTGAGGCAATCCCTGCGCAACGATTTGCCCCTCGGCGATCACGATCACTTGTTCGCCCAGCGCGAAAACCTCTTCGTGGCTATGCGTCACATAGAGGATGGGAACCCGGTGCGTGTCGTTCCACTGACGCAGATCGTCAAGGATGAGTGCCTTGGTCGGACGGTCCAGCGCCGCTAGCGGTTCGTCCAGCAAAAGCGCTCGTGGCTCCGTAACTAAAGTTCGGGCGAGTGCCACCCGCTGGCGCTCGCCTCCTGAAATCTGCGCCGGACGCCGATCGCGCAGGTGTTCGATGCGAAACGCGCGCAGCATGGCTTCACTGCGCTGTTGTCGACTGGCGGCTGATAGTTCGCGTAATCCGAATGCGACATTTTCCGTGGCGGTGAGGTGAGGGAAGAGGGCTAGGTCCTGCAGAACGTAACCGATACGCCGCTTCCAGGCTGGCATATCCAACTTGCTGTTCGAATCGAACAAGGCCCGGCCGCCGACCGTGATTTTTCCTCCGTCGGGACGAGTCAGCCCTGCAATGGAATCGAGCACGGTCGTTTTCCCCGCGCCCGAGGCTCCGAACAAAATGGTGAATCCCGCGCCGGCATGGAAGTTGACGTCGAGGTTGAAAGTTCCCAAGCGCTTACGGGCGCTTACTTCCAGAACAGGTTCCTGATTAGAGGCTCGGTTACGTTGAGGATCGCCAATCACCCGCTCAGACGTCATTTGGAAGGACCTACCGTCGACATCCATGTGCGACGGTTCACTCCATACACTACCGAAAGCACAAGGAAAGAAATGATCAGCAAGGCCAATGCCGTCTGATTGGCCGCGGAATAATTCCCGGCCTGCACCTGATCGTAAATGTCGATCGAGATAGTCCTAGTAACGCCGGGGATGTTGCCACCCACCATCAGCACTACGCCAAACTCTCCGAGCGTGTGGGCGAAACTGAGGACGAATCCCGTGACCAGTCCGGCTTTCGACAGAGGAAGCACGACACGGCGAAACGTGCCGATCGTCGATTCGCCGAGCGACGCCGAAGCTCGCAGCAGCTTGTCATCGACCGCAGAAAACGAAGCCGCGAACGGCTGCACTGCGAACGGCAGACTGTATAGGACGCTGCCGATGACCAAGCCCTCAAAGGTAAACGCCAGCGGATGGCCGGTGAGTTTGTCCCAGTAGCGGCCAATCGGGCTGCGAGTGCCCAGCGCCATGAGAACGTAGAGTCCAAGCACCGTCGGCGGCAACACGATCGGGAGCGCGACCACCGCCTCAACGAGAAATTTCCATCGCCAGCGAGAGTACGTGAGCCAATATGCGATGGGAATTCCGATCGCAAGCAACAACGCAGAGACAATGGCCGCGAGGCGCACTGTGAGCCAGAACGCCTCCCAGTTCATCTTAGTGAGTCTCCGGCAGACTGAAGCCGTAGCTTTTCAGCAGCGTGGCGGCTTCGGGGCTGCGCACGAAATCCAGGAACTTGCGGGCAGCGTCCTGCTGCTTCGATTTTGAGAGAACGACCGCCGCCTGGTTCAGCGTGGGATACGAATCGAGCGGCACCATCCAGTAGTGGCCCTTGTCCTTCATGTTTGGCGAAAGCGCGTGGGAAAGCGCAAGCATTCCGGCCTGTGCGTTACCCGATTCGACAAACTGCGCGGTCTGGGAAATGTTTTCGCCCAACACCAATTTGGGCGCGACCTGATCGTAGACGCCGAGCTTTTTGAGCGCAGCTTCCGCTGCGCGTCCATAGGGAGCGTGGGCAGGATTGGCGATCGCAAGTTTTTTCACCGCCGGATCGAGCAGGGACTGAATACCAAGTTTCTGTACGTCGACCGGAACGTCGTTCGGTATCCAGAGAACGAGCCGACCAATCGCGTAGCGGTACAGTGTGGCCTTATCGGCAAAATCTTCCTCGACGAGCTGCGCGGGATAACTTTCGTCAGCCGAGAAAAATACGTCGAAAGGCGCGCCGTTCTGGATTTGAGTTGTCAGGTTGCCGGAGGAACCGAACGTCAACTTGACGGGTTGTCCGGACGCCTTGGTGTAAGTCGCCACAATTTCCGGCAATGCGGTGGAGAGGTCAGCCGCGGCGGCGACGGTGATCTCTTGTGCGAATGCGGCTACGGAAAGGAGAAGGGCGATGATTGGAATTCGGAAGAACATATTTGTCCGGTTAAAGACGGGCTGAGGCCCGAGTCAAAAGTGAAGCTTTACCGCAGCGGTAAACCGCTGCCGCACCCAAAAGCAGAGTTTTTCGGAGCCGGCCCTCAGGGGCTGAAGCCCGCACTCGTTAGGAACGACTTACGCGGCGCTGAAGCGCCGCTTTTCCACGGTAGTGCCGGCATTTGTGCATTCGTTCCGCAACCTGTGAAGCCGTGCCTCCCAAAACCATTTATGAGATCAGTTCTAAGCGCTCAATCCTGAGTGCCAAATGCCAAGTTCCAAATGCTAAGTGCCAAACGCTGCCTCCTCACACCAGCTTCATCTTCGACAACGGCAATTCCTTTGCCCGCTTTCCGGTTGCCGCGAACACGGCGTTGCACAGAGCCGGAGCAAAGGGTGGCACGCCCGGCTCGCCGACTCCTGCCGGCGGAGCGTCACTCTGCACGATGTGAACGTCAATCTGGCGGGGTGCCCGGTTCATGCGAGCTATCGGATAGTTGTTGAAATTGGTCTGGTTGATCGCGCCGTTG
>DATMNN010000049.1:0-7217 GCA_035569025.1 Terriglobales bacterium
AGTTCTGGCCAAGCTGAAGAAGCTGGCGCAGTCAGCGGACATGATCTACCTGGCGCCTGACCCGGACCGCGAAGGTGAAGCCATCGCCGCGCACCTGGCATATGAACTCGGCGACGGCGACAAGAAAAAGAAAAAAGGCAAGGTCAGCAAGAAAGCGCAAAAGGAACTGGAAGAGCATCCCGATGGCGTGAATATCCGCCGCGTCACGTTCAACGAGATCACACAAAAGGCGGTCAAAGCCGCGTTCGAAAATCCGCGGGATATCGATCGAAACCTGGTTGATGCGCAGCAGGCTCGCCGTGTACTCGATCGCCTGGTGGGGTATCAGGTCTCTCCTCTTCTATGGGATAAGGTCCGCCGCGGCATCTCCGCCGGACGCGTTCAGACCGTCGCCCTCCGCCTGATTGTCGACCGCGAGCGCGAGATCAAGGCCTTCGAGAAAAACGAATATTGGACGATCGACGCGAATCTTGCCGCCAATAAGCCTCCCGCCTTCGACGCGCGCTTTGTAGGAAAGGGCGAAGAAAAGGTCGAAGTCACGAATGGCGATGACGCCGAAAAGATCCGCGGCGCCCTCGAAAAATCCGACTGGCTGGTTCGCGCGGTGGAGAAGAAGGAGCGCCGCCGGAACGCGACTCCGCCCTTCACCACCAGTAAGCTACAGCAGGATTCCTCGCGCAAACTCCGCTTCAGCGTGAAGCGCACGATGATGATCGCGCAGCGCCTCTATGAAGGCATCGAAATGGGCGACGAAGGCCTGGTTGGCCTGATTACTTATATGCGTACGGATTCGACCCGCGTCTCGCCCGACGCCATTGTCGAAGTGCGCGAGTATATCGCCGAACAGTTCGGACCCCAGTACATCCCCGAATCGCCGAACACATATAAGGATAAGAAGGAGGCGCAGGCCGCGCACGAAGCGATTCGTCCGACTTCGGCCATGCGGCATCCCGACCAGGTCAAGCAGTACATTCAGGAAGACGAGTTCAAGGTCTACAAACTGATCTGGCAGCGCTTCATCGCTTCGCAGATGAATCCGGCGATTTTCGACCAGACGACCGTCGACATTGACGCGAAGTCAGCCGCCGAGACTTTCTGGTTCCGCGTCACCGGCTCGGTCATGAAGTTCGACGGCTTCCTCAAAGTCTACGAAGAGTCCAAAGACAATAAGGACGAAGAAGACGAAGAACTGAAGCACAAGCTGCCGCCGCTCGAAGCCGGCCAGAAGCTTACGCTGAAAGAACTGAAACCTGAACAGCACTTCACCGAGCCGCCTCCGCGTTACAACGAAGCGTCGTTGGTGAAGGAGCTTGAAGAACGTGGCATCGGACGCCCCTCGACCTACGCGACCATCCTGAGCACGATTCAGGAACGCCAGTACGCGACCAAGATCGGCGGCAAGTTTGCTCCGACCGAAATCGGTCTCGTCGTTACGGACCTGCTGGTCGAAAACTTCAAAGACATTTTCGACTTCCAGTACACCGCGCGCCTGGAAGAGGAACTCGACGAAATCGAAGAAGGCAAAGAAAAGTGGACCGACGCGTTAGCCGAGTTCTACAAGAAGTTCGCCAAGGATCTCAAATACGCCGAGAAGCACATGGAAAACATCAAGCGTATGGAGAAGCCGACGGATGAAAAGTGCGAACTCTGCGGCGCGCCGCTGGTCATCAAGTGGGGCAAGCACGGATCGTTCTACGCATGCAGTACCTACGACAAGGAAAATCCGGAAAGCTGCAAGTTCACGAAAGAAAATCCGATCAACCTGCCCGACCTCGACTCCGCCGACATGCAGGAAACGACGCAGGAGGAATACTGCGAGAATTGCGGTCGCGTCATGGTTCTCAAGCGCGGACGCTTCGGCCAGTTCATGGCCTGCACGGGATATCCCGATTGCAAGACCACGCGCCGTCTTGATCAGGGTAAGCGCGTGCCGGATATTCCGCTCGAAGAGATATGCCCGGAGTGTAAGACCCGCAACCTGATCATCCGTCACGGCCGTTTCGGCGAGTTCACTTCGTGTAGCGGATATCCCGACTGCAAGTACGTGAAACAGAATTTCATAGGCGTGAAGTGCCCGGAATGCAAGGAAGGCGAACTGGTCGAGAAGCGCGCTCGCAAAGGCAACACGTTCTACGGCTGCGGACGTTACCCGAATTGCAAATTCACTTCGGCGGCAAAACCGATTGCCGAAAAATGCCCCGATTGCGGTCACGAATTCTTGGTCGAACGGTTGCGCAAAGACGGCACAGTGATCGCCTGTCCGAACAAAGAATGTGACTACGAACGCGCAGCAGAAGGCGCGAGCGCCCCGCAGGCGGTTTAGGATTCTGTAGACTTGGTCTCATAAATGGTTTTGGGAGGGCACGGCTTCAGCCGTGCCGCTACTGGCCAATAAAAACGCGGGCTTTAGCCCCTGAGGGCCTGGCTCCCTGCCCGCAAACCATTTGTGAGACCAGTTCTAGCGTTGGCGTCGCGTCAAGTGGCGCCCCAACAAGCAAGTTCATGTGCACTCTCGCGGCAGCCGTCACGAAATCGCCGCTTCGAATCTTCAATTACGAGGACAATTATTCATGGCCAAAAAAGCAACCGCGCACGACGCACAAATCATTCTCCAACTCTATGATCTTCGCCGCGAAGCCGAAATGCGCAAGGCTCGCCACTGGTACACCGTGGAATTCTGGCCGCAGAGCGCCGACGAATTTCTTGCCGTCGCCAACGCCTTTCCCGGCCAGGAAAATGCCTGGATGCGCCAGGTCAACGGCTACTGGGATATGGCCGCGGCGCTGGTGGTTCAGGGTGCGTTGCATGAAGAGTTGTTTCTCCAGGGCGGGATCAGCGGCGAGATGTTTTTTCTCTTCGCCAAGATCCATCCGTTCTTGAAAGAGATTCGCCAGAAGATGGGCAATCCGGACGCGTACATGAACATCGAGACGGTCGCGACCGGAACCAAGCTTGCCCGCAAGCGCCTGGAGCGCTTCAGCAAGAACGTCGAAGCGCGCCGCAAGTCCATGGCGAAACCATCCAAGGCGAAATAAGTGGCTGCGCGTGATCAGCGCTCGGCGCTTCTGCTATCCTAACTTGCTGTGCGGATGCTCTGGTGGTTTCTGATCCTCGGAGCCAGTACGGTGGTCGTGGTGGCGGTGGCGGCGTTTCTCTACGTGCAGGTACGGCACCAGATGAAGCGCCCTGCCAGCGGTTTCAGGCCTCCACTCGACGACCACAAAGAGCCCCCATCCCAGGGCTGATCTGTCGCACGTGATCCGCCGTAAGAGAGGACTATCGATGTCGAAAGCTGCGATTCAGGTTCTAGAGCGTCCCAGTACAGCCGCAGAGTGGGCAAAGCAGGGCGCGATTGTGATCGGCGCCAGTTTATTTGTGGCGTTGTGCGCGCGTCTGACCGTGCCTCTGCCGTTCACGCCGGTTCCGCTCACCCTGCAAAACTTCGGCGTGCTGCTGGTCGGACTGCTCCTTGGATCACGTCGTGGATTCGCGGCGCTAGCCATTTATCTGATGGAAGGCGCGATGGGTATGCCGGTATTCAATCCAGCAGGCCCCGGCGGAATCGCCCAGATCCTAGGCCCAACGGGCGGTTTCCTGATGGCGTATCCGCTGGTTGCATTTGTAGCGGGATGGATCTACGAGCATTCGTCCAAACGATTTGCCTGGGCCGCATTCTCCGGCATCGCAGCCGAACTGGTGCTCTTCGCTGGTGGATTGGGCTGGCTCGCCTATTGGACGCATTCGATCTCGCTGGCCCTGAAGTATGGCCTGTATTGGTTCGTCTTCGCTGAATTAATCAAAATCCTGATGGCCGCTGCTTTCGCGACACGCTGGAACAGAAATCTAGAAGTGAGGAGAGCAAGCGAGTAGCTAGAAGCGAAGAGCTAATAGCTAAGTGCCAAGTGCCAAGTGCTAATTGCTGATTTATGACAACCGTCTCCGCTCCCGTTCGCGACATCGCCGTGGCTCATAGCCCCGACTCCGACGACGCCTTCATGTTCTACGGCCTCGCCACCAACAAAGTGCGCGTCCCCGGACTCCGCTTCACCCACACGCTTACCGATATCGAAACCCTGAACCAGAAAGCGCAGCAAGGCGTATACGACGTGACTGCCGTTTCGTTCCACGCGTATCCCTACATCCAGGACAACTACGCGCTCATGGCGTGCGGCGGCAGCGTCGGCGACGGCTACGGCCCGATGATCGTCTCGCCGCGCCCCTTCAGCCAGACCGAAATCAAGAAAATCAAAATCGCCGTACCCGGAAAGCTGACGACCGCGTATCTGGCGCTGCAGCTTTTCGCGCCCGGAATCGAAATCGAAGTTGTTCCCTTCGACCAGATCATCCCGCAAGTCGTCGAAGGAAAATACGAAGCGGGACTGATCATCCACGAAGGCCAGCTGAGTTACTCGAAAGCCGGACTCCAGCGCGTAGTCGACCTTGGAAAATGGTGGCAGAAAGTAACTGGACTCCCTCTGCCGCTAGGTGGCAACGCGATCCGCCGCTCGCTCGGCGCTGAGACAATCGCCAGCGTGACCCAGGCCCTCCGCGACAGCATCCAGTACGCTCTCGACCACCGCGAAGAAGCTCTCGCCTACGCCATGCAATTCGCCCGTGACCTCGACACCCAACTCGCTGACAAGTTCGTCGGTATGTACGTCAACGAACGCACTCTCGATTACGGCGACGACGGCAGGGAAGCGGTGCGGCGGTTGCTGGATATGGGGCACAAGGCGGGGATTATTCCGATGACGCCGCGGGTGGAATGGGTCTGAAGTAGCTGCGAGCTACGAGCTAAGAGCGAACAGAGTTATGATTAGGGACAGTACTCCCGTTTCCGACTCTTCGGTGGGATTATGTTTTCCCGGATCGGCACAAACGTAATTATCATCACAGTCTTCCTCGCTGCCTCGCTGTCGAACGCCGCTGCGCAGACAAAGCTTCCACCGACGTCAGAGCCTGTCTATCACGTTGGCGGCAATGTAACTGCCCCCCGGCTCTTGTACGACCCAGCGCCTGAGTATTCTGATGCAGCTCGATCCGCGCACCAGCAAGGCGTCTGCAAACTGAGCGTCGTCGTTGGTTCCAATGGCGAACCACGTGACATCACGGTATCTCAACCACTTGGTATGGGGTTGGACGAAAAATCCGTCGAAGCGGTCCGTAACTGGAGGTTTGAGCCGGCGCGGAGAGAGGGCATCCCAGTCGCCGTTGAGATTACCGTCACAGTTAGTTTCAGTTTGGGCGGCCATGACCCGAAGATCGAGCAGTGGTTGGAACAGCTTCAGCGCACCCCTCGCCCCCCTGTCTCGGTCTCTGTCGAACCTTGCCCGCCGCTTTCTGCACGGCATGAAACAAAATCCTCCGTAGTGAGTTTCACGATTGGCGAATTGAATTTTGACGGAGCGGTGCAACTCCCGATCTCAGAGCAGGAAGAAATCGCCGCCTCGCTCAAACGGCAGAGTTATACGGGCACCCCAAGGCAGTTCGATGTGCTGGAAACAGTCCGGGCCGCGTGGCAAGATCGCGGCTACCTTAAGGTAGAAGTGAGCGAGGACGCAAAGATCCTGACGAGTTCTCCCTCCGCCGAGCGAATCGCTCTTACTGTTCACGTGAGTGAGGGACAGCAGTACCGTTTGCGCCGTATCACTTTTGACAAGCCTCTGGTCATAGACATGCAGGCCTTACGAGATCTTTTTCCAATCAAGGACGGGGACGTTTTCACACGAAAAGCGGTCTCGGATGGTTTGGCCGCGTTGCGCAAAGTATTCGGGGAGATGGGTTATATCAACTTCGTTCCGGTCCCCGACGCCAGAGTTGACGACGAAAACGGATTAATCGATTTGGTCATTAACATGGATCGAGGCAAGCAGTTCTTTATCAGCGCGATCAATCTTGTGGGGACTGATCCGGATCTGTTACAAAACGCCTCGAGAGATCTGCCGTTGCAGCCCGGCGATGTCTACAACCAGAGACTCATCGAGTTGATTCTAGAGAAGTACGCCACCAAGCTGAATCCCGTTCCAGATCCAAACCATGACCTGTTGCGACTCGACGAAAGTGCCGGAACGGTAGCCATCACATTCGATCTTCGGAATTGTCCCATGCCTGCTAGCAGCCAGTAGCCAGTACCGCTGTCCTACTTCACCTTCTCCGCAAACTCAAACACCGGATCCACATCCACCGGCACATCCGACGCCGCCTTCAGCGCAGTCTTCAAGTCTTCCGGCATCTGGCCATACTTCTTGAACCAGTTCTCGCAGCGCTCACGGTCGCCGGTGGCTTCGATTTCGAGAAGTTCTTTCGCCAGATCGGCCACCGCGCCGGGGATTTTTCCGTAGTCGAGCACGTAGCGGCCATTGGCATTACGGCGAACCGCACCGCGTTCGGATAGATAGTTAAACTCCATCATCTCCGCCTGTCCGTGGGCTTCGGCAGTCCCAAAACGCACCGTGCGGAACATGCCTCCCACGTACGATGCGTAGTATTCTTCCAATTTTTCTTTCGGCAATGCGCCGTGATCCACCAGCCACTTCAATCCAAACATACCGACCACGTCGGCTTTCGCTTCTTCCAGACCGCTGAAGGCGTGTCCGATGGCTTCGCGAATGCTCACTTTTCCATTCGCTGTGCGCGCGAATGCCGGGCCGATCCCATGCGCAATCTCGTGCATGATCGTGTCTTCCATGTATCCGTCGCCGCTAACCTTGGCAGCCTGCGCTGGTTCCATCAGCTTGCGTGCTACGGGAAGAATGACGTAGTTCACGCGGGCGTCCATGAAGTTCTTGAAGAAAAGTTTCTTGCTGCCCTTCTGCTCGTGTACTCGCGGATCGTTGGGCAGGTTGTCTGCGACTGCCTGGTATCCGTGAGTCAGATCGCCCGCGCGGAACGGTGTGTCCATCACTTCCATCGGCGTTTCCAGTCCGCGCTTCGACGGACGGTCTTCAGCAGCCAGCGGTAGTGCGTCCTGAATGTCAGCAACATATTTCTGAAAGAGTTCGAGCTTCTTGCTCTCGCGTTCGTTGCGCACCATGACCGCCGCCCCGTACGACCCCTTCACTCCGAGCAGGCTGTCCATGTAGGTCTCATACGGCGCAAAAATAATGTCGAATTTGGGATTCTTCAAATCCAGCCACGCCAGGTCGCTCGGGAAGTAGTCATCGCTAAGAAGCGCATCCGCTCGCAGGTCGAGGAACTTGGCAAACGCCGGATCGTCG
>DATMNN010000050.1:0-99451 GCA_035569025.1 Terriglobales bacterium
CGGAGAGCATATGGCTACGATTCCCATCTCGAAGTGCAGTGAAACGGCTCTCAATCCGCGATTCACAAGACTTCTGGGCTGGGCCACGATCCTCGCGATCGCCTGGCTGACATACGTGGAGTTGGCATCTGCACAGTTTGCCGAACAATTCCATCAAACTCTTGCGGTAACGGTCACGGAGCCCGTGACTCTCGATATTGAAATCGCGAGAGGAGATGTAGAAATCCTCTATAGCCGGGACCAGCAGGTGTCGGTCGCAGGGCTTGCGCAAGCTTCTGGCGGCGGCTTGGATAACAATTTTTTCAAGGCATTTCTAACCATCGAGCAGAGCGGAAACCACTTCAAGATCCGGCATGTTTCCAATAGCGCCTATCCGGAACAGGGCCTCAGCGTTGTCTACCGAATCGACGTGCCCTATCGCACTGAGGTCACTTCGAACGTCAACAATGGCAGACAGACGCTGAGCGGGATCATGGGACCCGTGAAATTAGTAACGCACAAGGGAGATATCAAGGCTTCATACATATCGAAGGGCTTGCAAGCCGAGGTTGACTCCGGAAATTTGGATCTCGACGTAATCGGCGAGCACGTCGAAGCCAAGACTGTTACGGGCAACATCTCCTGCAGGCGCCTGGCCCAAGGCATCAGCGCTGAGACTGAAGATGGCGACATTACTCTCATGGTCGTTGGCCCCTCCACGGCAACTGTGAAAAGCGGGACTGGAAGAATCGATGCCGGCGGCGTCAGAGGCCCGTTCATCGCTTCGACGTATGCTGGCGACCTGCACGTAAAAGCCGTACCGCACGACGATTGGCAGCTGAACTCTACTTCGGGAAATATTCGCCTGGAACTTCCACCAGCAGCCAAATTTGAACTCGACGCCTCGACTGCCTCCGGTGAGTTTCAGGTCAATCGTGACGACGTTGCAACGCCACACTCTGACGTCCGTCACCTTCATCAGCAGGTCAACGGGGGTGGCAAGCACATTCAGGCGCACACCGAGAACGGCAGGATCGTGATCGGATGATGACCAAAATTGTTCGCAATAACTAGTGAGGTGATTTATGGCAACCAATCAAGCATTCGCGTCCACGGAGGCGCCCAACGTTTCTTTCGGCCTGATCCGAGTGCTCTCACTGCCTTGGCTGGATCGCACGATCGCAGCGATTGCATGCGTGCCGCTTGCGTACCTGGCCTACTACCGCTACGAGCACTGGCATCACGGATTTCCATTGATCGCGGCGGCGCTCAACGTTCTGATTCTGGTCGTGACGATGGTTATTCGTCGACCACCAAAACGAGTCACTCCAAATCCCTGGTATTGGCTGCTCGCATTTGTCGCTACTTACTGGCAGATTCTGGTTCTTAGTTTCTTGCAGCCGGGACGCCCGCTGGTCGCGAATTCGGTTACCGATTCGATTGCAGTGCTGGGACTGCTCATCTTCGTGTGGGCGCGACTAAGTCTGGGCCGCAACATCGGCTTCGTACCTGCGCAACGTGAGCTTGTGCATCGCGGCGCCTATGCTTTTATGCGCCATCCGGTATACACCGGAGGCCTTCTTACGAATATTGCATTCATGCTGCGCGCTTTCAGTCCGCTCAACGCTGCGCTGATCAGCCTGGGCATTTTTTGGTTCATCCCGGTAAAAAGCCTGGTCGAGGAGGACTTCCTGCGCGCCGACCCGCAGTACGCCGCGTACATGAAGACTGTACGTGCTCGCTGGATTCCGTTCGTGATCTGAAAGGAAAACCACCGTGGACTAAATCTGGAGAAATCGAACGCTGAGAAACAGCTCACAGCGTGCAGTTCGTGGGGCGAGATCGGACAGATTCTCATTTTCACCAAACAAGGAGAAACGATATGAAAAACACACTCTTGCTGGCCGCGACATTGCTTCTAGCGATCGGCGTATCTTCGGGGCAGACGACAACACAAAAATGGACCACTGGTTGGGACAATTTCAGCGAACCGCTGGACCTGGCCCACAGCAACATCAAGTGGTCGCTAGGCGCGGGACGCAAGTTAACGGTCACCTTTACGTTGGTCGGGGCAACACCCAACAAGCTCTACCAGGTTGGCGTTCACATCTTCTGCGCTACTGCTCCGGGAACCTTCGGCCAGTTTCCAACGAACCCAGCCACTGGCAGTTGCGGTCAGCTTACCCGGCAAGGTGTGACGGCATCGGTGGCATCGGTGGAAATGGGCGTTGTCACCACGGACATTCACGGCAAGGGCTCCTTCAAGGTCACGGTTGGCCCCATCGCCTCGGGCACCTATGAGGTCGAATTCAGCACGCGCAATGGCGCGGGTTGCAATCTGATCGGGGGTGGAGGTAATGGCGGTGCGATCTGCGAGGCGGATTTCCAGTCCCCCGGTCCATTCGGAACGGCAACCGCGATCGTCGTCCCCTGAAGCCGCTCCCTGATTCCGTCCGTGATTTGAAGGGAAGTCACTGGTGAACCGCAACTAGGAACTGGTCCCAACGGACCAGCTTCACACTTGAAATTGTCGACGAAAAGAGGATTCGAACATGAAAGTCCGCTTTGCTGTTTCTCTAACTCTGATGTTGTTACTTGTGCAAGCGTACCCAGCCATGGCTGCATGGGGTTCGTTTGTTTCATTGGGATCGACCACAGTGAACTCCGATGTGTCCTGCGCTGCGACCTCCGGCGGACAAGCAGTGTGCGCCGCCAGTGCCTTCAGCAATGCTTTGCTTGTGAACCAGTTCAATGGCTCGACATGGTCAGGCTGGATCAAGCTGGCGGGAGCAATCAGCTCTGCGCCGAGTTGTGCGAATGACGGCGATGGCCACGTCATCTGTGCGGCGCGGGCGTCTAACGGCGGCATGGTCGCTACCACGTTCAACGGCACGGCATGGAGCGCAGAGGTCAAGGTGAAGGGGACGCTGGCGTCAGCGCTAAGTTGTGCTTCGCTCGGAGGCGGTCGCGTGCTGTGTGCGGCGCGCAGCGCAAACGGTGGACTCACTTCCAGTGTGTACAACGGCAGCACCTGGAGCGCCTTTGACAACCAGGCCGCGACCACAACTTCAGCTCCGGGATGCGGAAGCGACGACGCTGGTCGTGTGGTGTGCATGATGCAGGACACCTCCAGTAACGAGATCGCTAACCGCTACAACGGGACGGGGTGGGATGGATTTGTTAACACCGGCGGCAGAGGAACCGGAGAGCCGACTTGCACAAACTTCGGAGTGAGCGGTGAGGCGGTGTGTTTTGCACGCGGAAGTGACACGGCATTGTATGGAAATCGCTTTCCTGGCGGAACGTGGGCGGCGGCGTCTTGGACAGGATGGGGAACTCTAGGTGGGTTGGTGGGAGCCAAAGCAGGCTGCGCCGACCTGGCTGCAAGCCAGCTCGTGTGTGGAGTTTTTGGCGTGATCGACAGCGCACTGTGGGTTGATGAGTTTAACGGCTCCGGATGGCTTGGCTTTACTCGACTGGGACAGACCACAGTCGGAAATCCGAGTTGTACGACACTCGGCGGCGGGAAGGTGTTGTGCGCCGTAGTCGGAGTGAATAACAAGGTTTCCAGCATCGTGGGGCCGTAGTCCCCTGGGCGCGCGGGCAGAGCCGCAGGAGACTCTCATGCAGCTGCAAACTCAATTCGAAGTGAGCACAACCAGCGAAGTTGACGGCACTATCGTGGCCAGCAGTGAGATCTCGATCGAAAACCGGACGATTCGCAAACTGCAAATCAGGCTTCTTCCCTTTCTCTTCATTCTCTATGTAGTCGCATTCGTGGACCGCATCAACATCGGGTTCGCGGCGCTAACCATGAACAAGGAGCTGGCGATCACCAGTCAGCAGTTCGGATTCGCAGCCGGGGTCTTCTTCTTTGGCTATTCCCTGTTTGAAGTCCCCAGCAATCTGCTGCTGCATAAGATTGGAGCTCGCATTTGGATCGCGCGGATCTTGATTACGTGGGGAATCCTGGCTGCTTTAACAGGCTTTGTGCACAGCGTCCACCGGCTCTATGTCTTGCGTTTCTTGCTGGGGCTGGCTGAAGCCGGCTATTTCCCCGGTATCGTTCTATATCTCAGCTACTGGTTTCGACAACGAGAACAGGCGCGAGCGCTCGCCCTGTTCATGACAGCGTTGCCGGTGACCAGCGTCCTCGGCGCCCCAATGTCCGGCTTCATCCTGGACCATGTCCACTGGCTGAGCCTCAGTAGCTGGCGCTGGCTCTTGATACTGGAAGGATTGCCGGCTGTGGTTTTTGGCATTCTGACCTACTTCGTGCTCCCAAATCGTCCGGCGGAAGCGAAATTCCTAACCGCGGAAGAAAAGGAATGGCTGCACGCAGACTTACTACGCGAAGAAAGGAAAAAGCTCGAGCAGCGCCACTATTCTGTCTTACAGACGTTGCTGAATCGTCGCGTGCTGTGTCTCGGCGTCATAGAATTCGGGATCTTAATCGGCTCGTACACCTTCAGTTTTTGGGGACCGCAGTTGATTAAATCACTTTCAGGTCAATACTCCAATACCACGGTCGGACTGCTGGTCATGATTCCTTACGCAGTGGGCACCGTCGTCATGATTGTTGTGTCGCGCAGCTCAGACCGCCACCTGGAGCGGCAATATCATGCTGGCTTCCCAGTCCTGCTTGGAGGAATTGCGCTGCTGCTGATCGGCCGCTTTCATTCTCCTTTTGTCCTGATTGTGCTTTTGTCGCTTGTCGCAATTGGCGCTTATGGGTGGTGCGCCCCCTTCTTTACTCTTCCTTGCGAATTCTTAACAGGACCTGCAGCAGCCGCCGGCGTCGCGCTGATTAATTCCATCGGCAACCTCGGCGGGTTTGTTGGGCCGTATGCTGTCGGCGTAATGAGTGGTTGGGCCGGAGGAATACATCGGGGCATTGCCCTTGTGGGCATTCCTCTGTTGTTCTCGGGAATTTCTCTGTTGCTACTTCCGAAGAATGCCAGCGCGAACAGCAGCATGCGGAAGAATCCAAGTGCACGGAACGGCGGCGCAGTTTAGGAGCAGCGCTGGCTAGCCGAGTAAAAGCTGGCAGAGGACATGTTTGGGGAACCTATTGCCTCATCGAACTAATCTTGAAGTGAGTTAAGAGAGGGCACAGCATTTATGGCTTCGCGCGCAAGTAGTATCGGTTCTGACTATGTGCTTGGCTATACGAATGCGGAGCACGACCGCCTGATCCGGCAGGCTGCGCGTATCGCTCCGATTACCGAGCGATTATTTCGTGAAGCAGGCATTGGTCCAGGCCAGCGCGTTCTCGATCTCGGCTCCGGCATGGGAGATGTGGCCATGCTCGCGGCCCGGCTGGTTGGCCCCTCGGGCAAGGTCGTGGGCATTGAACGCGACGCGAGCTCGATTGCACGGGCCAATGCCCGCGTGGCTGATGCTGGATTGCGCAACGTGAGCTTCATCCAAACTGATGCTAACCAGATCAGCAGCGACCAACCCTTCGATGCGGCGGTCGGACGCTTTATTCTGATGTTTCTTCCCGATCCCGTTTCTGTTTTGCGCTGTTTGTCTAAATTGGTTCGTCCTGGTGGAGTCCTGGCCTTCCAGGAGCCCTCATGGGTCCCCTTTCTGGCCTTCGGTGCGCGGCTGCCACTTTGGTCCAAGGTCCTTTCTTCGATCCATGAAACTTTCTCGCGGTCCGAAGTAAACCAAGAGATGGGACCCGCTCTTCACCACATGTTCCAGGAGGCCGGGTTTCCTCCACCGACCATGCACATGGAGACGCCTCTCGGGAGTGACGCGGACTTTACGCGGTTGATCTGCGAGGTTCTTGACAGTTTGCGACCGCTGGCCCGGCAGCACAGGGTTTCACTCGAAGGACTGGGCGACTTCAATACGCTTCCAGAGAGAATTCAATCTGAGGTTGTGGGTTCGAAAGGGGTTGTGAGTTGGGTGTCGCTCGTCGGGGCATGGTCGCGCAAAGCCGAATTGCGGCCAGAAACATCAGCAGGATGCTAAGGGCCTTCGCTAGGAAGTGTGACTAAGCAAAGAAGGTCTTCGTCGGGCGCCTGGAACTGATTGCGGAACTGGACGGTGGCAGTAGCCAACAGAACACACAAAGCCCACTGCCATCGGTGTTGTAGGTGACATCGAGAATCTAGAGCCCACCCTACGGGCGCTGGCTGCGGTTTGTCCACCTTGAGCATGGCTATGTCGACTGCTCTTCCGGTGGCTTAAGGTTTCGAAAGGCACGATACAAGAGCAGGTCGTAGCTGATCTTGGCCCCGCCGCCTAGCACCAAAGGCGCTGAAAAAGCCACGTTCTGCATTAGAAAGCCTGCAACGGACGAACCTACGGCCCAGAAAATATTGCGCGCTAGATTTGCAACGCCGCTGGCAAAGGTCCGCTCGTTCGGCAGAACCACTGCTGCCACGTAGGATTGGCGTGTGGGTACATCCATTTCCACGAGGGCTTCGCGACACAGAAACAGTACCACCGCGACTTTCAAGGAAGGTGCGAATGCAGCAGCGACTAGGAACAAGCTGGAAGGCAGGTGAGTAAAGACCATCGTGTTCACGAGCCCGATGCGGCGTGCCAACCATGCTGCCCCCAGATGAGAGGCAGCGTTCAGCAAGTGCACCGCAAAGAACAGAACGCCCAGGCTCTCTTCTGATATTCCAAAGCGGCGGAAAAACCAATAAGCCACGAGTGCATCCGTCAGAAATCCGCCGCCGAAGGCATCCAGAGAAAACAACCCCGCCAGTTTCGTGACGACCTTCTTGGTTGCTGGTGAGATGGGATGAGGAATAGCCTCCATCGCTGATTTGGTGGCCTCGACTCTTGCGGAGGCGGACGAGTACAAGATTGCTCCCACTACTCCTAGGAAGGCACATCCAAGGAAGACTGTGCGGTACGAGGCGAGCAGCGGCAAGGCTAGCCACTGCTGCAAGAGAAGGGGAAGAGCTGCAGCCAATGCCCCCAGCGAACCTGCGGCGTCAAGGACAACGTTGTACCAAGCCAAGCCCCAAGTTCTTGATGCGTCCGGTACAAGGCCTGGAATGATTGCCTGCTCAAGAGAAAATGCAGCCGAGCGGTCCGTGCCGGTTCCGTTCAGCATTCCCACGAAGGCCATCACTACGAGAACCGGAATTGCCGGTGTGAAGGCAACAGCAAGAGGACCGATAGCACCTAGGAGAGAAAGCGCCACAAGCGTCCTTCTGCGTCCTGCACGGTCTGCTTTTGCTGTAACGCCGATCGTAGCCAGAGCTGACCCCACCAAGCCGACGGCGACAACCATGCCAATGTTGAACGAGGAAAGACCGGCCCGAAACAAGTAGATGCCGAGAACTACGCCCGTAAGCCCGAAGGTGAATGAACGCAAGAATGCCGCTGTATTAATAATGAACAGGTCTTTCGATACGGGTACCTTCACGGCGCTAGACGCGCGTACTCGTAGAGTGCGTCGTAGACTGGGAATTGTCGTACTAGTCGTTCTTCATCGGAAAGGCCCAGAGCAGCAAAACCCTCAGCGATAGCCCTCAGGCCGGTCCCTTCGATTGCAATTTGTTCCTGGCCTTTGATATCGGCGGCGCGGACGATCAGCGCGAGACGTTCGAGCCCTGGTGCTTGCAAGTGATAGTCCTCAATAATTGCTTCGAAAGAACAGCGCACTCCACGGTGATTTAATTTCACTTCTGAAATCCGCGGTGCGTCGAAAGGAGTCGCATTCTCGCGCGCGGCCGTTTCGAGGAGTTGGCTCTCATCGACGAACAAAAACTGAGCTTGAGGGTCGATGAATCGACGGATCAACCACGGACAGGCGACCCGATCCACCTTAATGTGTTCACGCGTAATCCATTTCATAATTCCTTCCGAATCTCTCGACGCTGCCAGGTGGTTGCCAGTGATGCTAAGGACCACCGACGGCTTCGTACACAACTAAGCGTGCGACGGGCTTTCCGTCCTCTTCTTGCTCAGGGGCATAGACGCGGTGGGTCTTCTGGTCGACGGCGAGACTGTGTACCGCATGCTGACCGCGAAAATCTTCGAGCCTGCGGTAGTGGTTTGGATCGTCTTGATGGAATACGGACAAGGCACCGCTGTAACACGCGACCGCAGTGAGTTTCTTCAAAGTGGGCTCTGACTGACCGAGTCCGGTGGCGCCAATCCCGAAAAGGAAAGCAGCGGTGAACAACAAGACGTTCTTTCGCATCTCGCACCTCAGCACTACTTACGCTACTTCACCGCTACATGGCTCAATGCTGCTTTGATCCCGGCTGCGACCGATTCCGTGCCACCTACAGCCCAGAAGTGCATAAAGAAAAGGCGAGGCTGCTCCGTAAGCATGTGGCTGTGCAGTGCCGTGACTGCAATGTCGTGATCTTCGAGAGCGGAGATCACAGAATTGACTTCCTCTGCGGTCAACACAAAATCCCCTGTTGTTGCAACCTTGCCCGTGCCGGCTTCCTGAAAATTGATCGCCTCGGCTACCCCTTGCGGCGTGGTGAATGTCATTTCGTGATCAGTGATCGACCCTGCACGAGGAATCCCAAAGGAGAGCACACCTCCGGCAAAGCGGCCTTTCGTGCCCAACGTGTCTTCGATTGTTTTCACGAACGCCGGAGATTCTGTGGTTGGTGCGGGTGGGGCCGGCTTATCCAACGGGGTCTTCGACTCCGCCAGAGCAGCGTGAAGGGACTTTGCCAGCTCAACGGACTTTCCATGTCCCATGTAATGCAGGTAGATGACACGAGGGGTTTCATTCAGGACATGATTGTGGACGGCAGTGATGTCGAATCCTGCCGCTCGCAACTTCTTCATGACCGGCGTGAGTTCGTTCTCTAGAAGAACCAGGTCGCCCATAACCATCGCGGCATTGTCGTTCCCCGCGAAAGCCGCCCAGGAGCCGAGCGCCAGCCCTGGCTTTATCTGAACCCCCGCAACCGACACAAGGAGATCCGTGCGGGGAAATCCTAAGCGGTAGACATCGCCACTTTTTTGGCCAGAGCGGCCCATCGCCTCGTCAATTTTGGCCGCGTCCAAGCCTTGGGCTGCCACGAACACGGGGAGGGATAAGACAACCGAGAGAATTAACAGTCGTAGTTTCATAAAATGCTCCTTTCACTTCACTGTGCCGACGGTTTTCAATGGATTAGCCGAGGGATTTGTACAGCCCTTCAGCTAGTTGCATTCCTCGCTTCAGAAGTTCTTGATCGCTAAGACCCTCACGGGCCCAACCCTTCATCACCTCATCAATTCCGAAACCTTCTTTCCTGCCAAACTTCTCATCGAAGAGGTCCGCATCGTGAACCGCTTCTGCCATTGCCAGTACTTTCTTGTCGCGAATGTGAAAAACCTTGAGCAGCGTCTCAAAAGTGCAGTCCTCCCCTCGGTGCCCAAACCCACCTTCGTACATGTCGAACGGGACAGCATTGGCTGGTTTCTTGTCCTCGGGGGGGAAGGCGAATCTGGCCTTAGGGTCGACGAACTTGCGAATCAGCCAGGCGGAGGTTACTCGATCGACGCCTGGCCGTGGCCGAGTGATCCAAACCCGGCTTCGATAATCGGCGAGTGAGACATTGCCAATTTGTGGTAAGCCTGATTTTTCTTTGGGTATTTGCACGGAATTCAATGCGTGCTCGACCTGCTTACGAAGCGGACTGCCGAAGAAGTCGATGGTGACGATGTCTTGGAAACGCCGCCTGAGTCGCGTGATCCGAGATGACTGGTTGGTCGAGGCCGAATTTCGAAGAGTTTTGAGCAACTGCCGATAGTCCTCGGCGCGAGCATCAGAGAACCGCTGTTTCATCTGCGCAAAGGAGCAATTGTCAATAGACTGCACCTCAAGGACAGAAGCCTCGCCGCCTTCGGTGCGGACTGCTGTCGCAAGCCATTCAAATCGTTCACGGTTTGCCTCACTGTTCGGAAGAAAGTAACCGGAATTCCCGAGCGGTAAAGCTCCATAGCGCTGCAGCTTCCTCCAAACTGTCACTCTGAGACTAGCTCCCTTTTTCGCCAAACTAAACACCAGGAGCAGCCATGGAGGTTTGGGTTCGCTCTGTTTAGTAACGCTCATTGCAGCACGTTATATTCATAACAGATATGCAAGACAGGCTTCAACAGGAAGGCAATACACCGGTTGAGCTTGCGCGCTGTAGGTTGAGGTTCGCACGGAAAGCCATCTCTCGCGATCTCCAAAGCTTGCAGGCTGAGGCGCGCCATGGAAGCTGAAACACGGCCGCAAAGAGCTCGCAACCGACTTTTGAAGCCACGATTTCAACCCACGATGATGCAGCGAATCTTGTCTCTCATCGGATCGGCCAAGGCTTTACGTTCTTATGTGCATTTCCTTTGCAGAGTTCTCGAAAACAAACCTCGACGTCTCTGGATTCCCCCGCCAAGGGCGCGAGTCTCCCCCAACGGGAGCGGCGAGCAATCTCGGTTGTGTGGCAGCTGCGGGTTCGGCACTCAACCCTCGGCCGGAACTGGCATAGGGACAAGGAACTGGCTCCCGAGAAGATAAGAGAATAGGTATCCCAGCGGTGGATCGCGACGCAGCTGATTGGCAGAAACCCATCCATTCGTATCACTCCATTCCCAACCGCTCGTAGAAAAACCTTTGAGCCATTCCCCAAGATCTTGGACAGTCATCGGATAAGCATAGATGCGGACATTCTGGGCGAAGAGACGGGCCAGCGCCTCTAAACGCGTGCCTTCCAGGTTGCCGTAAAGGTCTTCAAACGCTCGAATCACCAGGGAAAGACCCGCCACGAAGCGCACCGGCGCCTTCGTAGAGCGGTTTACAAGAGCTGTCATGTGGTAGAGCTCGCGTTGCCGAAAAAGGAGTACGTCGCCCCCCGCGACGAGAAGAGCATTAATGCGGCGTAGCAATTCGGAAATCTCTGGGGCAGGATCGTTCGGTGCGAAAGGAGCAGCTGTCAGGCAAAAACAACCAACAACTGTAGGAGGACTTGGCCCGCCAAGCTCGTTTCGAAGCTCCTGAATAGCGGAAGCCAGCAGCCGCGAGTGAATGCCCGAATGGGCCGTATCGGTATGGCCAAAATATCCTGGCGCTAGTACGACGGCTTTCTTGTACAGAATTTCGGTAGGGGGTACATAGGAATCCTTGGAGGAGAAGAACACAGCCTCTGCGAGTCCCGCACGCACGAGCTGGACTAGAAGCGCGCGGCGATCCCAATCGTCGAATGCCGGTCCACGAAGGTCCACGTAATCGATTTCGATTCGCTCCGCGACGACATCTTGCGCCAAGCCTTCGAGAAATGATTCCTTGGTATGCATTTCATAGAACGCGGCATAGATAAGGTTAACGCCCAAAATCCCGAGGGCTTGCTGTTGCAGAAGATTGGAAGGATCGCGCATATTGACGTGCAGCAAGACATCATTGGGAGGACCTTCAGGCTGCAACTGAAATCGGAGACCGATCCAGCCGTGCGGCTCGTTGGTTCCAGCGAAGTTGCGGGCTGCAACGGTATCAACAAAGCAGAAGAAACGAGTTTGTGGCCCACGGGTTTTGCCTAGTTGCGCGAGAAGCTGGGCCCATTCGCTCGTCAGCATCGCCTCAAGTCGCTGTTTCGAAACATAGCGGGATCCGGAGCCGTAGAGATTGTCGCTGACTTCCTTGTCGTAGGCGGAAATAGCCTTGGCCACCGTGCCAGAGGCCCCACCCACCAGGAGAAACCAGCGCGCAACTTCTTGGCCTGCGCCGATTTCGGCGAAAGAACCGAAGGTGAAGGGATCGAGATTCAGGGTGAGCGCTTTGTGGTGCGTGTCGAGTTTTTCAGCGTAAGGCATATTCAACATCCGGGAAGACAAATATCTAGTAGGATAAACCGTTCAGGGTCGACTGAGAGTAGCCGCGCAATGGCGATTCTACCAAGGCAATCGGGAGCGGGTCATTGTACTCTGCCTCTCTCCTGGCACGCGGTATGTGGCGCGGGCATCTGCTGACTCATCGATGCCCGTGCCAAGTTCTCTGCAGCGCCTGATTAAAAGCGAAAGACGATACCTGCGGACGGTTGGGCAGTGTGTGTCCAGCTGTCTGTATCCAAACCGGCGAGATTAAAGCTGGGTGCTTTGTAGACCAGGCCGCGATACTCCGCTCGTATCGACCAATGCTTCGCGAGAACGTAATCGGCACCCACACCGTAGAGGAAGGTTCCCCGGGTTTGTTCGGAGGCACCCGCAAAACTGCCGCCGGCGTTACCGGTTGGACTAAATATCAGGGCACCGCCGCCAGCCAATGCATAGGGTTGAATCCGAGCAAAGCCTGGCAGTTTCACCACGGCTTCGCCAGTGATTTGATGGATGTCCGACTGGACCCGAGCTGGCGTGCTCCCGAAATAGACTTGCGTGTTGCGGTCATATCCGTAGTTCGCCTCGGCTGCGAGCCAGCGGTTGAGGTTGTACCGATAGCCAATCAAAAATCCGCCGGTGTTGCTGGCGTGGTCTGCAACCCCATTGCCTTGCGTGTCATTCGTGAAGAATCCTGTGCCCTGCACGCTAATTTCTGATCTGTTCTCCTGTGCGACTGCAGTTATGGATATCAGTGCCAGAGCACCCACAGCTGCTACTCCGAGTTTTATCGAGTACTTCAGTCCCATTCTTCTTCTCCTTTTTCATTTCTGCGACGCCTGTTTCTCGCGTCTGGGCTGCAGCATCAGCGCTGGCCAGAAGGTTCATTGCAGCCACTATCAAGACTTCAGCGTGAAGCCGCGAGTTGTCATCTGCACATCACCGCCTCGCAATTGATTCGAACCGTCGCATCTCTCTCCATGGCAAGAGCCATGCCAAACGTCGTGGCACACGTAAGTGATGGGAAACAAGGAGTTAGCGGAAAGTCGATTAGCTCGAAAATGTTGAAAGGGTCGAAACTGTCGATTGTGTCAGAAAGCTATGTTGAAGAGGTACCCGCACAATACGTGAACCATTCATTCGGGCTGAGTCATCACTACCTGCGAGGGTATGCTGTGACCGCGATTTTGCGTACCAAATTGCCGGTTGATTCGAGGGATGGCTGGCTTCGGCTGCTTCGTAGTTCACACGTTTCCTGAACCCGCGGAAGCCCTTTAAAAACTCGCTTGGCGCACTCTCTTATTCTATTGTTGGGGTGCTTAGGCGTTATGTTGCTGTATTGGAGATAGTTCACGTTTTGTTTTGGAAGAGTCTGAATGAGATTGATTGGCGGATCATGGAACCCCGCAACCATTTCGGCACTGGCGGCCATCTTTGGTTCGCTTAGCGGTGGGTTGGCATCGAGTGTGAGCACCTGGATTACACAGAGGCACCAGGATCGCCGCGATCTTCTGGCCAGGAGAATCTTTCACCGCGAGCAGTTGTATTCAGACTTTATCAGCGAGAGTACACGAGCCATAGCTGACGCTATCCAGCACAACTTCCAGGATCCGAATAAGCTCACTCCGACGTATGCACTTCTGAGCCGCATACGTCTGAGTTCCTCAGGTGCGGTGTTAGCGAGCGCTGAACAGGTGATTCAGTACATCATTAGCACGTATTCGGAGCCAAACCTAGCTCTAGAAGAAATTCAGTCCCGAGCCACCAAGCGCCAAGACCCTTTGCGCGAGTTCAGCAATATTTGCCGTGCTGAGCTTGAAGCAATGCAAAACCAACTGCGGTAAGGTGTCCAGCCAAGAATCGCAAGCCGGCTCCGTCTTCGTGAGTGTGCTCGAAGTCAGCTCTCTCGTCGCTCTCAACACTTTCGACCAATTCGTCACCCACTGACAAGATCTGTGGTCAAAGCCCTAGAACTCAATGACTCAATTCAGAGTGTCATTTGGCATGAGGCTTGCTTCCTCCGTGAGTAATGGCACGGAAATTTCAAATGGAGATTGCAGTTATGGTTCACACCGAATCTCTGTCGTTCCTGCCGCGAAATGGTCATTCTGTGCCCTTCGTCGAGTTGGGCCAGTCACTCCCAAGCGGTGTCGCGGCTATCTCCCCATTCGTTGATCAACTCATGCGCTTCATTCTGAAGTTTCGAAGCGCGGATGGAAGTGAGACCGACATCGAGATGGCCCTGCACGAGGCATTAGCAAATGCCGTGATGCACGGGAATGGTGAGAACTCTACCAAGCGCGTGTACATCACGTGCCGGTGCTACATGGACGGAGAAGTCTCAATCACGGTTCGGGACCAGGGGAAAGGCTTTGATGGCGCATCCCTACTGAATCCGACCTCTCGAGAAAACCTCCTGTTGACGCACGGCCGTGGAATCTACCTGATGAAAACGCTAATGGACGAAGTCTCATTCGAGGAGGGCGGCGCGGTTGTCATGATGCGTAAGAACTCTAACGCAAGTTCATCCGAACAGAGGAAACCATGAAGCGACATTTGCAGGAGTACGTCTCGAGTGTGCTTCGCCACGCGCAAGAAACTGACCGCGTTCGCGGAGGGGCACAAACCTATGCCCTGGCGGAGGACGATATCTCACGGCTTCGAACAAGTGAAGGGAAGGAAAACGCAATGGCCAGTCTTCCATTAGATGAATTTCAGGAGTTCGAATCCAGAGCTCTTCCGTCTTACGCGTCATCGGACGTCATCGAGACAATACTTCGAACCGGCGCCCTCGTATGCGTGGTTCTCTTGCTCTCAGGCCTCGGCTTGGCGCAACAGGTGGTTACCGCGAGGGCCACCATTCCATTCACCTTTTGGGCCCAAGACCACGAGTTTCAAGCTGGGGACTATGTCTTCGACAACGAGGTCCCAGGTACAACTACGATCCAACGTGAAGGATCAACCTCAGGTATTGGGGTCTCAGTCATCCTCTATGCCGTCCCGCAGGGAAAAGAGAATCCCAGAGTGATCTTCGTACGTCGAGACGGAAAATATTTTCTGGTTGAACTTTGGGGTGTCCAGGATCGGCATGTTGTTACCGCCGAATTCCAGCATCGCGGCGAAGAGAGTGAACAGCAACGTCAAGTGCCCGTGACGATTGTGGAAGCACACGTTCGATGACTTTTCACAACAGACGGCAGCAGCGCCCTGGCAGTCACAGGGAACCCGCCGGTGAAAGACACTCCCCGATTATGCAAGGGATAAGGACGCTTAAAGAGAATTCTCGTTGCGTTCGATGGATGTCCTCGCTCTGGACGCGCGTTATGAGAAGGATAGAGTCTCTTACAGTCCTTTTCTCTCCCCTCATCCAGTTCGTGATCGAGCGCGCAAGGGCTGACTTGTGGACCTGGCTCGTTGCGCTCTTCGCACTATTGTGGAATCTCGCGGGACGCGCTCTACGCTCTCGTGTGGACTTGCAGAAGCACGACCACAATGTCGCTTCCAGGAGATAAAAGGCATTTTGAAAATGAAAACGAAGTCGCTTTTGTACTCCTCGTGTTGGCTGCCGCGATGCCTGGTCCACTAGTGGCTGGCGACGAGGGTAAAACGAATATTCACACCAAAACCGGCCAATTGAACATCCTGTTGATTGACCAGAGCGGCCTCTTTCAGTGAGCACCATTCTGCGGACAACCAAAGCGCCCCCTCGCAGCAACTAAATCATTAGTTACTTTTCATCTCGCCATGCGTCCAAGCCCATAGCGAGGAGGTCACGGTGCCGCCGAGAACGTCGCCAACTTTAACCGAAGCTGAGCTGCGCATCATGCATGTGTTCTGGCAGCGGGGATCGGGAACTGTGCAGGAAGTGCTGGACGCCCTCTCCGTGAAACCAGCGCTGGCCTACAACTCCGTTCTGACAACCGTTCGCGTCCTCGAAAAAAAGGGGTACGTCGACCATAAGAGTATGGACGGTCGCGCCCACGTGTACGTTCCGCTGATCGCCCAAAAAGACGCGACCCGCTCGGAGATTCGCCACCTCGTCAGCCGCTTTTTCGAAAACTCCCACGAACAGCTAGTGCTCAACATTCTCGAAGAACGCGGCCTCGAGCCCGATGACTTGAGCCATCTGCGCCAGATCCTTGACCGAAGCAAAGACCGGAGCCAACGGAAATGATAATGATCGGCCCTGGTCTGCAAGTACTGGCGCAAGTCGGAGCGGAACGCCTGCTGAATGCGATCCCCGGAGGCCTACTGATCGCGGCGTTGGCCTGGCTGCTGTTGCGCGTTGCCGGCAAACAGAATTCAGGAACGCGCTTCGCGGTCTGGTTCTGCGCCTTGCTGGCGATTGCAAGCCTGCCGTTCATGCCGTTTGTGAGTTCTGCCGGTTTGGCAAATCCAGCCACGCGCCCGGCGATCATGCTGCCTGCTGCGTGGGCCGTCGCTGTCTTTTCCTTGTGGCTGGCGGTGTCATCCCTCGCACTGATCAGAATCGTTGCGGGCCTTTGGAACCTACGCCGCTTGCGAAGCGGCTGCATTGCTTTCACGCCGGCGAATTCTCCCGCTGCGGTGAGCCACCTCGTTGCCCAATTACAGAGCGAGCTTGGAATTGTGATCTGTGGCTCGTCGGCTGTACGCGTTCCCACAGTCATCGGATTCTTTCGCCCAGCAATTCTCATTCCTGACTGGGCATTACAGGAACTGTCAGCCGAGGAATTGAAAGTCGTTCTGCTCCACGAAATCGCACACCTGGAGCGCCGCGACGATTGGACGAATCTTGCGCAGAAACTCATTCGCACCGCCTTCTTCTTTCATCCAGCAGTGTGGTGGATCGAACGGCGCCTCAACATCGAACGCGAAATGGCCTGTGACGATGCCGTGCTCGCGAAAACCGCGGACCCGCAAGCCTACGCGGAGTGTCTGGTGTCGCTCGCGGAGAAGAGCTTCGCCCGGCGCTTTGCCCAGCACAGCCTGTCTCTGGCGCAGGCTGTAATCGGTCACGCAAGAGACACAGCCCTTCGCCTGGCGCGCATTCTCGATGGGAACACCACGCGCTCTTCAGCGGTTTTCAAGCCGACGCTAGGTATCGCGACGGTTCTCGCCGTAGCCGGAACGATTGCCCTTCAGCATGCGCCGAAAGTAATTGCGTTTCAGAGCAGTGCGGCGCCCCCGCTCGTCGCGTCCGCCGCCAACGTTTTGCCTCAGTTCGCGCAGGCGATGGTCGTCCCGGCGTCATTTCCGGCAACCGTGAAAGCGGCACCTCAAACAGTAGAAAAGAAGCACAAGCCGCCCACGCAACCGATTTACCGTGCAGTTCGTGTCGCCAAGAGTGACGAAGCGATGCGGGAATCGAGCGACCCGCCTGCCGACCTGGTCCGCGCCAGTTTGCAACAGCAGATCCCGGCGTCGCAGTTGCTCCTGGTTGTGCGAACGATGCAGTTCGACGACAGTGGCTTCGCAATGGTTCACATGAGCGTGTGGCGAGTCACTCTCGATCCTGACCAGCAACAAGCGGTTCGGCAGGAGTTCATCGTTAGGAAGCTGTAAAAAAAACGGAAGCTCTAAAAATTTTGGTTTTATCAACTAAATGATTAGTTTTCAAAGGAGAAACACAGCAATGACAACCTGGAAAAACTTAACCCGGCGATTCTTGGCTCCCCTGCTCGCGGCCGCGATGGTCGTGTCGTTCGGTGCGTACGAATTCGCCAAACCTGCCAACGCAGCCGCGGGGACGCCCGCACCCGCCGCGGCGGCACTCGACTCGAACAGTGTGAGCGCGCTGCTCTCACTCGATCAGGCGATGGAGGCACTCGCGTCGCGCGTTACGCCCGCAATCGTGAACGTCACCGTCACCTCGAAGACCAACCTCAAGACGGACGCGGACGAAGAGGGCGCTCCCGACATGCAGCAGTTTGGCCCGTTCGGCAACCCGTTTGGCGGGCAGTTCGGCATGCGCCAACAGCCGCGTGTTGAGCACGGCCTAGGCAGCGGCGTGATCATTTCACCGGACGGATACATCGTCACCAACAACCACGTTGTCGATGGCGCGACCGACGTCAGCGTTACCATGAGCGACCGCCGCATCCTGCCGGCGAAGGTCGTGGGAACGGATGCGCTCACCGATCTCGCGGTGATCAAAGTCAACGCCACCGATCTTCCCAGCGTTCCGTGGGGTGACTCGACCAAGCTGCATCCCGGACAGACCGTACTAGCATTCGGCAATCCATTCGGATTCCGCTTCACCGTGACTCGGGGCATCGTGAGCGCGCTGAATCGTCCGAATCCGTCTCAGACCGACCGCCGCAAGCCCGGACAATTCATCCAGACCGACGCGGCCATCAATCCCGGAAACTCGGGCGGCCCGCTGGTCAACGCGCGCGGCGAAGTGATCGGGATCAACACCTTCCTGATTTCTCCCTCCGGCACATTCTCTGGAATGGGCTTTGCAATTCCGACGCAGATTGTCCGGCCAACGGTCGACAACCTGATCAAGTTCGGCAAAGTGAGCCACGGCTACATGGGGATCGGCATCGCCGACGTGACTCCGGAAAACTCCCGGTTCTTCAACCTGAAGAAAGCCGAAGGAGCCCTCGTAACTCAGGTTGAACCCAACTCTCCCGGAGCGAACGCTGGCCTGAAGACGGGTGACGTGATCACGCAGCTCGACGGACAGCCGGTCAGCGACGCCGGAGAACTTCAGGTGCAGGTTGGACAGAAGCGGCCTGGGACGACGATCAAGCTCGACGTGATCCGCGAAGGCAAGAACGTCACCGTTCCAGTCACCCTGGAAGCCATGGGCAAGCGGGACAGCGATGAAGAGTCAGCCAGCAGCGAGCACGGCAAGCCGCGTTGGGGGCTGGGCCTCGCCGACGTTACGCCTGACGCGCGCGAACAACTTCAGGTTCCGAAAGAACTCAGCGGAGCGGTGGTTGGCAACGTTCAGGCGGGCAGTCCGGCGGACAACGCCGGCATCCAGCGGGGCGACGTGATTCTTGAAGTCAACCGTAAGGCCGTGAAGTCCGCGTCCGATGCGGTCGAGCAGCTTGCCAAGATCGAAAAAGGACAAGATGCGCTTGTCCTGGTCTGGTCGAACGGCGGCAACACTTACCGTGTGTTGCATCCGTCACAGGGCTGAAGTAAGTTCTCTCCTGGCGCGCCGCGTGGCTACGTTTGCGCGGCGCGCATTTTTTTTGTTCGGATCTATGAAGATGCCTCGCAGAATCCCGTCCGAGGTTCATTGACGAGTACATCGGCTTGACAGGCCCGAGCCGCTTGCATACATTCGGTGAGGTCTCTCGCGACCGATTCATGAAGACTCTCGCCGGCTATCGCGTACCCGATCCGGGAACGCAACCCAATCTTCTCCATCCGCCGTATGCGTCTTCGCTGAAGCGCGCGCCAACGCAGCCACTGGTGCCGATTCCATACACATTATCCGAAATCACCGGCCCGTCATTTGCGCCGGATCTGGTCTCCCCGAGCGCTTCCGATCTAACCCGGCAGTCGAAAGGCGAACCACTCGGAGAGCGCATCGTGGTCAGCGGACGCGTGCTGGACGAAGACGACCGTCCCTTGTCCAACACTCTGGTCGAGATCTGGCAAGCCAATGCAGCCGGACGCTACCTGCATGAAATCGATCAGCACGATGCTCCTCTCGACCCGAATTTTACCGGTGCCGGGCAAGCTATTACCGACGCGGAGGGTCGCTACCGGTTTGTGACCATTCGTCCCGGAGAATATCCATGGCTCAATCACCACAATGCATGGCGCCCCGCCCACATTCATTTCTCAGTGTTTGGTCCCGCATTCTGCACTCGCCTGGTGACGCAAATGTTTTTCCCGGGCGATCCCCTATTGCCATTCGATCCAATTTTCAATTGCACCCTCGATGAAAAGGCTCGCAACCGATTGATTTCCCTGTTCGATTGGGAAACCACCGTGCCTTTGCAAGCCCTTGGCTATCGCTTCGACATCGTTCTTCGCGGGCGCGAAGCCACTCCGATGGAGAATAAATGAGTCCGCAGACGACCACTTCGCAGACCGTTGGCCCGTTCTTCAAGCTTGGCCTCGAGTGGCTGAATTGCGACAACCTGGCGGGCGCGGGTGTTTCCGGCGACCGAATCACCATCCACGGGCGAGTGCTGGATGGCGACGGCGCCCCAGTCCCGGACGCAGTGCTCGAAATCTGGCAGGCCAACGCGCACGGCAAGTATGCGCACTCCGAAGACACACAGGACAAGCCCCTCGAAGCGGGATTTCATGGGCACGGACGTATCGCCACCAACGCTACCGGCGAGTTCTTCTTGACTACCATCAAGCCCGGCCCGGTACCGGGTCCGCGCGGTCAGGAGCAGGCTCCGCATCTGCTGATTTCGATCTTCATGCGCGGACTGCTGAAGCGGCTGGTGACGCGCATGTACTTTCCCAATGACCCCCAAAACGCGTCTGACCCGATCCTGCATTGTGTCGACCCTGCACGATGCGCGACGCTGATCGCGTCAAGTGCCGCTGACGAATCCGGTGCGTTGGAATGGAATGTTATTTTGCAAGGACCGGATGAGACTGTATTCTTCGATTTGGGATTGTGACCGACCTGGATGGCCCTGCTCGATCCACTCTTCGGCTCCGCGGCAATGGATGAAGTCTTCGGCGACTCCGTTCGCCTCCAGCGCATGCTGGACTTCGAAGCCGCGCTTGCGAAAGCGGAAGCCGCGTGCGGTGTAATCCCAGGGACGGCCGCTCCGGTCATCGCATCCAGATGCAAAGTGGAATTGCTCGACGTGAGAGCATTGGCGGCGGCCACTGCATTGTCGCTTAACCCCGCGATTCCCCTCGTCAAGCAACTCACGACTCTAGTTGCTGCCGACGATGCCAAAGCCGCAGGTTTCGTTCACTGGGGTGCCACCAGTCAGGACGTCAACGACACGGGCCTGGTTCTCCAAATCCGGCAAGGTCTCGACATTCTCGAAGCAGATCTGACCTCCCTCAGTCACAGCTTGATTGAGCTGGCTCGGAAACACCGCTCTACGCCGATCGTGGGGCGCACACTCATGCAACATGCTGTGCCGACAACTTTCGGCGCTAAGGTTGCCGGATGGCTCGACGCGGTCACACGCCATCGCGAGCGATTGGCGCAAACGCGGAAGCGCGTTCTGGTCCTGCAATTCGGAGGCGCGGTTGGAACCCTTGCAGCTCTGCGCGGAAAAAGCCTCGAAGTGGCCGAGGTACTGGCCGCAGAACTTCACCTCGAACTTCCCGCCGCCCCCTGGCACACGCAGCGTGATCGGATTGCGGAAGTCGCAACCACGCTTGGCCTTTGCGTCGGCACACTGGGCAAGATCGCTCGCGACATCGCACTGCACATGCAGACCGAGATTGCAGAGCTGTTCGAACCCGCCGGCGAAGGCCGCGGGGGCTCTTCCACCATGCCGCACAAACGCAATCCGGTGAGCGCAGGCGTCGTATTGGCCGCCGCCACTCGCGTTCCCGGACTCGTCAGCACCATGCTGACCGCCATGGTGCAGGAAGACGAACGCGGCCTCGGTAACTGGCACGCCGAGTGGGAAACCGTTCCTGAACTCTTTCGCCTGACCGCCGGCGCACTCCACCAAATGGCAATGATCGTTCCGCATCTGCAAGTGGATGGTGAGTGCATGCGCCGCAACCTCGACGCGACACAGGGACTGATTTTCGCGGAAGGCGTCACCATGGCGCTCGCGGATCAAATAGGTAAATCCGCCGCGCACAAGCTAGTGGAAGAAGCCAGCCAGAAGGCACGAGCAAGCGGACAACACTTGCGCGAGATTCTGGCTCAGGACAAATCGGTAATAGAACGGTTGAAGGCGGCGGACTTGGATCGCTTGTTCGCTCCAGAAAATTGTCTGGGCGCCGCTGAGGAGTTCGTCGATCGCGTCATCGCTGCCAGTGCTCCGCACGGTTAGAGAGTTGATTAACCCCTTCACGGGCTGAGGGCTCCGCAATGCCGTTTGCCGATTTCGGCGACCATCGGACTCACTATCAGATCGAGGCATCCGACCGTCCAGTGCTGGTGCTTTCCAACTCTCTCGGCACTAACCTCTCGATGTGGGAACCGCAGAGACCGCACCTGGCGCAACATTTCCGCGTCTTGCGTTATGACACGCGCGGTCACGGCCAGTCGTCCGTGACCCTGGGCGACTACACCATCGAACAGCTCGGACGCGATGTGCTCCAACTGCTCGATTCACTCAAGATCAAGCGCGTCCATTTCTGCGGGCTCTCGATGGGGGGCGCGATCGGAATCTGGCTCGGAATTCACGCCCCGGACCGCCTGAAGCGACTGGTCCTCTGCAACACGGCTGCCCGCATCGGCACACCAGACATGTGGAACGCCCGCATCGCAACCGTACGCAGGGACGGAATGAAGCCGGTCGCCGCCACAGTCATCGAGCGCTGGTTTACTCCTGGGTTCCGCGCCTCCCACCCGCAGCAAGTCGCGCAAACGCAACGCATGCTCGAAACCACGCCACCCGAAGGCTATGCCGCCTGCTGTGCCGCGATTCGAGACGTCGACCTGCGTGACGGCGTGGCCCAGATCAAGACGCCGACTCTGGTTGTCTACGGAGAAAAGGATCCCGTCACGCCCCTTGCCGATGTGGACTTTTTGAAAAACACAATTCCAGGAGCGGTGGCTGTCGGACTCTCCGCCGCCCATCTTAGCAACGTCGAACAGGCTGACGCATTCACGAAGGCAGTGAGCGAATTCCTATCAAGCTGAGGAGACGGAAAATGGATGATGCACAGCGCCGCGAACAAGGGATGAAAGTCCGGCGAGCTGTCCTCGGTGATGAATACGTCGACCGGGCGGCAGCCTCGACCACCGATTTCAATCGTGAGTTCCAGGACTTCATCACTCGCACTGCCTGGGGCGAGATCTGGACCCGACCCGGCCTGCCGCGTCACACTCGCAGCCTTCTGACCCTCGCAATGATGGTCGCACTGAATCGCAGCGAAGAACTGCGGCTTCATCTAAAGGCCGCCTTCAACAATGGAGTCACACGCGAGCAGATCAAAGAAGTCCTGCTGCAGACCGCTGTTTACTGCGGGGTGCCCGCTGCCAACTCCGCGTTTCACATAGCGGCAGAAATCTTCGATGAGATGGACGGGAAGGGCGCAGTTCGCAGTTAGTATGCCTATCGCAACACGCACGCAAGTCGGAATCGTCGGAGCGGGACCTTCAGGTCTCATTCTTTCTCACCTTTTATACCTGCAAGGCATCGAGTCCTTAGTAGTAGAGAATCGCAGCCGCCAGTATGTTGAAGAACGTGTCCGAGCCGGTGTGCTGGAGCAAGGAACCGTGGACCTACTCACCCAGATGGGCGTCGGCGATCGCATGAAAGCCGAAGGTCTGGTCCACTACGGAATTGAGTTGCGCTTCAATGGACGAGGCCACCGCATCGATTTTCAGGAACTCACCGGCGGTAAAGGAATCACGATTTACGCCCAGCACGAAGTGCTGAAGGATCTGAACAATGCCCGCATCGCTGCCGGTGGCCAGGTCTATTTCGAAGTCGAGAATGTAAGCGTGCACGACTTTGACGGGGCCAGCCCGAAAATTCGATACCGGAAAGATGGCAACGATTTTGAACTAACCTGCGATTTCATCGCCGGATGCGACGGCTTTCACGGCATCTGCCGCCCGAGTATTCCCGAAGGCGTCCTCACGGAATACGAACGCGAATATCCCTTTGGGTGGCTCGGCATCCTGGCTGAAGCCCCACCATCTGCCGAGGAACTGATTTACGCCCATCACGAACGCGGTTTCGCATTGCACAGCATGCGGACACCTCAGATCAGCCGGCTTTATCTGCAATGCGATCCTAACGAGGACATTGAGCACTGGAGCGACGAGCAGATCTGGCAGGAACTCCAGATTCGTCTGGCGACTGAGACTGATGGCTGGAAGCTGACCGAAGGACCCGTTTTGCAAAAAGGCATAACCGGAATGCGCAGCTTCGTGGTGGAGCCGATGCAGTACGGAAAATTGTTCCTGGCTGGAGATTCAGCGCACATCGTGCCGCCGACCGGCGCCAAAGGATTGAATCTGGCTGTTGCAGACGTCCAGGTGCTGGCGCGCGGATTGAAGCAGTTTTACGCCACCGGCAGCGAAAGCGCGCTGAACGACTATTCCCGCATCTGCCTGCGGCGAGTGTGGAAAGTGCAGCGCTTCTCCTGGTGGATGACCTCGATGCTGCACCGCTTCCCCAATGACAATCCCTTCGACCGCCGCCGGCAACTGGCGGAACTTGACTACGTCACCAGCTCGCCAGCCGCCGCCAAAACTCTGGCCGAGAACTACGTCGGCCTTCCGATGGAGTACGACTAGTTTCCGTGCCGGTACATATCCCAACCCATGTACTTGGTGGTCGCTTCGTGAACAGAGTCCGCCACACTGGAGAGGTTGGCAGCGACGTGATGCTCGAAGCCTCGCTCGCATATGTAATGGAGAAGTGACTGGAGGCCCTTGATCTCGACGACTCCGGCACCTCCGAATGTTTCGAGCGGATCGGTGGTAAAGTTGCCTTCGCCGACGTAGCCACGCACGCGCCCGGCGCGATCGTCGGTTGAGAAGCGGACATAGCTCATCGGCCCGGACTTCACGCGGCCCACGCACGTGCCGAATGTGTTCTCCTTGCCGACCGTCCCGGCGATGATCTCCTGGAAGTCCATGCGGACATCCTGGAAGAAATGCTTCGGCAGGTTACTGCAGTGGAAACAAACGGCCTTGTTGGGATCGTCGCCGTAGTTATTGTTCCAGTCGAGCAACGCGCTCGGAGTCCCCGACGCGAGCGCGAGCGCATGCATGCTGACGGTGCCGCAGATGTCGACCTCGCAGGCGCTGGGAATCAGGTCGTTGCTCATCATGCTCATGATGGTGCATGGCACTACGCCGAAAAATTCTTCCATCGCCGTCCAGCACTGCACGGCGCTGACCTTCACTGCGGTCTGCTTCATCCATCCGTCGATCACCGCGCCCAGCTTCGCCATCTTGACCAACGCGGCCTCTGGGATTCCGGTCGTCGTAACGTACTTCTTGATTTGGTCCAGCTTCGCGGCCACCGGCGCATCGTCATCCTTGAGGCGTCCGATGCGCCCCATGATTTCTGAAAGGTCAACGGTTTCAACCGAAATTCCCTGAGACTCCAGAATCTTCTCGCTGTAGCGCACGGTATTAAACGCGGCGGGACGCGCGCCAATGCTGCCGATGCGCAAATCCCGCAGGCCATTTTTCACTCGGCACACAGCAGCGAACCACGCTAGGTCTTTTCTGAAATCGTCCGAGTCCGGACTCACCGTGTGCAACTTCGTGAGCGAGTAAGGAATGCCATACTGCATCAGGTTGTTGCACGCCGACATCTTCCCGCAAAAACTGTCGCGCCGGAACGGCAAGGTCATCTTCGCCGTCGCATCGGGCGTGGCCTGGATCAACACCGGCACATTCAGACGCGCTAGGCGCAAGGTATCGGCGATCGCGCGCTCGTCACCGAAATTTGGCAGCGCGACGATAACTCCATCTAGACGATCCTCATTCTTGCGAAACAACGCGGCACAGCGCACGGCTTCTTCGTGCGTCTCAACCGCTCCATGCTTGCTTTCCTCCGGCCCGAGGACGACATAGTCCATCCCGGCACGTTCCACGGCCCGCATCATCTCTTCTCTTCCCGTCTTCGCCAAATGATCGGGGAAAAAACCGCGGTTCCCAATGATCAAACCCATTGCCATTTTCTTCGTCGACATTTTTTCTCGTGTCCTTTGCGGGACGGCCTGAAATTTCCACTCGACCGTCCCATCGCCTGTCCGCTCGCTGATTTCCTGAATATCGTGACGCAGAATCGAAACGAAACTGGAGGCGGCTCATTTTACAGGAAGCTGCAGATGGAGGGGTTGATCAAATCTTGGCGTTCAGCTGACAGCCTTTTCCGTGGTGATCGCGAAGATTGCCAAATTGCTCTGCCCGCTCCGCAGTTTGCAGTGCAGGCTTTCCAGCTTGTCCTGCCTAGTGCGAATCGACCACAACAATACCTGATACTGCTCGCGTACCACGTCCTTTATATACTCCAACACCGGCTGCGCCGAAGTGGCAATCGGCAAGATCCGGCTGGCTCCGTGAATGCGGTTTGCCTGGGCAACTTCAATTCCGTGGCGGACAGGATGCACATGGGTGCGGCCTCCCGCGAATTGCAGAGTATACTCCGCGGCCATGTCGCCGAACCTCTGGTTCTCGCCAGAACGAATATTCCCGAACGTATCGGGCGCGGCACTTATCGGATATCCCGCTCCGAAACTTACCTGACCCAGGACATGCAGGGCCGTACATGGCTCGTGAATGGGAATAACGACTTCCGGCACTTTCGCGGTCAGAACGATTGGCCTTAGCCGGCCCGCGACCAGAGGCGAGCGGAACGCGACTCCGGAAATCTTGATTTCGGGAGTTTTCCACAATTCGAACTTGCTTCCCGTGCGCTTCCATTGATCACTCGAGAGCCGTGTTGCCGCCCAGAATTTTTCCAGCTCCGCTTCCAGTGCCTGCCACGACCGCATTCCGACCTCTGATTCCACGAGCATCTGGAGGTCGACGATTTGAAATTCACTTCTGGCCGCGAATGGGACAACCTTCAATGGCACGACAGTGGGCCGATCCGGCGTGGGCTTGCTCACATCACTCGGGAGGCCGTTCTCGGGCTCACTGGCAACCCTTTTCTTCGTTTGAGGCCGCCGTTCGAACAAACGCGTTAGTTCGCGCGCAATTGGTTCTCTGCGCTCACGCAATTCCGTGACCACACCTGACTCGAGCACGCCTTCACGCATCTCTCCATCGATCCGGCTATATTCGCGGACGTCCTGCCATGACCAGAACATCGTACCCGCCAATTCATGAGCCTCAATCAGTTCGATCAGTCGATCCACACTGGCTTGCATCAACCATTCGTTCTGGCCAACGCTTTTGCCTCCCCATTCGGAGAAGATCAGGGGTTTGGATGGACCGTCAAACGCTGCCTCTTCCGCAAACTCGTGAGGATTGTCGGTGTAAGGGTGCTGATCGAAGAAATCCATTCCGGCGGCGACGAACATCGGCTTCACTACCTTCGCGCTTCGATCGTTGGCCGCCGCCACCAGGCGCCCGATCGGATCCACACGATTGCAACGCTCCTTACCTTCCCTCAAAAAAGCTTCGGTCAACGTACATTCGTTGGAGATGAACCAGATCATGACCGAAGGGGAATTCCAATCGCGCCGGATCGTGGCTTCCAAAATTCGGAAACCCATCTCAATGGGAGGTCGCGGGGCAGTCTCGAAGTCAACTTGCCAGAAGCCGGGCTCTTCCGACACGAGCAATCCCAATTGGTCTGCCAGTTCCACGATGTGTCGGTCGTGCGGGTAGTGCACCAGCCGGACAAAATTGCAGCCCAGGGCTTTGATCATCCGCATGTCGCGCTCTTGCTGTTCGCGGCTGAGCGTAAATCCTTCGTCCGGCCACAAGTCGTGCCGACACACGCCATTGAGCACCAGGCGTTTCCCGTTCAACAGAAAGTCTCGCCCCACGGCGCGTATGTCGCGAAAACCTGTCTGGCATGACCAGGAGTGTTCTCCCGCAGCGGTCTTCAGGACCACGGTCAATTCATAAAGGCTGGGAGACTCCGGAGACCAGAGTTCCGGATCGCTCAATTCAAAAGCGAACTCAATATCATTCCCGCCTGCTTGAAGCTGAACGGCTCGCGTCGCGCGCGCCTTTTCCGTTTGTCCGCGTTTTAACACGACGGAGGCAATACCGCTCGCCTGCTCCGCGCTCGACACCATGACTCGCGGTTTGCAAATGCAGGACGTGTAGTCGGATTTCAGCGTGTAGGCGAAGCGAACATTCTCCACAGACGACGCCGGGCGGACTTCAACCCAGGCGTCGCGAATAATTCCACCCGAGGCCTCCCAACCAGGATTGTGTCCCAGAATGACTTCCGCGGTGCCACTCCCGTCGGGCAAGGGGGTGAGATCGACGAGCTGCACTTCCAACTCGTTCTTTCCCTCCTTCATGCAACTGGTGAACTCAAACTCGACGGGAATGTAGGGTCCGTCAGTCGTCCCGATTGCGCTGCCATTGACGGTCGCGCGACCCCAAAAGGCAATCGCTTCGAAGTGAACGAAAACGCGATCCGTCTTCGATAAACGAGGTAGTACGAAGTCACGACGCAAAATGTAATTGCCGCTGGGACGAAGCGAGGAAGGAACAACAACGGTGTCGTAGAGTACGCCGCCAATGTGGCGTTCCCACTCTCCGTTCAGAGAAATGCGAGTACTGGCGGGTGAGCCGATGGTATCTGCGTCCGTTTGTCCAACCGGGACGGTTGCCAATACTGCGGCCGCGCCAAGCGAGCCCAGGAAACTGCGGCGATTGATCATTTCGGAAGTTTTTCGAGCAGAACCAGGAACACGCCATTGGTCCAGCCGAAACCGTCGGCATTGTATTGATATCCCGCGGAGACGGTCACATCCGATAACCTCGTTACCATGTTGTACTTCTCAAGAATGGTGCCGACGCGCTTGTAGTCATCGATTATCGTGGAAAGGAACTTGATCGAGATGCGGTCGGCGTCCGCGTCCATTTTGTAGTTACGCAGGCCTTCGACGGCAATCAACTGCTGGGGAGCCCACCCGTAGGGGAAATCCCATTGCACGCCACTCTCGCGCGTGCTTGCCACCAACCCTCCCGCGCGTTCGAAGACACCGATCCGCTTCTGAACGGCACGTGCCTGCTCGGGCGTCGCCCATCCCGTCCACAATGGATAGAACGTCACTGCGGATTCGTAGTCGGAGCGCTTCCCTGCTTCGAAGTCGTAATCGAAAAACTGGCCGCGTGCTGCGTCCCAGAATAGTTTTCGCATGATCGCCGCGCGCGTCGCAGCGCGCTCGCTCCATTGCTTCGCTTCCTGCGTGCGACCCAGGATGCGCGCCATCGCCTCCATGTCCTTTTCGGTTTTGTAGAGCAGGCTGTTCAGACACACCGGAGCGAAGTGGTGTGTTCCGGCGCCGTACGGACCGAACCGGAAGGAGATGTCGTATCCAGACTCACGCATCGCGCGGTCGCCATGCCAATACTCCTCGGTCATGTGGAGAGTGGTCTTGGCCTCGCACTTCGGGCGGGATGCGGACGATGGCGTGTCGCACACTTCCACCGTGAAAGCTGGATCGTAGGTACTACCGTTTTCGTCGGCCTTGAGCGGAGCAACGTAGCCCCGGGCTTCCCGCGGATGCGCCATGAAATACGCTACCGCCGAGCGCTGGACACCCTCTTCGTCCACCAGACTTTCGGGCGTCAATCCGTTGCCGAAGTCATAGAACCGCGAGAGGCCCGTATTACCGGCGAGGTGCAGGGCACGCGTCCACATGGCATAGTCTTTGTTCGCGTAGCCGTAGGCCTTCGCCAGCCATGCGTTGTCGGCCTTTCCCGCGGCTTTTTCTGCCTCGTACACAGACATCACCATGGCAGTAAGAAATGGAGGCTGCGCGCGGGTGAGGTAATACGTGCGGTTGGCGTTCAGGATGGTTCCGTAGTGTTCGATCTCAAAGAAAAAATTGTCCACCATACCGCGGGCGAGTGCGACGCGGCCGTCGCTGACCAGACCACGAATGATGAAGTAGCTATCCCAGCCATACATCTCATTGAAGGATCCGCCCGGAACCACATAACTATTTTCAAGATAAAGAAGGCCGTGCGGATCAAACTTGGTCGTGTCGACCTCACCAGGCCCATGAATCTGCGCAGGCAGTTTCTTAAGCTGAATGTGGCAGTCCTGCTGCGCCTTTTCGACTGCGGAGGGCACGCTATATTCGGCGGGTAGATAAAGGACAGAAGCGGACGACATCTTCGGGTCCGTAACGGTCTTACAGTCTGTCATGGAGCGCGTCAGCACGTCCCATTCAGAGGAAATATGCGCATGGATCGCCGCCACCTGAGTGCGATCAAGTGTCGCCCCACCCGACGCAGGCTGCGCCACGCAAGCTGTGGCCAGCAGGCCGACAACCAGCGCAGAGTTGTGAACAAAACGCGAGACACCAGCAACCTTCAGCATCGTTCTCTCCATGTGGATGGTTCCCACTCTCACTGACGCGCACCCTGCTTCACGATTTCGCCAATTGCGTGACCCTTCGCCTGCTTCATCTCAATACCTAGCAGAGCAGCGATCGTAGGAGCGACGTCGAGATTAGAAATACTTTCGAGGCGAAGCCCCTTTGGAACACCACGGCCCCAGGCGATGAAGATCGCTTGCATCTTGGGATCGGTATTGAGGTAGCCATGCGTCCCGCCAACAGTCTGCGTCATAATCTCGCCCTCCGACTCGTTGCTGAAGACATAGTCGGCTTTTGCGGAGAGCACAAGGTCCGGAGCTTGATCACTCACCGCCGGGACTGGTAATCCGAGTTTAACGAACTCGTCCACACCGTAAACTCGATCGACGCCTTCGACTCCGGCAAGCATGTCGCGGAGCACGGGAACCAATTCAGCCTTCTGTGCGGGATCGGTGATGTACACCATCGCCGTGCCCCCGGCCGGAAGAACCCACGCGTCACCTTTGGACTGACCTTGACCTTCCGTCAACAGTCCCTTCTGCCGTAGCAGCACATTCGGATGAATCTTGTGCTTGATCGTTCGGAAACCGTGATCCGAAATAACGATCACGGTCGCATTGCGAGAGAGGCCCGTGCTTTCCAACACATCCACGATTCGCTTCACATTGCTATCCAGCAAAGCCATCGCCGTAAAGCTGGCGTTGCTCATCGGGCCATATTCGTGATTAGTGTCGTCGCCGGTGAGGAGATGAAAAAGAAGAAGATTCGGCCTGTGCTTCTCCAGTATTTCAACGGCGGCATCGGTCCAAATTTCGTCCTGCCATGCCTGACTGCTGTCCTCGAACGTTCGCAACTGCTCAGCCGTAACTGTTCCATTGGCAATCAGTTCACGCTCAATCGTCCCATTCGGATCGGGCAGTTCCGAAAATTTCCACGTAATTGTTTTCGCGCCGTAGATCGCAACCCAGTCGACTTGCGCGGTTGTGAACCCGGCCTCGTACGCAGCGTCATAGATGGTCGGAGCGTGAACCATCAAGTCCCTGTCGCGCCAGGGCTCAATCGTCGGCCGCGCACCTCCGGCCGGACGCGTCAGCAAACCGTTGAAGAGTACATGATGCTGCGATGCATCCACTCCGGTCACGATTGCCGTGTGATTGGGCCAGGTCACGGTAGGATTGATTGGCTGCATGGAAGACGCGACAGCGCCTTCGCGAGCGAGCCTTCGCAATGTAGGAATGGGAAGCCGCGGGTCATCCAGCGCATAAGCGGGAAACCCATCGAGGCTGATCACCACTACTGTCCGGTCTTTGCGTGGCTGCGCCTGTAATGAAACGCAGACTGCACACACAATCACAACACCGGCACACAGCAACGACAGAGACTTCGCGAACCTTCTCAATGGTGCGTCTCCTGAATCGTGTCGCTCGTCGTGCGGCTATGGTCGCGAGTCGGTAGCAAACTTGACGGACACAGTCTTAATTTCATAGGGCTTCGTGTGCACGATGACACTTCCGTCCGCCACAGGAAGATTACCCATCGACTGTTCGATGAGATTGGTCTCCGAAGCGCTTTGGGCTCCGATTGGCAACGTCACGCGTACGTCCGATTCTTTTCCTGCCCACTCATAAAAACGCAGGATGACCGAGTTCCCGTCCTCGGCCCATTTCATCGCGGTGAGCACGACATTGTCGGAATTCAACTCGATGAACGAATGGACGGGGGGTAGCGATCCGCTATGGCTCTGCACTTGAGTCGACCTCAGTTTGTAATTCAGTTCATATCCGCGCCGCACTGTTTCCGCTGTACGCCACGTGCCGCCGTGCGGATAGAGCGAGTATGTAAATTCGTGATGGCCTTCGTCGGCGTGCGGATCGGGCCACGAGGGAGAGCGCAGCAAAGACAAACGCAGTACATTCCCCTTGGCGTCGTATCCATACTTGCTGTCGTTCAGCACGCTCAGGCCGTGCTGCTCATCGGACAGATCAGCCCAGTGCTGCGCCGGCACCTCAAATTGCGCCTGCTCTTCGAGCGTTGCCCGCGTAGTGGGGCGCTCGATGGAGCCAAAAGGAATTTCAAACGTAGCCGTCTTACTGTGCACGCTGACAGGAAACGCGACCTTGAGCAGAATATGCTTTTCGTTCCACTCGGCCTGCATGTTCACGTCGACACGCGGAACACCCGGGACCATCGTGATGTCCTGCACGAAGGTCGAATTTTGAAAGTGATGTTTCACGCGAATCACGGCCCGCAACGGGCCTGATTCCGCCAGTTTGACCTCGTCGGCTTTATCCAGGCTCCAATACTGCTTCTCGAAGTCCGCGTCGATGTTCCACGCATCGTATTGTTTGGGTTTGTCGACAAACGCCTGGAGAAGATTCCCGCACGCCAGATTCTTCGGGCCGCCTGTGTCCGATTCCGCAGGAGCCAGCGTCTCCTGTTTGCTCACCTTGTCATAGAGGCTGGTGATGCAACCGGTCTGTGGATCGACCTTCAATCGGATGAACTCATTCTCCATGCTCTCGGATGAGGCTTTTAGACCTGTGCTTGATTGCGCCGGCTTCACTGCCGATCGCACAAAGAAAGTCGTATAACCCATGGCCGGAACGCTTGCGCGAACTAAGAGACGCACACGATGCGTTTCGCGATTGTTGTCGAGCACCTGCGACCGAAGAACCTTCCCGGCTGCATCGACTATTTCGACATTCTCAGCCGTGGCCGGCAACTGCACTTGGACTTCGATCACTTCCGTGCGCGGCCACGAGAGCGAGTTGTACACAACGACCGGCGTCCCCGCTTGCGTTGTGTCGATGCGCGCCGAGATTTCCGCGATGGAATTGCGCACAATGTCGTCGCCTGATCGCTCCACAACTTCCAGGTCACGTTTTGCGTCGAGATAGTTCACGGCAATGCCGGATCCCGGCATGATGTCGTGAAACTGATCGAACAGAAGGCCTTTCCATGTCGCGGTGAAATCCACCTGTGGATAAGGGCGCGCGTACAAATGGGCCAATGACGCAAATTTCTCGGCGTCCAGCAGCGTTTCCTCGGCATGGCGAATGCGTTTCTTGGTTTCGGACTGCGTCGTGAACACGCCGCGGTGGTACTGGAAATACAATTCATTTTTCCAGACCGGAATCTTGAGATCGCTTCGCTTACCGAGATCGTCGAAAAAGGCGCCAGCCGTACTGAACTCTAATCTGGGAAACACCACATCCGGATTCATCAGCTGGGTGGCCTGGTCGAGGATGGTCCGCGTCGGACCTCCGCCATGGTCTCCCACGCCGTAGAGATACATCATCACGGGATCCTTCGCGTTTTTTTGATACATCGAAGGCATCCACGTCGCCACATCCTCCGCCATCGGGACCGGCTCCATCGTGCTACCGTAATCGTGGGGAAAGTACGTCAGCAGGCGGCTTCCGTCGGGAGCCTCCCACCAAAACAATTTATGGGGAAAAGTGGTAAATTCGTGCGCCCACAGCAGTTTCTGCGTGACGAAATAGTCGATACCTGACTTCTTGTAGATCTGCGGCAGCTGCCAGTTGTAGCCAAACGAATCCGGATTCCACCCGATCTTCACATCAACGCCAAACTTCTTCTTGAAGTATTGCTTGCCAATCAGGATCTGCCGCGTGAGCGATTCGCCGCCCGGCATATTAAGGTCAGGCTCCACCCACATGCCGCCAACGATTTCCCAGCGGCCTTCCTTCACGCGCCGCTGAATTTCCTGAAACAGTTCCGGGTATTTCTCCTCCATCCATTCGTAAGTACGAGCGGAAGACCCGGCGAAAGTAAAGCCGGGGTATTCCTGCATCATGTCGAGCGCGCTGCGATACGTGTTCCGCACGATTTCGACCGTTTCCGTCCAGGGCCACAACCACGCCATGTCGATATGCGAATTCCCAACTGCGCGAATCCGAAACTGCCTGACCCACGGCCCCAATTCCTGAAGTTTTGCCTGCGCCGCCTTCAGAGACGCATCGAAACCATTCTGATCTCCTGCGTCCAACTTGGAGAAATCGATTGCCTCCACGGCGGCGTCCAGCTGCTGCTGTTTTTGAACGTCGGGATACGCATTGAGAATCGGCTGGAGCGACAGCATTTCGAATCGCAGAACGTCAGGATTCGGCCGGGTCGCCGGCGGCTCGATCAGAATCGCGCTTCTGGAAACGGTTCGGGGCTGGTCGCCAACCTGCAACCGAATCGCGACCAGGATGCGATCGCCTGGCCGGGCGCTTGCGGTCAGTGTAACGGGCTCCAGCATGTCGGAGTTGCCGCGGTACACGTTATAGCTGTTCGAGTAGACCGTCAGCATGATCATGCCATCGCCGTCCAACTCGAACGCGAACTTCAGTCCCGCGCCGCGGATGTCATATCCATTAGTCTTCGGTGGAACCGTGAACCAGCAGCGCACGACCTGCACGCCGCTCACAAACTTCGCTCCCAGCGCGATCGGTGTCCACGAAGAATCGTCCAGGGAAGGATCTTCCGGATGTGCCACGTCCGAGTGCCAGCGGCAACCGGTCAATGGCACACGCGTCAGTGATTGCAGTTTGTCCGCCACGGCCTTATGGCGGTCTGGGGTGGGTGCGTCTTGCGCGATTCCCGATTGCGCGGCGATCAAAGAAAGGATGAAAGCAAGGGCCCACCGGTTCATCGTAACGAAACTCCTAGTCATGCCGTGTCTGGGTGCCCTGCCAAGTACCCTGCAAGTTAGTCACTTCCAAACCAGGGTCGCAATGGAATTCCCTTCCAGCGGGATCGCGGCTGAACTGACTCCTTGCGTCACCTCGACCGTCCGCGCAGGGCCGGTGTTCGTGAGCACCAGCACTTTTTGGCCGTCAGGATTCTCGAAAGCGATGTGCGAAAGATTTGTCGCCAGGCTCTGCGACTCAAATCGCCGCGCACCTCGCCGAACCGACCGCGAGAAATGCGCTAGCGCCCAATACTGCCCGCTGCGAATAATTTCCTGCGTATTCGGATTAACGATGAGGATGCCTCCGCATGGATACGGCCCGATATTGGGTTTGCCATGCTCATCGGTCGCCACATTCCACGCCACCGCCGAGCGGCACCAGTTATTGAACGCGGCGGTATAAGTCGTACTCCACTTCGTCCAGTCATCCTGATAATGCGGATCGTTGTAGTCCGTGCTGCCTTCGGTAAAGTGCAGTTCCACGCCGGGATGAGCGGCATGCACTTTGCTCATCATGCTGGGCTCGCCGGTATAGGGATGAAACGCAACTGCGTTCACATATTGGCGGAAATCCGGATCATCCAGTTGCGAGATGACTCGCCCCCAATAAACGAAATTGTGGTCCAGTATCCAGATCCTGGTGGACGTGTTGGTCTTCTCAAAGAGCGGCCCAATGTGGTCGGTGATGAATTCACTCTCACATTCCTGCGACCACGTACACGCGGGCATTTGCCCGTGCTGATCGGTATCAATTTCGTTCTGCGTTGTAATGGCCTGCACTGGCACGCCGGCTTCCGCATACGCCTGCAGGAATTTCAAAAAATACTGTGCGTACGACGCCAGGTACTGTCGGCTCATGGAGCCACCCAGCATCGATTTGTTCCACTTCATCCAGCCCGGCGGGCTCCAGGGTGAGGAAAACAAGAACACCTCAGGATTAATCTCGCGAACTTTCCGCAACACCGGCAGAATGTAGGCGCGATCATGATCGATCGAAAATCGCCTCAGTTCCGGATCCGCATCGCCATCGTCATAGCTGTACAGCGAAGCCGCCGAATCTGCCGACCCAATGCAAGTGCGATGAACGTTGAGGCCCATCTCCGATGGATGGCACAGCTCGTGGAGCAACTGATCGCGCACAGGCTGCGGAAGTTTGTCGATCACATAACAGGACGCGTCCGAGAAGCACCCGCCGAAGCCGAGAATGTCCTGAAATTTGTTCGCGACAATAAGTCGAACAAAATCCGGTGTGGATGTGATCGCGGACGAGCTGATCGTAGTGGGCGGCCCCATCGACGGTGTTGTCGTCAATGCGCGCCATGGAATCACTGGAGCCGCCGCAAAGCGCTGCTTATTATTTGTAAGCCAGACCGAAATATCTGAGACCGGCGGCGCAGATTCGATATGAGAAACGGCGCCGGCACCATCCAGACTCCCCGCGCTCGCGGACGAAGGGAGCGAGATACCAGCGCCGACCGCCCCCATGCCCAGCGCTGACAGCTTCAGAAACGCTCGTCTGGATCTCATGATGTGCGCGGAGTGTGCGGCCTCAGAAGGACGGATTCAATTTTGCTTGCCTGCAATCAGCATGATTTCTACCACATCATGCCACGATCCGGATCATTCAGATGGCCCGCCGCGTGTGTGGGAAGCGGACCATCTGAATCGGCGCACCCGAGTGCTTCGGGTCCGCCAGCTAGAACAGCAGCTTGAGCGAAAGCTGCATGATCCGGGGCGGATTCGCTGTGTTAATCGTGCCAAACCCGGTGACAACCTGGGTCTGGGGATTACGCGTAAAGGTGTCGCTGACATTCCCATCGGGCTGACCAAACTGGGTGTGATTGAACGCGTTGAACAGCTCGACCCGGAATTCCAGCTTCGTGCTTTCCGTGATCGCCGTATCCTTGAGCAGAGCCATGTCCCAGTTGTTGAGCCCAGGTCCGGCGAAAAACCTGCGGCTCGAATTCCCTAACTGCCCCGTTGCTTCGAGGCTGAACAGGGCGGGATTGAAATATGGCTGTAGCCCCGACCGAACATCGCTGATGTGGAGCGAACCCGGTGTGAAGACCGGCGTGTCGATGGGGAGTCCAATCGCGCCTGCGCCAGCCGTTCCGAGCAGGGAATTGTCGTCGGTTTCGACTAACGTAACCGGCTGGCCAGTCGAGAACCGCGTGATTCCACTCAGCTGCCAACCCTTCACTAACCGGCTCGGCCCGCCTAGGCGATCAAATGGCAACTGATAGGTATAGCTGACGACGAAGTTGTGCCGAAGGTCGAACGCTGACAACGCTCTTAGGCGCGGATTCACAAAGTTGATCTGCTCACCGTATCCGGAACCGTTGTCCATGGATTTCGAGTAGGTATACCCGGCCAGAAACTCCAGACCTTTGATGTGTTGCCGGACGCTCAGTTGCAGCGAGTTGTAACTGGACTTTCCACTGGTGATGAAGTATCCATCGCTGCTGAAATTTGCGCCAAAGGGGCCGCGGGCAACCACCGTGCCTCCACTAACCGGATGGAACACTCCATTCTCCTTGCCTGCGCCACAGACTGTGCCGTCCACGACCTGATCTGGCTGACTGACACTCAAGCAAATAGCAGGATCGCTGGGGTTGGCCTGGAGCGAGGAGAGCAGATGATGCCCTTGCGTCCCCACGTAGCTTGCCTTGACCAAGGTCGCCTGGCCGACTTGCCGCTCAATGGACAGTTGATACTCTTCGGTGTAAGGCAAAACGTTTCTGTGCCAGAAAGCGGGCGAGGTGCCGATGGGTAGGAAGTTCGCCCAATTGATGACAGTATCCGTCGTCGGCAGCGCAACTGGAAACCGCTGGCCCTCGACAAAGCCTGTTGCGCGATCCACAAAGGGCGTCACAAATTGCGGCGGGGCTGGGCTGCCATAGAAGATGCCGAAGGGAGCATCTCCGATTTCATTGAAGTTAGTTGCTCCTTCGAACGTGCTGTAGAAGACTCCGTATCCCGCGCGGATGCTGGTCTTGCCCGGGCCGCCGGTCAGTTTCTGTAACAGTCCGCTATCGGCCGACGGCGAGTAGGAGAGGCCCAGGCGCGGAGCAAAATTGTTGTAGCGAGTGGGAGCCAGAGTACTGGGAATTCCTGGATCGCCCGGGAAAACCCATCCTGTCGGAGATCCGGGAAACCTTGTCGAATCCTCTCCGAGGACCAGTGTCTCGAGTTGTCCGTTCTTTTCCGACCAGGGCCGGCTCACGTCCCAGCGCAGACCATAGTTGAGAGTCAGATTCGACCTGACGCGCCAGCTATCCTGCCCGAAGAGCCCGAAATAACGCGAGCGGCCGTAAGAAGGAAATCCCTGGCCTTGCGAGTAGCCGAAAGGCGCGCCGATCAGAAAGTCGGCAAAATCCACTCCCGTTTCGTTACCGTTGAAGGTGAAGTCGCCGTTCGAGCCACCATTGTATTCAGTTAACTGGTTGTAGCGGAACTGCCCTCCAAACGTCACCGTGTGGGTGCCGACTACCTTGGTGAAATTGTCCATAACCTGAAGAGTCGTTTCGGTAACGCCAAGCGGACCGCCGGACGCGCCAAACGAAAAACCATTGTTCAGGTGAATGTTCGGAACGTGGGCGTATTGAGGAAGTGAGGGCGAAATTCCTAACGTGTCAGGCCCTTCCTCAAAACCCAGCGTCTTCGGCGTGACATTCGTGCCGCCTGTAGGCGTATGGATAAGGAAGCGCAAACGTGTCAAGCCAAATCGCAACTCATTCACCGACGAAGGGCTGACCGTCTTCGAGAGTCCTACATCCGCAACCTGGGATCGGCCGGTGAAGTCGCTACCGAATAAGGGAAGAACGAGGTCCGGCACACTCTGGCGATACCGGTCGAAGAAATAGTATCCAGTAAGCAATCCGAAGTGCGCGTTGTAGTCGATGCGCCCACTGGCCTTATCATCGTTAAGCCGCGAAGGGCCGGCAGTTGGCGTGAAACGATTGCTTCCGGTATTCGCTTTGGGAATGAAGGCCAACAGATTCTTGGAAGGCTCAGTGAAAGCGACATCCGGAATCTGAGCGCCTGGAAATACACACGTCGCCGTGGTGCACCCGGCGAAAAAATATTGCTCGCCATCCGTTACTGCGTATTGCAACCTGTTCGATAGGTCCTGCGCAAACGCGGCTCCCTGCACGACGCCGGTAAGCGAGCCGGTGAATTCCGAGAAATTACCCGTGCGCTCCAAATCGGTCGGGACAATTTGCGGCCCGCTCCCGCCGCTCTGCCCCTGAATGACACGATTACCCTGATAGTCTCCAAAAAAGAACAGCTTGTCCCGCACAATGGGACCGCCAATAGTGCCCCCAAACTCGTTCTGTTTGTGATCGTCTCTCGTTTGAGAGAAAAAATTCCTGGCGTCCAGAGACCGGTTTCGTAAAAACTCGAACGCGCTGCCGTGGAATCTGTTCACGCCCGACTTAGTAATGACATTGATCTGGCCGCCTGCGTAGTTTCCATATTCAGCATCGAAGTTGTTGGTAACGATGCGGAACTCGGCAATTGAGTCGAGGTTCGGAATAATCCCAGCGCCGGAGAAGGCGAACTCCTGCACAGTCGTTCCATTCAGCAGAAACCCGTTCGACGCTTCACGCTGGCCATTGACGGATAGGTTACCGGCGTTGAGGTCACCCGAGATGGGCGTGAATTTAAACCCGGTCGCGCTGAACTGCCCTCCCTGCCCACCCGCCAGTCCTGAGGATTGGGCGGCGACACCGGGCTGCAGAGCCAGAAGATCGGTGTAGCTGCGGGTCACAAGCGGCACGGCGGTGATCGTCCGCGCGGTGATCACTTCGCCGTTCTGCGTGCTGGCAGTGTCGATTTGGACGGCGTCGGTCGTGACCTCCACCTTTTCGCTGACCTGGCCGACAACCATCTTGATGTTCATCACTTTGGCTGAATCAACGTCCAGTACGACTCCCGTCTGACGAAAGGTGGTGAATCCCGTTTGCTGCACTTCAACGTCGTAGTGGCCGGGTTGCAGATCGACGAAAGCGTAGAACCCGTCGGCGTTGCTCTGGCGCGAGGAGACCACTCCGTTATCCGTATCGGTGACCTTGATGGTGGCGCCCGAGACGACCGCGCCGCTCGCATCCGTGACGATGCCGGAAATGCCGGCCGCAACCTTCGCATACAAGGAAGCGCTCAGACAGAAGGCCACAGCCACGATGGCCACGACCAGACGGAAGTAATTCGCTCGCGCTGTTTGCACGCCCTTAGATGTCTGATGACTTCCGTACGGGTGGTTCGATCTCATGACCCCTCCTGAGGACGTTGCGTCCGCTGTTCCCACACTGCGATCGGCACTTTCTAAACGCTTATAAACTCGGATTTATATCAATCATTTCTGAGCCGGTCAAGGTAATTTTTCGCGATCTAACAAAATCATTACATTCCCATCTTTGTTGCTAAGATACAGTCAATTCCATGCGAAATCGGATTTCATTGACAACGGCGTTTGCATTTGGCATAGTCTCACAACGTTTAGACGTTTAAAAGATGCAATCGCAATTTGTGACTTTCTGAGCTGGGAGACGATTTGAGCAACAGTACGGTTCTCGTCCATTCTTCGCCTTTGCCCCCGCAGCAAGCGGGTGAACTCCTTCATCTGCCTCGCCAGAAAGCCAACTGGGAGTGGATGAGCTTCGACGTCCTACGCCTGCAACCAGGCGATGTGTTCCGCACGCGCACGCAACAGGAAGAGGCCGCGTTCGTTCTGCTCAGTGGCACCTGTCAATGCGATCGGGGACACGGAAAACAGCAGATCGGCAAGCGCAAAAACGTTTTTGACGGACTCCCGTTTACTCTCTACCTGTCCACTCACAGTGAAGTGGTGTTCGCAGCGGAATCCATCTGCGAATTCGCGGTGTGCCGCGTGCCGTCGGAAGCCCATCTCGAATCCAAATTGATTACACCCAGTGACGTGGCCAGCAGCCTGCGCGGAGGAGGGAATGCTTCGCGGCAGATCGTTGACGTGATTCCACCCTCGTTCGCAGCCGACAAGCTCGTAGTGATTGAGGTCTACACACCGGGTGGAAACTGGTCCAGCTATCCGCCACACAAACACGACACGCACAACCCACCGGCGGAAGTCGATCTGGACGAGATTTACTATTACCGCATCGCACAACCCGATGGCTTTGCCTTTCAGTATCTCTATGGTGGTGAGAACTCGAGTGGAAGCATCGTGAAAGCTCGCGACGGCGACGTCGTGCTGGTCCGCAACGGTTATCACACAGTGGTCGCGGGTCCGGGCTATGACGTCTATTACCTGAATTTTCTGGCCGGTTCCTCGCGCGCGGTGGCCGTCACTGAAGACCCGCAGCACTCATGGATCCGGTCGACCTGGAATGCGCCTGATCCTCGTTTGCCACTCGTGCGCGAATGATTCACCAGAGGCCAGGGATCAAACCGTAGGATCGGGCTTCGATGAGGGAGCTGGCGTTATCCTGAGTGGGGTCCCAGCTATGACAAAACGCCTGACAGTCGCGCAAGGCATCATTTCTTTCCTGAAGAATCAGTATGTCGAGCGAGATGGCCGCCAGGTCCGCTTCTTTGAGGGCTGCTTCGGAATCTTCGGGCACGGAAACGTCGCTGGAATCGGACAAGCGCTCGAACAGGATCCCGGCCTGCCCTACTACCTTTTCCGCAATGAGCAGGCGATGGTGCACGCCGCCGCCGCGTTTGCCAAGGCAACGTTTCGATTGCGGACCATGGTCTGCACGACTTCCATCGGCCCCGGTGCGACAAATATGGTGACCGGCGCCGCCATGGCGACCATCAACCATATTCCGGTACTGTTGCTGCCCGGCGATATTTTTGCCCGCCGCAACGTCGCCCCCGTGCTGCAACAGGTTGAATCTCCACAGACACAGGACATCTCGGTCAACGACTGCTTCAAACCCGTCTCGTGCTACTGGGACCGGATTCAACGTCCTGAACAATTGCTCACTTCCCTTCCCGAAGCGTTGCGGGTGCTGACTTCTCCCGCCGAAACCGGTGCCGTCACTCTTGCATTGCCGCAGGACGTCCAGGTGGAAGCGTTCGATTTTCCCGAGGAATTCTGTCGGAAACGTGTCTGGCAAATTCCCCGCAACCGTTGCGATAACGAACTCCTGCAGCGCGCCGCCGACTGGATCCGCTCCGCGAAACAACCGCTCATCATCGCTGGTGGTGGCGTGCTTTATTCGGAAGGTTCGGAAGCCCTGGCGAAGTTCGCAGAGGCAACCGGAATTCCCGTCTGCGAGACCCAGGCCGGCAAGGGCTCTTTGCCCTTTGATCATCCGCAACAGGTTGGCGCAGTCGGAGCGACGGGAACTCCGGGTGCGAATATTCTGGCGCGCGAAGCTGATCTCATTCTTGGCATCGGTACCCGTTACGGCGATTTCACCACCGCGTCAAAAACAGCTTTTCAGAATCCATCCGTGCGTTTCATCAACCTCAACGTCGCCGAATTCGACGCTTACAAACATGCCGCCGTCGCTCTTACTGGTGATGCCCGTGAAACGATCGGAGAATTACACCAGGCGATCGCTGGCTACAAAGTAGAAGCAACCTACCGCGCCACCATAGCTGACTTTCAAACTAGCTGGGAGAAAGAAGTCGATCGCATTCACAATATCCGCAAAGACCCTCCCATCACGCAGGGCGAAGTCATCGGAATCGTCAACCATTTCGCCGAGCCTTCGGACATCATGGTCTGCGCCGCCGGAAGTTTGCCCGGAGACCTCCACAAACTATGGCGCACAAGTCAACCTGGCGGATATCACATGGAGTACGGCTATTCCTGCATGGGCTACGAAATCGCTGGTGGGCTGGGCGCAAAAATGGCGTATCCGGATCGCAACGTGATCGTGTTCGTGGGCGACGGTTCCTATCTGATGATGGCCCAGGAAATCATCACCTCGGTGCAGGAGGGCTACAAACTCGAAATCGTATTGCTCGACAATCACGGATTTTCCAGCATCGGCGGACTCAGCCAGGGCTGCGGCAATGAGGGGATGGGGACGCAGTACCGCTACCGCCGGAACGGAAAATATGATGGCGACATTCTCCCAGTAGACTTCGAAGCCAACGCCGCGAGCCTGGGTGCCTGGACCGCTCGCGCCGGCACCGGAGAAGAACTCAGAGCCGCATTGAAGGCGGCTCGTCAGCAATCGCGCACTTCCGTTGTAGTGATCGAAACGGCCTACGACCAGCGAGTGCCGGGATACGAATCCTGGTGGGACGTTCCCATTGCCGAGGTATCCGAGCGAGAATCCGTGAGAGCCGCCCGTAAGAAATACGAGGACGCACGCAAAAAGGAACGTTACTTTTTGTAATGCGAATCAGATTGCGAATCATAGTGCGTATCAACGCCCGAATCACGTTCCGAACGAGGTAAGAGTGCAAACCACAGCAGAGGTGCAGGGCGGGGCGCATAGGCCAGCGCATTTGAAGCGCGTTCTCAGTCTCTGGGATCTGGTTTACTACGGAATTATCCTGACCTCCCCGATCGCGGCCGTCCCACTTTTTGGCGAAGCTCAGGTTCTTTCGCACGGACACACCGTCGCCACACTCGTGTTGGGCATGATAGCCATGTCGGTTACCGCTGTGAGTTTCGGCCGCATGGCCAATGTGTATCCGTCGACGGGCTCGGTTTATTCCTACATCAGCAAGGCAGTGAATCCGCACGTGGGCTTCATTCTGGGTTGGGCGATGTTCCTGGAGTATCTTTTCCAGCCGATCCAGAATGCCCTTTACGCAGTGCTGGCAATCCAGCGCATGGTGCCACAGCTTCCCTTTGCGCTTCTCGCCGCGTTGATTGTCGGGTTCATCACCGTGATGACCGTGCAGGGAATCAAATTCAATGCGCGCACCAACGAAGTGTTGCTCGGCTTCATGCTGCTGGTCACGGCCGTATTTCTGGTGCAGGCGTTCCGCTACATCGTCTTACACCAGAGCTTCGCCGGCCTTTTTTCGGTGCAACCCATCTACAACCCCGCGACTTTCGAGCTGCGGGCATTGGCGGCCGGAACATCATTTGCGGCGCTGGTCTTTATCGGATTCGATGGTGTTTCCATCCTCGCCGAGGAAGTGAAGAACCCCAAACGGAATGTCATGCTGGCGGCCGTGCTGGTGTGCGTTTTCACTGGACTCTTCAGTGGTCTGCAGGTCTACCTGGCACAGCGCGTCTGGCCCGACTATTCGACCCTGCAAAATCACGAAACCGCTTTTATGGATGTCGCACGCGTTGCCGGCGGACCATTGCTCTTTGCCGCATATGGCGTCGTGCTCCTGGTTTCCAGCCTGGCCTGTGGCCTCGCCGGACACGTTGGTGCGGCGCGTCTTCTCTACAGCATGGGCCGCGACGACGCGATGCCGAAGAAAATCTTCGGCCACCTGAGTCCCAAGAAAGGCAACCCTGTTTACAACGAATGGATCGTTGGGATTGTCGCGTACATTGCCGTGCTGACGATCCCATGGCAACTGGCAGCGGAAATTGTGACCTTCGGCGCGTTACTCGCCTTCACCGCCGTAAACCTGGTTGCCTTGCTGCATTTCTGGTTTGCACAGGCACCGTCGTCGCACCGGAATTTTTTTGTTGACGCCCTGGTTCCGGGATTTGGTGCTGTCTTCTGCTTCGTTCTGCTGATTGGCCTTCAGACATGGACCAAGTACGCGGGTCTGACTTGGCTGGCGGTGGGCGTTCTCTACGCCAGCTACAGGACGCGGATGTTCACCGTGCGCCCGAAACTCTTCAACTTCAATGAAACCTGATCCTCTTTCGGTGAGAGGGCTATTTTTCTTGCATGGAACGTACCGCATGCGACTCAGGCAGGTCGGCATGTTGTCCACTGGCGACAAACTGAGCAAATCCGCAGGACTCACGGATGCGAAGTTCGGGCAGCAGTTTCTTGAGCACGGGCTTCCCGTCGTTCCCGGAAATGCGCTGGATCAGAAGTTCCGTTGCCTCAATGCCTAGCTGGTGTTTGGGTAATTCCACCGTAGTCAGTCGCGGTCGGAATACGCCCAGCCAGGGATAGTCGTCGAAGCTCACGAGCCCGAAATCTTCAGGGCACTTCAATCCCATCTCATCGACCGCTTTGAGCAATCCGATCGTCATCAGATGGTTGGCAACGTAGATCCCATCGGGCCGGTGAGAAAGCAGCGCATGACCAGCGCGGAAACCGGATTCGATGCGATAGTCTCCCTCGACCACCAACGCAGGCTCGCAGGGGAGATTGTTCTCTTCGAGGGCGTCTTTAAATCCCCGTAATCGCTCTTTGGCGTTGCTGATCTTAAGGGGGCCACCGATCATCCCGATGCGCCGGCGACCGGCGCGTGCCAGGTGACATACCGCGTCATAGGCGCCTTGATAGTCGTCGCTGATCACCGCATCCCTGGTCAGTTGGGGATACGTCCGCATTACCAGAACAAACGGAATATTGACTTCGCTAATCATCTGCCGCAGAGCCGGGCTGAAATCCCCCGCAGCTTTCGTGAGCAGGATGCCGTCAACGCGTTTCGACAGCAATAACTCGATTGCGCTTTCTTCCTTGGCCAGGTTGTCGTCGCTATTGCAAAGCAGAAGGTTGTAGCCCTGTTTCAGCGCCGCGTCTTCGGCGCCGCGAACCACCATCGGGAAAAAAGGATTGGCGATATCCGGCACGATCATTCCGATGGTCTGTGTCTTTTGTTTGATCAGGCTGCGGGCAATCAGGTTCGGACGGTAATTCAGCTTGCGAATCGCATTCTCCACCCGCTCGCGGAGATTCTTGCCAACGTGGCTCTTGTTATTCACCACCGCCGACACGGTAAATATTGAAACGCCGGACTCGCGTGCAACATCAGAAATGCTGGCTGCTTTCGCTGGCTTATTCTTGTCGATCTTTCTTAATGAAGCCATAGATCAATAACATCAACATATCAGGACTTGTCCTGTCTTCAAAACGCTTAGTCAATCTGGATTCGGAAGCATGAAATCCCGGACCAGCCCGTCCAGATCATGACAGGCAGAAACGAACTGCCGAAGCGTTCTCACCGTCGGCCCAAACGAATCGAATTCTTCAGGAGCCAGGCCCGTTTCTGTATAGGCCCGGCAGAAATCGGGAAATTTCTTCGACAGTTCCGCTACGATCTCCCCACACACGGGTTCGTCGATTCGCGGCCGCACTTCGATATCGCTGTTGTTGAAACGAACCTGCCATGAGTACGGAGGCGAAATGACCACATCTCCGCCAACGAATTCACTCCAGTGCATCGGGTTCCGAAACGCCGCTGACAACAGACGAATCCGATAGCCTCGCTCCTGAAAAACTCGATACGTCTTCTTGAACACCGCAACGCCCGCCCACTCCAAATACCCGGGATCAATAGCAACGTTGTTCTTCTCGATCAGCACACGCAGCCAGTCGTCGAGTCGCCCGACCATGATCGTGCATACCGGCCCCATCGTAGCGATCTCTTTCCCTTCGCGCTCGCGCCGCTTAAGCCCTCGCTCCACCGCTTCCGCCACGGCAATGCACTGCGGAAGGGTAAAGCACACCGTCGCGTTAATGCTGACGCCCTGGTACGTCGCTTCCTCGATCGCCGGAATTCCCGCGCGCGTGACCGGAATCTTCACGATCATGTTCGGTGCCAGACGGCTGAACTCGACCGTCTGCTTCAAGATCGCGTCATTATCGCGGAACAATCGCGGGTCAGTCTGAATCGAAAGGCGGCCATTTCTGCCGCGTTGTTCATCGAAGATCGGCTTCAGGAGAGAGGCCGCCTGTACGGAATCTCGCGGACCAACTGCCATGCGATCTCATCCTCGGTCGCCGTCGGGTGCTCCTGAATAAGGTCGCGAATCCGGTCTTTCCAGGTGCTGATTTCCTTCTTCAACACACTTAGGACAATCACCGGATTGCAGGTCGCTCCGACCGCGCCGTGCGCAATCGAGTACGACAACTCTTGCAGGGAAGCGGAATCATTCCACAGACAGGTAGGCGTCGTCTGCGTCATCTCATGCAGCGGACTCTTATAGGACGATGCCGTTGCCTGAATCATTCGGCCCTCCGATACATGGCGCATGGGGAACGGTGAAGCGTGCGGGAAGTTGCGCCAAACTATTCTCGGCCCTCCCCGCGAGCCGATTGCAGGACTTCCGAATCCACCTTCACAGCGCCCCCATCGAGGTGAGAGCGTTCCGCCGCCACCGCGGTCGCCAGAGCTTTCAGTCCGTCGTTCCCACTCACACGGGGCTCGCGGTCGGACAGAATGCACTCCACAAAGTCTGTCATCTCGGCCACGTACGCCTCTGAAAAAGCGCTGAGGAAGTGATCCGCGATGTCCTGGATACTTCCGTTCTCAGTCAGAAAAGTCGCCCGCGTTTTCATCATCCCTCCAATCAGGATCGATCCCTTCGACCCGACAATCTCCGTTCGCACGTCGTATCCGTAGGCGGCCTGCGCATGCGATTCGATGTTGCCAATCGCTCCCTGTGTAAATTTTAGGTTTACGACGCTCGCTACCACGTCGCCGAACTTCGCCACTTCCGGACGTATGGCGAGAGTGGTAAACGCATGAACTTCCGCAACTTCATCCTGCATCATCCACCGTGCCAGATCGAAGTCGTGGATCGTGTTCCCATAAAACAACATTCCGTTGACATTCGACTGATAGGACGACAGCGGAGGACCATCCTTGTCCCGCCCAATCGACTTGAAGACCACCGGCGTCCCAATCTCACCGGCTTCAATGCGCTTCATAGCTGCTGCGTAAGCAGGGTCGTAACGGCGCATGAAGCCAACCTGGAGCCGTACTCCCGCTTTGGATACGGCATCCAGCGCCTCGTGCGCGTCGGCCAGTGTCAGTGCCAAAGGCTTTTCGCACAGAATATCTTTGCCGGCAGCGGCGGCCATCTTGATTGCGGATGCGTGGAACTTGTCCGGGGTCGCGATCACCACCGCGTCCAGCCCCTTGCACTCCAGCAGCGATTCCAGACTGCCGAAAGAGTTCGTGATCTCTAGTTCCGCAGCAGTACGGCGCGCGCGATCGGCGGCAACATCCGCGATGGCTACCAGCTCTGCCTGAAGCACGCGGCGGCGCAAATTCTCCGCGTGGCGCAGCCCCATTTCTCCAACTCCGAGAACCCCGACTCCCAGCTTCCGCATCTGAGCCTTTCGACCTGATCCTTTCGAGCAACGACTCGTGCAATTCCCTGGTTCGATATCAGAGAGCGGCAACTTCCAGCTTGCCGACCACCTCTTGCAAGTATCGCAAACTGGCGGCTACACTCTCGGCCGGAGCGATCGTCGTATCCCCAAACTTCACGTCCTGCTCCACCACTGACCATCCCGAGTATCCGTTCTTGGCCAAAGTACGAAAGAATGCGGGGAAATCGATATCGCCTTGTCCGATGATCGTGAACACCCTGTGCTCAATCGCTTCTTCGAATGTCCACTCGCGGCGACGCGCCTCCGCCAGAACTTTTGCATCGCAGTCCTTGATGTGCACGAAACGCAGCTTGCTCTTGAACTTCTCCGCTTCCTTCACGGAATCACCCTGGCCATAGACGCAATGTCCTGTATCCAGACAAAGACCTACATTCGTATGCGACGTGGCGTCAAAAAATCGTTCGCACTCCTCCGGAGTTTCCACATAGGTGGCGACATGCGGATGAAACACCAGATCCAGTCCGAATTCGTTCGCGACCTTCTCTGCGTCCGCAACAACATTCCCGACGTGCTGCCACTGGCTCGCGCTTAAGACAGGACAACCCTTGTCGTAAGCTCGTCCGGAAAAACTGTTCCGCTTCGCCGATTGATCGTCCGCCAGCACCAGGAAGGGAGCCTTCAGAGCCGCCAGCAAAGACCCTACCGTGCGGATGCGCTGCAAAACCGCAGCGCCGGCATCGGGGTCGCCCATTTTTACCGGCACGAAGGAACCAAGCAGTTTGAATCCGCGTTTGTCGAATTGCTGCCGAAGAACTTCCGGATCGGTCGGGAAAAATCCGTACGGCCCCAGTTCCGACCCAGTGTAGCCGGCAGCCTCCATCTCATCGAGCATCCCCTCGTAGGATTGTTCCCACGAGGGGCCCGGATAATCCAATACCCCCCAACTGTCGGGTGCCGATGCGAATAAAAACCGTTCCTTCATTGCCCTTCCTCAAAGCAGTGTTCTAAACGATTATAACATTGCTCTTATAGCTGCAAATTTGGGCTTTGTCAAGAAATTGATTAGCAGAAATACCTTTTCAACGATCCCGGCAAGATTCGGGAAGCATTATCGCGATATCAAAAAACTCTTATTCTAAACGCTTAGTCATCCCGGAATCCCGCCATGCGCCCGCCGGGCTGGCATAACAATCCGTATCGCCACGCCTGCCTTAAAGTCCTATCGCGAACGACCGATATACCAGTCAGCGAAGGCGAGGGGACTGCGATATCGAGGGATTGCCCTGATTCCAGCGTCTTCGGGGAATGAGGCCCGCTTAATGGAAGGCATAACGGCCCTGATCGTGGACGATTCTTCCGTGATGCGGAAGATTGTAGAACGCTCCCTGCGTCAGGCTGGCATCACACTCACGCGCGTGATTGAAGCGGGCAATGGCGCTGAAGCGCTGACCGTCCTCGCCGACAGTCGCGTGGACCTGATCCTGTGCGATATCAACATGCCCGTAATGGACGGACTGGAGTTCGTCAAAAGCCTCCCCACAGTACCCAATGCAAAGGGCGTGCCTGTCGTCATGATTACCACCGAGGGCAGTGAAGCGAATGTGGTTCAGGCCTTATCCAGCGGGGCCAGAGGCTACATCCGCAAACCATTCACTCCAGATCAAGTTAAGGAACAAGTAATCCCCGTCCTGGCGACAAAAGCATGAACGCCAAAGAAGCGGTTCCCGCCCCTGATAGCCGTCATCCAGAATGGAATCCGCTCCTCGACACTGCGACACGCGAGGTCGTCCCCCGAACACCGTCGCTGCCAGCGCATGAATCTCCTCCACGCTTCGTCTAATTCAAATTCAATTGGTCCCACGATGGCTGCTCTTGCGTAACTCTGGAACTGGGTGAATCATATGAGGTCTGGAACTTTTTGGCCTACCGCGAATCACACTGGGGCCTCACGCGCATCGAGGACACGTTATGAAAGCGTACCGCCGAATCGACCGCCGCAAGTTCCAGACCGTCACGCGACGTGAACTCCTGAAACTGACGCCCGTGCTGGCCCTGGGCGCATTCGCGATCCCGAAACTGCAGGAACCCTTGCTGAAAGCGGGACTCGGCTTCAGCGACTGGGCCTCGTCCAAGTTCTTTCGAACCGGCCTTCTGGCGCCCACCTTCGCCGACTCCGATCTCACGCCCGCGGACAAGTTCCCCATCAACGGCTACGACGTGGAAGATCCCGAAGTCGACCTGGACAAATGGACTCTCACCGTCAGCGGTGCCGTGCAACATCCGGGTGAGTACAGTCTGGCGCAAATCAAGACACTCCCCGAAGTTTCACAAAATACGCGCCACGTCTGCGTCGAAGGCTGGGACGTGATCGGCCATTTCAGCGGCGTTCGCCTTTCCGATTTCCTGCAAATGATCGGAGCCGACCCAGCGGCGCGTTTCGTGTCGGTGGAGTGCGCCGACGACTATTACGAATCCCTGGACATGGCCACCGCCACCCATCCCCAATCTTTGCTTTGCTACGGGATGTACGGACAACCCCTCACCCGAAAACACGGCGCTCCACTGCGTCTGAACATTCCTACGAAAATCGGCTACAAACAAGCCAAATACCTGACCGACCTGAAAGTGGAAACCGTGCTCTCAAAATTCGGCTATTGGGAAGATCAAGGCTACTCGGAGTTCTACGGACTATGAGATGCAAATGGGAGGACACGACTTCAGTCGTGCCGGCACACAACGAGACAGGCAGGCAACCATGGCAAGCCGCGCTTTAGAAATCGAAGACCTGAAAACCGGCGAAGTCGCCGAAGCGGTCTACGAGCACCCACTCATCGTCCGCGTCTGCCACTGGATCAACGCCGTCGCCCTGTTCGTCATGGTCGGCAGCGGCCTGCAGATATTCCGCGCCTTCCCCAGTTTCGGCGCAAAGATCCCGCAGAAAGATCTCCTCAACTGGCCCAAGTCTCTCGCCATCGGCGGATGGCTCGGCGGCGCGCTGCAATGGCACCTGACCTTCATGTGGATCTACATCGGGTCCGGCCTGCTCTATGTCGGCTACCAGCTCTTCAGCGGAAATTATCGCCAGGTACTCTTCACGAAACGAGACCTCCCCGGCGTATGGCCGATGGCGCAGCACTATTTCTTTTTCGGCCCTAAGCCTCCGTTGAAGGAAGCCTATAACCCGCTTCAGAAGCACGCCTACACCTCGGCGATCGCGCTCGGCATCCTGTCGGTGCTGACCGGCTTCGCGATCTGGAAGCCCGTGCAGTTTTCCTGGCTGGCCTGGCTCATGGGCGGTTTCCACCTCGCCCGGCTGTGGCATTTCCTGATCATGTGGGCGATGCTCGCCTTCGTATTTGGCCACCTCGTGATGGTCATCCTTCATGGCTGGAATAACTTCGTCTCGATGCTAACCGGATGGAAGAAAGATCCCCAGTATCCGTCGAGTGGGTAGTGCGTTGTGCGTGGGCTTTGCGGTTGCGCACTGCCCACGCAAAGAAGTAGTGATAGAGAGTCCCAAGCCGCGAAGCGGCGGTACGTGAAAGCCCGGCACGGCAGTGCCGGGTAGCGAGTCCACGTGATCGAGTCCCCGCAAGGGACGGCACCCGCCGCAACGCAGCGTGCGTGACATTCAGAATTGCCGTGAGGATCGATGCCGGACGAGGCGAACGCGCTGGAGGTAGTCAGCCAGCAATCAAGCGAAGAGATGCTGATCCGGCGCATCCGGGATGGCGAACACGATCTCTTTTACGAACTCATCCGGCCTTACGAACGGCGCGTGTACGCCACCGCGTTCGCGGTCTTGCGTAATGAGGCCGACGCCGAAGACGCCGCGCAGGAAGCGGTCCTGAAGGCGTTTAAGAACATCCGCCAGTTTCGCGGCGAAGCAAAATTCAGCACCTGGCTGATTCAGATCACTCTCAACGAGGCGCGGATGCGGAAGCGCAAGGAACATGTCCACATCATGGAACCGATCGCCGACCGCGAGGATGAGGAAGGAAACTACGTCCCACGCGACTTTGCCGACTGGCGCGAGATTCCATCCGAAACGCTGGAGAGGAAAGAAGTCCGCGAAAAACTCGCGGCAGCCCTGGTCTCGCTGGGAGAAAAATATCGCGACGTTTTCGTACTCCGCGATATGCACCACCTGAGCATCGAGGACACGGCGAAAATGCTCGGCATCTCCACTGCGTCCGTGAAGACCCGTCTGCTGCGGGCGCGCTTGATGCTGCGCGACCTGCTTGCCCCGGGACTGGACGCGAACTGGAGTAGCCGGCTGTCGTTTGCAAAGGGGAACAAACCATGGTGATTCGGTGTGAAGATGTGTGGCGCGAGATTTCGAACTATATGGATGGCGATGTGGATCCCGCCCTGCGCGCAGCCATGGAGGAACATTTCCACGAGTGCAAGGACTGCCTGTCCGTACTCGAAGGCACCCGCAACGTAATTCAACTCTATGGCGACGAACGGATGATTCCAGTGCCGCTAGGCTACAGCCATCGCCTGCACCGCAGACTCGAAGGAAACATGCCCGGAAGCCGCCGAAGCTTTCTTGGATGGATGGTCGCCGCAGCAGCAGCCGTCGTAACTGTAGGCACCGTAGGGGTAGCCAGTTCGATTTCCGGAGGCGGCAAAACACGATCCGAACTCGCCCGCGAGGGAACAGGCGTTCCTCCCGATCTCTTGGTTGTCGTCTCCGACGGGGGAAAGATTTTTCACATCCCGGAATGTTCCGTCATTCACGATCGCGCTCATCTACGCACCCTCGCGGCGCGTGAAGCTGAGCAGCAGGGCTTCGTCCCCTGCGTGCGATGCCTGAAGCGATACCTCAAATCCTGACACGTAAGAAACCTGACTCATAAAAAAAGAGACGCAGCTGCTCGCGTCTCTACTTCGTACGAAAACAATTATCCCGGTTAGTTCTGTTTCATTCCGTCGTCGTGCTTCATCCCGTCATCTTTCTTCATGTCGTCCTTCTTCGTCTTGTCTTTCTTCATCTTCTTGGACTTCTTGTCGCTCTTCATGGCGTCGTGCTTCATGCCATCGTCCTTCTTCATGTCGTCATGCTTCATTTCGTCTTTCTTCATGTCGTCCTGTTTCATCGCGTCGCCCGACTGCGCAACTGCCGCCATCGAGAACGCCATGAAACACATGGCCATCAGCCTGCTCATCGCCTTCTTCATGAATCCTCCCACGCTTTCGTCTTGAGATGTGCGCGGGACACAAGCCCCCCGCCTGCATGGGATGCCCCGCCCCCGGCAAAGTTACGGAAAATCCTGCCGTTTCCAGTTCAAGCATCGGCTCGCGCGATGTACTATTTCCGGCTATGAACACCATCAGGATCGCGGATCTCCTGTCCCTCGCAGTTTTACTCTCGGGAACCCTGCTCTTCTCGCAATCCAGCACGCCCGCCAAAGCGCCTGAGTTCGATCATTACGCCATCCACGTGCGGGACCTGGCCAAGAGCGCGGACTTCTACGAAAAGGTCATCGGGCTCGAAAGAATCCCCGACCCGTTCAAGGACGGCCGCCACATCTGGTTCCGCATGAGCGCTCACAACCAGTTGCACGTCGTCGCAGGTGCCACCGAAATGAACTCGCAACCCATCGACGTCCATTTCGCCCTCCGCGTCGGATCCATGGCCAACTTCACTGCCCGCCTCGACAAGGCGCAGGTGAAATATCGCAGCTTCAAAGGCGACGAAAGAATCACCACCCGCCCCGATGGAGTCCATCAGACCTACCTGCAGGACCTCGACGGTTATTGGATTGAAATCAACGACGGGAACTACTAGAGGAACTTTAGGCTAGCTGCCAAACCTCTCCGCGGCCCGAGCCCGCGCCTTGGCAGCTTCTTCTTCTCGATTCTTGGGAGGCGCCGTAGTCTCCAGTGACCGCAGCAGCCGGTTCGACACGCCGGCAATCTCCTCGATGGCCGCCAGGAAGGCCTCTTCATTGGCCTTGGAAGGTTTGTTGAATCCGCTGATCTTCCTCACAAACTGCAGCGACGCAGCCCGCACTTCTTCATCCGTCACCGGCGGATCAAAATTGAAAAGGTTCTTGATATTCCGGCACATTCCCAACTCCTCAAGATCAGGCGAAAACCCAACTACCAGCGCAACCCCACCGTCACCGGAAACAGGCTCGTATTCTTGTCGCTGGTGTAGGCATGATGGTATCGCCCTTCAACGTAGATCTTTGTCATATGGGTCACTCGAAAAGTGAGCCCTCCGCCAATGTTATATCCGCCACCACTGACGGTATTTGATGCCAGCGTCTGCGCCGTCGTCACCACATTACTCGTATTACAAGTAATTCCCCACAGCGCCCACGCCGGCTGGCACACTGTTCCCGGCACCAGGTTTTGGGTGCTAGCATCCACGCTGCGCTGATACCATCCCCCGCCTCCGATGGCATACACGCCGACCTTCGGGTCAAGTGGAAAGTTGTAGAAAAAATTCAGCGTCGCCGATTGCACATGGCCTGTCGCGTCCGGCAGGTGTTGATCTCGTTTCACGCTGTCTTGGAATCCCAGGTTGTAATACATGTATTCGGCTTTGACTCCGAAATTCCGGCTGAAATTCAGCCCGCCGCCCGCTACCCCGTTGTACGATATGCCGGTCGCCTTGCCAACAGCCCCGAATGCGCCCCCGAACCCGCCTCCTACGTTGAAGTTAAAGCGGTTGAAGGTGGTTTGGGCGGATAGCCCGGTGATTCCCAGTCCATAAAAAACAAGCAGAAACAGTATTCCCTTACGCAATCTCGGTCTCCTGATTCAAATGGGCTTTTCTGCGTCTTCAATCCTTTGGATGCGACCATCCGGACAAGAAGGCACTCTTTTAACCAGCGGTGAGCTTCTGCGTCGGTCGGCTCCTTTTCCGTAGTCGGCCTAATGACGAGGTGAACCCCTCAACTTCCTGAAGAATACCGGCCAATAGTTGCGGACAAGGTTGTAGCCTGCACGACTGGCGATATCGATCCCATAACGCTCCAGCGTGTCGCCAGCGGTCCGTTCACCCTCGGGCCAGTAAGCGTTCGCCAAGCCTTCTCCCATGGCAGGTCCAAGCAGGCCCGACCAGTTGGCTACGTCCTTGCCATCGTCGTTACGGGTTACGAAAACACGCGAGACAGCATACTTTATGCTGCCGCCAAACGTGGGGTCGGCCTGGGGAAAGAAGCGCGGATCCTGGTGAAGCATCGATGCCAGGATGAACGTCCCGAAGAACTCACTGGATGCATTTCGCGCCATGGCGGCGCCAAACCGCTTGCCATACCCCTCCGCTCCCTGCCGGTAGCCGTGAGGTGTGTACGTGGCTTGTTCGATCCCCGCCGAGGCCGCGGCTCCCACAAAAGTCCCCACCGATACGCTATTGGCTGCAAAGAGCTTGAACTTATCGCCCGTCGAAAGCCTGCTCTCGCTGGTGGCAATGTTCGGAAAGAACAGCGACCTTCGGGTGACGGTCTCAACCGTTCCCGCGGGAGCCTTACGCGTGGCCGAAGGAGCGTCCGGAGGCGGGCTTGATGCGGGTTGTTGCGCACTGAGCATCGCGACCGAGGAAAGCAAGAGGGCGGCCAAAGCAAGGCCTGAGCGGGTAAATCCGGCAAGCCGGGCAGTTTGCAACGAGGAATGTGGGATCGGCTGGAACTCGCCTTTTGGGCTTCGCTGCAGTGTCTCCACCTGACGAGTGGCAAATAGAGTCAATGGCATCCGAACAGGCTAGCGAATGACGCGCTACTAAGCAAATGCTTTGATGGCCATATTTGGGAAGGCTTTGCCAACCAGACCGATTTTGGGGAAAGGTTCAGGGGAGTCAAACTTGTCGATCATTGCAAACCGCCAGGTAAATAAGCAGTTCGCTCACCGTAAGTCCCGAGTCCAGTAATTCAATCATCCGGTCAGGATCGACTCCCACCTGTTTGCCCAGCAAGACCAACTTCCCTATCGCTCGATCAAGAACCTCCTGATCCGAAACGGTCAGAGTTTCGGCAACACTGGCATCACGATTCGTGGCAGGATATGCCTCTTCCATGGCCATGCCTCCCAACTACTGTGTGCAGACCGCCGATCCCGTCCGCGGCCCGCTCGGATCGCCCTCAACGCCGAGTTTTCGCCAGACTATCCGGAACGCGGTTTGCAGTCTGTGACATCGCTTACAAATCTTTGTGACAGTATCGCGAAAATTCCCAAACCGGATTGCCGAGGCATCCCGAGGGCCAGCCTGCGGTACGAGATTCATCCGACTACCGTGAAATTGTCTTTCACATAGACCGGTGCTACCATCCAATCTATGACGCGGAAAGAGGAGGAAGTTATGTCGGATCGTGACAGCGGCAACAGTTTTGTATGGTTCCTGGCGGGCCTGGGTATTGGCGCCATTGCGGGAGTCCTCTACGCCCCGCGCTCCGGCGACGAGACGCGCGAAGTGCTCCTCTCGAAGGCGCAAGAAGGAAGCGAGCGCGCTCGCCATCATGCCCGCAAAGCCCGCGAACAGGCGGAAGAGTGGATGGAACGCGGCCGCGATGCGGTCACGCAGCAGAAGGACCAACTCCGCTCCTCTTACGAAGCAGCTCGAAAGGTTTACAAAGAAAAGACCGCCGCCGGAAGCGAGCCTGTCGGCGGTGTGTAGTCAGTGTGTAGGACGACGGCGAGGGACGAAGACGAATAAGAATTAAAAAAGAGGACGAACAAGCAGTCCCAGTGAGAGTGCCATGATAGATGACAATCTGCTCAAAGTATTTATCGCGCTGACCACGGTCGCAGTCCTGGTTCAGGCGGGAATTTTGTTCATGCTGTTCCTTGCGGTCCGCAAGGGCGCTGCCCGCATGGACGCGCTTGCCACCGAAGTCACCGCCAAAACTTTGCCAACCCTGGAAAACGCGCAGAGCATGCTGATCGAACTGCGTCCCAAGATCGAAACCCTGGCCAACAATGCCGCCGATTCGACCACCATCCTCCGCGTGCAACTGGGACGCATCGATGCCACGCTCAGCGACGTCCTCGACCGGACTCGTCTTCAGGTCATCCGCGCCGACGAATTCCTCAACCGCACCATGGATAAAGTCGAAGACACGACCGAAGTGGTCCACAAAACCGTTCTGTCGCCCATCCGCCAAGTCTCCGGCCTCATGAGCGCAATCGGCACCGGATTCGAAGTTTTCTTCGGCCAGAAACGCCGTCACCCCCGTAATGGCATGGGCGTTCCGCAAGACGAAATGTTCATCTAGAACGAAGCGCCAGTCCTTGCCGAGTGGCCGCAAGCGCGTCACCCGCTGTTTGTCTAGCCGGAGGAGCCCTCTCGAAGAATAATGTGGTTTCTTTTCCGATAAGTCAAAATCAGCCACGAAACATGCGGACAGAAGGCGTGCACTCGACGTAATCAGTGCCGGGCTAGTGCCTTTTCCTTTGATACCTCCGCCGAGCTAGCCCCTCCCAGACTTCGCGCCCTGTCGCCGTGAAAGAAAATCACGTGGACAAAGAACATCAAAACCAGAGCACCCCCAAATGTGCACACAATCGTAGCCCCGGTTGGCAAATCAAGCAGTACCGAGAAGTACACACCCAGCGCGGAGACCAACGTGCCCATCGTCCATCCAATCGCCAACCGCCGTCCGATCCTGTCCGCGAACAGCATCGCGCCCACCGAAGGCACAATCAGATAGCAGAACACGAGCAGCACGCCGGCGATCGCGACTGACGAGGTCACCACAAATCCAAACGAAGCATAAAACAGAAAATCCCACAAACGGATATTCATTCCGCTGGCTTCAGCCTTGGCCGTGTCAGTTGAGATGAGCAGGAATTTCTTGCGGAAAAAATAATGGAACACGCCGATGGCTCCATACAGCAGGGCCGTCTTCATCACCTCAGCCTTCGACACGGCAAGAATGTTGCCAACCAGCATGTCTTTGAGGTGTTCGGTCTCGCCAGTGGCCTTGCTCATGGCAAGGATCGCGGTCGCCGAAGCAACCGCGTAGGCAATGCCGATAAACGCTTCCTGCGGAATATGTCCGCGCCGCGTGCGGGCCATAGAGAAAATGGCGGCGCCCAGGAACGTGAAACCAAGGCTAAGAAAATAGGCGCCGCGCCCGTGCGGATCCATGCCCACCAGAATTGCAATCGTCGCGCCCAGCGCCGCAATCTGTGCGAGCGCCAAGTCGACAAAGATGACGCCGCGTTCCACTACATGCACGCCCAGATACGCGTGAATCCCCGTGAGAATCAGACTGGCAACAAATGGCCAGAGTAAGAATGGCAGAATATCCATGAGTCTCCCTTAACTGTCTGAACTATTGACTGCCCTGAAACGCTTTTGTCAGCAAAGCGATGTTGTAGTCGAAGAGTTGAAAATAACTCGTAATCTCCTTCGTACCGCCGACTGAGGGCATGTACTCGACTACGACTCCGCCCGTCTCCCGTGCAATCGAATCGGGCGTCTTGCGATCGAAGTAGGGCTCGACCATGATCACCTTCACATGATCGCGCTTCATCATGTTAATGACATCGAGCGTATGGCTCGGTGTCGGAGGAATTCCAGGCCGCGGCTCCACGAAGCCGACGACTTCCAATCCGAAGTGCTTGGCAAAGTTGGGAGCCGAGTTGTGGTAGGTGATTACCTTACGGCCACGATACGACTTCATGTCCGCCAGCCATTTCCTGTCGGCCTCCGCAAGGCGCCGTTCGAAATCCTGGTCGCGCTGCTGGAAATACGCGGCATCCTCCGGATCCATTTCGGCGAACTTGGCTGCGAGCCCTTTGGCGACGCGCCGTCCGTTGTCGGGATCGAGCCAATAGTGCGGGTTTCCGAGCGGATGTACGTCTCCCATGGCGCGGGTAATCGAGCCTTGCGGAATTTCCAGAATCTCCGCAAACTGCCCGGCGTCGAGATATCCATTAGCGCCGGGCTGAATCCGCGAATTTCCGCTCTGTGCGATCAGCGGCGGCAGCCAGCCGATTTCCAGTTGTAGTCCGACCACGACCAGCAAGTCCGCCTGTCGAAGTTTCAGCAGAAAACTTGGCTTGGCCTCAACGAAGTGTGGGTCCTGATAACCCTTGGCCATCGACTCGACGTTGATCTTGTCACCACCAACTTCCTGCGCCAACGCTGCCAGATCAGTCGTCGCGGTGATGACGTTTAACTTCTTTGCTGCCACCACTCCCGGAGAAAGCAGCCCCAAGGCAAGCACTGCAAACGCCGCAAACCAAAATCGATTATTCGATACCTCTGTATTCATGCCATCTCCTCGACTAGAAAGGATGCGCGCCATGCGCTCCCAATGAGAACAGTAACTGTAACAAGAGTTCGTTAGTCTTGTGATCGCCCGCGTAATCGGTAAACCGATACTGCCCGCGAATCTGACTGAACTCGCTCGGCCAATACGTCAGGATCACCGATCCGCCTTTATCCGTAAGGTTAGCCGCCCGCGCCCGATCCGACCAATCGTAGCGTCCACCGACGAACCACCGCCGTTTGAACTGGTACTCGCCCGACGCGTACATTCCGAACGCGCGCTGTTCCAACAACTCCTCGTGGCGCTGACTCCAGATGAATTCGCTCCGCGCCACAAAGGAGTTATAAATGGCCCGCCGCAGCGGCTTCCAACGCAGCGTCGCATCCACACCGTATAGGCTCGTAATGAAATTACTGCCTAGTTCGTTGTGTCCGCGTGCGTACGAAGTACCGATCTCCAGGTTGGTCGATTCGTTCAGATCTTTGTAAGCACGCAAGTGCGCCACCGTACTCACGTCGCTCTTGCTATGTGATTGAAACACCAGTTCGTCACCCGAACCCGAGTCGCCGCGAAACAGCTGCCCGGTTGCCGACAGGAAAATTCCCTTGGGGAAAGGGATGATGCGTTCCACCGAAACACCAGCATCATCGATTCCATCTTCCCCGCCCACCAGGTTCTGCGTCACGAGCGGCCGATCGACAAACGGCAGCACATGGTTATGCATGCCATTGACCTTGCCGAACGCCGACCGCATTTTGCCAACGCGCGCCACAAAACTTCCGGGCAGAGCCGTAAACGTAATGAAGCCCTCCTCTACATTGACGCCGGTCTCGCCGAAGGTCAAAAAGAAGTCGCCCTTCGCATATGGATCAATAATCGCTTGCACGCCCAATTCCGACTCATGCATCTCCAGCGCAGGCGACGGGCGAATCGAATTTCCACCCGCGACCGCGACAAAATCGCCTATCATGCTGATGTCAGGATTCAGCGCCTTAGCCGCCGACCCTCCCGCCCCACCCAGACTTACCGGCGCGGAGGCGACGCTTTCCGCAGGCGCACTCACCGGCGCTTCGGCGGAACTCGGCGCAGCCGCTTGGGGAGCGACAGGCGCTGGAGTTCCCTGCATCTTGAGAGCGCGCATCTGACCTTCCAGCGCGATCAAACGATCTTCGAGATCGCGCACCTTCTGTTGCAACGCCGCGGTATCGTCAGAGGAATTTGAAGAACTTGCCTGTTGCGCGAGCGCCATCCCCGGCACGATCAAACCAAATAGACAAATAGCGATAAACGGCTTCATAGCTAGCTCCTCTAAGGAATACAAGTTGTGGGGTCAAGACTGAGCCCGGCGGAAAAAATCCTAGAGGGTGGGCGGAGCTCGTCGGTCCAACTAAAGTCCTCGCAGAAACTGCCTTATTGGCTGGGAAACCAGGAATGTGCGGGAGCGAGTCGAAACCAGAGAAAAAAGGATCAGCAGCAGTGTAAGGATCAAAGTGTGGGCCAGCGCGCACACTGCACAGATCGGCGAGGCCACCGAAAATGAAGCCTCAAGCCCTGACGCATTGGCGGCGCCGGGAGGGCAAGCATGCGCTCCCTGCAAAACCAGCGCGAGCACCACCACGGCCACGAAGATCCGCCCAAAGGCGCCGCAGCTGGAACCGGAAAATTGTCGACTGGAAAGAATCACACTACTCGCTCAGTCAGATGCCGCAAATACCTGACAAGTCGCTTGCGGCTACTCACCCAAGCGGGATTCTACCACGCAACGCCAGCGTGGCCCCGTGCCGGCCTAATCCTCGGTCACCTAATCCTGGTCCGCGTCGGCCCCCTTACCGCCTCCCTGCAACCGCTCGCTCTTGCCATCCGGAACCTGCACTGCATGCACGGCCTGGTCGGCTGCCAGCCTCTGAAACGCCGCGATATCGGTGGTCCTGACCCGGTCCCAGTTCGCAAGCAATTCGTCTGTCTGTTTTTTCAGCCGTTCAAAAAGCTGAGTCTGGGATTCCGTTGGAGCCGAGTCGGAGCCGCCCGTGACCGACATCGCAAGGAATGCCAGCTTTCCATCCAAGCCGGGCGGATAGGACAGCGAATCCTCATTCGCGCTGATCTTGAGGTTAATTAGCGGATCCCGCACCGCAATAAGCTTGGCATCCAAAGTTCGCGCGCCGTCGAGCAGAACTTTGTAGGAATCCCCCGGTCCCAGCCGCTTCTTGATCCCGCTCAACTGGTCGCGCACGTCCTGAATCTGATTGACCGCGTCATACACGCGATTCAACTGATCCCGTACATCCGACAGAATCTGGAACTGTTTCTCCAGATCGCCCGGAGCAACCTTCACCCGCGGATCAAGCGTCACCTCCAGAGGTGCCATCAGAGTCTTGCCCTCAGCCGTGAGCCTTACCTGATACTTACCCGGCAACGCCATAGGACCGCGCGCTCCATCGCCATATTCCCAGAGATAGTAGCCTGGAACCCGGTGCGCTTCCTCGTAACGTAAATCCCAGACAAAGCGGTTCAGGCCGGCTTCAGCTTTGATTTCCTTTTCCGGTTTCTTGTCGTCTGGATCAAGTGGCTCCTCGGGCACTTGCAGCTTCAAACTCGAATAGTCGCGAATGACGGTGCCTGCCGAATCCAGGATTTCGATTTTCATTTCCTGCTTCGGCGCCTGCTTCAGATAGAAATAGATCACCGCTCCATTGGGCGGATTCTGCCCGGAAAACACAACCCGCGCCCCACCCTCCGGACTCGGAATGCGGCGGCGATAGGCCGTCGACGGCTGGTAGAGGTGCATGTCTTCGTTCGACACGGAATCGGCAAATTGCCGCAGGGGCGCAACATCGTCCAGAATCCAGAACGCCCGCCCATGCGTGGCCAGCACCAGATCGTCGTTCTTGATCACCAGATCGTGAACGGGCACGATGGGCAGATTGAGTTGCATCGTCCGCCAGTGCGCGCCGTCATCGAACGAGACGAACACGCCCCGCTCGGTACCCGCGTAGAGCAGTCCTTTCTTTTTCGGATCCGCTCTCACTGCCCTTACAAAAGCCGTATCAGGAATTCCAGTAGTAATCCGGCTCCACGTCTTGCCATAGTCGCTGGTCTTGAAAATGTACGGATGCAAGTCGTCGTTCTGATGACGATCGATCGCGACATAAGCCGTCCCCGCGTCATGCGGCGATGCCTCGATCAGACTGACGCGGCTCCACTCCGGCAAATCTTTCGGAGTGACGTTACTCCACGTCTTCCCTTCATCCTGTGTAATCTGAATCAGCCCATCATCGGTCCCAACCCAGATCAATCCCTTCGTGAGCGGAGACGGCGCAATCGAAAACACTGTGTCGTAGTACTCGGTGCCCGTGTCATCGATCGTGATCGACCCACCCGACGGCTGCTGCTTGGATTTGTCATTCCGCGTCAGGTCAGGGCTGATCGCTTCCCACCGCATGCCACCGTCGGTCGTCTTGAAGACGCGCTCGCCGCCGTAATAAATCGTGTTCGGATCCTGCGGAGACATCACAATCGGCGCCGTCCACTGAAAGCGGTGTTCAAGGTTCGCCGCGCCCCGGGCGTCCGACAAGTCGGGCCACACCGCAATGTTCTTGACGTGCCCTGTTTTCTTATCGAAACGCGTGATGTTGCCCTCGTAATCGCCCGCGTAAACAATGTCGGGGTCCGGCGGATACGGCGCAATATATCCCGCCTCTCCGCCGCCCACCGGATACCAGTCCTTGCGCCCGATCTCACCGTCATCGCTGCGGCTGGCAATCGCAATGGTGGAGTTGTCCTGCTGCGCGCCGTACACGTAATAGGGATCGCGCGTGTCGGCAGTTACGTGATAAAACTGCGCGGTCGGCTGGTTGTCCTGGCGGGTCCAGGTCTTGCCACCGTCCAGACTCACCGTGGCGCCGCCATCGTTGCTCGCAATCATGCGCCTGCTGTTGGAGGGGTCAATCCACAATCCGTGATTGTCTCCGTGCGGCACTTTAATTTTGTTGAACGCACGTCCGCCGTCGGTCGACTTGAAGAACTCCACGTCGAGGATGTACACCGTATCCGCATCCTGCGGATCGGCAATCACGTGCATGTAATACCAGGGCCGTTGAACCAGGCTGTGACTTCCATTCACCAGCTTCCACGTGTCGCCGCCATCATCCGACCGGTACAGGCCCCCTTCCTTCGCCTCAACGATCGCATACACGCGATCGGAGTTCGCCGCCACCGCTACACCCACGCGGCCGTAGGGCCCCTTCGGTAAGCCATGCTCTTCCAATTTTTTCCAGGTGCTGCCGCCGTCCGTCGATCGGTACAGCGAACTGCCGGGCCCGCCGCTCGCCAGACTCCAGGGCGTCCGCCGAGTCTCCCACAGCGATGCAAACAGAATATTCGCGTTACGCGGATCGAACGCGACGTCAATCGCTCCCGTGTTCTCGTCTTTGTAGAGCACTTTGTCCCACGTCTTGCCGCCATCCATCGAGCGAAACACACCGCGCTCCGTGTTGGGACCAAACGGATGTCCCAGCGCCGCCACAAAAACAACATCCGGATTCCGCGGATTCACAATCACTTTGCCGATTGCGCGCGAATCCTTCAGCCCAACGTTCTTCCAGGTCTTCCCGGCGTCGAGCGACTTCCAAACGCCGTCGCCGTCAGAAATATTTCCGCGAATGCAAGCTTCGCCCGTTCCGACATAGATCACGTTCGGGTCCGCCTGCGAAACCGCGAGGCTGCCAATCGAAGGAGCTCCGTCTTTGTCAAAGATCGGCGACCAACTGGTCGCGCCGTCAGTCGATTTCCACACCCCGCCGCCGGTCGCGCCAAAATAATAAGTGTTCGGATCGCCCGCCACGCCAGACGCTGTCAGCGACCGCCCGCCTCGGAACGGACCGATCGCGCGATACTTCATCCCTTTGAAAAGCGGGTCGCCTTCGTTCTTCTTTGTAGGATCGCTCGCCGCGGGGGCGGCCGATACCGCAGCGTTCGTGGCTGGCTGCTGGCTGCGATTCCTTTCCTTCTGCTGAGACCATGACAACGAGACAAACAGCAACGGCAGCAGTGCAAACGCTGCTACCCGCAATTCCAAACGACGGATCATAAATCGATCTCCGGGGGAAGAATGAGTGCGACCCATGGTAAAGCCGATGGACCCAAACCGACAAATCCGGGCGCGGGCCCAACGTACTTGGACGCACCTGAACCCGTATAGTCAACATTGCAAACCGAGAAACTCCCGTTGACTTCTCCCTGCTCGCGCCTAGAATGTTTCAAACATTTGTTAGCCTCTTTGTTTGAAACAGGATCGAACGAGAATGCAGCGGCAATTCACATCCAACGAAGTGATCGTCCTCACGGGGATCACCGCGCGCCAGTTGCAATGGTGGGACGAGCGCGGCATTGTGGCTCCGGAACACGAAGGACATCGCCGCATCTACTCCTGGGATGAACTCGTCACAATAGCGGTGATCTGCCAGTTGCGGCGCCGCGGATTCTCGCTCCAGGGCGTAAGAAAAGTAATCCATTTTCTACAGCAGGAATTCGGAACCAGTCTGGCCGCCGCAGTCGGCGCGGCCTCCGAGTATCACCTGCTCACCGACGGCACTCATCTTTATCTGCGAACGTCAGCGCGGCAAGTCGTGGATCTTCTGAAGAACGCGCGGCAGCCCATGCTCGACATCTGTCTGACGGATGAAGTCCGAAGAGTAAGAGCGGAAATTCAGGCCCGCAAGAAAGACGCAGCCTCCGAACGCGCCGTGCAAGTGCGCAGAATTCGGAAAGCGTAAGGAAAACGGGGGAAATTATAGTTATGATGATCGGCGAATTGAGCGTTCTAAGCGAGTGGATTCCCGAGCAGATGGAACCTGGAACCGTATTCGTCCTGGAAAACGCGGGCGAAGTCGGCGAGAAAGAAGACCCTTACTGGGCCGTACTGTCCTGTCCAGCCTGCGGCACCCTGGGCCTGGTCACGCGCAAACAGATGGCAGGCCTGCTGCCCGTGATCTGTGGCTCATCCCACTGCTCCGCGCAATTCTTCATCAACAACGACGACATCACGCCGCGCAAACCATTCTAGAAAAAATCTCGCCGTAGAGACGCGGTTCACCGCGTCTCCCTGACCTTAGAAATGCTCTCAGCGTGAGTTTGATCCAGGAAAGTTGCGGCCTATCAAAGGCTTTGCGGCGTTCTCAGCTTGACCGGCACCTGTTCAACGATCTCAATATCAAACCCTTCCAACCCAGCCACCCGTCGTGGATGATTTGTGAGCAGCCGGATCCGCTTCAAATTGAGATCGGAAAGAATCTGAGCACCCAATCCTATGTCGCGCTGCGTCTTCCGCTCACTCTCGGGAAGCGTCGGCAGGCGACGTTCCCGATGGAAAGTAAGGGACGACTGTTCCCCAACCTTTTCCGTCGAAAATCCCTTGGAAGTCTGATGCAAATAAATCAGCGCCCCGCGTCCTTCGTCCGCAATCGTCTGGAGCGAACCTTCAAGCGTGGCTCGGCAGTCGCATCCCGTTGCGCCGAAAACATCGCCCAGCAGGCAGTGCGCATGCATACGCACCAGCACCGGACGCGTCGAGTCCGAAATGTCTCCTCGGATAAACGCCAGGTGCGACCCACCACCATCCACTTCACTCTCGTAAGCGATCACGCGAAACTCGCCATGCCCGGTCTCGACTACGGCCTCGCCGACCCGATGCACGTAGCGCTCATTCTGCATCCGATAGCGGATCAACTCCGCCACCGTCAGCATCTTCATGTCGTGAGTCCGGCAGAATTCGATCAGGTCCGGCACGCGCGCCATGGTGCCATCGTCCTTCATGATCTCGCAGATGATACCGGCTGGCACCATATCCGCGAGCCGCGCCAGGTCGACGGAAGCTTCGGTCTGTCCGGCACGCACCAGCACGCCGCCCTTGCGGGCTCGCAGTGGAAACACATGTCCCGGCCGCGCTAAATCAGTAGGCCGCGTCGCCGGATCAATCGCCACTTTGATCGTGTGGGCGCGATCGTACGCCGAGATTCCCGTCGTCACTCCCTCGCGCGCGTCGATCGCTTCGCAAAACGCAGTGCCGTATTGCGACGTATTCTCCGCGGTCATGTTCCCAATGCGGAGATGGTCCAACCGCTCCTCCGTCAGCGTCAGGCAAACCAGCCCGCGGCCAAACTTTGCCATGAAGTTGATCGCCTCCGGTGTAACCTTCTCCGCCGCCAGCGTCAAATCGCCTTCATTTTCGCGGTCTTCGTCGTCGACCACGACAATCATCCGCCCCGCGCGGATTTCTGCGATCGCAGTGGCCACGTCGGTAAATGGGCTTTTCGAAGACATAAGAAAAAGCAGCTATTGCAGAACTACCAACAGAATACTAGCACCAGGAACGGTGCACCTCGAAAACGCCCGAACCCTCAGTTCTGGGCCTTCTGGAAGTCGACAATCTGTTTCAAAGTCTCGACCGGCGCGCCCCCCGTAATCAGTCGCCCGTTGATGAAAATCGCCGGGGTGCCCGTCACCCCGACCGCCTTGCCGAGCGCCAGCGATGTCTCAATCCGAGCCTTCGTGTCCGGCTTCACCGCGCAAACAGCCGTCTGCTCGGCATCCACGCCCGACTCCGTCGCAATGGCCTTAAGCTTTTCGTCGGCATTGGCGGCGGTAATACTCTCCTGTTGCTCAAAAGTCTTCTGGATGAATTTCCACACCGCATCATTCGACTTGCGTCCCACGCAATCCACATAGCCCGCAGCCTTTTCGGCCCAGTCGTGCATCGGGAGCGGAAAATTCTGAAAGACAAAATGTGCATCCGGCTCCTGCGTCAACAGCGTCTCCACCACCGGAGCCACCTGCTTGCAGTGCGGACACTGCATATCGCTGAATTCAACAATCGTCACCGGCGCTTTGGCCGGCCCCTTGGCGGGACCTGTGACACCCTTTTCCAGTTTCACGCGGTCCTGCTCAAAAGGTTTTGAACCAAACGGGATGATGTCTCCCGTCACCGCGTGTTTGCCGTCGCTGGTCACGTAAAACTTGTTGGTGTTCGACCCCTCCGAACTGCTGATCACAACCGTAACTTCGGTCAGTCCGGGAATTCCCGACGGACGAATCTCCGCCACTTTCCAGGTCACCTCGGGGTTGTAGCCCACCATCTGCTTCATGAAGGCGTCCACAGCATCTTCAGACGGCATACCATTGCCGGCAACAGGCGCTGAAACAACCGGCTTGGCGGCGGGTTTAGTCTGAGCCGTAGCGGCTCCTACCAGACAAAGAAATACAACCACACTCTTGAGCATAAGCTCCTTTCAAAATGTCTAGGACCGGTGCGAAATTCAATTCTGCGCGATCGCTGCCGACTTCTTGCGCGCCAGTTCCAACTCTGGACGCTCGCCGCTGGCGCCAACCTCCGCCAGCTTTCGAAAATACTTCGAAGCTACCGCCGCATCACCCGCAGTTTCCGCGCTCGAAGCTGCGCCCCACAGGGCATTGAACCGATTCGGCGCAGTCTTTAGCACGACCTCGTACTCAGCCAATGCTTCCTTTGGCCGTGCCTGCTCCTGCAACAACTGGGCCAGCAGTTCCCGCGCCGGAATAATCGCGCCCGGTGTCACTGGACTCTTGTCCATGCTCTCTTCCAGTTCAGCAGCCGACCGCATCCCGGCGACGGCATCAGCAGGCTTGCCCGACGCCTGCATAATCCAGGCCGCGACTTCCCACCGCTGAACCTCGATCTGATTCGACCAGTAACTATTCTTCTGTTGAGCCGCAGCATCCCGCAGCCGCGCCAGATTCTTCTCCGCCTCTGCCGCGCGAACCAAATCCTTCGAATGCGCCGAACCCAGCCCGACCGCCATCCAGGTAATCGCCTGCGCCCAGGGAACTCCGTCGGCGTTCACCGCAAGACGGCTCGCCTCATCCCATTTATCAAGTTCCAGCGTGTAACGGGCGGGAATCGCCGACTGGCCGTAGTTCCCGGTCAGCGTGAGTCCGGGAACGTGTCCCAGTGACCCTGCTTCATTGAGAATCGCGCCCGCATCTTTGACGCGTCCCTCTTGCAGATACGCATATTCCAGGTAGTCCATCGCATGCAGCCGCTGATCGCGCGCTTCCCCGTTGGTCGATCCCGCCTCTGCCTGCCTGGCCAGTTCCGCCGACCGCAGATTCGACTGTATGGACTCGTCCCACGAACCCACACGCGTGAAGATGTGCGACGGCATGTGATTGGCATGAGCCGACGCAGGCGCGATTGTCGCGTACTTGCGCGCCGCCGGCAGCGACGACTCCGCCAGCACCGGATTGTCGCTGCAGTGAATGATGTAGTGCGCGACCCCGGGATGATTCGGCTGCTTCGCGAAAATCGGCGTCAGGATCTCGACACATTTCCGCTGATTGGCAAAAGTCTTATCGGTCTTGGGAGCAACGATGTCGAGTGTCAGCGCATGAAAAATTGCCGCTTCGCTGTCCTCGGGATACGCCATCTGCAACGCGCCCATCTTCTTCTCGAACGCCTGGCCGTGTTCGTAATCGCTGTTGCCGTCTTGCCTGTAGATTTCCGCTAGCGCCTCGATAAAGGCGCGCTCGCGAGCCGTAGTGGCCGTTCCCTCTGCCAATCGCTGCGCCTTCCCGATCGCTTCGCGCCCTGCTGCCGCGTCACCGTTCTCCCACAGCCCGTGGTAATGCGACATGGCGATTCCCCACTGTGCCATCGCACACTGTGCGTCCTGGTTCGCCACTTCCCTGAAGGCCGCCCGGGCGTCCTCGTATTGGAACGAGTGCAGCAACGCGACCGCTTTCTGAAACGCTGGCTGAACCGCCTTCGCACAAGACGTCTCGAAGTGGACAGACCCCACTTCCTTTTCTGTGAGTTCGTGGTGGTGTGTTTCATCGCACCAGGCAGAACTCACACTCATCAACAAAATGCACAGGAGCGTCGGTGGTTGTCGCATGTTGATCGCCTCACATCTCCGGCTTCGCCGCGATCGGGAAGCGGCGTCCAAAGCCAAATGCCTTGGTTGAAATCTTAATTCCCGGAGCGGCCTGCTGTCGTTTGTATTCGCTGCGCTCGACCATCCGCACCACCCGCTTCACCAGTTCCAAATCGAAGTCGTGCGCCACGGCGATCTGCTCCGCCGAACGGGCTTCCTCGACATAATCCTCTAGGATCGCATCGAGCACATCGTACGGCGGCAGCGAGTCCGAGTCCTTCTGATCGGGACGCAACTCCGCCGACGGCGCCTTCTCAATCGTAGCCTGCGGAATCACCGCCCGCCGCGAGTTGACGTAAGCGCTCAGGCGGTACACCAGCGTCTTCGGCACATCTGAGATCACCGCCAGCCCTCCAACCATATCGCCGTAGAGCGTGCAGTATCCGACAGCCAGTTCGCTCTTGTTTCCTGTCGACATGACCAGCGCCCCGAACTTGTTCGACAGCGACATCAGAACCATGCCCCGGCTGCGGGACTGGATATTTTCTTCCGTCGTATCCTCCGGTAGGCCCGCGAATACCGGAGCCAGCGTCTGCCGGCACGCTTTGTCGACTTCGACGATGGACAGCAGTTCACAGCGAATGCCGAGATTTTTCGCCAGCTCCCGCGCATCATCAATCGAACCGGGCGACGAATACGGTCCCGGCATTCCGATGCCGGTCACGTTCCCGGCCCCCACCGCATCCACCGCAATCGCGGCGGTGAGCGCAGAATCAATCCCGCCACTCAACCCGATGATTACGCGTTGGAATCCGCATTTGCGAATGTAGTCGCGAGTGCCAAGCACGAGCGCCTCGTAAGCGCTGGCATCCTCCCCCTCGACCTGTTCATGCATGTCGCCGGTGAGACTTTGGGTGTCAAAGTAAATCAGATCTTCGCCAAACGATTTGCCCTGCGCGATGACGCGCCCGTCAGGCGCAATCACCAGACTCGATCCATCAAACACCAGGCTGTCGTTGCCGCCCACCTGATTCACCATCGCGACCGGCACGTTGTCGTTCTTCGCGATGGTCGCAAGCATGTCGCGACGCAGTTCCCGCTTCCCCAGCCAGAACGGTGACGCCGAAATATTCAAAACCAGATTTCCACCGAGCCTCACCAACTCCTCAACCGGATCAATCCCATACAGCCGGCGATTCCAAAAGTGCTTGTCGTTCCAGGCATCTTCACAAATCGTGAGCGCCACTTGCTTGTCGCAGCATTCGAAAAGCTGCTGGCTCTTGGCCGGAGCAAAATTCCGCGCCTCGTCAAAAACGTCATACGTAGGCAGCAGCATCTTCGACTGAATAAAGTCGACACGCCCATTACGCAACAGCGCCGCCGAGTTCATCACCGACTTACCCGTCTCCGCTTTAGCGGGCGTGACAATCCCGCAGATCACCGCGATCCCGTTCGTAGCCGCCGCGATCTGTTCGGCACTTTCCCTATTCCGGGTCACAAACGAAGGCCGCTCCACAAGATCGCGCGGCGGATACCCGCAGACCGCAAGTTCTGGAAATAGGATCAGGCCGGCGCCAGCACTCCGCGCCTCCTGCGCAAACTGGATAATCTTGGCAGCATTGCCAGAGAAATCCCCCACCGTGGGGTTGATCTGGCCAAGGGCAATCTTCACCCTATTAGTTTAGAGGCAGACCGGGTTAGACTGCCAATCGCCCAGGAGCGCTTTGGGTGGCGCGGCAGTTCACCTCTGCGGTAAAGCCTTTGTTCTGACTTGGGTTCACAGAGTGCTGAAAACTCACGATTCGTATCAGGTCACCGCTTTAGCGGTGACGCACGTGCTTCACAATTAGTCGCGGTTTCAAACAGCGGCGGAAGAGTCTTTTCTTGCGAAAACCCCGCCCTCCGTGGCTAAAGCCACATTCAAAACAAAACGGTTACGGCAGTGGCGAACCGCTACGCCACCCAAAGGCAGCTGCAAAAATGCCCATCGTAAACGTTCACGGTTGGTTTAGTATCTTCACTTCTCGCTGTGCAGGCGTTCAATCTCTTAATGATTTGGAGAACTCTCATGGCCCGTGTCAGGGTAGGCCTATTTGTGGTGCTCGTCGCTTTCGGTGGATTGCTCGGCGTCGCTCAGGCGCAGGACAAGTTGCCGTATCGCAACCCGGCGTTGCCGGTTGAACAGCGGGTAGCCGATTTACTTTCGCGGATGACGCTGGAAGAAAAGGTCGCGCAACTGGGCGGAGCCTGGCAGAACCGGGGAATCGTGAAGGACGAGTCAGTGTTCTTCGTGGGTAAGGACCGATCCTTCCTGCCAGATCGTGCGGCAGTGCTTTTGAAGGATGGGCTGGGCGAGATGTCACGTCCGAGCGAGCAGCGCGGACCGGCCGAGATGGCGGAGTTCACCAATACGTTGCAAAAGTGGATCCTCGGACATACGCGGCTGGGAATTCCGATTCTGTTTCACGAAGAGTGCCTGCACGGCCACGCTGCGCCGAAGGGGACCGCCTATCCGCAGGCGATCGCGCTCGCTTCTACGTGGGACACGGCTCTGGTCCACGATGTTTTTTCTGCTACCGCACAGGAGGTTCGCGCGCGCGGCGCACAGCAATGTCTGACGCCGGTGCTGGATCTGGCCCGCGAACCACGCTGGGGGCGGACAGAGGAGACGTATGGCGAGGATCCATATTTGACATCGCGCATTGGCGTGGCTGCGATTACCGGGTTTCAAGGAGATGGCCCCCGGATCGACAAGTCTCACGTGATGGCTACGACTAAACATTTTGCTGTTCACGGCCAGCCGGAAGGCGGAACTAATGTTGCGCCTGGAAACTATTCGGAGCGGGTGGTGCGAGAATATTTTCTCCGGCCTTTTCAGGCCGCGATTCAGGAAGCGCATGCGGCCAGCCTGATGCCTTCTTACAACGAGGTAGACGGAATTCCGTCGCATGCCAACCAGCACTTGCTGGATGACGTGCTGCGCAAGGAATGGGGATTTCAAGGGTTGGTGGTGTCGGACTATTTTGCGGTGAACGATCTGAACGTGTTGCATCACGTCGTCGCAGATGATGCAGTCGCGGCGCGGACGGCGCTGGAGGCGGGCGTGGATGTCGAGCTTCCCGCGGTCGCGACTTTTCGCACGTTGTTGGAGCAGGTTCGGGATGGCCGCGTATCGCAGGCCCTGGTGGATCGGGCGGTGGGGCGCGTGCTGCGAATGAAGTTTCTGACGGGACTGTTTGACGATCCGTTTGTCGACCCCGCGTATGCGGAGAAGGTGACGAATAGTCCGGAGCATCAGCAACTGGCGCTGAAGGCGGCGCACGAAGCGATCATCCTGCTGAAGAATCAGAACAACCTGCTACCGCTCGATCGTTCGAAATATAAACGCATTGCGGTGATCGGGCCGAACGCCGGCGAGGTTCATCTCGGTGGATACAGCAATAAGCCGGGCCGCGGCGTGAGCATCCTGCAAGGTGTGAAGGACAAAGTCGGATCGGGCGGTGAAGTCCTGTACGCGGAAGGTTGCAAGATTACGGAAAGTGACCCGGACTGGGACGCCGACAAGGTCGTGCTGGGAGATCCGACGCTCAACGCCAAGCGCATTCAGGAGGCAGTCGCGGTCGCCCGTAAAGCCGATGTCGTGTTGCTGGTGCTGGGAGAAAATGAGCAGACTTCGCGCGAGGCCTGGGCGGTCAACCATCTGGGCGATCGCGATAGCCTTGATCTGCTCGGCAGCCAGGACGATCTGGCGAAGTCGATTGTCGAAACCGGGAAACCGGTGGTGGTCCTGCTGCTGCATGGGCGTCCGAATTCGATCGTCTACATTGCGGAACACATCCCGGCGATTTTGGATGGATGGTATCTGGGCCAGGAGGGCGGAACGGCGGCAGCGGACGTGCTGTTTGGCGACGCAAATCCCGGCGGGAAGTTGCCGATCACGGTGCCGCGGTCGGTCGGGCAGTTGCCGGATTACTATTATCAGAAGCCGTCGGCGAAGCGTGGATATCTTGGTTCCTCGACGCAACCTCTGTTTCCTTTTGGATGGGGGCTGAGTTATACCACATTCAAGTATGCGAATTTGCGGCTCAGCAATCCGACCATCGGAACGTCAGGGGAGACGAAGGTCAGCGTGGATGTCAGTAATACAGGCAAGTTGCGCGGGGATGAAGTGGTGCAACTCTACATCCGCGATGAAGTGAGTTCAGTGACGCGTCCGATCAAGGAGCTGCGCGGTTTCCGGCGGATCACGCTTGATCCCGGCCAGACGAAGACGGTAGAAATGACGCTGGGATTTGATCAGTTGTCGTTTCTTGATCGCGATATGCATCGAGTGGTGGAGCCGGGAACGTTCAAGGTGATGGTCGGCGGAAACTCGGTCGATCTGATCGACACGACGCTGACGGCGAAGTAGTTGAATTGGGAGAGGTGGGTGTCTCGTGATGAAAATTTCTAAATGCTTGCTCGGACTTAGCGCTTTGCTGTCGGTCACGACGTCGAGTTGCGGTTCTTCGCCGTCTTCGACGACTGTCCCGCCCCCGCCGTCTTTTGTGCTCACGTGGAGCGATGAGTTTAGCGGGGCAAATGGAAGCTTGCCCGATTCTTCCAAATGGGTGATGGAGACGGGTGGCAACGGGTGGGGCAACAACGAGCTTGAGACTTACACCAATCGAACGCAGAACGCGCATATCCAGGACGGGAACCTCGTCATCACGGCTCTACAGGAAACGTACACCGGGTCGGACGGAATCACTCGCAATTACACTTCTGCCCGCATCAAGACCGCAGGGATGCTCGAGCAGAAGTATGGACGCTTCGAGGCTCGCATCCAGATTCCACAGGGACAGGGCATGTGGCCGGCGTTCTGGATGCTCGGCAACAATATCGGCACAGTCGGTTGGCCCGCGTGCGGGGAAATCGACATCATGGAGAATATCGGGAAAGAGCCGGACAAGGTGCATGGCAGCATGCATGGTCCGGGATATTCGGGTGGCAATAGTCTGACGGGTACGGATACGCTGGCGTCGGGAAAGTTCGCGGACGGTTTTCATCTCTTTGCGGTGGAGTGGGAACCAAACGTGGTTCGGTTCTACGTCGACAGCACTCTCTATGAGACGCGCACTCCGGCGGATATGCCGTCCGGGGGGACTTGGGTGTTCGATCATCCGTTTTTTATTATTTTGAACGTGGCGGTGGGAGGGGATTGGCCCGGGCCTCCGGATAATACGACGGTGTTTCCGCAGAACATGCTGGTGGATTACGTGCGGGTGTATACGAAAAAGTAGGTTTTTTATTCGACATTCCGAGTGTGAGCGCTGAAGCGCCAGAAATCATAGGCAGCGAAGCGGCACGACTGAAGTCGTGCCCTCCCGGCTTCGCGGCGAATCCTCTCTCTTCCGGGAATACTTGCGATAGACTCATTCCGCGGTTGAACACGGAGAACACTCACAGATGGCCAATGTTACGGTGCAGTCTCGCGCCACTTCCACGTCAGAATCCAATCAGAGCTACGGCAGCGCGCTTGCTATCGTTACGACTCTGTTCTTCATGTGGGGATCGCTCACGTCGCTGAATGATGTGCTCATCCCGTACGCGCAGCATGCATTCAAGCTGAATCTGGCTGAGAGCATGCTCATTCAGACGGCCTTTTTCGCCGCGTACTTCGTGTTTTCGATTCCAGCGTCGAAGATCATCGATTGGATCGGATACAAAAAGGCGATTGTGGCCGGACTGATGACCATGGTGGCGGCGTGTATCGGCTTTTATCCCGCGGCCAAGGTGCCTTCGTTCCCGTTTTTTCTGACTGCGCTGATCGTGCTGGCGACGGGAATCACCATCCTGCAGGTGGCGGCGAATCCTTATGTGGCGGTGCTTGGCAAGCCGCAGACGGCATCGAGCCGGTTGAATCTGACGCAGGCGTTCAACTCGCTGGGCACCGCGGTGTTTCCGTGGGTCGGCGCGCGAATCATTCTCGGAACCACCACCTCGGCTATCGGACAAAGCACGTCACAGCAGGCGGACGCGATCGTGAAGCTGTATGTGTACTTCTTCGCTCTGGCGTTGTTCATTCTGGCGGTGGGCATTGGCTTGTCGAAGTTGCCGCAGATTCAGTCCGTAGAGCATCATCTTGGCGAAAAGGTGAATGACAGCGTGTGGAAGCACCCGAATCTCGTGTTCGGAGCAATCGGGATTTTTGTGTATGTGGGGGGCGAGGTTGCGATCGGCAGCTCGATCGCGAACTATCTGGCTCTACCCAGCATTGGCGGATTCGCGGCGGGTATCGCGGAGCCGGTCGCCCGGTATCGTGCAGCGCTCGCCGAAGCTGCGACTTACATTTCGATCTATTGGCTCGGCGCCATGGTGGGCCGGTTCATCGGGTCGGCGTTATTGCAAAAAATCAAACCCGGCAAACTCCTGGCACTGGCCGCGATTATGGCAGCGCTGTTGGTGACCGTTTCGGTATTCACCAGCGGCCATGTCGCGATGTGGTCGATCCTGGCAGTAGGGCTGTTCAACTCGATCATGTTCCCGTGCATTTTCACAATGAGCATTGCCGAACTGGGCCCGCTCACGGGAGACGGGTCCGGCATTCTGAACATGGCGATTGTGGGCGGGGCGATCATTCCGTTTCTGGTTGGCAAGGTCGCGGATATGATCAACCGGTCCTACTATCCGTCGATGACGCAGGGCGAAACGAGCTGGGGTCACGGGATTCAATACGCTCTGATTTTGGCGACACTTTGCTATCTCTACATCTGGTTCTTTGCGGTGAGCGGGTCGAAACCGAATAGCGAGCGGTATCGGCGGGCGTAGCGTAACCCCAAGCGCGCGACAGGAGCGAAGTTGTTTTGTTGTAAGGTAAACATGAACGAGTGTATTGTCGGCATTGATATTGGCGGGACGAAAATTGCGGCGGGGATTGTCGATCTGGAAGGAACGGTTCTCGCGGGAAGCCGCTCCGGAATGGCGGCTCGCGGAAGCGCGGCCGAAGGTTTAGCGGCTGTGGAGAGTGCGATCGAGTCGGTGCTGGCAAAGAAGGCGCCGAGCTACAAGGTCCGCGGAATCGGGATCTGTTCTCCGGGGCCGCTCGATCCGCTTACTGGTGTGGTGATCAATCCTCCGAATCTGCCGTGCTGGCGAAATTTTCCGCTGGCGGCCAGCATTCGCGCTTCGCATCGGGTACCGGTGATGGTGGAGAATGATGCGAACGCGGCGGCTCTCGCGGAATGTAAGTGGGGCGCGGGACGCGGTTATCGCAACGTTTTCTACCTGTGCCTGGGAACCGGGATCGGTACCGGTGTCGTGCTCGACGGCGTGATTTATCACGGCCGCACGGGCAGCGCGGGAGAAGGCGGCCACATGGGCATCGACAGGAATGGTCCGCTGTGCGGCTGTGGCAAGCGAGGTTGCATTGAGGCTCTGGCTTCCGGTCCGGCGATTGCGCGCCGTGCTCGCGAGAATCTGGAACGTGAGAAGCTGGCAAAGAGTCCGTCTTCCAGGCTCCTGGAACTCGCGGACGGCGAGCCTGAGCGGATCACGAGCCAAATGGTAGGCGAGGCCTGCGCGGAGGGTGATCCGGTTGCGAGGGCAGTGATTGGCGAGACGCTGGATGTTCTTGCCTACTGGCTGGGAAACATCATCGACCTGATTGAGCCCGAGGTGATCGTGATGGGTGGCGGAGTTGCATCGATGCTCGCCCCTTACCTCGACGACCTGCGCGGGCGCTGGAAGGGTGCCGTCGTCAACCCGTGGCCCGACAAGATTCCCGTTGTGCTGGCGCGGTATGGAGAAGAGGCGGGAGTCGCGGGGGCTGCCGCGCTGCTGACCTCTCCGCAGTCGACTGACGTGGCTCAGCCTGCCTGACAGCAAGATGCGAGCCCCAGAACATTCGGTGATCACTCATTCCCCCAACAAACAATCCGCCTCGGGCTTTGTTCTCGCGGGAGGAAAGAGTTCACGGTTAGGCGCCGACAAAGCGTTCGCCGAGATCGGCGGACGGACTCTTCTGGAGCGCGGGATCGAGGCGATGCGGAGCGTATGCGACGAGGTTGCGATCGTTGGCGATCCGGCGAAGTTCGCGAGCTACGGACCGGTAGTCAGCGACGTTTACCCGAACTGCGGACCCCTGAGTGGAATTCATGCTGCGTTGCTGGGGTCGACGGCAGAGTTGAATCTCGTGATAGCCGTGGATATGCCGCTCGTCACTTCGGCACTGCTTGCATTTCTACGCGGGACCGCGTCCGCATCGGACGCGGTGGTCGTTGTTCCCCGCACCGCGAAAGGCTTTCAGCCTCTGTGCGCGGTGTATCGCCGTTCATTCGCAGTCCCGGCCGAGAAGGCGCTTCGCGCTGGGAAGTTCAAGATTGATGCGCTGTTCGAAGAGGTTCCCGTGCGCATCCTCGAGGCCGAAGAATTGGCAACCGCGGGCTTTGCGGAACGCCTGTTTTTCAATGTGAATACGCCCGACGATCTGCGGGCGGCGAGTTCTGAGTAGAGGACCCGAATTGAGTCTCCGTCCCCACGATCTGGGGCGTTTTCGTGGAAATTTCCCGCACAAATGGTTGAGCAGGGGTCGCCTGTCGTGCCATGCTGTTGGCGATGGCTAACGGAACGACCAAGCCGTACATCGAATTTCAGGACGTCTGCAAGGCGTTCGGAGATCGCGTAATCCTTGATCACGTGAGCTTCGATGTGTTGCCGGGAGAGATGGTGTGCATCCTGGGGCGTAGCGGCGTCGGAAAGTCGGTCTCTCTGCATAACATCATGGGTTTTCTGAAGCCGGATTCCGGGCGTGTGATCGTGGCGGGAGAGGACATCACGGACTTCAACGAGCCGCAGCTGGAACTGATCCGCAAGAAAGTCACGATGGTGTTTCAGAACGGCGCGCTTTTTGATTCGCTGAGCGTGGGCGAAAACGTGGCATTTCCTCTGCGTGAACGTCGAGAGCTGTCAGAAGAGCAAATTCTACAAGTTGTAGACGGCCTGCTGGAGATGGTGGGCGTAAAGGAAATGCGCGATCTGCTGCCGTCTGATCTTTCTACTGGGATGAAGCGCTCGGTGGCGATTGCGCGTGCGCTTTCGGCGCAGCCGGAGTGCGTTTTGTACGACGAGCCGACGACCATGGTGGATCCGCTGATGGCGCAACTGCTCGGCGACCTGATCGCGCGACTGAAACTGCAATTGCACCTGACTTCAGTGGTGGTCACCCACGACATGCGACTCGCCAAGAAGCTCGCGGACCGCATTGTGTTTCTGCACGAAGCGCGGGTGATTTTCTTCGGACCTTACAAGGAAATGGAGAAGTCCGACGAGCCCATTGTGAAGGAATTTCTGGAGCTGGATGAACTGACGCTGGAAGCGTAAGGCAGTGGCCAGTGGTTGATGATTATCACGGTTGGTTTTTGGGAGGGCACGGCATTAGCCGTGCCGCCCAGCGCGATATTGATTGGGGCTTCCCCCCCAAGGTTCGCTGGCGGCCGACTCTAAGAATTACGGTGGCGGCCAGTCCCTCAGCGGCTGAAGCCGGAGTTCTTGCACCTATCGGCACGGCTGAAGCCGTGCCCTCCCGGTCCCGCTAGTTCGCTACGAAGGGCGTGCGCTCGACCACTCTTCCCATCCACCGCTCCTCAAAACCCTTGCCGCACCAACTCTTCGATCGTGAGGTGGCTCTCTGGTTCGCGCCGCATCATCTTTTCGACATACTTCGCGATCAGATCGGCTTCGAGATTCACGGGGTCTCCGGGCTTGAGTGATCCCAGGTTTGTCATCTCGACGGTGTGGGGGATGACTGCGATCGTACAGCGCTTGCCTTCGAGCCGGGCGACTGTGAGGCTGATGCCTTCGATTGAGATCGAGCCTTTGAATACGGTGTATTTCTCGATCTCGGGTGCCAGTTCAATATGCAGCCACCAGTTTTCTGATCCGGCGATGCGTTCCAGTTCGAGGAGGCGGCCGACGCCGTCCACGTGTCCCTGGACGATGTGTCCGCCGAAGCGGCCGTCGGCTTTCATAGAGAGTTCCAGATTGACCAGCGCGCCTTCGTGAATACGCGAGAAGGAAGTCCGCTCCCAGGTTTCGGGCGCGAGGTCGGCGGAAAAGGATGTCGGCTTGATGTCGAGTGCGGTCAGGCAGACGCCGCTTACGGAGACGCTGTCGCCGGTGGCTAGTTGTCCTGGCGTGGTCTTGGCCTCGACCGTGATGCGGCGGTTCTCGCCGCGCTGCTGGATTTTGATGACGTTGCCTACTTCTTCGATGATTCCAGTGAACATGCCGGACTCCAGGGATTCGTAGATAGTCTAGAGCATAATGGGTTCTACACTTGCATCCTGAGAAGGACCGGATCGCGGATAGCGATCCTCTTCCCGTGCGTTTATGTGTGGTTTATGTTCTCCCTGCTAACATCATCCGGGCAATTCTGCGGAGGGATTCGTGCGAATCCTGCTGGTCGAAGACCAATCCGATGCGGCCCAAGTTCTTGCCAAAGGCCTGCGCGAGCAGTCCTATGCAGTCGATATCGCGGCGGATGGAGAGATGGCGCTCTACCAGGCGAGCATCAACGACTACGACCTCGTGCTGCTGGACGTGATGCTGCCTTTGCGCAATGGAATCGAGGTTTGCCGAAGCTTGCGAGCGGGCGGTTCGGGCGTAGCAGTGCTGATGTTGACCGCGCGTGACGCCGTCCATGATCGCGTCCAAGGACTGGACGCTGGGGCTGACGACTACCTGAGCAAGCCCTTCGATTTTCATGAACTGCTCGCCCGAATACGGGCATTGCTGAGGCGTGGTCCGGAAGTGCGTCCGGAGACGGTGCATGTTGCCGATCTGCTGATTGACACTCGGTCCCGACGGGTCCTGCGAGCCCACCGTTCCATCACACTGACCGCCAAGGAATATGCCCTACTCGACTACCTAGCACGCCACGTGGATCAAGTAGTGGGCCGGGCCGAGATCTCGGAACACGTTTGGGACGAAGCGTATGATCCTTTTTCCAACCTGATCGAGGTCTACATCCAACGCCTCCGCCGCAAGATTGATGAGGGCAACTCCCCGAAACTGCTGCGCACCCTCCGCGGGGAGGGGTACATGCTCTCATCCGAGGAGCCTCGCGGCGATGTCTAGTCCGCTACGCCTGCGATTGACACTCTGGTACGTGGGCGCGTTCAGTGTGGTGCTCATCCTGTTCAGCACAGGGGTGTATTTCTTCGTCGCGCGCATTCTGGTAGGCCGCATGAATGCGAATCTGCGCGTCACTCTGCATACAACCAGGTCAGTCCTTGCGCGCAACGCAAACCAGTCCATGGTCGCGGAGGCACTCGAAGATCCTCGTTTCCCGGGCCAGATCGTTGCCCTTGTTAACGCCGATGGCCAAGTGCTTGCGCGAAAGCCGATTCGTTCCGCTGTGGCCTTCCGGCTTCCGGCTCTCCCCCTTCGCGCTTCGCCATCCCCGCAGTTCTATGAACTGCAGGAATCCAACTCGGAAGCCGACGATAGCTGCCGTGGGGTCTATCAACAACTGACGCCGGGGGCAGGGGGCGGTTCTTCCACGTTCGTGGTTGTCAGCGCTTCCGCGGAGACCATCGGCGATCAAATGGATGCGCTGGAGACCGGGTTAGAGGCTGCGATTGTGCTTGCCCTGCTTGTCTCCGGTTCGGGAGGCTGGTTGCTGGCCCGACGCAGTCTGTCACCACTGGCGGACATGGCTGCCGCGACCGAACGTATCACAGCGAATAATCTCGGGGAACGGCTTCCAGTGGGAGCCAGTGATGAACTCGGACGCCTGGCTTCCAAATTCAACGAGTTACTGTCCCGTCTGAGCGCATCGTTTTCGCAACAGCGGCAGTTCATGGCGGATGCTTCCCATGAACTGAGGACGCCACTCTCGGTTGTCCGGACGGCGGCCCAGGTCGCATTACACAAGCCGCAGCGATCCGATTCGGAGTATCGAGAGGCTCTCGCCGTGATTGAGCAGCAGGCGGGTCGTTTGAGTCGCATCGTGGAGGACATGTTCGCACTGACCCGCGCCGACATGAACCAGCTTCCGCTCAACATGGGCGACCTCTATCTCGACGAAATCGTCGCGGATACAACGCGCGCGGCCGGCATTTTGGCGCAGCGTAAAAGCATTCGGATCAGATCGCAATCCACCGGGGAAGCTCCCTATCGCGGCGACGATCGCCTGCTCCGGCAAATGATTTCCAACCTGCTCGATAACGCGGTCAAATTCACGCGGGAAGCCGGAACCATCGACGTGCGGTTGCGACAAACCGGCGTCATCTACGAGATTACAGTCGCCGACACGGGCTGCGGCATTCCCGATGAACTTCAGCCTCGGGTCTTCGATCGATTCTTTCGTGTCGACACAGCGCGGTCGGGGCCGAATGGGCTGGGTGGAGCTGGTTTAGGTCTTGCCATCGCGCGCGCCATCGCCGAGTTACACGGAGGCCGGCTTACACTTCAACACTCCGGATCTGCAGGCAGCACATTTTTGATTTCTCTGCCCTGTCGTGAGTAAGGCTTAAACTCTCTTTCCCCAGTTGCCAAAAGCGAATCGGCGACCGAACCCTTCTAACCGCTGGAGACAAGCAATGGAAGGGTCAGGTCGCCGGCTGTTTACCGCAATGCACCTGCATGATTTCGTTAATTGCCAATGATCTGAACCAGAGGAAAGGTGTCGCCCGTAACCAGATCAACGGTCAGCACATTGCCGACTCCTGGAGCATAGAACTTGTGTTCAAGGGCGCCAGGCTCGAGTCCGGTGACTTCCTCGGTCTCAAGGCAGTGATGAAAGGTTCCTGCGGGAACGGTGGCGGTTTGATTCAGGTCAAGCACGCCTGCGGAATCCTCTGCCGTGTTCAGCAGGAACTCCTGGCGATAGAAGTCACCGGCTTTGGGATGAGCCTCCATGACAATGCCCGGGCTCGCGCCCTTCAATCCGCCCTGCCAGGAGCCCCCAAGGCTGGAAATCCGTCCATTGACGAGTTCATCCGAGTCTTCGCCGAAGTACCAGACACTTCCGTCTTTGTCCTGGGCGAACCAATCGAGTGTGTCTTCAGTGAGTTCGCCGTCGGTGAAGACCTGATCGTGAATTTCCACGCAGGTGACTCCGTCAATAAGCTTGGTTTTCGTGGTAACCGCGAACTCGGTTCTTATAAAACCACTAGACGTGGGCCCCTCGTAGATGTATGTCGTACCCGGCTTCAGGGGAAAGTACGGATTGTCGATGACGGAGGAAAAGCTAGCGGGATCAATCGTCGGATTGTAAGCTCCACCACCTAACTTGTGGCATATCTGGTTACGTTCGGTGAACTGATCCTGGCAGGACGTCAGGGCAGATTGGTAGTCTGACTTGGCCTTCAGAATACAGGCCTGCTGGCTTTGCGGGTCGGAAATGTTGGCGCACATTCCCAAGGCGTTCCAATTATCGCTCTGGGCGATTTTCTTGCAGGAGTTCAAACCATCTTGTGCAGTTACTTGGCAAACGTTGGCTGCTCCGGCAGTTGCGGTGGCGCTAATAACCATCGCAAACACTGTGCGCTTCAAGTGAGATTGACGATTCATGGAAATCCTCCAGGGACTTTGTCGCTGCTTTGGCATTCGCTGATCGCGAAGTGGCGGATTCGAGGAGAATCCTAGCAGCCGCGAGATAAACAGAAAATGAACGGCTACCAAGGGGATGACAGAATCACGATGAAAAGGAAAAATACGGAGAGTTTGCGACCCTGCTTGCCTCTTCGGCGACGCCGGTGAGCATGACTAGGCAGGACTCAGCCAATAAACAATACATCGCGCCTAGCTGCTGAGTGGTTCGTCGCCGCTAGTGTCCTACCAGTTGCCAGGTCTCGTTCATCAGGAAGCCGTCGGCAGTCAGGCCACCGAACAGGATTACTTGATGAGAGGCGCGATCATGGGCCATCCCGACGCCCTCGCGGGCTGACAGGGAATTGTTTGGGGACCATTGAGCCCAATCGGTTCCGCTCCATGACCAGGTTTCTCCCGTTCCGTCGTCATTAAATCCGCCGAACAGCACTACGGCATGGGCTCCGGGGTCGAACGCGCTCCCTCCACCGACGAACCGGGGCACCTGAGTCGCGGGCGTCACCCATGTCCAGTCGACGCCGTCCCATGTCCAGGTGTTGTCCGTGCGAATGGTGTCGCCGTTGCCGCCGGTCATGACGACGTTGTGCCGGAGCACATCGAGGGTTGCAGTCCCCCAGCCCCTGGGGATCGGAATCGTGTGAGGGTGGAGTTGTTTCCATGAGTTGCCGGTCCAGCGCCATGTGATGTTGAAGGCCGGGACTCGCCGGTTGGCGTTGTATCCACCGAACATCATTGCGCCTCGGGTGAGCGGATCGGAAAACAATGAGGCCCCGGTTGCGTGCGGCGGCGATTTAACCATGGATACCTCGGTCCAGGTCGAAGTCGCGCCGTCCCACACCCATGTGTCGTGCAGATACTTGTTGGTGTTGAAGCCGCCAAACATCACCAGCTTTCTGCTGGGGCGGTCAAACGCCATGCCGGCGCCGTTTCTTGGCGATGGCGCGACCGCGGTTGCGACCTGCGTCCAGTTGACGCCGTCGAAGGTCCAGGTGTCGTTGAGATTGCCGTTGTCGCCAAAACCGCCGAACAGGACGATTTTCTTGCTGACGGGGTCATAGGCCATTGCCGGATAAAACCGCGCAGGAGGAGAAACAGCCGGCGCAAGCTGGTTCCAGGTGGAAGCATGAAGCACTGGCAATGCCGACAACAGTGTGAGTGCAGCCAGAGCAGTGAACAATCGGGTCGTCATTTGGCGGGAAGACATTTGGAGCAGGGCCCTTTCTAAGGCAACTCTTGAGGATGATTGGATTACGTTGGACAGAGCCGACAAGTTCCGTTGATTGAAACAACGAAAAGGGCGTCGAGACTATCCACAAAACGAAATCCGAGTCCGGGCGGGAATGATGGACCCGACGAAAGCTATTGTCAATATGCACGGCTTTGCAGCTGGGAAGGGTATTTGAGGCCGGATTCAGTCCTGGTAAGGATCCCGCAAGTACCCTTCGACGGCAAAGTCCTCTCCGAACTGATGCACTTCAATTCTCTGGGCTCGTAGCATGCCGTGATGACCCGTGGCGCCTCCGCTGGCGGCGAATGGGACGGCGCCTTCACCGAGAATCTTTGGGGCGTAGTAGAGGAATAGTTTGTCGACGACTCCCGAGGAGAGAGCAGTCCAATTTACGGTTGCGCCGCCTTCGATCAGGACGCTTGTGATCTGCTGCTGGCCGAGATGGCGCAGGACGGCGGCCAGGTCGGGGCGTCCGTCGGGATGGGCGGGAGCGATGTGTTCGACTCGGATGCCGAGTTTTTCCAGTTCCTGCTTCTTGGTTTCATCGGCCTGCGAGTAGAGGACCAGAACGTCGTTCTGCGCGGTCTTTACCAGGCGCGATTCCAGCGGCAGGCGGAGCCACGAATCGAGCAAGACTCGCAGCAGGGGACGCCTTCTTGGCAGGCCGCTGCGGTCGGTGAGCAGAGGGTCGTCGGCGATGACGGTGCCTACGCCGGCCATGATGGCGTCGTGCTGATGGCGCAACTGGTGGACGTGCTGGCGCGCTACTTCACCTGTGATCCAGCCGCCGGTTGATCCGCCCGCTGCTATGTTGGTGGGGTGTGGCGACCCCGAGGGCGCGGGGGCGATTTTGCCGTCCAGGGTCATGGCGGCTTTCAGCGTCACCAGCGGTGTCCCGGTGCGAATGTACCGCGCGAAACCCTCGTTCAGCTCTTTTGCTTCTTTCTCAAACAGGCCAACATCGACCTGGATTCCGGCGGCGCGGAGTTTGTCGAACCCCTGACCGCTGACTTGCGGATTCGGATCTTTCATCGCGCAGACTACGCGGCGGATTCCGGCGACGACGACGGCGTCGGCGCAGGGAGGAGTGCGTCCTTGATGGGAGCAGGGTTCGAGGTTGATGAAGAGAGTGCCGCCTCGGGCGCGTCCAGCCGCCTTTTCGAGCGCCAGGATTTCGGCGTGCTTTATGCCTTCGTAAGTATGGGTACCTTCGCCGACTTTTTTGCCGGCGGAATCGACGACTACTGCGCCGACCGCCGGGTTGGGCGAAGTGAGGCCGATGCCGGCACGGGCCAGTTCTAGCGCTTTGCGCAGGTGATAGAGTTCGTCGCTCAATTGGCGCTAGTTCCCGTCTTCTTCGAGTTCGGCTACGGCGGCGCCGCTACGGCCCGGGCGCGGGCGGCGGATCGGGGCCATTTTGTAGGCGAAGGGATCTTCGGGTTCGGGCCTCGGGCGGAAGAGACTTAGCAGCCGGTCTAGTAAGCGCTGCAGACGCGATTTTGATTTCGGCTTCATCGGGCTGGTCCTCCACGTTCTCGGGCCGCACAGGGGCTGAAGCCCCGGCCACCTTAGACAGCTTACGCGGCCCTGAAGGGCCGCTCTTCCACGGTGCTGCACGCTGTTTTGCACGCGCCGTACGATGTATTGCACACGAGGACTGCCCTTACGCAAACAGCGAGTCCACAAATTCTTTCGCGTCGAACGGCAGCAAGTCTCCAGCTTTTTCGCCTACGCCTACGAATCGCACGGGCAATCCTAGCTCGCGTGAGATCGCTACGACTACGCCGCCCTTGGCGGTGCCGTCTAATTTCGTCAGGACGATTCCGGTCACTCCGGCAGACTGTGTAAACTGGCGAGCTTGTTGCAATCCGTTCTGGCCGGTGGTGGCGTCCATTACCAGCAGCGTTTCATGTGGCGCGCCGGACACGATGCGCTCGGCGGTGCGTTTCATTTTTTCGAGTTCCATCATCAGGTTCTGCTTGTTGTGCAGACGCCCGGCGGTGTCGACGATCACGTAGTCTGTCTTACGGGCGGTGGCGGCTTGCAGGGCGTCGAAGAGCACGGCTGCCGGATCGCCTCCGGCTTTGGTTTTGATCACTTCGGTTCCGGTTCGCTGTCCCCAGATTTCAAGTTGTTCGATGGCGGCGGCGCGGAAGGTGTCAGCGGCGCAGAGCAGGACAGTCTTGCCTTGCGAGCGGAAGACTTGCGATAGCTTGCCGATCGTCGTGGTTTTGCCGGTGCCATTCACGCCAACGACGAGGATGACTTCCGGGGCGCGAGCTACCTTCGTGAGCGGCTGCGAGGCGGTTACGTTAAGAATTGCGAGCAGTTCCTCTTTGAGAAGGCGTTTCAGTTCGGCTACGTCTTTGATCTGCTTGCGGTCGGCTTTGTCGCGCAGTTTCTGAAGAACTTCCTGGGTCGTGGTGGTGCCGAGGTCGGCTCCGATCAGGGTGGCTTCCAGGTCGTCGAGCGTGGAACGATCGATTTCCTTGCCGATCGCGACCACGTCCTCGATGCGTTCGGCCAGGTTCTCGCGGGTCCGCGAGACGGCCTCTTTCATGCGATCGAGGAAACTGGGCTTCTGGACCTCGTCCAGGCTGCCGAATAGGGTCTGAATCATGGCGTGTCCGCTGGGTCGATTATATAGGGCTGCGAGTTAAGCATTCAGCACTCAGCCTTCAGCACTAAGTCCAAGGGCATCGGCTTCGAAGGTCGCCGCTGCGGCGTCCGCAGCGCTCTACGATCTACGCGTGTCGGCAACTACGGGGTCGACCGGTGTTATAGGACTGGGCAAGGGCTGGGGCGTACCGGGAAGTGCCGCCACCTTGGGAAGCTTGATGTCTCCGCGTAGAAAGATGGCTAGCAGAGCGGTGACTGCGGTGGGGTCCAGGCGCTTGCCGGAGAGATTTTCGATGATCCGGATTGCTTCGTACGGGTCGTGGGCCTGCTGATAGGGACGGTTGGTGGTGAGGGCGTCGAACGTGTCGGCGACGGCGATCACGCGGGGAAGCAGGGGGATGTCGTCGCCCGACAGTCCGTAGGGATAGCCGCGTCCGTTGAGTGCTTCGTGGTGCAGTTCGATGCCGGGCAGCATTTCGCGCAACTGGGCCACGGGCCGCAGCAGGTTCGCGCCCTTGGTGGTATGCGTTTTCATGATTTCGAATTCTTCCGGCGTGAGCGCGCCGGGTTTTTTCAGGATGCGGTCTTCGATTCCGATCTTGCCTACGTCGTGCAGTTGGGCGGAGATGCGGAGGATTTCCAGGAAGCCGGGATCCAATCCCATTTCCTTGGCGATCATGAGCGAGTACTTGGTGACGCGGTCGGAATGGCCGCGGGTGTAGGGATCTTTTTCGTCGACTGCGCCGGCGAGAGTTTGAATCGAGCCCATGAAGAGGGCTTTGTTTTCGTCGGCGGTGCGCCGCAGGTCTTCAACAAACTGTTCGAGTTCTTCGGACATAGTGTTGAAAGTCGATGCCAGTTCACCAATTTCTGTTCGGGTCTTGATGTGCACGCGCTGAGTGAAGTCGCCCTTCGCGATGGCGCGGCTGGATTCGGCCAGCACCTGCAACGGATGCGTGATGCGGCGGGCGGAGAAGATACTTAGAAAAATGCTGAGGAAAACCGCCAGCAGAGCCAGAAGGCGTCCGGTGCGCTGCATTTCGTAAATGCTGCGATAAGCTTCGTCGCGCGGCTTCTGCACGACCACGGCCCAATCGAGCGCGGAAACGGGACTGTACGTTCCCAACATTTGGATGTCGTTCTTGCCGTCTCGAATCGCGAATTCACGGGTGGCTACGAGTTGGGCCTTGGCTCCGTCGTCGACGAATCCGCGGACGATATCGAAGGTCGTCATGTCCTGGCCGGTGGCAAATTCGGCGGATGCGGCGGCGACCAGGCGTCCCTGGCTGTCGACCACATATGGGATAAGGCCAGCGCGATTTACCTCCTGCAGGCGGCGAATCAGGAATTGAAGATCGATGACGCAGCCGATCATTCCGAGGAAGCGGTCGCCGTAGAGAATCGGCGCGCTGACAAGCAGCACGGTGCGAGCGGATTTGCCGCCGCCGATGACGAGCGGCTGACCGCTATAGCTGCGTTTTTCACGAGCGGCGGCGTAGGCGCGTTCGAGTTCGCGTTGCAGAAAGGCGTCAGGTTCGATGCGTCCGGCGGAAATTCCTTTGGCATCGAGGTTCAGCACGGTCGCATAGGCGATGTCGTTGGAGGACGACACGAAATGTTCCAGCAGAGCGCGTAATTCCGGCGCCGCAATATTTTGTCCGCCGATATCGTTACCGGTCGTGACCTGGATTGACGATGCCAGGTTCGAAAGCATCATCCGGAGCGTTTCCTGGTGCTGGGAAATGTCGTCGGCGAGCGATCGGGTGACGGTATTCTGAAGCAACATTTCGTTGGTTTTGAGGCGCTCCCGATTCATAGCCTCAATCTGCGCCGAGTAGAAATACATCGGGACGACGCTGATCGCCAGCAGTACGCCGAGGATGACGTAGAGCAGTGGTACACGCGTAGGAATGCGCAGCTTCAGTGGCAAAAGGCCTGTCCCTCGGGCTGAGCGCGGGGGTGCTCGCTCCGTATCGGTCTATTTTAGGTTCGTAGCGGGTCGAACACTTAGGTGCTGCTGGTACAACTGACCGTTACGGAAGTAATCAGTGCGGGTCACCGGCGGATGGCCGTAGGGGCTGAGTGCGCATTCGCATGGGGACGCGCCCATTCGCTGAAATTCCGTGCGGTCGCGTGATACAACCTTGGCATGACCGGAAAGCCCGTTTCAGCCCTGCAACCGACCATCACCGCGCAAGCGCCCTGCCGCGCCGACCTGGCGGGAGGAACGATCGACCTTTGGCCTTTGTATCTGTTTCATCCGGGGGCGCTGACACTGAACTTTGCGCTGGAAGTCTTCACCACTTGCCGGATCACTCCGCTCAAGGGGCCGCAGATTGAGCTGTGTTCGATCGATACGGATCGCTCGGAATCGTTCGCCAATCTCGACGAGTTGGTTGCCAGCAGAAAGCATAAGCACGTGCTGGCGGCTTATCTCGTGCGCTACTTTGCGCCTGAGCGGGGATTGCGGGTGGAGACTAACTCGCAGTCGCCAGCAGGGGCGGGGATTTCGGGATCGTCGGCGATGATGATCGCGACTACCGCAGCGCTGGCGAAGTTTACCGGGAGGGATCTGGATCTGGAGACGATGCGCGTTGTCGCGCAGAACGTTGAGGCGCAGGTGATCCGCGTGCCGACGGGGTGCCAGGACTACTATCCGGCGCTCTATGGCGGCGTAAACGCGATTCATCTCGATGCCGACGGCGTGCGCCGCGCCGCGGTGCCGGTGGCTCCGGAGGAGATCGAGCTGCGCTTCGTGCTGGTGTATACGGGTGCGCCGCGGCAGTCGGGGATCAACAATTGGGAAGTGTTCAAATCGCATATCAATGGCGACAAGCACGTGTTTCGCAATCTGGAGAAGATTGCCAGTATTGCGCGCGAGATGCACGGAGCGTTGCTCCGCCATGATTGGGAAGATGTCGCGCGGTTATTGCGCGAGGAGTGGAAGCTGCGTCGGACGAATGCGCCCGGCATTACGACGCCGCTGATCGACAGGCTCATTGCCGTGGCGCGCAAGAGTGGCGGTCGCGCCGCGAAGGTTTGTGGCGCGGGTGGAGGCGGGTGCGTCCTGATGATGGTGGAAGAGGGAGCCAAGGAGGCGGTGGCGAGCGCGGTGGGGCGGGCCGGCGGGCACATCATGCCGTTGCGGGTGGCACGTGAGGGGTTACGGGTGGAGAGTTTGGCGTAGCGGCCCGCCACCAGTCATTAGTTATCGCTCGTCCTCGAAGTTGAATGTGTTGCCGGTTATGTTGAGATAATGGGCGAACAACAGCGACGCCTAGCGCAGCACGTCATACGCCAGTGACACTCTTCCCGACCTGTAAAGCTTGTGGCTCACCAACCGCAGCTTAGCTGGATCGTAGGGAGGCGGAACCAATGGCACTCCGTCTCCTAACAAGACAGGTATAACGCTCACCTCGACGGTGTCCACGTGACCGGAATCGAGCAAGGAGCGAAAGAGTCCGCTACCTCCAAATAGCCAAATATCTTTGCCCGTCCGAGCCCGCAGCGCTTCCACCCAACTCGAATTCAGTTCGGAGATGACCGTCACTCCCGGGTGCGCTTGCTGTTTCATTGTCCGCGACAAGACGATTGTCGTGATTCCAGTAAACGCCGCTTCGCCCAGTCTTTTGCGTGCAGCCTCATACGTGTGTCGCCCCATGAGCAAGGTGTCGAATTGCGCCCAGATGGCAGCGAAGTCAACCTCAGGGTCGACGCCGATCCAGTCTGCTTCTCCGTTAGGACCAGCAATATAGCCATCCAAACTCATCGCCACCGCATAGCGAATTTTCCTCATGAATATGCGCTCCCCCGGCCTTCTTGTGGTCGTCTGGTCGAGTTTCCAATGTTATTTGCTCGGCGCAATACTAACGATGACCGACTTCGACGCCGGCGTCATGCTGCCGCGTGCCCGCTGACCAAGCGGAACGAGCGCATTCGACTCCGGAAAATACATGGCCGCGTTGCTACGAGGGAGGTCATATGGAATTGCGCGAACCGCTTTTATCGTGCGTTGCTCTCCGCGGTAGTGGCTGGTCAGATCGACGAGTTGTTGTTCGACGAGGCCGCGGTCGCGCATGTCTTCGGCGTTGAGGAAGACGACTCGTCTGCCATTGTGAATGCCCCGGTAGCGGTCGTCGTTGCCATAGATCGTTGTGTTGAACTGGTCGTGGGTGCGGATGGTGGTCATGACCAGTTGTCCGGGTGCTACTTGCAGTGGTTGGATCTGACAGACGGCGAATTCGGCTTTGCCGCTGGCGGTGCGGAATTGTCGCTGCTTCGCGGGGACGGGCGCGTAGAAGCCGCCCTGATCCAAAAGTTGATTGAAGTTCTCAAATCCAGGCACGATTCTCGCAATTTTCTCGCGCAGGTGCCGGTAGTCACTGGCGTATTCGCTACTCCAGGTGCTTCCGAAGAGGGCGTCGGCGATGCCGCAAACGATGGTCGCTTCGCTGCGCAATTCCGGCGAGACCGGCGGGAAGATGCCGCGCGTGGGCGAAACCCAGGACACGGTATTTTCGACCGAGCCCATCTGGTCAAGTTCGGTCCGCGAGAGGCACGGGAGAATGAGGGCGGACTGGCCGGTTACAAGATGGAAACGGTTCAGGCGGGTGGCGATGGACACCGTCAGTCGTGTTTTGCGCAAGCCGCTGGCGACGGCGTTGGTGTCGGGCGTCGCCGACAGAAAATTTCCTCCCAGGCTCAAGAACACACGCACGCGGCCTGCGGCCATGGCTTCGATCCCTTCTACAGTGTTGTAGCCGTGTTTGCGCGGGCACGAGATGGTGAACTCTCTTTCCAGCGACGCGTAAAAGGTCTCGGGCATTTTCTCGGCGATGCCCATGGTGCGGTCTCCTTGGACGTTGGAGTGGCCTCGCACGCAAAACAGGCCGGCGTTGGGACGCCCGACGTGGCCTCCGATGAGCAGCAGGTTGGTGAGTTCCCGGATGTTGTCGACGGCGTTCTCGTGTTGCGTCAGGCCCATGGCCCAGCAGGCTACGGTGCCTCGACTTTTCGCCAGTAGGGTGGCTGCTTGTTCGATCTGTGCGCGAGCGATACCGGACTCGCGAACGATTAGGTCCCAGTCGGCAGCTTCGATGTTGCGGCGATAGTCAGCAAATCCGTTTGTGTGGAGGTCGATAAATTCGCGTTCGATTGCGTTGTTTGCCAGCAGGCATTTGGCCAGCCCTTGTAGCAGCGCTACGTCGCCGTTGATGCGGACTTGCAGGTAGAGATCGGCGAGGGCGGTGCCGTTGCGAAGAATCGCCAGCGGATGCTGCGGGTGAACGAAGCGAATCAGGCCGACTTCCTTCAGGGGATTGACGGCGATGATGCGCGCGCCCCGCTTCTTTGCAATTTCCACTGAGGTCAGCATGCGGGGATGATTCGTACCCGGATTCTGGCCGAGGATCAGGATGACGTCGGCTCCTTCGAGGTCGTCGAGTGTGACCGTGGCCTTACCTGCTCCCAGCGATTCGGTCAGTCCCAAACCCGAAGACTCGTGGCACATGTTGGAGCAGTCCGGAAGATTGTTTGTTCCGAAACGGCGTGCGAGCAGTTGAAACAGAAATGCCGATTCGTTGATGGCTTTGCCGCTGGTGTAGAAGACTGCCTCGTCGGGAGTGGAGCAGGCGCGCAGTTCGTCAGCGATGAGGCAAAAGGCTTCGGGCCACGGGATGGGGTGGTAATGGTCCTGATCTGGCGGCAGAATCATCGGTTGCGCGATGCGTCCCTGGGCATTGAGCCAGAGGTCACTGTGCCGGGCGAGTTGGGCCACGGAATGCGAGGCGAATAATTCGGGAGTGCAGAGCCGGGTGGATGCGTCGTCGGCAAACGCCTTGGCGCCGTTCTCGCAGAATTCCAGAGCGTTGCGTTTGCCGGGCTCTGCCCAGGCGCAGCCGGGGCAGTCGAATCCGTCGATCTGGTTGACCTTGCGCCAGGTGTCGTAGGTACGTTCGGGACCGAGTTGGCGCAGGGAAACACGCAGAGAATTGACAGCGGCCGGAACTCCGGTCGCGGATGTGGGACGAGCTTCAATGCTGGGACCTTCATCTTCGAGCGGCGGTTCGGGGGAGAAGTCCCGCATGGGGGCAGTATAAAGCGATTGAGTCATCGAAGTGATGGGTGATGAGCGATTGCGTCAATCCCTTGCCACCGGGTCTATAATGGGTGCATCGGTACGGGGTGCTTCGTGTCGTTCCGCTGTGTCCCTCTTCTCGTTGTCCTTTTTGGCAGCGCTCTTGCTGTGGCCGACAACAGTTCTGCTCCGCCCATGACCAAGGAGACACGCCAGGAAATTATCCGCGTGTTCAACGCCGAGCTGTGCTACGTGCGCACGAATTTCCCCATGGGAAAGACTGGGCTCAAACTTCGGAACGGGGTCATCACTCCTCATGGAGAAGAGCTTCAGCACCTGATGGCTTTGTGGGGTCCGGCGGCCAAGGCGGGTGATCAGGCTCGAATTACTGATGTCGAGATCAAGTCAAACTTTGTTCATTTTGAGTTGAACGGCGGTCCGGTCAAGAAGCAGAAGTGGTATCAGCGGATTCAGATTGAGGGAGCGGGTGGGTCGGCTCCGGTCGCACCTTCGGACTCGAACGCGAATGCGCGCGGGTCTTTTGTGGATGTCTATTTTGACAAGTACGTGCCCGAGATGACGGGGCCGGAGTTGAAGCAGTTGATGCGTCCGGTGCTGGATTTCGATTCGAAGTCGGCGCTCGAGGCTTACCTGGATACCGTGCCGCCCAAGGTTAAGGAAGCGATTAAAAATCATCATGTGCTGGTGGGGATGAACCGGGAGATGGTGATGTACGCGAAGGGGCGTCCGCCGAAGAAGTTGCGCGAGCATGCGGATGAAGTCGAGTACGAAGAGTGGATTTATGGAGAGCCTCCGCAGGACGTCGACTTTGTGCGTTTTGTGGGAGAAGAAGTGGCGCGCGTGGAGACGATGAAGGTGGGCGGTCAGAAAGAGATTCGGACCGAGCGGGAAGTGGAGTTGCCGACTGCGGTAGCGTCAGACAAGCCGCAGGAGCGGCCGGTGAATGCGCCTACGCTCAGGCGGCCTGGGGAAGATATGCCGGTAGACCGGCCAGCGGGCGGAATCGATCCGACGCGTCCGATTACTGGGCCGCAATCGCCGGACCCGGGCGGGCAGCAGGGTCCGAATTTTCGCGATCAGCCGACGAGGTGATCCGCGGGGCTAAACAGTTTGCTGAAAAACTCTGATTTTGGGTGGCGCAGCGGTTTACCGCCACGGTAACCGCTTTTGCTTTGAATGTGGCTTTAGCCCCCGAGGTACGCACCGCAGACTTTTCCAGCAAGCCCGCACCCTGCCTACCCCTACTTTGCCGCCGCAATCGCTGTCACCGCCAGCGGAGCATCCAGCGTCCCAATCTTCTGCGATGCGTGATCCATCACACCAAACCGCAGAATGTACTGACCCGGTGGAAGATCGATCTCCTGCGGTACAACCAGCCCGGACTTCAATGCCGCTTCGTAATCCGCCAGCGGTAGCGTTGCGTCCATCGTGTTGGAGATTTGCCCCACCGGCGCCCCCGCCTTGCTAAATGCGACCGCGATGCAATCGAGCACCGCGCGCTTTCGATGCTCCGGAGTATCCACAAAATCAAGCCCGCGAATATCGATAGTGTAGGTGATCCGTGTCTTTTTGTTGACTGCGTCCGGCGGAAGCACCTCCACCGTGAGCGGGATCACCGTTGAAAGCGGTACACCGGGCTGCATCGCCACAATCAGCGGATGCGTTTTTGGCGCCCCGCCTTCTGGCTTACCATTCGGGAAATATCCCGGACGATACGCCATCTTCACCCCGGCGCGGTTCAGCTTCACTTCGATTTTGCGGAACTGCTGCTGCCCTTCTTCGCTCTTGGTGGGCGTGTAGGCAATCGCGTAGTACGTGGAACCGTCGTCAAGGGCGCGGCCGATCGCCTCCTTCACACTATTGCCGTTCAGGAGTTCTCCGCCTGTCTGATCCGCCATTTCCTGCATCGCGCTGCGCTCCTCGAAGCGCGTGGCAGACTGCACGTTCATATCGTCCTTCAATGCGGTCGGATTCGACACTCCCGTAAAGCTGACGCCCTCCCCGGCACTGACCCCGATATCAACCCCGCCCACCTGAATGCCCCGGACATCCATCGGATAGACCGCAATCCGCGCGGTCGCCAGCGCGGTGGCGGCAGCCCGGAGAGCGATCGGAAAATTGGGCGAGTTGTTAAGCCCGGTGTCCGGGGCGCCCCCGGCATTCAGTTGCAACAGGTCCGCTGACGAGGGCTTGAGTCGAACCGGAAAACTGCCCGAGAGCCAGATCAGATTCTTGCGTCCCGGATAACTCGTTACGGCCCGCGCCAGAGCACTCAGCGCATCCAGCGTAGTGAAGACCCGCTCCGACGTCCGGTCGGTCTCCATCGAGGCGTCCGACTGCTTCCGCGCGTTCGCGTTGCCCAGATCCAGGGTCCCGCCCTGCGAACTGTCCAGGTCCACTCCCGCCGGAGCCCCAGCCGGCAATGACGGCCGGGCTATGCGTCCAACGTCGTCCGCCGCGCCCTGAAACGACTGGCGTTCGGAGTCGTTCCGAATCAGCAGCGACCGTTCGGTCTTCACTCCTTCCGCCGCCGCCAAAAGCGCAGAGGGGTCGTCCGTAAATCCCTGCACCATGGTCAGCTTGGTGCCGAACACGAACATTGCCAGAGTTTTGCCCTTGGGAAGCGTCTTCAGAAATTCAATCATCTGCTTGCGCGCATATGCCTGATCCGTCACCGGAGTATTCCAGAGGTCGAGCAGCAGAATGCTGAGCGTGCCTTCCGGAGGCGTGTCCACGCGATTAGTGAACGTATGCGGTGGCAAGCTGACGGGAGCCGGAGGAGCAGATGCCGACTTGAGCCCCGGAGCATGCGGCTCGAACACGCGAATCTCCTGGGGTTTGCCGTCTTCGAGCACCGTAAAGTCGGACGGCTGCAATCCTGTGATCGGGCGGCCGTTGGAATCCGTCACCGCCACATCCAACTGCACCAGGCGCGCCTGAGAGCGGAACGTTGCCGTGGGCGCGATGTCGGGCGGGGGAGTTTGCCCAGCATTGGTGGCCGGCGGAGGATTACCCGAAGCAACCACCACTCCCGCAGCCGGAGCCGCTCCGCCCGCCCCGGCGGCAGGAGTCCCGACTACTCCCGGAGTCGTAGCCGGAGTTCCGCCCGTAGCCGCAGCCATCAAAGTCGAAGGTGTCGTCTTTGGGAATTTTGGCTGATCCAGCCGGACTTGCCTTATATCGTCCGGTTTGGAATCGAAGTCTTCAATCTCAAGTTCGTGCTTCTTGTTGAACCGCAACTTGACGGAGTCATAGTAAACACCTTCACCCACGCCTTTGCTATCGAGGGTCAGCTTGATGGCGGTAAACCGTAACTCACGCGCGGTGTCTCCTTTCTGTTTCATGCGTGTACCAACCAGGAACGCGTGGGGTGCCTTGCCTCCACCCTGCAAAGCAACGATCTTTACGGCATACGCGAGGTTCAGTCCAAAGCGGTAATTCCCTTTCTCATTTTCGTTGGCGAGCGCGTCCGCCAGAGCGTCCTGGCCGCCTTGCTGGAGAATCCGCTCGTAACGATAGAGATCGTTGCCCGTCGTGAAGTGGTCGATCTTTACGGAAACATCCAGCGGACTCGAGGAAAACACGCCAGCCGTATCCACGAGTTTGCCCGAATAGGTTCCTGGCTCGACCCACGGCCGGTCAAGGTTGCGGTCCAGATACAGGACATATACCGACAATAGCCGGTACGTATCCTCATAGGAGTCCATCTCGAACGAGGTCCCAGTAACGCGGCTCGGAATCCCTCCGCCTCTCTGGAGGTTGGGCAACATGGCCGGCGTCGCCGACTGGATCGCGATTGCCGGAATATGCTCGTGCTCAAAGGCCTTCGCATCGCCCCACAAGTCTTCATCCTTAACCGCCAGCACGCCGTTCTGGAGCATCTGGTCGACCGTGCTTGCATCAACCTGTGGAGGACTCGGCATTTGCAACGAGAACGCCGCCACCTGTAGCCAGTTGGCCAAGGTCTTGTCAGATTGGGTCAGGGCGAAGACCGCCGGCGTCTTGCCCAAGTTGTCGAGGCTGACCATCGCCTTGATGGGCTTGCGCTGCGTTTCGGTCAGTTGGCTCAAATACCACGTAGCTCCCTTCGTCCCGTGATCATGGCCCGTGAACGCGATCAGCATCACCGTAAAGCGGTGCGCAACCGGCGCAATGGACTCTGCCAGCAGCGGCAGTAGCGTCAACGTGCCGCTCTCAGCCGCCGGACCGTCCAGCGACGCACCCACAATGATGGTGCCGTCCTCCTGGCCGGGAAGGAGGCAAATCAGGTTGGGAGACTCCTCTTTGGGTACCGACTGTTCGATCACCTGCGGGCATCCCGACTTCTGGAGCATCTTGCGCAGCGTAGCGACCCGGTCGGTGTCACCGGCCTGCACGAACTTGAGGTGCTCCGCGATGAGAGGGCGGTCCACCCGCACATAGGTAATGCTGTCGGCGACGCAGGAAGTTACGAAAACTCCCGCGAAGAACAGTGGCAACCAGCGTTTTATATTCATAAGTCCGTCCACGGCAGAGTAGCACCAGTTTGGCCTCGCGGGAACGCGAAATTGCGGGCCGGACCGGCGTTTCGGGTCGCCCCTGACCGTCGCTCACAAGGATCATTTGATACACTTCGCCGATATCTCTATGAACCGACAACCCGCTCCTCTCGTGACCAGCGTCCGCGTAGCCAGCCTGATGATCATTGCTTTCCTGGCCCCATTCGTCTGCGCGCAAAATCCAGCGCCCCCGAAAACTGCCGACCAGGCCTTCAATAACATTCAGACGCTGAAAGGCATTCCCGCCGACCAACTCATCCCGACCATGCAGTTCATTGCCGCCTCTCTGGGTGTCGAATGTGACTACTGCCACGTCGAGGGCGCCTTTGACAAAGACGACAAGAAGCCCAAACAAACCGCCCGCAAGATGATGGAGATGATGTTCGCCATCAACAAGAACTCCTTCGAAGGCCGTCGCGAAGTAACGTGTTACTCGTGCCACCGCGGAAGTTCCCGCCCGGTTGGTATTCCCATAATCCCGACAACTGCCGAAGCCGCAGACCACAACCCGCCGCTGAAGAGCGCTCCCGTGGACGATCCAAACGCGAGTTCCCCGGCTGTGATCGATCCGATTCTCGACAAATATATTGCCGCCCTGGGCGGAGCCGCCTCCCTGCAAAAAGTTACCAGCCGAGTCGAAAAAGGGTCGGCCGATCTATCCGGCAAACAAGTTCCAATCGAGATCTACGCGCAGGCGCCCGACAAGCGCCTTTCCGTGATGCACACGCCCAACGGAGACAGCATCACGGCGTACAACGGAACGGTAGGCTGGCTGAGCGTGCCCGGCCGTCCCACCCAATGGATGGGCCCCGGAGAAACTGACGCTGCCCGCCTCGATGCCGACCTCAATCTAGCGGTCCGCATGAAACAGATTTTCACTGACTTTAAGATGCGTCCCACCGAGAAAATCGATGGCCACGAAGTGACTGTGCTGCAAGGCCTCCGCGAAGGCAAGCCACCGGTGAATTTCTACTTCGATCCGCAATCAAGATTGCTCGTCCGCATGGTCCGGTACTCAGACACGGCCGTTGGTCTCAATCCCACGCAAATCGACTACGCCGACTACCGGGATTCGGGCGGCGTGAAAATTCCCTATCGCTGGACTATCGCCCGGCCTCGCGGACGTTTCACCATCCAGGTCGATCAGGTCCAGCAGAACGTTCCGATTGAAGACCAGAAATTCGCAGCACCCGCCGCCGATCAAAAACCATCGGCGCCTGCAAAGTGATCCGAGCCAAAACTCGGCGTCGCCCGACGCGGTAAAACGTCAATGCGGCGGCAATCCGCCCGCCGCCGGAGCCCCGATTCCGCCGCTCGTGTCGTGTGTGGTGGTCGTGTGGTCCAATCCCGCCGCCATCCGCTCATTCGGCGACATGGCGCCCGTAGCTGCATCCAATTTTCCCGCTTCCGTTCGCCAGAAAATGTATCGTGCCTGCGCGTCCGCCATTTCCTGAGGCGTCACGTTGAAATCCGTCCGCACCGCATCCACCCGGATGTCGTATTTGTCCGCCAGACTTCGCTCCTCGTCCGCGTCATAGTTCTTCTTGTTCAGGAAATGCCGGTAGATGCAATCCTCGATCCTGCCATTCTGCTTTTTCGCATCCGAGCCGATCTTCTTCCAGTCCGCGTGACGTTCCTCTCCGATCTGCCAGATTGTCTTTCCGGCCCCGAGCTCAGCAGCAATGTCCGCCAGGTTAGCCCCGCTAGCCACCAATGACTGCGCGACGAAAAAAGACCCGTAATCCAACCCGACGGCGCGTCGTGCTCTCACCATCTCTGGACGCGACAATTTGAAAGTATCCGCGACGCTCATGCTGACCAACTGACGCCCGACTTTGTCGGTGGCCATGGCAGTGATCTTCCGCACCTGGATTTCAGCTTTTTGCCGGTCGTCCGACGAGGCGACTACCGATGTCGTAACGACGAAAAGAAGAACTAAGCCCCAAACAAAACGATTCATAGGGACCTCCGCACACGTCCCACATCTTGCCAGCACTCTTGACAGAGATTGTACCGAACCCCTTCCGTGGAGAACAGGGAATCCCAGCCGGCGAATATGCGTCCACCCGCCTGAAAACTGGCATTCCTGTTCTTCCTAATCGTGCTAAAGTAATGTCGTTCAGATGCTTCCTCAGCACAGAATGTTCTTCAGATTAGTGTTTTTTTGGAGAATTCAGTCATGAAACGCCTGCTCTTCCCTTCCATTGCGATTCTGGCCTTGAGCCTAGCCGTCCCCGCGTTTGCCGACGACCAGCAGAAGGCGCAAAAGCTGCTCCATAAGATCACAGCCATGGCCACCGACCCCACCGGCCGACGCGTTGTGAGCGCGACCGTAGCTGACACCCTCGTTGCCCAGCGACCTGACCTCGTCACGGAACGCAGAAACATGAACTTGAATTATGGCGACATCTACATCGCGCACGTTCTCATCAAGAACAACACCAAGATGGAAGACATCGCCTCCCAATTGCGCGCCGGCAAGAAGATGGACCAGATCGCCAACGATCATCACATCGACTGGAAGCAAGTGGCGGCGGACA
>DATMNN010000051.1:0-37445 GCA_035569025.1 Terriglobales bacterium
TCCCTGCCCTTCGTACCCATGCGGAAGGAGCAGTACGAGGCCTGAAAGCAGACCCCACTTGTCCTCTCCCGCAGCCACGAACTGGTCGATGACGGCTTGGGCTACGTTGGCGAAGTCGCCGAACTGCGCTTCCCACAGCACCAGTGCTTCGGGATAGTCGCGGCTGTAGCCGTACTCAAAGCCCATTACGCCGGCTTCGGAAAGCGTTGAGTTGTAGATATCGCACGGAGCCTGGGCAGGCGCGATATTGCGTAGCGGCACGTACTCCGTTTCGTTTTCGGTATCGATCAGGACAGAATGGCGCTGATTGAACGTGGCGCGTCGCGAGTCCTGTCCACTGAGCCGGATGGGAATGTGCTGCTTCACCAAGCTCGCAAAGGCCAACGCTTCAGCCATTCCGTAGTCGCACGGCTTCTTGCCGCTGCCCATCTCGGCGCGTTGTTCGAGAAGCTTCTTAACTTTGGGGTGGATATGGAATCCATCCGGGTACGCAGTCAGCCGCTTGGTAAGTTCGTTAAGTTCTTCGGGCGTAACACCCGTGGGTACGTCATACTCCGGCTTATAGCGGCCGCCGAAGTAGTCATCCCAATATTTGGGGAGTTCGCGCAGGACAGGCTTCTTGGTGAGTTGTCCGGCTCGTTTCTGTGCGGCTTCGTAGTCGGCCTTAATCGCCTGTACGCGAGCGCCCACGTCCCCTACTTCGATCTGCTTGGCGTAGATTTCCCACAGTGGCGGGTGGGCTTTGATCGCTTTGTACATGAGCGGCTGTGTGACGGTTGGATCGTCCACTTCGCTGTGGCCGTGGCGGCGGTAGCCGATGAGGTCAATGACCACGTCCGTGCCGAACTTGTACCGGTACTGCGTCGCGATCCGTGCGATGCGGAGTACCGCGTCCACATCTTCGCCGTTCACGTGAAAAATGGGAATCGACTGGCGGCGTGCCAGTTGCGCCGAGAAGCGTGACGAGTGTTCCTCGCGGGCGTTGGTGGTGAAGCCAACGAGGTTGTTGGCGATTACGTGGATCGTCCCACCCACCGTGTAGGCGGCGAGGTCGGCGTAGTTCAGAGTCTCCGCGGTGATACCCTGCCCTGCAAACGCGGCGTCTCCATGGATCAACACCGGCAAATACTTTGCCTTCCCGCCTTCCCCAGCGCGGTCTTGCTTGGCGCGCGTGCGGCCGACCGTCACCGGGTCAACGGCTTCGAGATGGCTGGGATTCGATGCCAGGTGAATGTGGATCTTTTTCCCGCTTTTGGTGAGATACTCGCCGGTGGCTCCGATGTGATACTTCACATCGCCCGACCCCAGCACGCTGCGGGGATCCACATCCTCAAACTCGGCAAACACCTGCTCCGGCGGTCGTTTCGCGATGTTGATGATGACGTTGAGCCGCCCGCGATGGCTCATCCCCATCACCATTTCGACCGTGCCGTGCTCTCCCGCGACATCCAGCACTTCGTCCAGTAGCGGCAGCAACGAAGTATTGCCTTCAAGCGAGAAGCGCTTGTTGCCCAGATAGCGCTGTTGCAGGGTCTGCTCGAAAATATCCGCCTGGATCAACAGATCGAGGGCCAATTCCTGTTCCACATGTTCCGGTTCGCCCTCCAATCGTGCCTGGATCCAGCGCCTGCGCTCGGGATCGGCGATGTGCATGAATTCCGCACCCACGCTTCCGCAATAAATGCGGCGCGCTTCGCGAGCGGGTTCACTGTCGATCTGCAGGTCGGGATGTGGCTGCGGAGGCAGCAATCCGAGTGGGTTTAGCTCTGCTTCCAGATATCCCCACTGGCGGAACAGCTCAAAAACCCGTTTCCGTTCAAGAGTTTCCGTCGTACCGGCGGACGAGCCGCCCCGCGCTTTATTTTGAGTTGAAGTCGCCATAACTGTCTTCTATAGGATAACGGATGCAAGGGAGTCTGTGGCCGATTCAGCCAACAGAGAGCAGAACAAAAGTGCGTGCTCTCGGTGGCGTCGGAGCATAATGTTCCGTGTTGTCAAGAAAACGGGGATCTCATGCCTTCGCTTCCCGCTACCGCTAAACCCGGAACCCCCGTAATTCTGGGTATTCCGTTCGATGCAAACTCTTCCTGGCTCCGGGGCGCCGCTGGCGCGCCGCCGATTATTCGCGTCTCCTTCCGGTCGGATTCGTCGAATGCGTGGACTGAAACCGGCGTGGATCTTGGCGCGGATGGGGCGTACTGCGATGCCGGCGATCTGAAATTCACGTTTCACGAACCATTTGCCGCCATTGAAAATCGCGTCGGAGAATTGCTCGACAAGGGGATGCGTGTGGTGTCGCTGGGCGGCGACCATTCGATCACGCTGGCAATTGTGCGCGCATTCGGAAAACGCATCCCCAGCCTGACCATCATCCATTTCGACGCCCACCCCGATCTCTACGACGAACTGGAAGGCAACCGGAAATCGCATGCCTGCCCTTTCGCACGCATCATGGAAGAAGGCGCGGCTAAGCGCCTGATCCAGGTGGGGATTCGCACCTTGAATGGCCATCAGCGCGAGCAGGCAAAAAAGTTCGGTGTCGAAGTGATCGAAATGCGCCACCTTCCCGCGCTCGACCGCATGAAGGTCGATGGTCCGATTTATATTTCCTTCGATATGGACGCGCTCGATCCGGCCTTTGCGCCCGGCATTTCGCACCGCGAGCCGGGAGGGATGTCGGTCCGCGAAGTGCTGAGTCATATTCACGCAATCACAGGAAATATCGCCGGAGCCGACATCGTGGAATTCAATCCCGCGCAGGACCATACGCAGATCACGGCCATGGTCGCCGCCAAATTGCTGAAAGAAATTCTCGGGAAGATGATCGGCTGCTAGTTCGGTGCGTCGCCATTCCCCGGAGGAAAGACCCGAAGGGCGAGAGAAAGGAATATCAGTGGATCGCGGAATGATCGACTTACCCAGCCCCTACCCTGTGACGGAGACTCTGGCGCGACTTGAATCGATTCTCAAAGAAAGAGGTGTGACCGTCTTCGCGCGTGTGGATCACAGCGGCGAAGCCGCGAAAGCCGGACTCAGCATGCGTCCCACGCAATTGCTGATCTTCGGCAGTCCGAAGGGAGGTACGCCTCTGATGGTCGCAGCCCCGAGCGTGGCGATCGATCTCCCGCTAAAGGCGCTGGCTTGGGAAGATGAACACGGTAAGGTTTGGCTCTCGTTTAACACGCCGGAATACCTTCAGCAACGCCACGGCTTCCCGGCAGAGCTGCTGAAAAACATCGCCGGCGTCAGTGCGCTTCTACAAAAGGCTGTGGAATAATACGGCTTTGCCCCGGCATGGCCGAAAATAACAACGCCCGCGATCACCTGGCGAACGAGCGCACTTTCCTCGCCTGGATTCGTACTGGTGTGGCCACGATCGTATTCGGATTCGCCGTTGGCCGCTTCTCGATCGCGCTTCAGGAATTCCTGCAATTCGAGAAGAAGCCCGCGACCACTCCTGGCCTGACTGCGTGGCTCGGCATGATCTCGATCGTTGCTGGAGTGCTGCTGATTGTTGCCGGCCTGTATCGCTATCGTCAGACCCGCGTGCAGATCGACACCGACTCCTTCGAACCGGCCGGTACCATCATCGACCTGGTCGCGGTTCTGCTGGCAGTATTCGGCATCGCGCTGGCAGGATATCTGGCTTGGATCAAAATCGCTCAGGGGTAGCACAACCACCATGGCCAATCAAAACGAAAAAGAACTGGCAGGACGCGCGGCGGCGGAACTCGTCGTGAGCGGAAACATCGTTGGCCTCGGCACCGGATCCACGGCGTATTTTGCGGTTGTCGCGCTCGGCGAACGGGTGAAGGCCGGGCTCAAGATCATTGGTATCCCGACCTCGGTTGCTACCGCTGACCTTGCGCGCACGGTTGGTATCCCGCTCACGACGCTCGATGAGCATCCCGAAATCGACATCACCATCGACGGCGCCGACGAGGCCGACCCGCAGTTGCGGCTCATTAAGGGTGGAGGGGGCGCGCTACTGCGGGAAAAGATCATCGCAACGGCGTCGAAGAGGATGATTGTGGTGGCTGATTCCAGCAAGCTGGTTTCCGCGCTTGGCAAGTTTCCGCTGCCGGTGGAAGTCATTCCCTTCGCGCAGGCCGTTGTGGCAAAAAAAATCTCCGCGCTCGGCGCCAGTTGCAAACTGCGCAATCGCCTAGACGGCATGCCTTTTGTGACCGACGAGGGCCATCACATTCTCGATTGCAGTTTCGGCGAGATAACCGATCCTCCCGCGCTGGCGCGCACTCTGAGCGATATGCCCGGAGTGGTCGAGCATGGGCTGTTCATCGGAATCGCGAAGATGGCACTTGTCGGAAAAGGAAGCGGAGTCGTAGAGATCCGCGCCGGCAGTGCCCAGCCCGGAAAGGTCTGCAAAAAGCCAACTCGAGTCAAGCGAACTATTCGAAAGAAAGCGTTGCGGAAGAGAAGCCGGTAAAGCGCTCGCGCACCTATCTCCCCACAATCTCCCTTACCGCCGCCAGCATCCGCTCCACCTCGTCCATCGTGTTGTAGTGGACTAATCCGATGCGCAGGAAACCACCAGTCTTCTCGACGTCCAGTTGCTCGGTTACGTTCATCGCGTAGTAGTTTCCGTCCCACGTGAAGAAGCCCCGATCGCCCAGTTTCGTCGCAAGTTCCAGCGGAGTAAAATCCTCGACCCTCACGACAATCGTTGCGCAACGGTTGTCGAATCTGCGCGGCTCCGTGATCCCATAAAGCTTCAGCCCGGGAATCGCCAGCAACCCCGCAATCATTTTCTCCATCATTGCGCGCTCATGCGTATGAATCGCTTCATGTGCAGCTAGAATTGCCGCGCGGCGAGTCGTTACGCCGGGCCTTGCTCGCCGGCCAAGTTCTTCCCAGTAATCCACGCAGGCTTTGATGCCCGCGATGCACTCATGGTTCAGCGTGCCCCATTCCCAGCAATTCGGAATCGAGTCGGTCAGCGGACGCACCTTGAACGGCTTGAAGCGCAGCAGATGCTCGCGCTTGCCATAGAGCACACCCATGTGCGGACCAAAAAATTTATATGTCGAGCACACCAGGAAGTCGCAATCGAGCGCGCGCACGTCAATCGGGCCATGCGGAGCATAGTGGACCGCGTCAATGTAGCTGAGTGCCCCCGCATTTTTTGCGAGCCGCACAACCTCAGCGACATGGTTGATCGTTCCGACTGCATTGGACGCATATCCAACCGCCACAAGCTTCGCGCGGCTCGTGATCTTATTGGCCAGATCATGCATGTCAAGTGTGCAGTCGGCGGCGTTAAATGCAACGCTGCGGATCGTGACGCCTTTCTCCTCGAGTGCCTTCCAGGGAGAGAAATTTGCGTCGTGATCGAGCAGGGTGAGCACGATCTCATCACCCGGACCCAGCTCGCGGCCGATCGCCCGCGACATCGCATAAGTTAACGTCGTCATGTTCGGACCGATCACGATCTCGTCTGCATCGCAATTCAGGAAGTCGCCCATAGCGGCGCGCGCGCCGGCAATCATGCAATCGGTATTGCGGCTGGTCGCGTAGGCGCCGCCTGAGTTCGCGTTGTTGGCCGCGAGATAGTTCGAGATCGCGTCAATTACGCGCTGCGGAACCTGCGTGCCGCCGGGGCCGTCCACAAAAACGGCGGGATGGCCATTGACGATCTGCGACAGCGATGGGAACTGAGAGCGAACCCAAGTCAGATCGAGCGCAGTGGAAGCAGCCTGTTCAGCGGTTGGCATAGGAGCAGACATTGTAAATGCTGCGGTAAATCCTGCGCGAAAGCCGGGAACGGGCGGGTACCGGCCACGATCAATTCCTCACTTTGCAGTAAGATTCGTGTCGTTCTGTGGCCCCCGAAAACGATGTCTTAACTGGAAGGAGCCAAATTCATGCCTGTCAAACAAGGACACCTGGAACTCCTGCAGAACCCCACAGCCCAGGAGTTGCTGCAATCGAAGATTCCGGCGCGGCTGGCCTATATCGGGACGGATGGTTCGCCAAGGGTAGTTCCGATCTGGTTTCACTGGAATGGCCAGGAGTTGGTGATGGGAACGCCGCCCAAGGCCCCTAAGTTGAGGGCGTTGGCCAAAAATCCGAAGGTGGCACTCACGATCGACGACAATGCGTTTCCGCATAAAGTGCTGCTAGTGCGCGGGACGGCACGCTTGACTGCCGTGGAAGGTGTTGTTCCGGAGTATGCCGCGGCGGCCGAACGCTACTTCGGCGTCCAGCAAGGTCAAGCCTGGATCAAGCAGTTGCAGACGATGGTCCACAGTATGGTGCGGATCACGGTTACTCCAGAGTGGGTCGGGCTGCTGGACTTCCAGACGCGCTTTCCCAGTGCGCTCAGCGCCTAGACCGTCAGGCCACGCGCTCGGGGGGATTGGGCTGTCTGACTTTTCCCGTGTTGGTCGCATTCAGGCGGATGCGCGTAACGCGTGCCGCCTTTTGGGCGAGGTCGGCGGTGGTGTGAGAACCATCTCCTGCCATGACAGCGCCTGCCGCCAGGGCGAAGCGCAGCGCGTCTGCCTGATCGTCAAAATACAGTACTACTTGTCCCGACATAGTACATCTCCCCTGGGCTGAGCTTCGCAACGGCGCGCGGAGCGCGCAACTGCCAACTGCCAAACTCCGATTTCGACGAAGAAGCCTGTGAGACGAGTGGCGGGTGGAACTTTCTTCGATTGTCGGAGAAGGGGAGGGCTGATCAAAGTGCTTTTCTTGGTTCGTGCAGCTTCGTTAGTGCTTGAACTGCCTCGCCAGCGACTCAGGGCAGCAACCACTTGGTTTGTTCGCAAGTAGGCGTAGAGTTCGTCGCGGAAGTCCGGATCCGAAATCTGGATTAGACCGGGGCCGCTCCCAACTCGCCATGGAGACATGGCCTACCGTCTCGTTGCTAAGCTGGACGGCTTGCCGAACCCTGAGCTAGACTGAGACCATACGCCATGATACGGGGAATCAAAGAGCGAAGCGCGATCACGCAGGCGCTGTGCCTCCTGTGCGTGGTTCTGGTGTTCGCCATGGGAACCGCGCAGGCGGTTCACTCCCACCCCGCGGACTTACAGACTTCTCACCATTCGTGCTCAATTTGCGCGGCGCCCAGTCTTGGTCCTGCGGTTGCGACTATCAACGTTTTGCCGATGGTCAAAACCATCGCGATGGCGCATGCGCCAACCGAAATCTTCATCGCATTTCGTCCCGTCATAACCAACTTCGTTCGTCCTCCGCCAGCGGTCTGATCCGGCTCACATCCTGAGAAATATTTTCTGAGAACCGCGTTTCCGGATCGGAATCGCTCCGCCTTTCTTTATTGGAGGAAATCATGGTTATTTCTTATAAAAAGTCGCTCGCCGCGGCTGTCGCCGCTATTTGTCTGATGTTGCTCTCGCTCAATGCAAATGCCCAATCAACAGGAAATTCGATCGTGATGGGGACGATCACGGACCCGTCCGGCGCGGTGGTAGTAGGTGCAACGGTTGAGATGCATAACCCGGTAAGTGGTTTTTCGCGCACGACGACTACCGACGTTAAAGGAAACTTTTCTTTTCCGAACGTGCCGTTCAATCCGTATCACATAACAGTCACCGCAAGGGGATTCGCTCAAAGCGCGCAGGATGTGGAAATCCGGTCGGCGCTGGGCGTGAATGTGAAAGTCACTCTGACAGTGGCCAGCAGCACCGACACCGTTACGGTCGAGGCTGGGGCTGATCTGGTGGAGAACGATCCGATCGGCCACACCGATGTGGATCGGGGCTTGTTCGACAAGATTCCCCTGGAAAGCCAGTCCTCCTCCGTGAGTTCGCTGGTGACCCTCGCGGCGCCGGGAGTGGCGGCCGATTCAAACGGCCTGTTTCACGGACTCGGCGATCACGCGTCGAACTCATTTTCGGTCGACAACCAGCCCATCACGGATCAGCAAAGTAAAATTTTTTCGAACCAGATTCCAGTCGACTCGATCCAGTCGCTGGAGGTCATTCCCGGTGCGCCGCCGGCTGAATACGGAGGCAAGACGAGCCTGGTGATTGTGGCGACGACGCGCTCTGGACAAGGCTTTACCACACCGCACGGCAGCGTGAACGCCTCGTACGGTTCGTTTGGCTCGTCGAACGTGGGCTTCGATCTGGCTTACGGTGGGGAGAAATGGGGCAACTTCGTTTCGGTGAATGGGCTGAATAGTGGTCGGTTCCTGGATCCGCCGGAGTTCCGCATAGTACACGACAAGGGCAACGAAGAGAACTTATTCGACCGCGTGGACTACCAACTCTCAAGTAAGGATTCGATTCGCCTGAACCTGGGAGTCTCACGTTCATGGTTCCAGACGCCCAACACCTTTGACAGCCAAGATGCCACGCCGTGGTCTGGGGTGGTGGTTGCCAACGGCGGTCTCGATCCGAAGGGCAACGTCGTCGGCCCCACCGACCAACGCGCGCTCATCAATACCTTTAACATCGCGCCGACCTGGACGCGAGTGATCAATCCGAACACAGTCTTTAGTCTCGGCGGCTGGGTGCGGCGGGACGCTTTCAATTATTATCCAAGCGGGAACCCGTTCGCCGATCTCGGCCCTTCCAATCTTCAGCAGGAAACCGTCTCACAGTATCGGACGCTTGCCAACACCGGGGTGCGCTCCGATCTGTCGTACGTGAAGGGGATTCATAACGTTAAGGTCGGAGTTACCTATCAACAAACATTTCTCACTGAACATTTCAATTTCGGAGTTGTCGATCCGACGCTCAACGCACCGTGCTTGGATGCAAACGGTGTTCCTGTATTTGTCGGCAATCCTGGACTCAACGACCCATTGCAGTGTCCCACGGCGACGACGACCGACCCTAATCTCTATCCCACGCCGTTTACGGCAAATACCAGCTTCACGCCACTTCTGGGGTGTTACGACCTGACCAGGCCGGCTCCGTCGTCGAACGATGCCTGTGCCGGCGCGAGCAGTACCTTGTTTCCATTTCGCGGTCATACGGACGTAAAAGAGCTCGCTCTTTACCTCCAGGACGCGATCTCTTTAGGAAACTGGTCCCTCAACCTGGGACTGCGCGGTGATTTTTATAACGGGTTGGTGACCGCTCGGCAAGCCGAGCCGCGGGTCGGAGTTGCGTACAATATCAAGCGGACGAACACAGTGCTGCGCGCTTCCTATGCGCGAACCCTGGAAAGTCCCTTTAATGAAAATCTGGTGCTTTCCAGCAGCGGATGCCAGAACGCTGTCATCAGCGCGATTGTCCCCTGCGTAAACGCACCACTTGAGCCCGGCTACCGTAATGATTTCCACGTCGGCTTGCAGCAGGCGTTCGGGCGCTACGCGGTCGTAAGTGGAGATTACATCTGGAAATACACACATACCGGGTACGATTTCAGCATCTTTGCCGCCACGCCCATCTTCTTTCCGATTGGATGGCACAATTCCAAAATCCCGGGATACGCGATTCGCGTGAGCGTGCCGGAGTTCCACGGATTCTCGGCGTTGGTAGTGATGTCGAGCGTCGCCGCACGTTTCTTCCCACCCCAAACGAGCGGGTTGGGCGTCACAGTAGGGCAAAGCGGCACGCCCTTCCGCATTGACCACGACGAAAAGTTTAACCAAACAACGCATCTGCAATATCAGCCTTGGAAGACGGGGCCGTGGGTCGGTTTCAACTGGCGGTACGACAGCGGTCTGGTGGCCGGGGCGGTACCGTTCGCAACTTCGGGGAACCCCAATGACCCCGGCTTCCAGGTTGATCTAAGTGGGCTCACTGCCGATCAGGAGTTTCAGGCGGGTCTTATCTGCAACGGCGTACATGCGACACCAACCACACCGTTACCGACTCTTTGCCCCGGCAATCAGTTCGGATCGACGCTGGTGAAGATCCCAGCTCCGGGAACTCAGAATGACGACCATAATCCGGCGCGTATCGCTCCACGCAACCTGTTTGATGTTGCGGTCGGCGACGACAACCTGTTCAAAGGCGATCGTTACAAATGGAGTCTTACGCTTACCGCCGTCAACATAACGAATAAGACGGCGCTGTATAACTTCCTTTCGACCTTCAGCGGCACGCACTACGTGACGCCGCGGGCGGTGACGGCGCAGATCGGGTTCCACTTCTAACGGATGTCCTTCCCCGGGTGAGGGCAGTACGGTCAAAAGCTGTGCTGCCCTTTCCTTGCGACCAACTCGACTACGCCCCGATCCCGTACCGGCCGTTCCTGATGATATAGAACGTGCAGTTCTGGAAGAAGGGACGGCAGTTCATCTCTATCCAAGGTATTGGTGTCGACCTTTAACCCATCCGACTTCCATCGCATGCTCATCTTGCAGATGAGCAGACCGCCTGGCTTCAATGCCGAGACTATCTTGGGGAAAAGACTGCGATCCAGGTGATAGAACAACACGATCAAATCGAATCGTGCAGTTTCAAATTTGTATTGGAAGGCGTCCGCAACAATAAGTTCGAGGGTGACATTGAGTTCAAGAGCGGACTGACTGAGCTTTCCAATCGCGACATCGGAAAGGTCGACCACAGTGACGTGCCAGCGTCTCCGTGCCAGCCATAGAGCATGTCTCCCGAGTCCACCTGCCAAATCCAAGGCCACGCCAGCGTTTGGGAACAGGGGATCCGCAATTCTCTCGTAAGCCGAAACAAAGAACGGATCTGGTTCTGTCAGCGAAGGCAAGCCTTTCTCGTATTTGAGATCCCAACGCGCTCTTTGCTCTTCGTTGTTCATGCTGCCTGTCCACTTCGAAACAGAGAAGACGTCCCTACTGCAATCTTCCCATATTCTGCCTTCGCGACAGACGCGCACATTACAAATTCCTCTCCACCTTCAGCGGAACGCACTACGTGACACCAAGAGCAGTGACGGCGCAGATCGGATTCAATTTCTAATACCGATCGGTGCCCGTAATTGTGCAGGGAGGGATCCGGAACCGGATTTGCCTCCCTGTTTTTCTGCGGAGTGGGTCGCTTGGCGGGCGGTCCCGCGAGAGACGATAATGGAGGCTCCGGGAGTGAACGACATGAACAAACTCTTTCTATTCGGCCTGTTCCTGATGCTGACTCCGACGCTCTACGCCCAGACCGCGCAAGCTCCGCCGACCGTCTCCGCGCCGTTTGATAAGGCGGTAGAAGTAACCCCTTCCCAGAGTTGGACTGACTCTGCAGTCGACCTTCATCCCGGAGACATGGTTGAGATTTCCGCAACCGTCGTCGGGACCGGAAACAACTTGTGCGATCCCCAGGGCCTGGATGGTTTGCAGAACGCGGGCAAATTGCCATTGGAATCCGCGTCGCCCGCCGCACTGCTCGCTAAACTCCAGGAAAAATCGGATTCGCCTTTATTCATCGGTGCCGCCCGCAATTTGAAAATCACGGAAGCTGGTCGGCTTTACCTCGGATCGAATCTCGGCGCGTCCGGCGCTTGCACAGGTAAGTACTCGGTCAAGATTCACGTCACGCCGGGCGGAGCGAACGAAGTGGCGTCCATCCAGTCCAAGCTGGCGAGCGCGGCGCAGATTTGGATGAGCGGCCAGTTTGCCGGGATGAAGTCACCGGCGACCCAGAATCAAGGGATGGCATCGGATGCCAACTTGTCCACCGCACCTCCCTCGGGAACCGCGAACGCGACTTCGACCACGCCCGCCAGTACACTCGCTGTTTCGCGCAATCCGCTCGACGATGCGCTCGCAAAAGACCTGCAGTTGCTACCGCGTCGTGTGAACGACGAGTTCAAAAATCTCGGCGACATGGTGAACTTTGTCCTGATCGGCTCGGAAAAACAGGTGCAGGACGCTCTCGCCGCCGCTAACTGGCGCGTTGCCGATACGTCGACTCCTGGCGCGGTTGCGAAAGCCATCCTCATGGCAACGCAGAAGGAAGACTATCTTCAGATGCCGATGAGCCAGCTCTATCTGTTCGGACGCGTGCAGGATTTCGGCTACGAGCAAGCGGAGCCCTACGCGATGGTCGCCAGCCGCCATCATTTTCGCATCTGGAAGTCGACGCTCACTTACAAGGGCGTCCCGGTATGGGCTGGCGCGGGGACGCACGACATCGGATTCGAAAAAGATCAGCGTAATGGAAAGGTCACCCACAAGATTGATCCGCTGGTGGACGGCGAGCGTGATCACATCGGCGAGTCATTGGAACAGGCAGGAAAAATCCGCATGATGAATTACTTCAAACCGTCGGACGCAGTACAGGACGCTCGCAACGCCACCGGCGGCGGGTATCAGTCGGATGGGCGTGTGCTGGTGATGGTTCTGCAGTAGAACTACTGCAGCTTCGCATACTCCACTTTTGCCTGGAGCAGCAATGGGACGTCGGGGTCGGCGTCCTTCCAAAGGGCGAGAAAATTCTGATAGGCAATCCGGGCTTTGGCCGTGTCGCCTTTCTGCTGGTAGATGCGTCCTAACTCCAGTTGCGCGGCTGTGGGCAGGATGTCGGGACCGTGCAAGGCCCTCCAATCGAGAATCTTCTGGAAGTCCTCCTCCGCTTCGTCGTAACGTCCGGCTTGTTTGTAGGCGAGTCCGCGAGCGTAGAGAACGCCCCAGCCAGAGCGGCTATAGAGAGCGGCGGTATTCAAGAGGTCGATGGCTTTCTCAGGTTGCGGCTTGGACCCGCCGGACAAACTTAAATACGCCACTGCTTGCGTCATCGGCACCGCGACATTTTGCGCGATCGTGTCGTTCGGGCGGCTCTTCTGGATTTCGTCCGCGATACTGCGTGCTTTCTGATCCTGGCCCACGGCGGCCAGGGCGGTTGCCGAATTCCACAGGACGTTGAAAGTGTGGGAAAGGCGCATCGCCTCGTTGGCGTGGCTGACCGCTTCGTTGCGATTTCCGGCGATGGCCTCCAGTCCGGCCATCTGCGATTCCACATCGGCGCGCCCCTGGAGGTGCAAACGGTCGAGCGCATCCTGCATCTTGCGCCAGAATTCTCGGGCCTGGCGGAGCTGGCCGCGAGAGGCGGCGAGACCGCCCCGGAAGTTCAATACACCCACTTCGCCGTCCGGCCTGCTGGCCGCGGTCTGGAGCGACCGTTCGACATCCGCGTCTTTGCCTTGTGCCCAATCGAGCGTAGCGACCGTGATGCTCACTGCACCGGGTTTCAACTTCTGCGCGGCGGCGAGCGTAGCGCGCGCCTCGTCGATCCGGTTCAATCCGATATACGCGAGGGCCAGGTTTTCGTAGGCGCTCATTGCGTCTGGAGCGATCTCCACCGCGTGCTTGGCCAGCGGCAGGGCCTTATCAAACTGTCCCAGTCCGTTGTAGACGTTGGCCAGATTGATAAATGGGATGCTATCGCGCGGGTAGGTCTGCTGATACAGTTCCAGCGCCTGGATTCCTTTGTCGAGTTGTCCGCTGTCGGCAAAGTAGTGCGACGTGATGTACAGCTTTTCGCGTTCGCTTGCACGATCACGCAACTCGAAAGCTTTCTGGCGGTTCACTTCCGAAAGTTGCGTCTGCCCCATGTTGTTGTAGACGGTCCCCAGACGCGCATAAGCCATGGCGAAATTGGGGTCGAGTTCGATGGCACGCTGATAGCTGGGAATCGCGCCCATCTCGTCCCCGATGGAATGTTTGTTGTCGCCCATGCTGAGGGCCTTCAGGGCGTCCAGCGAAGAAGTCGTTGCCTGGGCAAGCGGCATGTCGTACTTTTGCACCGAAGCGAGCGACTCACCCAATTGCCCGCGCAGGTCGCTTGCCGCCTTGTGCAAAACGTTCAGAACGTCTTCCTTCCGGCTGGCCTGCGCCTGTTGCCGCGCCAGGGTTTCCCCCGTATTGACGTTGATGGCTTCCAGGGTAATGGCGTAGTCGTTGCCGAGGCTGGCGATCGATCCAGTCAGCAATGCTTTGATCGCATCGCGCTGACAGATCTCGCGGCCGATGTCGGTGGTGATCCGTTCATCGGGACTTCTCCCCATGAACTGCAAGGTCTGCCGGGCTTTCTGTTCGGGAAATACGTTGAGGTACGGAGACTGCCCCAAGTCGACGGCCAGTGCTTTCTTGAGCGTGCCGTCAAATACCGGGTCGGCCGTGGTGTTGACGAAATCGGAAATCAGGATCGAGTCCCGATCCGAGAGCGCGCGGCTGCGTTTCGTGTAGACGAATCCCAGGCCAATCGCGACCACGGCAATCACCAATGCGGGGACGAGCCAGCCGGGGAGCTTGCGGCTCCGCGGCACGGGGCGCAGATTTGAGGCCGATGAGCCAGACGCTGCGAGGATCGCGCCCGATTCCGAGTCGCGTTTCAGGCGCCGCAGATCCGAGCGCACGTCAGCCGCGCTCTGATATCGCATGTCGCGGTCTTTTTCGAGTAGCTTGTTCAGAACCCCTTCCAGCTGTGGCGGGACATCGGGGTTCAGCCGAAGTGGAGACGTCGGCGGCCGATTCAGGATGGCCTCAAAGATTACGGCGGAGGTCTCTCCCCGAAAGGGAATCGCGCCTGTGGCCATTTCGTAGAGGACCGCACCGAACGAAAACAGATCGCTGCGCGCGTCGAGATCCTTGCCCCGAGCCTGTTCGGGCGACATGTACGCCACCGTGCCGACGGTCGATCCCGGACTCGTCAGGAACGGTTCATCCACGGTAGCGGCCGAGCCGACCGTGACGGCGCTCACCGCGGATTGGTGCGCTGTGCGTTTGGCGAGCCCGAAGTCGAGAATCTTAGCCTGATGCCGCTGAGTGACGAAGATATTCGCCGGCTTGATGTCGCGGTGAATGATGCCTTTCGCGTGAGCGGCATCCAGCGCGTCGGCGATTTGGATGCTGAGGTCGAGCAGTCGATCCAGTTCCAGGGGCTGGCCGTGAATGGTGTTTTTGAGGGTCTGACCCTCCATCAACTCCATGGCGAGGAAGTGTCGGCCCCGATCCTCGCCGATCTCATAGATGGTGCAGATGTTGGGATGATTGAGCGCCGACGCCGCCCGGGCTTCGCGCTGGAAACGATCGAGAGCGCTGGGGTCTTTTTCCGTCTCTGGAGGCAGGAACTTAAGGGCTACCCGGCGGCCCAGGTTCAGATCTTCCGCCTCATAGACCACACCCATGCCTCCGCCACCCAGTTGCGAGAGCACGCGATAGTGTGAGACGGTCTGGCCGATCATGGAGAAGAAAGCCTCTGGGTCCAGGGAATTCTTCGATGGTAGGCTGGGCCTCAAATCAAGTCAAACACACCAGCCCCATGTCTCTATACGATGCGGGCACATCGCAAGTTCAACGAAGTTTTTAAGGACGCGACAGCCCCACAATACAAGCTTGAGATGCTGTGTCAGTCTGCCAGGACGCGTGCGGTTTTCTGACTGCCTGGCCGAAACGGCCCGATCCTTTTCCCGGTGCGAAATGTGGAGTCTTTGGCCGAAAAGCCCTCAAGTCAAGCAATTCAGTCACCGCGAATGGTTACGGAAGTTTGCCCCCAAACCCGGCGATACTTTGCCCCTCTTCACCGCCCCTGTTATCAATGAAGTTCCCCCTATTTTGTCTTGGGAATCGCTCGCCAGGATCCCCGGGCAGGAGACTGTAAGAATGAAGAGTCGCCCTCATTCATGGAGGGAGATGAACTCCGCTGCCCGGCTGTTCATCGCGGTCGTCGTGCTCTGCGGGACTAGTGTGTTGACCTATACCGTCCTGCATGGAGCCAGCCAGAATCCGCTCAAATTTGTTTGCTATCTGATCATTGCCCTGATCGCTTCGCGGTTGAAGGTGAACCTTCCCGGCATTACCGGCACCATGTCGGTGAACTTTCTGTTCCTGCTGCTTGGCGTGCTGGAACTCAGTTTCTCGGAAACGATGGCCTTGGGCTGCGCCGCAGTCGTAGTGCAGTGTTTGGACCGGGAACGTCCCGCTCCCATCCAGGTGGCCTTCAACGTGTGCTCGACAGCGCTCGCCATCATGGCGACTTTCGTCGCGTATCGCGCGCCTCTGTTGCACCGGTTGATCGGGAATCCTTCCACACTGTTGTTCTTCGCGGCTTGCGTTTACTTCGTCGCCAACACCGTGCCGGTGGCGGCGGTAATTTCCCTTACCGAGCGGAAATCGCTGCGCAGAATCTGGGCCGACTGTTATTTCTGGAGCTTCCCCTATTACCTCGTAGGCGCGGGCGTGGCCGGCATGATGAGCTGGCTTCACGATTTCACGGATTGGCAGACATCGCTGCTGATTCTGCCCATCGTCTACCTGATCTACCGCTCCTATCGCCTCTATCTGGGCAAACTGGAAGACGAAAAGCGGCACGTGGAAGAAATCGCCGACCTGCACATGCGCACCATTGAAGCGCTGGCGCTCGCGATTGAAGCAAAAGACCAGACCACGCACGATCACCTGCAACGCGTGCGCATTTATGCCCTCGAAGTTGCCAAGGATCTGAAGGTCAGTCCGGAAGAGCGGGAAGCGTTGCAGGCCGCCGCTTTGCTGCATGACATCGGAAAGCTGGCGATTCCGGAGCACATCATTTCGAAGCCCGGCCGGTTGACGCCCGAAGAGTTCGAGAAAATGAAGATTCACCCGGTGGTAGGCGCCGAAATTCTGGAGCGCGTCCGCTTTCCGTACCCGGTCGTGCCCATCGTCCGCGCCCATCACGAGAAGTGGGATGGCAGCGGCTATCCGCTTGGGCTGAAGGCCGTCCAGATTCCGATCGGCGCGCGCATCCTGGCGGCCGTCGATTTCCTCGATGCGCTGGCCTCCGACCGCCAGTACCGCCGCGCATTGCCGCTCGATGAGGCCATGGCGCGGTTGAAGGAAGAATCCGGCAAGTCGTTTGATCCGAAAGTCGTGAGCGTGCTGGAACGGCGTTATTCCGAACTGGAGCAGCTCGTGCGAGACCGCATCGAAAGCATGGGACTCGCGAAGCTCTCGACCGAAGTGAAGGTGGACCGCGGGCTCGAGCCCGCCGCTGGCTTTGCCACTGCCAAGAAGCCGACACCACTAGGGGATCGCAACTTTCTGAGTTCTATCGCGGCTGCCCGCCAGGAAGCGCAGACGCTGTTCGAGCTGAGTCAGGACCTTGGCGCCTCGCTCAGCCTGGGCGAAACGCTATCGGTCTTTTCCGTGAAGCTACGCGCACTCGCTCCCTACGATGCGATCGCCATCTACGTTCGTCATGGCGACGAACTGGTGCCCGAGTACGTGAACGGTGACAACTTCCGCTTGTTCGCATCCTTGCGTATTCCGATCGGGCAGGGGTTGTCAGGATGGGTCGCGCAGAATCTCAAGCCGATTCTGAACGGCAATCCGTCGGTGGAGCCTGGATATTTGAATGACCCTTCCAAGTACAGCACGTTGAGTTCGGCTCTCGCCGTGCCCCTGGAAGGATTGCAGGGTGTGGTCGGCGTGGTGGCTCTCTATCATGCGGACAAGGATTTCTTCACGTCTGACCACCTGCGCATTTTGCTGGCCGTGAGTTCGAAGATGGCGCTGGCCATCGAGAACGCTCTCAAATACGAACAAGCCGAGAACTCCGCCACCACCGATTACCTGACCGGACTGCCCAACGCACGTTCGCTGTTTCTGCAACTGGATCGCGAACTCGCGCGTTGCAAGCGCGACAACACCAACTTGACGGTCATGGTCGGCGACATGGACGGCTTCAAGCAGATCAATGACCGCTTCGGACATCTGGAAGGGAACCGCGTCCTGCGTCTGTTCGCCCACTCCCTGAAAGAAACCAGCCGTGAATACGACTATGTCGCCCGCATGGGCGGCGACGAGTTCGTGGTGATCGCTCCCGGACTGACTCCCGAAGCCTCGGCGCGCAAAGCGGAACAGATGCGCGAGTTAGTGCACCAGGTCGGCATTGAAGTATGCGGCGAAGATATTCTCTCGCTGAGCGTTGGGAAATCCGTGTACCCCGAAGACGGTTTGGACGCCGAGAAGCTGCTGACCGAGGCAGACCGTCGCATGTATACGCAGAAACAGAGCCAGCCGACGCGGAAAAATCGCCGTACTTATCCGCGCGCCAAGGGCCGGCTTACTACCGAAATCTCGCAGGTTGGGCAGGAACGCCCAATGGTTGGAATCCTCACCAACCTGAGCCTAGGAGGCTGTTACGTCGAAACCAGTGCGATCCTGTTGCCCAAATCGCAGGTCCGGCTGACGTTCTCAGCCGAACACTCTTCCGTTTCCCTGAACGGCGAAGTCGTGCGCATGGATATGGGCATCGGTGCGGCTCTACGATTCGTCGAAGAGAGCCAGGAAAGCCGCGGCCGTCTACAACAGATACTGGAGCAGATGGCTGGTTCCGAAGTCGTGCTGGAAAAGCAGCGCAGCCGCAACGCCGCCGCCGGCCACGAAGTCTAACGTAGTGCGTCAAACAGATTCGACGTTCATGAGTCGCCGGCTTCCCCTGTGACTCTCAATGTCCTTCGTGGTCAAACAGGCTGCGGGAAAAATTCACAAATGCCGGCACTGCCGTGGAAGAGCGGCGCTTCAGCGCCGCGTAAGTCGTTCATAACGAGATTGGGCTTCAGCCCCGGTGGTCGCTTCCCGTTGCTGAATTCATTTTTTCGCTTCTTCCCTGCACGCCCCAACATGCCGGAGGTCCTGCCCTGGATCGGCTATGATGGTAACCCCGGCATTCTAACCGCCCTTGCGGCTCGCGGGACATTCTTCAATTCATTCAGGGCTGGCGTCCCAAACCGCCAACAGCAACAGGGAGGCAATCATGGCTCAAAATCACTATGTCAGTAAGAGCAAACGGCGTCCGAAAAACACCAACCGCAAGGACTATTCTCAGGCCACTATGGCAGCGATCCGAGAAAGCGAAGCCAAGGATAAGAAGTCCGCGAAGAAGTAATTCCCACCTGTCACCGGGCGATACTCTCACTGGTAGGTTGGACCATGAATGCCGCCGATTTCCGCCGGATCGCTTTGAGTCTGGAAGGTTCCGAAGAGGGTTCGCACATGGGATCGCCTGATTTCCGTGTGGGCGGTAGGATTTTCGCCACGCTCGCTTCCCAGAAACAGGGCTATGGGAACTTGATGCTCACCCCTGAGCAGCAGGTGGAATTTGTCCGGGAGTTGCCGAGGGTTTTCCTGCCGATCCCCGGTGGCTGGGGAAGAATGGGCATGACCCACATCCGATTGGCACAGGCAAACGAAGACGTGCTGACGGGCGCTCTGCGCGCGGCCTGGGGGCTGAGGATGGAAAAGAATTCGAAGGCAAAGCGTAAGCCGAAGAAAGAAAATTTGCGCGACTAGGCGCCTAGGCCAACGCAGCCACCGGCCGAATCTGCACGAGCGACGAAACCTTCGCCTGCCCGGCCTTCCGCAGCATGTTGGCCGTGGGAACACCCGTGCGGTAGTAGGACTTTTCGCAGTCCGCAGTCGATGGGCCGCGCATGCTGCCTTCCATGTATGCCAGCCCCGGGCAACGCGTACAGCTACTGACGTGGCTGCAGGACGAGCACACGGTTAGGTCCTTGGCCTTGATCGAGCGGACTTCGTTCATCTCCGGCGAGTGATTCCAGATATCCATGAACTTCTGCCGGCGGATATTGCCGGTTGGCAGCGGAAACTGCACGCAGGGAAAAACGTCACCGTAGGGAGAGATGTAGCAGAAGGAATGTCCCGCGCTACAGGAGTAGCCTTCCATGTCGTCATCCGTCACGGGCTTGGGCGGCGCGCAGAACTCTTCCATGTTCGGAACGAGCTTGGGATTCGCGAAGACGCTCGGCAACTCCTCACCGGCAATGCGCAGCGAAAGAACCGACGTGTTGCCGTCCATCATTGGCGTGATCGTCGGGTCGAGTGTGTAGTGTGCGCCCAGACTCACCGCCAGTTCCTGGACGCCGTCGCTGTCGTGGCGGTTCCAGGTCATCAGCACGTTGGCGATTGTGACTTTCAGGCCCTGTTCCCGCATGAAGCGGATCGCCTTGATGGAGCGCTCGAACGAACCGGGCAGTTTCGTGATCGCGTCGTGCACTTCGGCCTTATGCGAATAAACGCTGATCTGAATCGTGTCCACGCCCAGTTCACGGATGCGTTGCGCTTCTGATTCGTGGATCATGACCGCGTTGGTCTTGATCTTGACATTGAACATCAGGCGGCGCGCGTGCTCGAGGATCTCGAAAAAATCGCGGCGCATGAAAACTTCGCCGCCGCTGAATGTCAGAAAGAACACGCCCGCTTCGGCTAGTTGATCGAGCACGCCTTTGATTTCGGCGGTCGTCATCTCGCCGTGGTCGTCGTGATCGAGATAGCAGTGGACGCAGCGTTCGTTACAGCGGTACGTGACGTCCATGTGGACGCTGATCGGTACGCCCAGGTCGAACGCCTTCTGGCTCATTTCGTTGAGCAGACTCATCGGGCAGCCTCGGGCGAATTGAGTGGCTGATCGGAAACCAGCAGAATCCCGTGCTGGGAGAGCTCGCTTACGAATTCCGCGGCGTCGCGTTCAGCTTGCTCGGGTTCGATATCGAATTGTTCGCAGATTTGCGTATGAACAATTTCCCGAAGTGGAGTGCGTCCGTCGGCGGCCCGCCAGATCGCGGTAGCGACTTCATTGAGCGTGAAGAACGTCGAATCCATGGAGTTCATCACCATCATTTCGCCCGCCAGCATGCGGGCGGCGATGGCGGAACTGCGCGCGATGTAAGTCTCAGGCATGCGTTGACATGGCCTCAAAGTCTCGGATTTCGTCCCAGACCCGGGAATCAGGATAGAACGTTAGACGGCGAACCGGAATTTTTTCCACGAAGTCGCAGGCGGTGGCAAGAAGATTGTCCACCAATCCGGCGTCCTCGGCGAAAAAGAGAATATTCCGCATCAGGCGACGTACGGCTTCGGCGGGAGGCAGTTCGTCGACCCGATTCTCAGGCCCTTTTTCCAGAAAGAAGAGAGCCGCAAGCGGCGCAACCGTGTTCTCGCCGGCCTTGGCTAGTTCTCCCGAAAATGGCGTCCCATAGGCCGAGTAGCCCTCTGCGCTCGGACGGACGTAAGAAATCTCGTCAGTGAGAAGCGTGGCTTCTGGCGGAGCAAGACGGCTGATCGTCGTCTTCCCGGCACCCGACACACCCGAAAACAGGAAGGCGCGGCTGTCACAAATCCCGCTGGCCGCGTGCAGCAGAAACCCCCCGCGCGACGCGAGTACGAGGCTGTGCAGGATGCGGAGAACGGAATCGAGAGCGTACGGATTGGTCGTCTGGCGTACCCGCCCGCGGCCGGTAACGGGATTCCAGCGCGCCACGAAGTCGCCGCGTTCGAACAACCAGTCAGCGCCATCACGGCGGACACGAACGTCATCATCCGAAACCGGAGTGGGTTCGATGAGATCGAAGTCGAGTTGCAGGTCCGGTCGCGAGGAACTGAGGAATCCGGAATAGCGCTCGCACAGCAGGTCAAAGAAATGCTGGTCGCCGGTGTGCAAGCCAATCGGAATGTCTCCGATTTCAACCACGCAATCGAGGGTCTTGTTTGCGGGAATCATGCAGTTTCCAGATCGATGCCGTGGAGTTTTTGCGAATCGGTGGACTTCCGAAGCCGCAGCGCGACCCGTCGCGCGAAACTGCAGTAACAGAACAATAATCCGAGCACGCGTGACCAAGGACGCAAGGCCACAGAGACGGGTGTTCCCGCTCGACTGGCGGATACCAGTTTTCCGAGAAGCGCATCGGACTCGAAAACCGGGTCAGCGCCGGGCATGGAGTCGCCCCGCGTCACAAACGTGCGGTCGCCGGCGTGGGTCATAAGCCGATGCAGGTAGAGACGCCCGTCGCGAGTCGCAAGCACAAGGTCGCCGGCGCCGACGTCGTGGAGCGAACAGTCCTCAATTTCCGCGAAGTCGCCCGGCCACAAGGTCGGAAGCATGCTTTCGCCGTGCACGTGGAGGCGCAAACATCCGCCGCCGCGCAAGACTTCAACGGCTAAAGCATCCCGCTGCGCGTTCCAACGATCACGGACACTCATCTGCTTGGACGATCAGGAACTTTTTCGTGACGACTGGCATTGCGGAGTGGTGGCGCCGATTTTGCCGCATGCAAGCGCGAGCGTTTCAAAAACCCGCTCGTGGCGGAATGAGGGCTTCTGATAGGGTTTCTTGTTCTTACTCGCAGTCGACTGGTTCTTGTCTGTCGCGCGAGAGGGCTGATTCGTCATAGGTTTTGGTTAAGCCCTGGAACTGGCTTGTCTCCCAGTTTCGGTTGAAGATTGCTTCGACGAAGTGTACTACACGTGTTCCTCTGTGCCAACATCGATAGTGTATGGAATGGGGATTGCCAGATTCAGAATACTCAATAGAATGAGAGAGTTCCGTCCTGCCGGGCACATCGTAAACTGAAAGATAAGCCCCACAGTGCGAGGGGCAGCAGGACCGCGCCGAACGCCGCCAGAACAGCCAGGGTGGGCGCCATTGCGATAACCGATTCCCCCTGTAGCAACGCCATCCGCATTCCCGTCACCGCATAACTCAGCGGAATAACGTGTGCCACAAAGATCAGAGGCCGCGGCAGGCTTTCGATGGGAAACATGGCTCCGCTCAGAAACCAGACTCCGGAACTCAGCAGCCACAACAACGCAGAGCCCTTCTGGAAGGTGATCTGAACCGTCGCTGCCGCGACACCGATCGCCAGCGCGATGGCGGTGCACAAAATCATCACGCTCAAGCACGCAAGAAAATTTGCGTGGAATGGAGCCGCGAAAATCACGGCACCCGCCAACAGATAAATAAGAAGTTTGACCATGTTTCCCGCGAACGCGGAGACCGAACTCAGCACCACCAGCTGCGCCGGCGGCGTGGATGTGGTCATCAGCACCTCCATCGTTCCGGTCTGCTGCGCTTCCTGTACCGTGCTGAGGAACGCCTGCGTACTCATCACAAAAAATGTATAGACACCGGTGCCGACCAGTAGAAATGGAAAGTACTCCACGCCGCCGGGACGGAAACCGGGTCCAATTGCGCGCGCCAGGAAATAGAAAGCGGCCAGTTCGGTGAGAAGTCCGAAGGCGGTGATCGCAAAGCCGGTGCGGTGGCGCGCGGCGGTCAGCAGATCGCGCCGCAGAATGGCATGGAGCTTGCGCAGGCCTGCTCTCATGAAACTCTCCCGGCGCGCTGCAGCATGCCTGCGGCTTCGTCCACTTCGCCCGTCATGCGGAAGTAGAAGGCGCGCAGCTCTTCCATACTCTCGCCGCGTCGAATGGGGCGATCGGCGAGCAGGTCCCCCTTTTGCAGCAGGAGTACTCGATCACCCACTGCACCGGCCTCGGCGAAGTTGTGCGTGGCCAGTAGAATGGTAGTTTGGCGGTCGGCCAGTTCGCGGATCGTAGTCCAGAAATGGGCGGTGGTGGCTGCGTCCAGGCTGCGAGTAGGCTCGTCGAGCAGCAGGACCGCCGGGTGTTTCACCAGCGCTCGCGCGATTCCGAGCCGCTGATACATTCCGCTGGAAAACTTCATGACCAGCGTATCTGCCTGTTCGGCGAGTCCGGTGTCACGCAATACCTCGTCGATTCGTGAAGAGCATTCGTTACGCGGCACGTCGTCCAGGGCGGCGAAGAAATCGAGATTCTCGCGTGCGGAAAGACGCGGGAAAAACGATCTCTCGGTGGCAATGGCAATCCCGACCTGCCCGCGGACGCGGCCGCCGTCGCGCTGAGTGTCGAACCCATCCACGCACACCGAGCCGGCGTCGGGAAGCAGCATCGTGGAGATCAGTTTCAGCGCGGTGGTCTTGCCACTTCCATTAGGACCGAGCAGCGTGAGTACTTCTCCGGCGCCGGCCGTGAACGACAGTCCCTTCAGCGCCACGGTTTCGCCGCTCCGCTCATTGCCCAGCCAGTTGAACAAAGCGGGCCGATGTCGAAAAACCTTACGGACGGATTCGAAAACCACTCGGTCCATGAGAGCGCCGGATGTTGCGATCGAGTCTGTATTATAGTGGCGGCTTGGTGACGCAGCGGCGAAACGAATTTGATCTGTTGTGCGCATGCGCCGGCGTGGAATTAGGCCCGACCCGGGCCGCCCGCATCGCGGACTGGAGTCAATCCAGCGTCGACTGGGAAGAATTCCTCCGGCTGGCGGAACTTCACGGAGTTCTCCCTTTGGTCGCCCGCAACCTGCAAAGGCATGCCCAGGGCTTGCCTTCTCCGGTGGATGAGAAACTGCGCTCGGCGTTTGATGCCAACGTGCGGCGCAGTCTGTGGTTTGCCGGCGAACTGGCGCGAATTCAAATCCAATTTGAAAAAGATCACGTTTTCGCAATCCCCTACAAGGGACCGACTCTGGCCGAACTCTCCTACGGCGACGTAGCCCTACGGAACTTCAGCGATCTCGATTTTCTGATTGCTCCTGCCCAGTTCGAAGCCGCAAGAAAGTCTCTCGCTGAACTCGGCTATCGGCCTTCTTCAGAACTTAGCTCATCTGTAGAACGGTATTGGCTCCGCAACGGCTACGAGCGTCCCTTCGATAGCGCGGCTGGAAAGTATCTGGTCGAGTTGCAATGGGGATTGTTGCCGCATTTTTACGCAGTGGATTTGAGAATCGATGACCTGTTGGCGCGGTCTCATCCAGCCTTACTGGGCGGCCGCGAAGTCCCCAGCCTGTCTCCGGAAGACCTGTTGCTGGTACTCTCTCTGCATGGCGCCAAGCACCTCTGGATGCGATTGATCTGGGTTTGCGACATCGCGGAGACGCTTCGCACGCAAACCCTAGACTGGGCGGTGTTTGTTGCGTGGGCACGCAAGTTGGGAGTTCTACGGATGGCGGGCGTCAGCATGTGGCTGGCGCAGGAACTACTCGACTGTGCTCTCCCAGAACCTGCGCAAGAGGTCGTTAGCGGCGATCCGGAAGTGGCAAACCTCGGGGAAGCGTTCGTCACACGCCTGGAGCGGGGAACTGCCTATGATTTCGAATCCACGGAATATTTCCGCCTGATTCTGAAGTTGCGGGAACGATCTACCGATCAGATGCGCTACATATGGCGATTGCTGTGGACACCGGGAGAAGGCGACCTGGCCGTCATCAGGTTACCTGAGGTACTGTTTCCCTTATATCGCGGCGTGCGGGCGGTGCGTCTGATTCGGAAGATATTTTGATTTCCTTGTTCACCAACTGCTTCGTACATTCTAGTGAGTCTCGCCATCCCCCGGCGCCACGTCGGGTGTGTCGACCTTCTGCGCGAACGGTGAATTCGACGCGGGCGGGGGAGGGAATTCGCCCTGATCTCTTCCAGCCAGTGCGACGTTCATGAACTGAATCCAGATGGGCAGCGCGGCGTGCCCGCCAGATTCCTTGGGTCCAAGGGATTTTTTTTCGTCGTAGCCGATCCAGACGCCGCAAGTGAGCGTCGGCGAAAAGCCGACAAACCATGCGTCGGTAAAGTCGTTGGTCGTGCCCGTTTTCCCGGCCAGTGGATAAGGCATCTTGGCGGCGGCTACCGCTGTACCGTGCATGACGACTTCGCGCAGCATCGACGTCATGATCCGCGCCGTGCGCGCGCTGATCACATCTTTGATATCAGGGTAGTCTTCCTCAAGAACGCGTCCTTCATAGTCCGTCACCTTCTTGATGTAGCGCGGAGCGAGGCGCACTCCGTCGTTCGGAAAAACGCTGAACGCCGAAGTCTGCTCTATCAAGGTAATCTCAGCGGATCCGAGAGCCACCGGCAAGTACGGAGGAATCGTTGAGGTGACTCCGAACCGGTGAGCATAATCGACCACGGTGCGGATGCCGACGCGGTCCGCGAGTTTGAGCGCAGGAATGTTCCTCGACTGCGCCAGCGCGCGGCGCAAGCTAATCAGGCCTTCAAACTTCCCGTCATAGTTATGCGGAACGTAGGGGCCGGAGGGAGTGTCGAACGTTATGGGCGCATCGAGAATGGTTTCATCGGGACTGCCGCCCTGGTCGATGACGGCAGTGTAGACGTATGGCTTAAACGACGATCCGACCTGGCGCAGCGCCTGCGTCGCCCGATTAAATTTCGAAAGATTGAAATCGCGGCCGCCGACCATTGCCTTAATCTCTCCTGTCGCGTTGTCGATCGCAACCAGCGCGCCCTCCGCGCCGGAGTCCTGTTCCAGGCTGACCGTCGCCTTTCCGCCGGGATCGAGCGACAACACCTTGACGTAGACGATGTCCCCCACCGTCAGAAGCGCGGGCACTTTGCGTTGTGTCCAGCTAACATCCGCCTGCGAGATAGTGGCTGACCGTTCGCCGAAACGAATCTGGGCCGCCCCTGGCGAGACCGCGGTCACCAGCGCGTGCATGTATCCGTTGACTTCGGGATCCTGATCCCAGTCGGGGTCCTGATACCGGTCGACATGTTGTCCCTGCAACACCACGTTCGCCAGGTTGCCGCGCCACTTCTGGCGGCGCTCATACGCTGCCAGGCCGTCCAGCACTGCCCGGTTGGCCGCTTTCTGCCAGTCCATGTCGAGCGTCGTGTAGACGCGCAGTCCGCCTTCGTGAACCTGATCACTCCCGTACTTGGTTTCGAGATAGCGGCGGATCTCTTCCACATAATTCGGCGCGAGCGAGTTCGGATCTTTCTGCACGTTCAACTGGACCCGCTTGGCCCGTGCTTCGCCAGCCTGCGCGGCGGTGATCTTCCCATCTTCAAGCATGGCGTTGATCACGAGGTTGCGGCGCTTCTGCGCCCGGTCGGGATGTGTGATTGGTGAATAGTATTGCGGCGCTTTGGGAAGGCCGGCCAGAAGAGCGGCCTCTTCGAGTCTAAGTTGTCGGGCAGGCTTGTTGAAGTAGTACTCGGAAGCGGCTTCAAATCCGTAGGCACCGTGCCCGAGGAAAATCTGGTTCGCGTAGAGTGTGAAAATCTGCGGTTTTGTGAACCGGCGTTCCATTTGAATGGCGAGGAGCGCTTCCTGGATTTTCCGATGGAACGATCGATCCGGCGAAAGAAACAGGTTGCGCGCCAGTTGCATGGTAAGGGTGGACGCGCCCTGCACCTTCCCGGCGGATTCGAAGTCGCGGTAGGCCGCGCCGGCGATGCGCCAGAAGTTGATTCCGGAATGAGTATAGAAATCCTTGTCTTCGATGGAGACAAGCGCGTTGCGCAGCACCTCGGGGTAGTCATCGTAGGTGGCGATCACGCGGCGTTGCAGCGCGAAGGTTCCAATCACGCGTCCCTTGTCGTCATACAACTCGGTCACCGCACTCGGACGATAATGCTCAAGTTCCTCGACCTGCGGCAAGTCGGTCGAGTAGACAAGCAGGAGTCCGGCAGCCGCGCCCACAACGATTGCAAGCAAAACCAGAATTCCGAACAGGACCAGTCCGACAAGCTTCCGCCTGCCGGTTTCGACTCCTGGAACCTGCTCGTCGAGCGTCGTCATGGATCGTCAGTGGACTCACCAAACAGTGTACTCAGGGAAATGAGATTCGTAGCTGGTTCCGGGAGGGCACGACGGGAGGGGACAGCTTTAGCTGTGCCGTAAGGTCGCAAAAATTGAATGGCGCTTTAGCGCCGAGCCTTTGACTCGGCGGTTAAAGCCGAGTAATTTCTACTGATCTAGCACGGCTGAAGCCGTGCCCTCCCGTTCCTCTCGGGGCCGAGGAAATCGCACGCAGGTTGGTTCTTCGGTGCCAAAAAAAATCGCCCACCGAAGCGGGCGAATGATCACCAGGTACAGGCGACTGACTGCTAAGCTTTTGATTCCCGGTTCTTTAGAACCTCCAGGGCCTTTTTCAACTGGTCGTCAGTCTGGGGTTTGGGCTTTTTCTGATCATCGGGAGCGGCGGCCTGCGCATCTTCATCGGGCAGCCCGGCATCATCCTCGAGGCTATCGGCGACGACGAAGTTTGGCGTAACAGCGGCGTCCTGAATCGCCTTGCCGTTCGGCGTGTAGTACTTGGCGACGGAAAGAATCAGCGCCGCGCCATCCGGCATGTCGATCAACTTTTGTACCGAGCCGTCCCCGAACGTCTTGTCGCCGATTACATCGCCGCGCGCATTCTCCAGAATGGCCGAGGCTACTATCTCAGCCGGGCCGGCGGTCCCGCGATTCACGAGCACCGCAACCGGAAGCTTGGTGATGTCCTTGGCTGGATCGGCGTTAAACGCCTGCCGCGGATACTTCTGCCCCTGCAGGTAGGTAATGGTACCGTGATCGAGGAACAGGTTCGCAGTCGCAATACCTTCGGCTTCGTCGCCCGCTGCCGCGTTGCGCAGATCGATCACTAACTTCTTGGCGCCCTGCTTCTGCAGGTTGCGAATCTTGTTGGCGATTTCCTGCGATTTACCCTCGGGGAAGGCGTCGACCTTTACGTAGCCAACGTTTTCGGCCAGCATCTTGTCGGTAACGGGAGGAATCGTCACGGCGTCGCGGGTGATGACGATCTTCTGCGGTTCCGCGCGCCGGGGCCGTACGACGGCCACCGTCAGCGTGGAGCCGGGTTCACCGCCCAGCAGACTGTGAATCTCCGCCAACGACATTTCGCGCGTGCTGCGTCCCTCGATCGATTCGAAGATATCGGAGTTCTCGATGCCAGCCTTATCGGCAGGTCCGCCCGGAATCACCGCGATCACAGCCGCGTATCCGAAGCGCTTCGAAACCGCGGCACCGATTTCGGCCTTGCCGTCCGCTCGAATCGATTTGTAGTGCTTGTATTCAGCGGCGGTCAGATAGCTGGAGTTCGCGTCAAGCGACTCGAGCAGTCCGTGCAGAGCGCCCTCGGTTACAGCCGGAATGTTGGGCTCTTCGACGTACTCGCTGCGCACCCGCGAGAGCACTTCGCTGTACACCGACAACTGTCGATACGCGCCATCATTCGACGATGCACGGACGTTGACGAAACCGCCCACAAGGGTGAACAGCAGGATGGCCAGCGAACTGGCAAGAATCGTAACCTTCAACTTCGTTGACATGGATTTTTATCTTTCGAGACGAGCGGGGCTCTCCTCACTAACTACCTGCATTATAGACGGTTTGATGCCGGGACCGACAGCGAAGGTTCCCGGGAAACAATCGGCGGTACTTGTCCGGCAAGTCGGGCAGCCTGACTAGCAGGCAGGCGGCATCGTGCAGTGATAGCGATTGGGTAGTCCCGCCCATTGAGCCTATTATCAACAGTTTGCCGTTCCTGGTGGTGAGGATTTCGTGGTCCGATGCTCCAGCACGTCGGCAACCTGTGTGTGCCCCTCCTCCCGAGCGACCATCGCAGCCGTCTTCCCGTTGTCGTTGGCGAGGACTACGTCCGCCTTGTGCTCCAGAAACAGCGCGACCATGTCGCGATCGCCGTTTTGCGCCGCTGCGTGGAGCGGAACCCATCCACCCTGCTGCCGGGCATTGATGGGCGCTCCATGGCTCAGTAGCAGGCGTGCGGCTTCCAGATTGCGGGACGACGCCGCTGAGTGCAGCGGCATGACCTTGGTCGGATTCGATGCTACCGCGTCCACTCTTGCGCCATTTTCGATCAGCAATCGCGCGGCTTCGGGCTGTCCGAAATAGCAGGCAAAGTGCAGCGCGGTGAAGCCGTCTTTCGAATACGCATTAATGGCGGAGGCATCACGGAGGAGACTCTCTAGGGCCTTCGTGCGGCCGAGAGACGCCCCTTCGAAGATGTCGAGTTCCTGTTTCTTCTCGGCGATTGCCTTCGCGAGATCGCCGTATCCACGGTAGAGGACTTGCATCAGCAGGCTAACGCCGTCGGCACTCTTCGCTTCGGCGGCGTCCGGGCTCTCTTTCAGCAGGCGCCCGAGCCCGTCCATGTCCCCGGCTTTCAGCAGTTCGAAGCAGCATTGACTGAGATCCATAGCAGCCCCATCTAATTAATTAGCATTGCTAACGAAATATAAGATTTCAGCCTGTCTGTCAAGGAGAATGTTAGCAATGCTAAACTTTTCTCAATGGCTCAATCGGAACACGATCGGCGTGAAGTTGCCGACAAGCTGCACTCCGCCGCCATTCATCTGCTGCGCTATGCGCGAAATAAGGACGTCCTCTCGCAAGAGGGCCCAGCGCGACTGTCCGCGCTCTCGGTGCTCGTGTTTTTAGGCCCGATGACGTTGGGACAGTTGGCAGCCGCCGAGCAGGTCAAGCCGCCCACCATGAGCCGGATCGTTGCGGGATTGAAGGCTTCCGGCCTGGCAAAAGTCGAAGGCGACTCGGGAGATGCACGCCGAATTCGGGTCAGCGCAACGGCCAGGGGCGAACGGCTCTTGCAGGAGGCGCGAGAGCGGAGGATCCGGCTCCTCGCAGAAACCCTTGAGGACGTAAGGGGCCCGCAGATGTTCATCCTGCGCCAGGCGGCGGAGATCATCGAACAGGCTCTACGCCGAACCAAATAACGCAGAAGCAGATAAACGGCTCCCCCGGCAAGGCACTAAGCCTCGTCGGCCACCGGATTCCGCAACACGCCGATCCCGTCGATCGCCACTTCTACAACTTCCCCGGCGACGACCGCACCAACACCCTTCGGAGTGCCGGTCGCTATCAGATCACCCGGCTCGAGCGTCATGATCTGCGAGATGTAGCGCACCACGACGCCGAGCGAAAAAATGAAATCCTTCGTATTGCCGGACTGCCGCACTTCGCCATTGACGCGTGTTTCCACCTGAATGCCAGACCACGGATCGACTTCATCCGAGACGACCGGGCCAGCGGGGCAAAACGTGTCGAAGCCTTTGGCGCGTGCCCACTGATCGTCTTTGTTCTGGAGGTCGCGCGCAGTAAAGTCGTTTACGCAGGTGTAGCCGAGGATGTAGGGACGTGTATCTTCGTCGGAAGCCAGCTTGTGACAACGCTTGCCGATGACGACTCCGAGTTCTCCTTCATAGTCGGTTCGTTCGGAAATCTTCGGACGCAGAATCGTACCGCCCGGCGCCAGCAATGAAGACGAAGGCTTGAAGAACAACAGGGGTTCCGTCGGAACCTCGTGGCCCAGCTCAGCGGCATGTTCGCGGTAATTGCGTCCCACGCAAACGATCTTCGAAGGCCGCACCGGCGCCAGCAGGGTCGCTTCGTCCAGAGCGATGGGCTCAATTCGCCGGGTACGCAAGCCTTCCAGGTCGCCACCCGCATGTTCCGGGGGCGTCAGCAGAATTCGTACAATGGCGTCTCGTCCGGCGACGGACTCGACCAGACCGTAGTGCGCCTCAGTGTTTTGTTGAAAACGGCAATATTTCATCGGAATCTATCTAAACACGAGCGCTGGTCGTCGGGTGAGAATTTTACGAAAAAACGCTGTCGATATTTTGTACTCCCGTTCGACTAACCCTTAGACGGCCAAGGAGGCCAGACGAATGCAATATCTTCTGCTGATCTATGGAAACGAAGAAGCTGTCGGCAAAATGACCAAAGCGGAAGTAGACGGTATCCTGCAGGAATACGGGGAATTCACCAAGAGCATCGCGCAAAGCGGTCACTACCGTGGCGGCAACGAGCTGGCGGACACTTCTACCGCCACGACCGTGAAGGTGCGCGACAAAAAGCGCCTGGTCACTGACGGACCATTCGCCGAAACCAAGGAACAACTTGGCGGATACTATCTGGTCGAGGCCAAAGATCTCGATGAGGCCATCGCCCTGGCAGCCCGGATTCCTTCGGCTCGCTGGGGATCCATCGAAGTTCGGCCCATCGTGCCCCATGACATGCCCTAGCTCGATGTACGCGTCTCCGGCTACCCTGTGTGCGGGTAGCCGGATGGAACCAAGCGTCGAACGCATTTATCGTGAGGAGTCGGGGAGGATTCTGGCGACGCTCATCCGCCTGATCGGCAGCTTCGACCTGGCGGAAGAGGTGATGCAGGAAGCGTTCACAACGGCGCTGGAACAGTGGCCCAAGCAAGGGATCCCCGATAACCCGCGGGCGTGGCTGGTTGCGACCGCCCATCACAAGGCCGTGGATTTACTGCGCCGCCGCACGCGGTTCGATTCCAAGCGAGACGAACTACAGCGGCTCGCGCAGTTGGAACAGGAACTGTCGGAGGCTGAGCAGGACGTCATGCGGCACGATGCGACGAGCGCGCTCAGTGACGACCGATTACGGCTGGTCTTCACTTGTTGCCATCCGGCGCTGCTGCTCGAAGCTCAGGTCGCACTGACCTTGCGCACACTCTGCGGATTGACCACCGAGGAAATCGCGAGCGCGTTTCTGCTCCCGCTGTCCACCATGGCCCAGCGCCTGGTTCGCGCGAAGCACAAAATCCGGGACGCGCAGATCCCCTATCGCGTTCCTCCAGCGCAAGAACTCGGAGCGCGGCTCGAAGCGGTCCTGTTAGTCGTGTATCTCGTGTTCAACGAAGGCTACAGCGCCAGTTCGGGAGACACCGCGATTCGTCGTGAGTTGTGCGCGGAAGCGATCCGCGTAGGGCGCCTCGTTTGCGAGTTGCTTCCGGCGCAGGAGGAAGCGCGGGCCCTGCTGGCTCTGATGTTGCTGCACGACTCGCGTCGCGCCACCCGCGTGGACAGCGAAGGAGAGGTGGTTCTTCTCGAAGATCAGGACCGCAGCCAGTGGGACCGCGAAGAAATCCGCGAAGGCCTTGCCCTGGTGGGGTCGGCATTGCGCGGGGGCGCGGCGGGTACTTACGCCCTGCAAGCCGCCATCGCGGCCGTTCATGCCCAGGCCGAACGCGCGCAAGCAACCGACTGGAAGCAGATTGTCGGCCTGTATGAAGCATTACTCCGCGTTCAGCCCTCGCCAGTCGTCGAGTTGAATCATGCGGCTGCGGTCGCGATGGCGCACGGCCCGGCTGAGGGATTGCGTCTGCTCGACAGGCTCGAAGGCAAAGCGGACCTTCGCGAATATTACTTGCTTCCCGCGGCGCGAGGAGACCTGTTGCGCCGGATGCAGCAATGGAACGAGGCAGCCTTGGCTTATCGGCGTGCACTGGCCCTCGCCAAGAATGAGGCGACTCGCTCGTTTTTGTCGCGGCGGTTGGCGGAGATGGAGGCGAGAGCGCTTGGGTCCTGACTACAACATGGTAATAAGCGGATAAAAATTCGGCACGACGGTGATTGGTAGATTGGTAGTGGGTGAGGGTGCTGCCCCCTCCCGGCACGCTAATCTGGCGTTTTCCGGGGTTTATAAGACCCCTCTGCACGGCTGGTGCTACCCACCATTGAGCGGAGTCGTATTATTGGTTCCAACTTCATGGAAGCAGAATACCTCAGAACGACAAGAATCGAAACAACCCAGCTACCAGCCTACGGAACGCTCTCGCTGGCCTCTTCCGAGTGCGCACTTTCGTTCCCGCGCACGTCCGCCGCAGACACGGAATAAAAATAGCTCTTGCCCGAACCGACCGCGCTGTCCCGGTACGAAGGCGTCTTGACCAATTCGGTGTTCAACTTAACCGACGCTTCGCTGCCCTCGCGCCGATACATGTTGTATCCCGCAAGATCGGCATCCGTCACAGGAGCCCAGATCAGATCCACAAACGCCTTCTGTCCCTCGCCGGAATACACCGCTTGCAATCCCGACGGTACGGCGGGTGGAAAAACGTCGTGCGCGATGATCCGGGTCGTGGGACTGTCGTCTCCCTCCACCTGCACATCGCCGCCCGGACGGGCCGCGACGCTGACCGCCGCGATGTGGTAAAGGTAGGTCTTCTCCCACTCGAAGCCTGCGTCTTCCGCGTGAGGCGGCCCCACTATTTCGCCAGGAATCTCGCTCGCCACGGTCTCTTTACCACTCGCTTCATCGCGTCGATAGATTCGATACCGATATGTGACGCCGGGAACAACTGGCAAGGTAGGGGGGGGGGTCCAAGTAAAGGCCACGCCACTGCCGGTCAATTCGGCATGGAAATCCGCCGGCGGTCCGAGCGTTGGCAGGGCCGCAACCGTCGCCCGGTTGGAGAGCCCAGCGCCCCGCTGATCCCGATTCAGCACCTCGACGGCATACACGACATCGCCAGTTGGATTTTGCTCGAGAATTGTTGCGGGTAGCGTGTCGGTGAAAACCTGCTGTGGTGGCGGTGTCGCGGCGGGTGGCTGGATCGATTGTGGAGCAGGCAATTCCCCGACCGGGATCCCACACTCCGTCATCTCGCTTGTGAGGCTCCGGCAAATCCTCGTCGGACCGAGATAACGCACGCTCTGGCGATCCGTGGTGCGAACCGGCTCACTCCAGACCAGCGTAACCGTGTTTCCCTTGCGCGTGGCACGCAAGTCAGAAGGTGGCTTCGGGAGTTCGAGCGAAGGCGGCAGCGGCGGTCCGGTCTGTGCGCAGCCAAGCAGCATTCCGCTGAGAACTGTCACCATACCGAGTCGAATCGCCACCGAAGTCATGGAAGAGAAAAGACTATCAGACCCGCGTGACGGTCAAGGGTAGAGATGCGGCTTGGCCGCGTTCCGTTTCGCACGGACCGAGGCCGAGTATCGCGCGTTTTGCATCATCGTCGGTTGTCGACAACTACGCAAAAGCGGCGTACGCTGACGCGGTGATGGAAGAAATCCTGATCCAGTTGGTTCAACTGTTCGCTGAGGTGCTCCTCGAATTTGCGGGCGAAGCATTGTTGGACCTGCTAGTTCGTGCGACAGCAAACCTGTTCAAAACCAAAGAACCTCCGAATCGCGTGCGTACGTTTTTCACCTATGGTTTTCTGGGAGCAATAGCAGGCTCAGCAAGTCTGGTTATTTTTCCACACCGGATCTTTCATTCATCCAAGTTTCACGGAATCAGTTTGATCGTTGGCCCGGTCTTGACGGGGTTGGGAATGTCCGCAGTAGGCGCGATCTTGCGCAAGTATGGCAAACGAGTAGTTCAGATCGAGACCTTTCCCTATGCATTTGCGTTCGCCTTCGGGATGGCTTTGGTGCGATTGGTTTGGGCGTCCTGACGGGTAGACTCGACCAGTCGGCTCGTCACACTTGCGATCCGGCCGATGTCGACCCAATAACTCCGGGAGAATACAAAACCATGCTCAGCGATCAGGCAGCTGCTTTGTTAGCGGCTTTGGTGTACAGACCCGACGCCGAATGGAGAGTCAATATCATCCCGTTCGGAAGCATCTTCTGTAACGACGAGATGCCCGTTCTTGCCGACTTGTTGGAGCGGCCGGACGATATGTCAATCATTCATACGATGTTCGCGCTGCGGCTCCAGCTTTGGGACGGCGAAGTTCTGAACGCACCAGACCAGATGTTGTGGGATGGGGTTAAGCGTCAAGTGCCCAATTGGGCTTTATTTCAGCGGCTCACCCTATCCGCTAACCAGCAACTCGCGCGGCAAGAAGCGGAGCGGCAAGTACAGCAGGCATTCGAGTCTTTCGGTGGCGAACCGGATGGCGCCGAATGACAACCAACGAAATCTCGCGACTGCCGACATAAAGTCTTGCCGCCTCACCCTACCCCATCAACTCCCTAACTGCCTCGCGAAATACTTTGCTGTGAGCATCGACATCATCAGGCGCGGTAGCGGGCGACATCAGAGCCATGTTGTGGAACGGCGTGAGCAGAATGCCGCGATTCATGGCATAGAGGTGCATGAAGCGTTCGAGTTCGAAGTCCATCGCGTCGTGAGCTTCGGTGCCGTTCTTAGGCTCGTTCGGACCGAACAGGTACTCAGCTCGGCATCCCAGGCGAGTGACGCTCCAGGGTATGCCGAAGTCGTCGATCACCTTCTTGACGCCCGCGGTCCAGCGTTCGGCCAGGGGGATCATTCGGTCGAAAGCTTCTTTGGTCAGGACTTTCGTCAGCGTAGCGCGCATGGCGGCGAGTGAGAGTGCGTTACCGGCAAGCGTTCCGCCGATGCCTCCCGTGTCGCAGTCTTCCAGGCTGTGGTTCTTCTCGATCAGGTCGGCGACGGCTTGTGTGAATCCATACGCCGCACCCGGGACGCCTGCGCCGATTGGCTTGCCGAACACCAGAAAATCCGGCTCGAGATTTTCTGCGCGCGTAAATCCGCCAGGCCCCGCACAAATGGTATGAGTTTCGTCGATGATGAGCAGCGCGCCGTGCTTGCGCGTCAGTTCGCGCAGTGCGTGATGGTAGCCGGCGACCGGATGCACGATGCCAACGTTCGTCATAGCCGGCTCGGCCAGTACGCAAGCCACGTCTCCGTGGGAAAGCGCCTGCTCGAGAGCCAGGACGTCGTTGAATTCCACCACCCTCGTAGTCACCGAGGGATCGACTGGAGGCCCAATATTTCCACGCCGGGCCCTAGCGGTGCCGTCCGGTTGCAACGTGATGAAGCACTCATCCACCGAGCCGTGATAGCACCAGTTGAAGACCAGAATCTTGGGGCGCCCGGTGATCTGGCGAGCGAGGCGAATCGAAAACCGATTCGCATCCGTTGCTGTGAGCGCAAATTGCCAATAAGGCAGGCCAAAGCGTTTCTGTAATTCTTCCGCGACGAAGACGGCATCTTCCGACGGCAGCATGAGCGTGATGCCGCGTTTAGCCTGATCCTCAATTGCTTTCACTGCGGCGAACGGCGAATGTCCGGTCATCGCGCCTGTGTCACCGAGACAGAAATCGATGTAGCGGTGGCCGTCCTGATCGTAGAAGTGTGCGCCTTGCGCCTCCCGCACCACCGGAGGAAATGCACCCGCCCACTTGGCCATCCAGTTCATTGGAACGCCGGAGAGCAGTGACTTCTTGCCGCGCTCGAAAATTGCCTTCGATTTCGGGTTCTCGGTGACGAAGCGCGTCTGCTCGCGCTGCATCAGGAACTGGAGGCGGTTGCGGTCCATCGTGCTCATAGAGGTGCTGGAGTTGCGTCGAGACTATCAGAATCAGGGGGAGAAGCGCGTGGTTTGCCCCCCGGTCGCGCGGTGAGAGCACCGCCGTAACTTGGCCGATGCAGAAATAAAGCCCAAGATGCGATCAGCAATGATTGTGCCGCCCCATCCTGCGGACCAGATGCGCGCATTGGCGTGGTATGGCCTCGCCACGGCTGCTGGATATTATTTTCTGGCCGGCATCGCGCTGCGCTGGCGGCCGCGCAAGCGCGTCTGCGTCGTTCGCTACGAGCCGCCCAAAGGCATTTCGCCCGCCGTGGCTGCCTATCTGTGGCAACGCGGAGTCAGCGAGAAGCCCTTTGTCGTGGCACTAATCAACATGGCTGCCAAAGGATGGCTGAAGATCGAACAGGGTCCGAACGACTACTTGCTGTCGCGTTCGGATGGTTCCGTGCCGCTGGAAGATGAAGAGCAGGTCGTCGCCGACTCTTTGTTCCGTGGAGACATCTCATCCGTCTGTTTGTCGAAACTCTTTCGGCTGGATCGGATTGCTGGCAATGTGCGCTCGGCACTTGAGTCGACGATCGAACCGGACCTGATCTCCGGACATTTCGCTTGGGTAATCCCCGCTCTAGTCGTTTCGCTCTGGTCGCTTGTGGCTGCCTTATATCCGGAGATGGATGGATTAAGGGAGTCTCAAAGTGGGCCCATCATCATCCTTCCCGCGTTCATCGCGGCGTGGACATCGTTGGCGACGATTCGGACGCTGCCCGGAACCCTCCAAAAGCTCAAGAGCCGCCTGCCCGGACGCACCCTGCGGCCCTTACCGCTGGTGAAGCAGGACCGTACGATTTTGGTCACTATCGTGGCCACGTCGATTTCGCTCGGGATCATAGC
>DATMNN010000052.1:0-139982 GCA_035569025.1 Terriglobales bacterium
ACGCCAACTCATCGGAAGATGGATTCAGCCCGACAGGTTCCGGGCGTTCTGTCAGATGCCACAGAAAATCATGGACGTTCTCATGCTCGGTCGATGCTCGCACGAATTTGCCTGGCCGCGCCGCGCCGCCAATGGAGAGTACTACCAGGTCTGCCTCCAGTGTGCCGCCGCCTATCAATACGACTGGAAAACGATGCGTCGTGGCAATCGCGTTGAAACGCCACTCGCGGACACGGCCGCCGTCAAACGCCGTTCCAGCGCGAAGCAGCCCACTTGGGTCCCGCGTGCACGCCGCCTGAAGCTGGACGTTCCCATTCGCTTTCGCGTGAAAAATCTCAGCACCTGGTTTGAAGGTGTGATCCAGAACATCAGCCAATCCGGCGTGCTGTTCATCGGCCCACAACCACTACCTGCCAATGCGCTCGTCGAAATGGTGTTTGAGATGCCCGAAGAAATTTCCGGCCAGAAAAACAGCAGCGTACTCTGTCAGGGCCGTCTGATTCGCGCTAAAGAAGCGCGCACGACCGAAGACGGATCGATTCTCGCTGCCTCGATCCTCGACTACAAATTCATCCGTCAGGAATAGACCCGAACTCCAGCCACTTCAGCGGACGGCAGGAGCTTCGCAACGGCCTCGGATCACTGGCTCCCTGATTAACCCTCACCGGGGGGCGAGTTTCGCACCAGAACTTTCACCTAAATCCTTTTCAGAGAGTGGTTTCCACCGCTCCCGATTCGCGACTCCCCGTTCACAAATTTTCTCGTGAGCGGCACTCGCTCCGCATCTAAACTGATTAATAATTCTTCTAATCAGGTAGGAGTCTTCTATGAAACCTCGGATCGGTTCGTACGCCTGGCTCGTGTTTCTCACCGCCGTTCTCGCCCTCGGCATGGCCTGCTCGAAAGCCGCCGGAGATAGCGATGTAACCGGAGAAGTACAGAGCAAGATCAACGCGGACTCAGGCCTGCAAGGCAAACAGCTCACTGTGCAAACCGCAGGCGGGGTAGTCACCCTCTCCGGCACGGTGGACAACGATGCCGAACGCACGGCCGCCTCGCGCTATGCCTCCTCGGTGGCGGGCGTGAAGCAAGTTATCAACGATCTGCAAGTCGTTCCCCCGAGCGCAGCCGCGGTCCCGGATGAGCCCGCGTCTACTCCAGCGCCGCCGGTCCGCGCGGCCGAAAAGCCCCGCCCGAGTACTCCGCGTCCACGGCCTGCGTCGAAACATTCTGAAATGGCAGCCGCAACTCCGCCGCCGCAGATGGGGCCCGCGCAGGAGTCGCATCCCGCGCCAGCACCAGCGCAAGCGGCCGCTCCCGCGACTCCTCCTCTGCCACCCCCGGTGAAAAAAGTCACCATCCCATCCGGGACAACCCTGGCGATCAGGCTCGTGGATCCGATCGATTCCGAAACTTCCCAACCCGGACAAACTTTCAAAGCCACGCTCGACTCTCCCCTATCCGTCGACGGCGATATTGTGCTGCCCGCCGGTTATGACGTGCAGGGCCATATCGTCGACGTGAAAAGCGCCGGAAAATTTGCCGGCAAATCGGAACTGGTTCTACAGCTGGATCGCATTCTGGTAAGCGGTAAGTCCTATTCGATCCAATCCGACCAATACAAACGGGAAGGCAACTCCCGTGGCAAGAACACGGCCGAAAAAGTTGGAGCGGGTGCCGCCATTGGCGCGATCATCGGCGGCATAGCCGGAGGCGGCAAAGGTGCCGCCATCGGAGCCGCAGCGGGAGGCGGCCTGGGCGGCGGTGTACAAGCCGCCACCAAGGGACAGCAGATCAAACTACCCAGCGAAACCGTCATCAACTTCAGCTTGCAATCCTCGTTGACGTTAACGCCCACCGACGGCCGCAACCCGGAACGCCACAAACTTGAAGATCCGGCTCCGGCTTCGACGTCCACTCCTCCTTCGAATCCACCACCTGCTTCCACTCCGGAGAACCTCGGTCCTCAGCAATAGCAATAAATCCCGATGCTGAAACTCGATAGAAAGGGCGCCTCTGCGGCGCCCTTTTCCCACTCTGAAACTACTGTTCGAACAATCCGGAATGGCAGTTGCCGCAAACCTCCTTTGCTGCTAAAGTTTGCGGAGAGTCGCAGGTTCCGCGCCCTTCTTTAGGATCTCTTCAACCGATGTTTTATTTTCACTGGCATCTCTCGAGATGCCGGATATAAAGCCCATGTTCAAACAATGGACAGCTCTGAAGCGCCATTGGACCCTGGTTCGGTACGTCAGTGCCGTTCTGGCGGCGTGGGTTGCCTTGAGCATCTGGACGTTCTCCCCCGCACTGCACCGTCATCCTTTTTCACTCTTCCTTGCTGCAGTCGTCGTGACGGCCCGATTTTTCGGACTCGGCCCCGCCCTTCTCTGTTGCGCCGTCTCCACCGCATGCCTGGACTTCGTCGTGTTCCTGCCTCGCTACAGTTTCGCGTTGAACACGCGTGACGACGCCGAGCGCCTGGTGGTGTTTCTTGCTCTCGCGATTCTTGTCGGCAGTTTGTCGCGCTCGCGAACTCTCGCAGAACTAAGAGCCGAGCGCAGCATGCGCGAAATGGCTGCCATCGTCGAGTATTCCGACGATGCCATTTACAGCACCTCGCCTGACGGAACCATCCTGAGCTGGAATCGCGGCGCCGAACGTCTCTATGGATACACCGAAGAAGAGGCCGTTGGCTCCCCCATCATGCGACTGGCGCCCCCCGAGCGCTATGGCGAGATTGAGCGCAACCGCGAGACCCTCAATCGCGGCGATTCCGTCGAGTCCTACCAGACCGAACGCCTGCGCAAGGATGGAACGCGGCTCCCGGTGCTTTTGACGGTCGCACCACTCCGTAATCGCGAAGGTGAACTCGTAGGCAGTTCCGCGATTGCGCGCGATATCTTCGAGCAGAAATTGTCCGAGGAAGTGGCCCGTCGCAGCGAAAAGCTGGCCACTGCCGGGCGCCTCGCCGCATCCGTCGCTCACGAGATCAACAATCCTCTGGAAGCCGTGCTGAACCTCCTATACCTCGCGCGCAACGATCCCCAACGCGCCCAGCAATATCTCTCGATGGCTGAGCAGGAGGTCGGCCGTGTCGCCCGCCTCGCCCAGCAAGCTCTCGGATCGGTACGCGATACGAATGCTCTCGGCAATCTCGATGCAGCCCGCATCATGGACGAAATCCTCGAACTGTATGCAAGGAAAATCGAGAAGAAACAGATCCATGTCATAAAGAACTATCGCGGCAATGCAAACTTCAGCGGCTACCCGGGAGAAGTTCGTCAATTGCTGACGAACCTGTTGATGAACGCTCTGGATGCCACGGACCACGCCGGCTCGATTCATATCCGGATCCGGGCAGCCAATCAGGCACCCGGTAGACATCCAGGCGTTCGCGTCACCCTCTCCGACAATGGCACGGGTATCCCGTCCGAAAGCCTGCGCCGAATCTTCGAGCCCTTCTTCAGCACCAAGAAGGACGCCGGCACCGGCCTCGGACTCTGGGTTTCACGCGGCATCGTTCAAAAGCACGGCGGGTCGATCCGAGTCCGTAGCCGCATCAATGGCCCCCATCGCGGAACCGCATTCTCCATTTTCCTGCCGAGCGCCCAGGTAGCAACCCAGGTGGCGTAGTTACCCATTGAAATCCAAGCACTTCCACCCGCCAACAGGACACTGACCTTCGTACCTTAGAAGCCTCACACCCACCCGGCATATAATCGCCAAATCCAGACAAACTGGGCACTTAGCTAACGTGGACCCGATTCTCGCAGTCACGATCTTCGCTCTGGGGCTGGCCTTTGGCAGCTTCCTGAACGTCTGCATCTACCGCCTGCCTCTTGGCAAGTCGGTGGTCGCACCGAGATCTGCGTGTCCGCATTGCGAAAAGTTCATTCCGCTCTACGACAATCTGCCGGTCTTGAGTTGGCTCCTTTTGCGCGGCAAGTGCCGCAACTGCAAAGAGCCGATCTCGCCCCGCTACTTAGTCGTCGAACTGCTCACGGGTCTGATGTTTCTGGGCTGCTATTCCCATTTCGGACTCACCTTCGCGATGCTGAAATGCATCGTGCTCGGCTACCTGCTGCTCGGTCTGATCTTCACCGATGCCGAAACCAAACTCCTTCCTGACGCGCTCACCTTGCCCGGCGTGGTGCTTGGAATTCTTTTCAGCCTGCTGGTGCCGGTTGACGACCTTGCCTCACGCATCCTGCCGGGCCTGGTTTCTCTGCCTGTGAGCGGCGACTTGTCGTGGCGTCTGTGGTCCCTAGCAGACTCCGCCTTAGGCGCGGCCGTGGGCGCTTCGTTCCTGTATGGCGCTGCCGCGATTTATCTGCGCGCACGCGGGGTCGAAGGCATGGGCTTCGGCGACGTCAAATTAATGGGTCTGATCGGCGCCTTCCTGGGCACCAAGCTCACCGTGCTGACGATCTTCGCCGCCTCGCTCGCCGGATCGCTCTTCGGAGTCAGCACCGTGCTCGCCGTCTGGATCAAACGGACGCGCCGCAACACAGCTCGAGGAAGTTCGTCGATCGAAGCCCGCCGCCGTGCCTGGTACTCGGCGCGTCTGGCGTTACGTCACTACGAAATGCCCTTTGGAGTCTTTCTCGGAAGCATGGCATTGCTCGCCTTCTTCTTCGGAAACAACCTGCTGCACTGGTATTGGGGGCTGCTGTGAAGATGCTGATGAATCCGATGGTCATGCGATTGATCATGCTGATGCTGGTCGCCGCAGCCGCTTTTGTCGTCGGAGCGGTTGCGATCCGCCGCATGCGCAAGAGCATGGTCACGGATACCGAATCCTTTTCGCAATCGCCACTCGCGCCGGAAGGCTTGCCCATTCACAGCTATCACGCGGTCATTCAGCAACTCAAACAGCAAAAGCACGAACTGACCGCAACCCAGCAAGCCGACCGTAGAAAAGCCAAAGCCTCCGACAGCATAAGCTCCACCGTTCTAGCGAATCTTTCCTGCGGCGTGCTCTTCTTCAATGCCAGCGGCCTGGTCCGACAGGCAAATTCCACCGCACGCCAGCTCCTGGGATTCGCTTCCCCGGTGGGCATGCGCGCCAACGAACTGTTCCGCACGGCCACGGTCACGGACAACAGCGCTGCCACCATTGACGAAGCCATCGCTCCCGCTGTCCATGGCAAGTCCGTCGTGCGCGGAGTCGTGCTCGACTACGTCAGCCCCGATGGCGCGCAGCGCGTCCTCGACCTGACGGTGTCTCCCGTGCTCGCCGAAGACGCCAGCCTGATGGGAACCACGTTCGTGCTCACCGATCGCACCGAAATTGCCCGCATCCGGCACGATCAGGAAACGCAAAAAGAATTGTCCGCCGAGATGGCCCTGGGACTGCGGAGTTCCCTGACCACCATCGCCGGATACGCCCAACAGTTGGCCAGCAGCCGCGACCCCGAGTTAGCCCGGCAACTGGCCGACGACATCGCCCGTGAGTCCGCACAGCTCGATAGAACGATCGGCCGCTTTCTGGCCGGCGCCAAAGCTGCGACTACAAGTTCTTGAACCGGTTTTTTGAGATTGAGAAGTTGAATTGAGAATTGAAGACCAAAGCAGGCGCGACTTGATCGCCACCTGCGGGAGGATCAAATGAAACGCACAATCTGGATGACCATCGGATGGATGACCATCGGAACCCTGCTGCTGTTGGGCGGAGCAACTCTCGCGACCGCCCAGTCTCTCGGAGACGCAGCCCGCGCTGCCCGTAAAAACAAAGCGCCGCAGCCCGCCACCGCCCACCACTTCGACAACGACAATCTCCCCACCACCGACAAACTGAGCGTAGTCGGTCCCGCGCCGGCAGCCACGGCCAGCAACGCGAATCAACCCGCCGAGATGAACAACGGCAGCCAGCAGGCCGGTTCATCCGCACCGGCAGCCCCGGCAGCCGATCCCAAAACCGCCGAAGCCGATCGCAAAAAGAATGCCGATGATTGGAAGGACAAGCTCGACGCCCAGAAAAAGACGATCGAATCTCTGAATCACGAACTTGACCTGATCCAGCGCGAATATCGTCTGAAGGCCGTCGCCGAGTATTCCGACGCTGGCAACCGCCTGCGCAATTCGACCAACTGGGACAAAGAAGAAGCCGATTTCAAAAAGCAGCTCGACGAAAAACAGAAAGCCGTGGACGCTGCCAAGCAAGACCTGGAAAACCTGCAAGAACAAGCCCGCAAAGCCGGCGTAAAAGAGCGTGACTAACCAACACCGCAGCCGCGGAGGGGCGCCCTACGCCCCTCCCGACCGCTCCCGAATCTGCCTCGCATGATGTTTCCCGTGCGCCAGATGAAATCGCCGCCACTGCTCGGCCGTGAGCGGCCCGAGCACCGGATGATCCAGAATCCTCGCCCGCGCACCAAACTTGCGCACGCACTCGTCAAATCCCGCGTCCATCTTCTGGATCTCCGGGACAATCGCCCCGCGCACCTCTTCGCACGCCATCCCTTTCGGCACAGCCCGCTCCGGAGATTTCCGGCCGTTCGGGAAATATCCGACATTCAAGACCGCGAACGTCCGCACGCGATCCATAAATGTAATCGGCCGCCCCAGCGGCGCGCCCTTCTCCAGGCACCTGGCGATTCCATGGTTGGTTTGGTGATACGTGAGGTACAAGTGTTCCAGTACTTGCGCCGCGGTCCATTTTCCCGACGGCCCCATTGCCATGCGCTCGACGGTCGCCGCCCTTATTGTCTCTTCGAGTTCCTGCCGCAGCTTTTCCAAATAGGAATCCAAGCAGACGCTCCAGTACAATCAGTTCGATCAAAATCCTACAGGAAAGATCAATGAAAAAACTGGCCATTGCCCTGTTCGCGCTGGCTCTCATGACCGCATGCTCTTCGGAACCGAGCAAGCCCGCCGAATCCGAAAAGCCCAAGCCACCCGAGCCGATCACCGCCCGTGTTGCATTTCAAAAATGCTACGTGGCCGCTCGCAACTGGGGTCGCGACGCGCAGCCCTTTCGACTCGAGTCCGAGCTCATCGGAGACTCCAAGGGCCGCGAAGGTAAATCGCTGGTATGGCGCGCCGGACTCGCCTCCGCAGTGCAGCACTCCACCCGCGCCTACACCTGGGCCAACGGAGAAGTGACCTTCGGCGTCGAGGACACCTACAGCCCCACCAATACCAGCACCACCGTCTTCGATATTGCCTTCCTGAAAGTCGACTCCAACCAGGCCCTGGAAACCGCGATGAAACATGGCGGCGACAAGATCCTTGAAAAAGCTCCCGACACGCCGATCCTCTACGTGGTCGATTGGAATCGTCAGTCGAACGAACTGCTCTGGCACGTGATCTTCGGCACCGATCGCAACAGCGCGAAACTTGTTGTCGCCATCGACGCCTCCAGCGGAGAATTCCTGCGCGAGGAAAAATAGCTGCCGCTGGATGGTTCTTACAATTGCGAAGGTTTTACAGCTGCGAAAGCTTTACAAATGATTCAGATTCGTATCAGGGTATCGCTTTAGCGATATCGCAAGTGCACCGCGATGGACCGCCCCTCTAGGGGCTGCCCGAGACGCTCTCCAGGGGGACTGTACCTGCCCATGTCGCAAGTGATTCGTTCGCCGAAGATCTATGACGTCTGCATCGTAGGTTCCGGCGCCGGCGGAGGCATGGCCGCAAAGGTTCTCACCGAAGGCGGACTCAGCGTAGTCCTACTGGAAGCCGGTCCTCCGCTCCATCCCGAAAAAGACTTCAAAGAACATGTCTGGCCGTACGAACTTCCGCATCGCGGCGTAGGCGTGGGCGGCAACGCCATGAAGCCCGGCAACTCAATGGAGAACGAGTTCCTCGCTCCCACCGGCGCCTGGACCATCGAAGGCGAACCGTACAGCACCGCGCCCGGATCGAAATTCCGCTGGTTCCGCTCCCGCATCGTCGGTGGACGCACGAACCACTGGGGACGCATCGCTCTGCGTTTTGCGCCGGTCGATTTCCAATCGAAAACGCGCGACGGATTGGGCGACGACTGGCCCATCAGCTACGAAGATCTCGCGCCCTATTACGACCGCGTCGAGTCCTACATCGGCGTTTTCGGCACAAAAGAAAATATTCCCAGCGCGCCCGACGGCATCTTCCAGCCTCCGCCAAAGCCGCGCTGCTCGGAAGTCGTGCTGCAACGCGCCTGCCAGAAAGCCGGAGTTCTGTGTATTCCCGCCCGCCTGGCAATCCTCACGCAGCCTCTCAACGGACGTCCCGCGTGCCACTATTGCGGCCAATGCGGCCGCGGTTGCCGTGTGGCCGCCAACTTCAGTTCCAGCCAGGTCCTGATTCCTCCCGCGCAAAAAACCGGCCGTCTTACCCTGATCACCGGCGCCATGGCCCGGGAAATTCTCCTCGGCCGAGACGGCCGCGCCGAAGGTGTCTCCTATATAGACAAAGCCACACGCACGGAAATGCGCGTGCGCGCACGAGCCGTGGTAGTGGCCGCCAGCGCATGCGAATCCGCGCGACTTCTTCTGAACTCGAAGTCTTCGCTCTTCCCCGAAGGCATCGCCAACTCCTCCGGCGCCGTTGGGCGTAATCTGATGGACTCCGTCGGCAGCAGCGGCGCGGGCTACTTCCCGCAGATGCAGAACATCCCTCCCCACAATCACGATGGCACCGGCGGCATGCACGTGTACGTTCCGTGGTGGAAGTACGATCGCCAGAACGATTTCCCGCGCGGTTATCACATCGAAATGGGCGGCGGACGCGACATGCCCGGCGTCGGCATGTTCGACGATCTGTGCGACGACACCGAAGGCTACGGCGTAAGCCTGAAACAAGCCTGCCGCAAGAGCTACGGCACGGTCCTCGGCTTTTCCGGACGCGGCGAGATGATCCCCAACCCCGACAGCTTCTGCGAAATCGATCCCGACACCGTCGACCAGTGGGGCATCCCGACTCTGCGTTTCCATTTCAAGTGGAGCGACAACGAGATCAAGATGGCGAAGGATATGCAGGAAGTGTTCCGCTCCATCGTCGAAGCAGCGGGCGGAACGTACCTGACGAAAACCGCAACCATGGGAGACAATCCCTACGGCATCGAAGACGGCGGCGTCATCATCCACGAAATCGGCACCGCCCGCATGGGCGCCGATCCGAAAACCTCCGTGCTCAATGGATACTGCCAGGCGCACGACGTGAAAAACCTGTTCGTAACCGACGGCGCAGGCTTCGTCACCAACCCCGACAAGAATCCAACGCTGACGATTCTGGCGGCGTCGTGGCGGGCGTCGGAGCATCTGCTCGATCAGGCAAAGAAAGGAAATGTGTAACGCGAAAAATATGCCGTCGCCACCCATCAGCCGCCGCGATATCTTGCGAACTCTGGCCCTAGGAGCGGCCGGGGGCTCCGTCCTGCAGATCATCCCGCTGCAAGCCGCCGCACAAGTGCATCGCATGATCTCGCACGAGAAATCGTCCAAGCCCGGCGCAGCGTACAAGCCGAAATTCTTCGCAGCCCATCAGTATCAGACGCTCACCACCCTTTGCAACATGATCATTCCCGCCGACAACCACTCCGGTGGCGCGGTCGAAGCCGGTGCCCCCGAATTCATCGACCTGCTGACAAGCGAAAACAAACACTGGCAACTGCAATTGGGCGGCGGACTGATGTGGCTCGACAGCATCTGCATCGACCGCTACGGACGCACGTTCCTCGACTCCTCGTTCCACTCCCGCAAAGAAATCCTGGATCAAATCGCGTATCGCAAGAATGTTCTCACCGACCCGGCGATCAGCCAGGGTGTCGAGTTCTTCGCCTTCCTGCGAAAACTCACCGCTGACGGTTTCTATAGCAGCGAAATCGGCATCAAGGACTTGCAATACATTGGCAATACCGCGTTGAAGGAATTTCCCGGATGTCCCACTCCGCCGGAAAGTTAACTTGTCATTTTTCTGTCCCAGGTGTCGTGTCTCCTCCGCGGTTCTCGATAACTCCTATAGAGCCTGATCGCTCCCACCTCTGGGTGGACCCTGTTAATTAGGAGATTATTCGTGAATAAGTTTTGTCTTGCGGTCACCATGCTTTTGTTATGCTCCCTCGGCTTCGCCGGAACCTTGAGCAACACCACCGATCAACAACAGCCGGCGCGACAACAGAAGAAAAGCACCTCGCAAGAGCTGACCCAAAGTCCGCTGGCAACCGACGTGTGCTCGTTCACTTTCACGTCAGGCGTCAACAACACATTTTTGAAATATTGTGTAACCGAAAACGGCAACGTTCTTAACATCCAGACCCCAGTGAGTCAGAACCATGTCTTTGGTCGCGAGGGGTATGGTTTCTGCGACATCAGTTCCAACACTGAATACTTCGACTACTCCGACGCCGGCGCCACCTCGAACTGGAGCCCTGCAATCGTAGTGAGCAGCAGCGCAACCAAGGTCAAGATTGCCCGCACCACCAGTGATGGCATCTGGACGCTGACCCAAACCATCACCCAAGTCGCGCCGACCTCGTCTATAAAGATCAACATGTCGCTCAAGAACAACACGGTAGTAAGCAGAGAAGTGCAACTTGTACGCTTCGCGGATGTGGACGCCGACGGTACGGTAGCCAACACCGTGGATGCCACCATCAACGACGCTATGCTGTTTAACTCGGTTGGGCGCGGTGGTTCCTTTGGATTGGCATTGCAGAATATCGGCACATCGCCGTTCACCTACTTGGGGTACATCCAGAACACTCCGGCAGGAGTCCATCCTTGCACGCCCTTCTCAAATCAGGCCATCGGGCCCCTGGTCGGGACCGATGGGTCGGCAGTGATGACGTACGTGATCACCATTCCCAAGGGAGCATCGAAGAGCGTGAACGTCGGCTACCACGGTTTGTAGAACTTCTTTGACCCAAAGGCTTTGCCGGCCTCGCAAGAGGCCGGTTCTTCACTCTGCCGATACCGCGCTGCGTGCAGCAGAGAAATCTTGCTAACTCAGACCAATCCTCAGTGCGCCCGGTTGAACTTGCTATTCAGAGCGAGCCAGGTTTTTTCGCGGTAGGAATCCGCCACCACCCATGCACCCGCCGTGAGCGCCACCGACAGAACCGTCTCGCTCCATACGAAGGCGTTCTTGGAACCCGCCGCGACGATCGGCACCCACACCAGCAGAGTAAACATACCGATTTGTACCGCCGAGAGCGCCGCTGCCAGCCGTGCAACCGCACCAGTGAGAACCGCCACGCCCGCCGCGAGGAAAGTACATCCAAAGAAGTATGCCCACGCCAGATGCCACGGCAGCCAGCCTGGCACCAGCGCGGCGGTCTCTTTGACATAGGTGAAATGGGCCACGCCGCAGGGAATCATGGCCAATCCGTAGAGCACCCTCGCGATGCGCAGCCCTTTGTCGCCGGTGGCGAAACGAAGGTGCTGCCGGTCCCAATCGGCTGCGAACCACGAATAAAGTACCCAGGCAGCCGCCACCATCACCGCGGTCTCTCCGAAGCCCGACCAGGTATCTTGCGCGGTCGGCGCGCGGAAAATGTCTCGCACTCGGAACAGCAGGAACCAAAGCAGCAGAGCAGCGAGTAAGACGCGGGTAGCCGGGCCGGCGACGCGCTTCCAGAGCAGGCCGATTCCACAAGCCAGCGAGATGAGGGCACTGAGATGCACCAGTACTTCGCGTGCAGGCACACCCTTCGGCACCGGCGGCCATACCGTAGTGAAATCGCCTTTAATCAGGGTCAGGATTCCAAGGGCGATCATTGTCGTCGCAAAGACGGCGTGACCCACACTTGCGATGCGCATCCGCTGTTCTCCGTTGGTGTTTCAGGTTCGCGTATAGCAGGCATCCGTTGTATGCCAGATGCAGCGCGCTTGTACAGCGAAATGGCTCGATAGTTCTCGGGTATCGAGCCCATACCAAACCGCCAAATCGCGCTATACTTACCCCAACGCGCACCGAGGCTGCCCCCACCTCGACCGGAGGCCAGCTAGTGAAACTCTCTATCCTTCTCCCGCTCTTACTAACAGCAACTGTCTCGCTATCCGCCCAATCCCAACCGGACGGCCCCTTACCCAAGCGCCACCGCACGGAATTCATCTACGTCGCGAATCAATCCGATAACACCGTCTCCGCCTACCAGATCAAGACCACTGGCGGACTACAGTCCGTGCCCGGCTCGCCCTTTCCCGCCGGGGGCGTGCCGAACTCCATCGCCGTAGTTTCCTCCGGACGCTTCGCCTACGTAGCCGACGTCATACCCGGCGGCATCACCGCCTTCAGCGTCGCGGCCGACGGCGTACTGACTCCACTCTCCGGTTCGCCATTCCCCGCGCCCACCGGCACCGCATCTCTCACCATCGATCCCAGCGGACGCTTCCTCTACGCCATGAACTGCGGCGCCAACTGCTCCGGAACGGGCAATGGCAATATCTCCGCGTACCGCATCAATGAGCAAACCGGCGCACTGACACCGATCGGTTCTCCAGTCCTCGCCGGACAATATCCCTACTCTTTGGCCGTCGAGCCCGCCGGACAATTTGCCTACGTAGCCAGCGCCGGCTCCGGAGAAGTTTTCTGCTACTCCATCGACAGTGAGACCGGCGCGTTGACGCAGATTGGGCTCCCCCTCGCCGCCGGAACTCGGCCCATCTACGCCATCGTCGATCCGTGGGGACAATACGTCTACACCGCCGACACAGGATCGGACGCAATCTCCGCCTTCTCCATCAACTTCGACGGCTCGCTCACCGAGATCGCCGGATCGCCCTTCGCCGCCGGCCCGTTCACCGCGGCGATAGCGTCCTCACGCAATGGCCAATTCCTGGTAGTCCCAGCCGGCCCCGGCGCCTTCGTGTACGACATCGACGACACCGGATTCCTCCACCCAGTCCCCGGCTCCCCCTTCGCCGCTGGCAACCTGCCCAACGGAGTCGCCATCAACTTCAGTGATACTCGGGTGTACGTAGTGAACCGGGGATCCAACAACGTAAACGCCTATACGTTCAACGACAAGACAGGCCTGCTGAAACCAGCGACCGGTTCCCCATTCCCCGCCGGCAATTTCGCCGCCGCAATAACCAGCACGCCGGCGCCAACGAGGTAGTAGTTATCCGGCAAACGCAGAAGAGTAAGACACACGTAGGTGCGGAAGGCAAGTTTTGGTTGGTATCGGGTATCGCTTTTAGCGATACGCATGTCTGCCACAATGACTCCTCGCTCGGGGGCGGGCGTAACTCAACAGGAGGTCCCATGACAGCCGGACACCCTCAAACCAACCCACCCGAGACGCACCAAGCCCGCTGGCTAACCGCCATGGCTTCCCTCATCGTAGGTGCCGGATTCTTTGCCCTGTGGTTTTGGTTGTTACCGTCATGGCTAGGTTTCCGGGTAGAAGCGGCCGGTGCCGCCAGCTGGCGATGGCTAGCTGCAATCCCTTCCACCCTCGGATTCGCCGTAGCCATCCGCTGCATCTGGGATTTCGGATGGACCGGCCGTGGCACTCCCGTACCCATAGCTCCGCCGCAGCGATTAGTCGTTGTAGGTTTTTACCGTTACGTCCGCAACCCAATGTACGTAGGCTTCGCGGCCGGCTGGATCGGTCTCTGGATGGTATTCGGCCATGCCGACCCGCGCCTCATCGCCGCCGCCACAGTCGTTGCTCTGGCAATCCACTTGTTCGTGCTGCTGTACGAAGAACCCACCCTGCGCAAAAAATTCGGAGACGATTACTTGGAATATTGCCGCAACGTCCGGCGCTGGTGGCCACGCGCGCGCCCTTGGAATAGCTAACGGCGCACACTGCAATCGGCCGGCAATGAGTGTTATCGCGCGATATTTTCGCCAGCTCCTCCCACGCGCTGCTTGGACGCAGAAAAGCGGAAGTCTAAGATCTCTGCTTGATCAGGCAACTGGAGCCCGAAATTTGAAATCCGTATAAATGCAAATGCGCCTCAGCATTCTATGAAGTTAACCGTTCGCATCTTTTTTTGGCTGCTCCTCGCGTTTACGATGTGTCTGGGGGCGGCGCCGCCTCAGATACACAAGGACACTGCGCCCCGCGCCGATGACTCCTTCGGGCGGCATCGCGCGCTCCACGGCGTGCGTAATTTTGGCGAGGTCACACCCATGCTTTATCGCGGGGGCCAGCCCACACACGAGGGATTTAAAAGACTCTCCGAGATGGGCATCAATATCGTGGTGGACGTTGGCAGGTCGAAGCGAGACGAAAAACAGATAAAACAACTAGGAATGCGCTACGTCTCTCTTCCATGGTACTGCCCTTTTCCCAAAGACGATGTTTTCCAGCGTTTTCTGAAGTTGATTCAGGAAAATCCGGAAAAGAAGATTTTCGTGCACTGCCGACTAGGCGATGACCGGACCGGAATGATGATCGCGGCTTATCGCATGGGCATACAGGGTTGGACCGCAGAACGAGCGATGGAGGAGATGCATTTCTTTGGCTACACAGGCGTGCATCACCTGATGTGTCCGGGGCTAGCGGGATACGAGAAGAGTTTTCCCGCGCGTTTGAAGAAGGACCCATCCCTTCGGGGACTCAACTGAGCGAGATCCTTCATGAGTGGTGAGCTTTAAACGGACAATTACCAAAATCTGGTCCATCCTTGACTATCATTGACTCGTCAACGCGTGAGATGACGATATTTCAACAGCTATTCGTTTACTCCGCCATCAAGAGCAGAAAGTATTGCGGTTGGACTCTGGTGGCTTCCGCCTTGCAGTGTCACTGATAGCGAGGCTGTTTCCCTAATCGTGTTGGGAATATCCGGTAACAGCACCTCACGTTGCCCACGTCGTTCGACGACCAATGGATAGTCCGCAAGGTGCATTCGAAGGCGTTGGATGTGTTGGCGTAATGAATCTCGCAGCTCGATTACGATCGCCGTGAGTTGGTTATCGTCCTCTGTGACGAGAATTTGCGCGCACAATTTGCGGATCCGGTCTTCCATACGACGAAGCATGCCGCCTCTGCATCAGACGATACAGGGGCGCCAGCGAAAATTACTCGTCCTTCGCCTTCGGGGCAATACAGTACAGACTGTAGACGCGTCGCCAGAGTTCCTTTAGTAGGTAAAGCTAGGGCCGGCAAAGCTAGGAACAGCCAAAACTAAGCGATTTCCCCCACGGGGACTACAGCGCTCTCTCTATAGCCAGACAACAGCCGAAGGGCTCAGGCTACAACTAGCGACGGCACTTTTCGCGAGTGTGTGACCCCAGGAGGTTCACGGCCGTGCGTATTCTCCTTGCCGACGATAGCCCTTTTTGGCGTGAGAGGATACGAGCAATCCTGGAGGAGGACTCTGGCTGGTGTGTCTACGAGGCCAACGACGGCTCTGAAGTAGTTCACAAATCGAAGTGGATTCGCCCAGACATTGCCATCCTCGACTTATGCATGCCTGCCCTCGACGGGTTAAGCGCTGCTCGCATGCTGAAGCAGGTGATGCCGGAACTCCCTGTTCTGATTGTCACAGTGGACAAGACTCCTTTTTTGGAAACGGCAGCACGCGAAATAGGAGTTCTCGCCGTGTTTTCCAAGATGGATTGCCTGGAGATCCGCAAGTTCCTTCGGGGAAGACTCCAAACTCAAGCGGCCTAGCAAACAATCAGGAAACTGGCGGTCACAGTGGCAGTAACGCGGGTCGGCTTCTTCGAGACTCGATCCTCAGGTGCTGCAATCTTCTACACCCATTGAATCTGTTGTGAGCCATCTTTGCCCAACGGACTCGAGCCCTACTCTTGAGCCCAATTCAGATTGCTTCAGGCTGGCTCCATGGCAATTTCTTGTAAGACGGTGGAAGATGCCTTACTTCCCTGCATTCTCCCAGTGGAAGAAAGGCAGGACCTTTATGGCAAAAGTGATTGAGTTCTACATTCCGGCAAATTTCCGCAAGAAATCTAAGTGGATTCCGGAGGAACAGCGCGGGAAGGTCATCGAGTTCCGCTCGGATTTGAAGAAATCAGCTTAGAAGAAGCGGTTAGCCACTAATCGCTAGAACGCTTCCTCTCGATCACCACCCCCGATCGATCCTCATACACCGTCACCCACTCCTCCGGAAGTTGTCCTAACAGATTTCGTAGAGTCGAGTCCTCTTGCACCACGACCGTCCTGATATTCCACTTGGTGAGTACATCCCGCCACCCCGGCTCACCCTGCATCAGGATCAAATACTCCCGAAACCGGTCTGACCCATAGAGATCATGACGATCGTCAATCAGCACCAGCCGCACCGGATACAACCGGTAAATAAAATAGCCTCCCCATTGGTCAGGTTCGAAGACCGGATCTGTCTTCTGTTCGCGAAGAAGATAGTCGACCGCGCGCGAAGGAAAATGCTCCGCGTCAAATTCGTTGCGAATGAAAACATGCGATCCGATCCTCCCACCGTTCAGACAGATCGCCAGCCCTGCAAGCACGCCCACCGCCGGCCAAAAGTACCCTCGCAACCTGAATTCCTGCAATCTAGCTCGCGCCGCAAAGCCCGCCAGCCACGCCGCGCCACGCCGCAGCGGCCCCCACGCCGCCGGGCGCTCCGCCAGTCTCACAACGCTCTCCCACAGGCTCGGCCCGATGATCAGCGTCAGCAACATCGCCGACACCGGCAGGTTGCGCACCGCATATACTCCGGCCCAAGCCATGAGCACGACAATCAGCCAGTGACTCAACCGCAACTTCGCGCCGCGCCCGGCCGCAACCAGCGCCAGCACCAGGATCGCCACGAAGCAGCGCTGTCCCCAACCGTGAAAATCCGGCGACCGAAACTCCGCGATCCGGTTCATGAGATACGGATTGCGCAGATACCGGTAGATATGCTCATGCAGCCGCAGCCCGTAAGGATTCACACCCGTAGCCACGCCCGATGCCAGAAACATCCAGCCCATCGCTCGCGCCTGCAACCCGCTCTGAATTCGCGCGATTGCATCCGTCGAACGCCAGCTCTCAACCACTCCCGCGACCATATAAATTGCAAACAGCGCCATCCCCAGCAACCAGCCGCCATGCAGATTCACCCACAGCAGCATCGACGCCGGAAAAAACCACCGCAACCAGCGCGTCGCGCCTCCCTGCTGCCATCGTTCCAACGCAAGGAACCACACCAGCGTAAACAGCCAGCTGACAATATGAGGCCTAGCGAAGACATGAATACTCGACGCCCCCAGCACCAGCAGCCACAGCGCGATGGCCAAGGGCAATCCCGTCCCGCGCGCCAGTAACTGCCGGAATAGGATCGCAAACGTAGTGGCCACTAGCAGCGCCGCCAGCCATACAACACCATTCAATCCCATCCAACCATGCACAACGCCAAGCAACGCGTCATAAAGCCACTCCCACGCAAACCACGGCTGGCCTTTCATCGTGAACGAAAACGAATCAACGCGCGGCACTGATCGTGTAGCAAGAATCTGCTCTCCTGTTCGGATATGCCACCCGATATCCGAATCCGCAAGCGGACGATTCGACAGAGGGCCCGCAAGCAGCGCCCAGAATGTAATCAAGAAAAACAGGTCGCGCACGGAAGGAAGAAGAAAGCGCGCCCATCGACCAGGGGTACCACTGCCCGGAGTGGGCGCCGCCCTGCTGTTTTGATCGGTCGCGAGTATCAAAACTTGTTGGAGCCTCCGGCCAGTCGGGGACACCGATTCCCGTCGACGAGAAATCAGGCTACTGGAAGCGGGGATGTGACAGCAAGCTCAGGCGGAGCGGCTTCGTCACGAAGCCGCTCCGACACAATCTTCTCCTGCACCTGGTTACGGTGTCACGACCTGGACGACCATCCCGTGGCTGGGTTTGAAGCTCGAGTCTCCTGCATAGACCGCCTTGATCGTGTGCTTCTTCGCTGCCAGTGAGGAAGTCGCGAAGGTCGCCGTTCCCCCGGAGATCGGCGATGAACCGATGGAATTGAGACCATCGAAGAATGTCACCAGCTCACCGTCAGGAATACTGCCGAATTGCGACGTCACGCTGGCCGTGAACATCACCGTTTGTCCCGCGTGCGACGGCGACCCCGAGGTCGTCAGTACCGTGGACGATGTGACCGGCAATGTCTTGATGTATTCCGCCAGAGTTTCCGAGGTGCTGCCAGCGTTGCTCCCATCCCCGGAGTAGCTGGCCTGGAGCGCGTGTGTTTTGGTCGTGGTATAGGCAACGTTGATGGCAGCCTGATTGTTCACCAGGTTGGCTTCACCGACAAATTTGTTGCGATCGTAGAAGACCACGGTCCCAGTGAGAGGATCCCCGCCCGGATTTGCTACGGTCGCTGTGTAGGTCACCACCTGGTTAATCGGAGCCGGATTATGGTTCGAACTCAATCTCGCCGTCGTGCCCCGGTAGACGAATCCGCTGTTCGCAATCAGAACGCTGACCGCCGCGGTCTCATCTTGTCCTTGAACACACGTATTCTGGTTGAGACACATGTCGGTCGTCAGGATGTCAGACTTCCCATCGTGATTCAGGTCGGCTACCGCTAATCCCACTCCATAAAAACCGCCGATTGCGAACGTCAGGGGCGACCCAAAACCGCTGCCGTTTCCCAGAAACACATCAACGGAACTTGAGGTCAGATTGCCGGCGACCAGATCAAGCTTTCCATCGCCATTGAAGTCTGCGACCTGAACACTGTTCGCACCACCGGTCGTTGCGTAGGAATCGGCCAATTGAAACGTGCCGTCGCCACGACCCCGAAGCACGCCCGCGCGGCCATTAGCCAACACCAGATCAAGCTTGCCGTCCCCATCCACATCCACGACCACGATTGAGCCAGCATCGCCGCCACCAGAGTCGTAGGTCACGGCAGGACGAAAACTTCCATCCCCATTGCCGATCAACACTCCCACGGATCCGTGTCCCGAGCAGCCTCCGGCCTTTGTCCGGGTGCAGAAATTCCCAACCAGAAGATCGGGCTTACCATCGCCATTGATATCTGCGGCAACGACCGGAGCACCCCCGCCAGCAATGGTTCCCTTGGTGGCATAGATTTGCGCCGGCTGAAAAGTGCCGTTGCCATTGTTCAGCAGCACGGCCAGCACTCCCTTGCCATTCGGGCACGCGGTGCCTCCGGCGGGGCCACAGCTCACCACCGCCACGTCGGGCTTGCCGTCCCCGTTGAAATCGGCAACCGCCATCGCCACAGCATCGAAGCCGCCGGAATCGTAATTCGCGATTGCTTGAAAACTACCATCGCCGTTTCCGATCAAAACTCCCACCAGCCCGTCACCGTAGTTCATGGCGGACTGGTTGACGACCAGGATGTCTGCTTTCCCGTCCCCGTTCACGTCCGCGATGAGCACCGGAGCGGTGATGCCGATACCACTGAAGTCTTCTCGTCCCCCGGAATCGTAGACTACGGTTGGTTTGAAGGTGCCGTTCCCGTTGTTCAGCAGTACAGCGACGCAAGTCGTCAATCCAGGGCAACCATGGTTCGCGACAACCACGTCCGGCTTTCCATCTCCATTCAGATCTCCAACCGTAATCCCGAGGGAACCGCCGCCGGAATCGTAGCTGGCAGCTGCCTGAAAGGTGCCATCGGCGTTGCCGAAGAGAACACCTACCGCGCCAAATCCAGCCGGCCCGCCACAGCAGTGCGCGACAATCAGATCCGGCTTGCCATCGCCATTGACGTCTGCCAGGACGCTTGCCGCAGCCAAATAACCTCCTGAGCCATATGGGACGGCTGGAAAAAGCAGCGCAGCGTCTGGAGCCCCGGCGTCCGCCTTCTGCCGCGAACCCCCAGCCTGCCCAGCCACTCGTTTCGCAGTTGGCCCTGTCGTGGCCCCTCGCGCCTGGGCGGCCCACGGGCCTGGCCCAGCCAACCCCAACAGGACGACAAGACTTCCAGTGCACAGCGCAACGCGGCAAAGCATCGTTTGAAGGCGACGGGGGCGGCTCATTTGAGGTTCTCCTTAGGCGGGATCTGAATTTTGATTCCACTTAAATATACTGATTGGCGTTTGTACGAGCAGCCAGATCGACAACTGCTCTGGAGGGGGAGGCGGAGAGAATATGTCCCCAAAGCGACACGTGTCAAGCACTCTTCGGTTAAGCAAAAAATAATGATGAGTGAAGTGGATAAGGATGATTCCAACTCAGGCGTGACTCTCAGTCGTGCGCGTCGCTCGCCACCAGATCGCCGGACAGCAGATCGTCAAACGAATCCACGTTACTCGTGGTGCCGACAGCCTGGGTGGAGAACGTCAAGGAATAGGGAAGAGAGTTGGGCGGTTTGGGCACTCATGATCGATGAGCCGAAGGCCAACAGGAATTAAGAGCATGATTTAAAGAGTTGGTGAACTTTGACGTTGGATAACGAGATGAGTCCCCTTGAGACTAACTTTGCGGCTCATGAGAGACCTCCTCAGTCGGAATAAGGTGCCCTGGACGACGACCTAATTGTGTGACGATTTTGGTTGTCGAGCTACTACGCGAATTGGTGCCAAAGAGTTTTGAGGCAACAACACCTGCCTCAGCCTAAAATGCCGGATGAAATCGCTTACCTTCGACACCTACAATTCGTTTTATCGCGATGGCCTAGAGAATACGCGACTGGCGTCGTTTGCCAGCCGACGTAGGAGCAATCTAACCGAGACCCTCACTTCGGGATCTTCCCCCGATTAGGGATTGACTACCTGCACGACGCTGCCGTGACTCGTCGCAAAGACCGCGTCTCCTGGATAAATGCACTTGATCGTGTGTTTTTTCACCGACAGGGCTGAAGTTGTCAACACCGCTGTGCCGTTCGACAGCGGTGCCGATCCTAGCACCGTCTTTCCGTCGTTGAACGTCACTGTTTCACCGTCGGGGACTTTGCCAAAGTGGGAACTCACGGTGGCGGTAAAAGTCACCGATTGGCCAACCTGCGATGGCGACAGAGATGTCGTCACACGCGTTGTCGTACTATACCGGACCAACTCGGTTAGCGGTGCAGAAGTACTGCTTCCATTCTTGCTGTCCCCCGAATAAGTCGCAGTGATGCTATGGGTCCCAACCGTTTTGTACTTCGTGGTGAATGTCGCCTGATTGCCAACCAAACTCGCTGTCGCAATCGCGGTGGTGCCGTCGTAGAAAGTTACGGTGCCCGTGACTGGGCCATTCTGGTTGGATATCGTAGCCGTATAGGTCAGACTCTGGTTGACATGGGATGGATTCGCTGAGGAGACCAGGGACGTCGTCGTAACCGGCTTGTTGTTGTTGATCAGCACCACGACGTTGAAAGTCGTCATGACCAGGTCAAGGTGCCCGTCCTGATCCAGGTCTCCGACGGCGAGCCCGTTGGAGCCCACTGGCAAGTGATCGCTCACCGCCGCCTGAAGAGTGCCGTCACCGTTGCCAAGCAGTACGCTCTTTCCGCCTCCCGAAGTACTGGCAACGACCACGTCCAGCTTCCCATCGCCATCAACATCGAAAACTGCGATCCCAGATGCAAAGTGGCCACACGGATAAGTCACTGCCGGCTCAAAACCTCCGCCAGCCTTGCCCAAGAGCACCCCGACGGAGCCTAGCGTGCAGTCTGTAGGGGTGATACATTCGTTTCCAACGACCAGATCAAGTATCCCATCGCCGTTGAGATCAGCCAGCGCGATCGGGTTCGGGCACCGTCCGCCCGAATCGTAGGTTACGGGCGTTTGAAAAGTTCCGTCGCCGTTACCCAAAAGCACAGCTGGGGACCCGCAAACCTTAGCCCCGTAGTCGGCTCCCATCACCACATCGGGTTTTCCATCGCCATTGATATCCCTAACCACTATGGAGTTTATAGTCGAGTTAATATCGGAACCGTAGATGACCACGGGCTGGAATTTTCCATTGCCATTACCCAGAAGCACAGCGAGATTCGACCCATCTATAGCGAGCACATCAGGCTTGCCGTCCCGGTTCACATCCGCGATCACTACCGATTGAGGTGAAGGGCCGCCATCAAACGTCAGCGCGGGCTGAAACGTTCCGTCGCCATTACCGAGAAGTACGCCAATGGCCGACGTCGTACAGGCGTCGTCGGCACAGAAGTTGGCCACTACCACGTCGAGTTTGCCGTCCCCGTTCACGTCCCCTGCTGCTACGGAGCCGCCGTAGATTCCTCCCGAGGGATAGGTCATCGGCGGCTGGAAGGTACCGTCGCCGTTGCCCAGCAGCACCGCCACAAGGCTGGGACTGTTATTACCCGCGATGATGTCGAGCTTGCCGTCGCCGTTGACGTCGGCCACCGTCGCCGACACGGTATTTCCGCCTCCGGAATAGTTCACCGGAGGCTGAAAATAGGGTCTTGTCTGGGCTGTGATTGTCTGCGTCAAGGCGGCGAACGCGATACAGACTGCGATTGTTCCACCCAGTGTGGTCCCTATGGAAGTCCGTTTGCGAACCGTCTGCTTGCGAATCATGGGAGCGTCTCCTTAGCGCGAACGTTAAGGACCGGTGGGGGACAACCAATTGTTTTGGTTGTCGAACCAGCTGCACCGATTCCTAAACGGTGCCTTGAGGGAGGCCGCAAGCTTATGTCCGTGGAAGCGCACTGTCAAGCTTCGACAAATGAACAGCAGCTGAATTATGAAGGAAGGACGTCGTGAGAGTGACTCTTAGTCGTGCGCGTCGCTGGACACCAGGTCACCGGACTGCACGTCGTCAAACGAATCCGCCGCACGCCGTTTGCGAGACTTCATCCACCGCTCGAACCCGTCCAGATAGATGTAGTAAACCGGCGTGATATAGAGAGTCAGCATCTGTGAGAACACCAGCCCTCCGACGACCGCGAGTCCAAGCGGCCGCCGCGATTCCGCTCCCGCGCCCAGCCCGAGTGCGATCGGCAGAGTGCCCATCAGCGCAGCCATAGTCGTCATCATGATCGGACGGAATCGCAGGAGCGCGCCTTGATAAATCGCCTCGGCCGGCGCTTCCCCCGTAGTCCGCTGCTTTTCCAGGGCGACGTCGATCATCATGATGGCATTCTTTTTCACAATGCCCACCAGCATGATTACGCCCACGAACGCATACAGGTTCAGATCCACGTGGAAGATCATCAGTGTAAGCAGGGCGCCAAATCCGGCCGAGGGCAAGCCGGAAAGAATCGTCAGCGGATGAATGAAGCTCTCGTACAGAATGCCCAGTACGAGATAGATGACCGCAATCGCAACGATCAGCAAAATTCCCAGCCCGCTCAGTGACGACTCGAACGCCTGCGCCGTTCCCTGAAAGCTGGTAGACATATCTTGCGGCAGCGTTTCCCGCGCCACTTTGTTCACCGCGTTTACCGCGTCGCCCAGCGCAACGCCCGGCTTCAGGTTGAAAGAAATCGTAACCGCCGGAAGCTGTCCCAGGTGATTGATCGTCAGCGGACCCAGGCTGGGCGAAAACTGTGCCACCGCGTTCAGCGGCACTAACTGGCCTCCGGATGACCGCACATACAACATCGAAAGCACCGACGGATCAGCCTGGAACTCCGGCTTCAATTCGGTCACCACGCGGTAGGTATTGGCCGGAGCATAAATCGTCGAAATCTGCCTCGCACCGTACGCCGTATACAGCGCATCTTCTACTTGCGCCGCTGTGATCCCCAACGTCGAAGCTCGGTCGCGATTGATCTTCACGTCGATCTGCGGATTCTTGATCAGCAAATCGCTCGTGACATCCTGTAACAGGTTGGCCACCCGCGGATCGCTGCGCAGCCGGCTCTCCAGCTTCGGCGACGCGTCGTAAAGCTCCTTCGTGTCCGGACTCTGCAGCGTGAACTGATACTGGCTCTTGGTGAGCGCGCCGCCGATACGAATCGTCGGCAGTATCTGAGGGTAAGCATTGATGCCCGGCACTCCGATCAGCGCGCCGCGAATCTGCTGCACCATATCGACGGCGGGACCACGCTGTTTGCGCGGCACCATGTGAATGAAAATCCGGCCCTGATTGCTGCTCTGCGAAACCGAACTGTTGCCGCCCCCAACCGTGCTGTTAAAAGACTGAACCCACGGCAGTTTCATCACGATGTCATTGAGCGCCAACTGGTGACGCACCATGCTGTCGTAAGAAATTCCCTGCGGGCCCTCCGTAAATACAAAAATGAACCCCTGGTCCTCATCCGGCAGAAAGCCCTTGGGAATCGTTCGGAACATCTGTACGGTTGCGACCAGGACGATGAGCGAAACCGCCATCGTAGCCATGCGATGCCGCAAAGTGAATTGCAGCGTACGATCGTAAAACCGCAACCATGAGTCGAAGAACCGTTCGGTCAGCAACCATAGCTTGCCATGCTTCACGTCCCCGTGCGGACGCAGAAACCGGCTGCACAACATCGGCGTAAGGCTGAGCGACACAAAGCCCGACACCAGAATCGCGGCGCCAATCGTCACCGCAAATTCGTGCAGTAGGCGTCCCACAAGTCCGCTCATGAACAGCACGGGGATAAACACCGCCGCCAGCGAAAGCGTCATCGAGACAATCGTGAAGCTGATCTCCTTCGACCCACGCAGCGCCGCCGTCATCGGCCGTTCGCCCATTTCCATGTGGCGCACGATGTTCTCCAGCACAACAATCGCGTCATCCACCACGAAGCCCACGCACAACGTTAGCGCCATCAACGACAGGTTATCGAGCGAGTAGCCCATCAGATACATCAGCGCAAACGTGCCGACCAGCGACAACGGCAATGCCAGACTCGGAATTGCCGTTGCGGAAGCATTCCGGAGAAATAAGAAGATGACAAGAATGACCAGAATCAGCGCCAGAAACAGCGTAAACTTCACGTCGCTGACGGAATCCCGAATGCTGTCGGAGCGGTCGTACAGAATATCCATCCGCACCGAAGGCGGCATCTGCTCTCGGAACGCCGGCAAAAGCTGCTTGACGTTGTCAACCACCTCGACCGTGTTCGTTCCCGGCTGCCGCTGGATTGCAAGAAGAATGGCACGGCGCATCCCATTTTGCTTGTCGTAGAACCACGTCGCCGTCTTGTCGTTCTCGACGCTGTCCCGCACCGTCCCGACGTCCGCCAGCCGCACCGGCGCCCCATTGCGGTAGGTGACAATAAGCGGCCCATACTCCGCCGCCTTATTCAGCTGCCCTGTGGCCTGGACGATGAACGCCTGATTCGCTCCATATAGCGTTCCCGTCGGCAGATTCACATTGCCGCGGTCAATCGCCTGCGTCACTTCATCGACGCCCACCTGGCGGCTCGCCAATTCCCGCGGGTCGAGCGATACCCGCACCGAATACTTCTGCGCGCCGAGTACCTGCACCTGCGCCACACCGCTAACCATCGAAACGCGCTGCGCTATCAGCGTCTCAGCATACTCATCCACATCCGACAGCCGCATGATTGGCGAGTTCAGCGACAGGTAAAGAACGGGCTGGTCCGCGGGATTTACTTTTTGATACGACGGCGGACTCGGCATGTTCTGCGGCAGGTCGCGCGCCGCCTTGGCGATCATCGCCTGCACATCCTGCGCCGCAGCGTCGATGTTGCGGCTCAGGTTGAATTGCAGAGTGATTTGGGTGGAACCTTGCGAGCTGCTCGATGTCATCGAGTCCAGCCCCGCGATCGTCGAGAATTGCCGTTCGAGCGGTTGCGCCACCGCCGAAGCCATCGTGTCCGGCGTGGCCCCCGGTACGCTGGCGCTAACCAGCAACGTCGGAAAATCAACGTTCGGCAGATCGCTCACCGGCAACTGGCGGTATCCCATGATCCCGAACAAAAGAATCGCCAGCATGACCAGAGTGGTCATAACCGGCCGCCGGATAAAGCCTTCTGCGATATTCATAAGAAACCCGGATGCCAGCAGTTAGCACTTGGCACTTGGCATTTAGCGTGGGCACGTTAGCGTTGAGTGCCCTAGCGAAGGGTTTGAGCTAAGTGGTAAGTGCTAAATGCCAAGTGCTAACTGCTCTTCACTTGCACCTTACTTCCCGGCACCAGCCGCAACTGCCCGTCCGTCACGATCCTCTCGCCCGCTGCCAGGCCCTTTTGTACGATCAATTGCCCGGCCTGCTGCGCCTCGCTGGTTGTGACCAGACGCGCTTCGACCGTGCCATCATCTTTAATCACATATACAAAGGGACCTTGTTGCCCATTCTGAACCGCCTGCGACGGAATCACTAACGCATTGCTCTGCGTCTTCAGAGTGAGATAGGCATCGACAAACTGTCCCGGCCACAATCGCCGATCGCTGTTCGCGAACACTCCCTTCAGCTTGATCGTGCCCGTGCTCGAATCCACCATGTTGTCTATGAAACTCAGCTTGCCTGTGATGGCCCCGTGCGTGTCCCCCGGAATCATCGCCTGCACTGAGAGAGTTCCGTTGCGGGAGTACTGCTTCACGTCCGCCAGATACTGCTGCGGTACGGTAAACGTCACGTAGATCGGTTCGACCTGATTGATGTTAACCAGCGAAGGAACATCATTCGCCTTGATCATGTTCCCCTGATGCACCAGCAGATTTCCGGTGCGCCCGTTGATCGGGGAATAAATCGAGGCATACACCAGCTGCACCTTGGCATTCTCCAGTGCGCCCTTATCGGCCCGCACCGCCGCTTCCAGCGCCGCCGCGTTCGACGCCACCCGGTCATATTCCTGGGTGGAAACCACTCCGGCCTTCACCAGCGATTCGTAGCGTTTCTGTTCGCTGAGCGCATTCTGCGCCTGTGCCTCGTCCCGCGCCAGAGCACCTTCGGCGCGGCGAACATCGGCTTCCAGAGGCCGCTTATCGAGGGTGAAAATCAGCTGTCCTTTTTGGACGTCCTCTCCCTCCTTGAAAAACACGCCCGTCAACTCGCCCGTGATCTGAGTCTTCACGGACACAGTCGAAAACGCTTCGACCGCGCCAATCGCGTGCACCTGGAGCGGAACGTCCTTCTGCTCGACTCTCGCTGCCAGCACCGGCACGGGAGGCGGCGGCCCGGACGCCGCCTTCGTTCCCTCACAGGACGTCAGCAAGGCGAGACCAGCCACCAGTGCAGCCGGCAACGAAACCCAAAGAATGCGTGTTTCTTCCTTCTTCATTGCTCTATTTCACCTGATGCTTCCGCCGCTTACGGGGAGATAAAATTTTTCGCCGCACAGGCGTCGTTCTCTTTTCCGCCTGCACGCCCTGTAGCCAAATACGTGCCAGCGTCCGGCTCACCAACACAGAATCGAACTCCTGGACTTTGTTCCCGCCGTATAGCTCCTGGATCCACGAATGATAGACGACCATCCCCATAAAACCGCGCGCCGCCAACAACGGATCGACCTTGCGGAATCGACCCGCGGCAATCCCCTCGCGCACAAACCGCGCCAGTACCCCAAAATAATTTGCAATGTAGTTGCGGAAAAATCGCTCGGAGAGCTCGTGCTCTTCCAGCGCGCTGTAGAGCAGTAGCCGCGAAAGCGTCCCGTCCCGCGCGCGACGTTCCAAAACTTCCACCGCCACCCGGGTCAGGATGTCCAGATCCGTCCCGCCCGCCTCCAGATTGTCGATTAGGTGCTCCAGCGGAGCCGCGTCGTCGATCTTGCGCTCGATGACTGCCCAATAGAGATCTTCCTTGCTCGAAAAATGACGGAAAATCAACGCCTCGGTGACGCCCGATTTCTCCGCAATCAGCTTCGTTGTGGTCCCCTGAAATCCCTGCTGCGCGAAAAGGCCGGTCGCAACGTCAAGAATCTGCTCACGACGGTCGGCCGAGGAAAAGCGGGTTTGTGGAGTTGCCACGAGCGTGTCCCAACAAGTAAGTAAACACTTACTTATAAGTTAGGTACACCCGACTGTCAAGAGGCGGCGCGAAGAGGTTTGAACAAGCCGATGGCGCGCGGACGGCGGCGTGCCGGATCGAACCTTACCGCAGAAACCCAATCCCAACTCGCAGGTGGTAAAGCAGACTCGGAGGAATCGTAGCGGACAGCGTCAACCCCAGCACCGCGTGCACGATGCCTAGGAGATAGATACTTCGGTACCGTCGAAACATTTCGCAGAAGAATAATCCACCGATCAGAGTAAAGGTCGTCAACACCATGTTCGGTACATGGACTGCCGCGAAGAAAGTCGCCGTTACCCAGACCGCGGCCGAACTTCCAAACAACTCTTCACAACGCGTGAAGAAGAACGACTGCAGCATAAATTCCTGCACTAGCGCCCATACCATGTACTGCCACGCCAGGTGCATGTTGGGGAATAGCGGATTCGACGGCACCGGCCCGCCCACCCATCGCGACAGCAGCATCAGCAGCACAAAAAAAGTAAAACCGACGCCCAACATCAAGCCGGTACCCATGGCATTCGGCAAACCCAACCCAAGCCTGCGGATCGACGGCCGATCGACCAAAGCAAAGGTCACGACAATGATGCCCGCCGCCATCGCCCACCGGTTGCGAACCGACAGCCGTGCCGCCCACACTCCGCACTCGATCGCGAGAAATGCAATGATGACCTGAGCCCAAACCAGCCGCCGCCGCAGCGCCCCCGAGATCCGCGCCGCATGCACGCGGATCGTCAGCGGTGGCAACGGCGCCGCGACAGCGCGAAAAGATTTCGACTCAGCAGGCATATTCTGAATCCATATAGTGAGACTTATGAACAGCAAATCCAAGCCAAAAGTGGTTGTCGTGGGTGCCGGCTTTGGTGGCCTGACCGCCGCTCAAAAGCTCGTCAGCCTGCCCGTTAAGGTCACGGTTGTAGACCGCAAGAACCACCATACGTTTCAACCTTTGCTCTACCAGGTTGCGACCGCGGGCCTGTCTCCAGGCGAAATCGCCGCACCCATCCGCTGGATATTGAGAGGCCATCCCAATATTGAAGTGTTGCTTGAGGAAGTAGTTGATTTCAATCTCAAAGCGCGTGAAGTCATTACGAATGAGGGGGTACTACCATATGACTATCTGGTGATAGCCTCCGGCGCCTCCCATGCTTACTTTGGTCACCCCGATTGGGAACCCCTCGCGCCGGGCCTGAAAACCATCGAAGACGCCCTCGAAATCCGCCGCCGCGTGCTGCTGGCTTTCGAGCTAGCCGAACGGCAGGTAGCCGCTGGAGTCCCCGATTTTCCTCTGACTTTCGTAGTCGTAGGCGCCGGACCAACCGGGACGGAACTGGCCGGCACGCTGGCGGAGATCACCCACCACGTGCTCGCCAACGAGTTCCGCTCGATCATGCCGGCCCGCACCCGCATCCTCCTCCTGGAAGGCGGCCCAAGGGTCCTGCCGGCCTATTCTGAAGACCTCTCCCAGAAGGCGAAAGCTCAACTGGAACGCCTCGGCGTGGAGGTCCGGGTTTCAACGATGGTCACCGGTATTGAGCCGGGGGCCGTTCGTGTGGGCAACACTCGCATCCATGCCCATGTGGTGCTATGGGCGGCGGGCGTGGCTGCCTCCGAACTGGGCCGGAAGCTCAACACGCTTCTGGACCGCGCTGGACGAGTCCTGGTGCAACCGGACCTCAGCATCCCGGACCACCCCGAAGTGTTCGTAATTGGCGACCTCGCCGCCCTCCAGGACGCGCACGGCAAAATGCTGCCTGGAGTAGCTCCCGTAGCCATGCAGCAAGGCAGATGGGTGGCGAAGACGATCGCTCGCGACCTGGAGCACCAGCCCCGCCGCAGTTTCCACTATAACGACAAGGGCAGCCTGGCGACCATCGGACGCGCCGCTGGCGTCGCCCAATTCCCAGGCTTCAGCCTCTCCGGATATTTCGCTTGGCTGGCATGGCTCTTCATCCACGTATTATTCCTGATCGGCTTCCGCAACCGCTTGCTGGTGATGATCCAATGGGCGTGGTCCTACATAACTTACGAACGCGGCGCGCGCCTCATCACCGGCAGTAACCTGTTGCCCGGATGGGCCACCGAACACAAGGAAACAGTCGAAGCGATTCAGCCGGGACCGCGCAAGACCGGATGAGGTGCTGGCTACTTCGACAAGTCCCAGCAAACGCCCACGCCATCTGGTTCGATTTGAGAGACAATAGATGCGCGCCATTCGCAGCGACTACAGCGCGGGAAGCGCAGCCGCTGCCTGAATCATGAACCGTCCACGATTCCTGCTTCTTGTTTTCATCGCACTCCTCGCCGCCTCCGCCTCCGCCGACGTCCTCAAGATCGTGATCAACGACACGATCCACCCCGTCACCGCCGAATACATCGCCCGCGCCCTCGAAGCCGCAGCCGCCAATCACGACCAGGCTGTCCTGATCGAAATCAATACGCCTGGCGGATTCCTCGATTCGACCGATCAGATCACACAGTCGATTCTTACTTCGCCCGTACCAGTCGTGATCTACGTAGCCCCCACCGGAGCCCGCGCCGCTTCCGCCGGCCTCTTCATTCTTCAATCCGCCGACGTAGCCGCCATGGCGCCCGGAACGCACACGGGAGCCGCTCATCCCGTAGGAGTCTTCGGTAAGCCCGACGACACCATGATGAAGAAGATTGAAAATGACGCGGCTGCTCAAATGCGCTCGGTAGTTTCCAAACGCGGCCGCAACGTCGAGATGGCCGAGAGCGCTGTCCGCGAGTCCAAGTCCTATACCGAACAGGAAGCCCTCGAGAAGAAGTTGGTCGACTACGTAGCGCCCAACGAGCAGGACCTCTTCCGCCAGATCGCCGCCAAACCAGTCAAGCGCTTCGACGGAACTACCGTGACGCTAAACCTGACCGGCCAGCCTATCCGCGACTATCCGATGACCGTCAAGCAGCACATCCTTTCGTACATCGTCGACCCGAACGTCCTGTACATCATTCTGGCGATCGGCGCCCTGTGCCTGTATTTCGAATTCAATCACCCGGGGGCGGTCATCCCCGGCACCATCGGAGTGATCTTCATCCTGTTTGCCGCCTTCGCGATGCACCTGCTTCCCATTCGCTACGCGGCTCTCGCGATGATCCTCGTCGCGTTCGCACTCTTCGCAGCCGAAGCCAAGTTTGCCAGTCACGGCGTACTAACCACCGGCGGAATCGTCATGCTGACACTAGGCGCGCTGCTCTTAGTCGATTCCCCCATCCCCGAACTGCGCGTGCATCTGCTTACGGCGCTCGCCGTAAGCATCCCTCTCGGACTCATCACCGCATTCCTCATGAGCATCGCGCTGCGCGCCCGCCGCAACAAAGTCACCACTGGCGAACAAGGCCTGATCGGCGAAGTCGGAGTTGCGAGAACCGCACTCGATCCAGCCGGAAAGATTTTTGTTCGAGGCGAATTATGGGACGCAGTCAGCTCCCTCCCGATTCCAGCCGGGCAACGAGTAGTCGTTCGCAATATCGAAGGATTGACTCTGCAAGTCGATCCAGCCGGCTCGACTCAGACCGTACACGCCATATAGAGACGCGGCCGACTGCGTGTCTCGCTGCGGCCCGGCATCACTCTTAACAACGGCCGAACTGCGTCCCCCTCGTGAATCTGCGCTACAATCCGCTCAGACGCTCTCATTCGAAAAGCTTACCCGGAGGTATCTATGGATCTCGGGTTCCCTGTGATCGCGGTTGCTGCCGTGATCGTCGTCATCTACGCCCTGAGTTCTATCAAGATCCTCGCCGAGTACGAACGCGGGGTCATATTCCGACTCGGCCGCTTGATGGGACACGCCAAAGGCCCGGGTGTCATCCTGGTATTTGCGCCCGTCGATCGCATCGTTCGCGTTTCCCTCCGCCAGGACGCTCTCGAAGTGCCACCGCAGGACGTCATCACGCGCGATAACGTCACCTTGAAAGTCAACGCCGTCATTTTCCTCCGCGTCATCGATCCGAACAAAGCGGTAGTCGAAGTTTCTAACTACGTGTATCAGACTTCGCAATTCGCTCAGACCACGTTGCGCTCAGTCCTGGGAGAGCAAGAACTCGACGAACTCCTCGCCCACCGCGAAAAGATCAACCTCCGCCTGCAAAGCATTCTCGACCAGCACACCGCGCCCTGGGGAGTGAAGGTAGTCAACGTGGAAGTAAAGCAGGTGGATATGCCCGAGTCGATGCTGCGCGCGATGGCCAAGCAGGCCGAAGCAGAACGCGAGAAACGCTCGAAGATCATCCACGCCGAAGGCGAGTTCTCCGCCGCGCAAAGACTGGTGGACGCCGCGCGCCTGCTCGCCACCGAACCCGTCAGCGTGCAATTACGCTACCTGCAAACCCTGACCGAGATCGGCGTCGAGAAGAACACGACTGTAGTTTTCCCCGTACCAGTCGATTTCTTCTCCGGTATCCAGAAATTAATGGGAGGCACCCCTGCTCCCGCAAAGACCGGGAGTTAAAGAAGTCGGATTTTGGGTGGCGCCGCGGTTTACCGCTGCGGTTAGTCCGAACCCATGATGGGCTTCAGCCCATGAAGTTCGAATCTAGACATGTTTGAATTCGATTAACGCGCCGCGCACCAATGGCAAACAAACAACAGGACACCGAGATCACCCTCGGCACCGGCCGCATGCTGGCGCTATTCTTCTCGCTGGTCACGATCTGCGCCGGATTTTTCGCCATCGGCTTCTCCCTTGGCCGCAAGGCCAACACGCCAGGAGGCAATATCCTGACCGCCCAGGCCGGCGCCCCCTCCGCGGTCGTGCGGCCCTCAGCGGGAAAAAACACCACGCCACCGGCTCCCGCTTCCGACAATTTCACCTTCTACAAAGCCGTCGAACAAAAAAACGCAGACTCCAAACTCGCCACGCCCGAATCTCAGACGCAGCCCGCAGCCTCCTCGGAATCGCCCAAGTCCGACGACTCTTCCCCCGTAACCGCCGCGCCCACCAATTCCTATTACGTCCAGGTAGCCGCCGTCACCCGCCAGGAGGACGCCGACGCACTAGTCGAAGCCCTGAAGAAAAAGCAATATCCCGCCTTCACCGCCAGCAACCCGACCGTCGACAAGTTCTTCCGAGTCCAGGTCGGCCCCTACGCTGACGTAAAAGATGCGGAAGCCATGCGAGGCCGCCTCGTCGCGGATGGCTACAACCCCATACTGAAGAAGTAGTTTTGAGCTGGAAACGGAACAGGGGTTCGACAAGCCCCCAAAAAAATGTGCGTACAGGCGTGGAAGAGCGGCCCTTCAGGGCCGCGTATGTCCTTAGTTTGATCGGGGCTTTAGCCCCTGCGCCTACAAACTGCTATGCCGCTGTTCCTTCCATGGATCGCCATACATGTGATACCCATTCCGCTCCCAAAAGCCCGCCTGATCCCGATCAAGAAACTCAAACCCCCGCACCCACTTCACCGACTTCCACGCATAGAGATGCGGCACGATCAGCCGTGCCGGGTGTCCATGATCCGGACTAAGCGGCTCCCCGTCATGATGCGTCGCTATTAAAACCTCGTCCCGATCCAGATCCGCCAGAGGCACATTCGCCGTGTATCCCTGCTCGGCATGAACCAGGACATGCGTGGCCGAGGGCAGGGGCTGCACCAGTTTCAGAATTTCGCGGAAAGCCACTCCACTCCACCGATTGTCGAACCGGCTCCAGCGCGTAACACAATGAAAGTCAGACTGAGTCTCCACGCGCGGAAGCTTGGAAAACTCCGCCCATGTCCACCGCGCCGGATTCGCCACCAGCCCATACACCCGAAAATCCCACCGCTCCGGATCAAACCGCGGCACCGACCCGTAATGCAGCACCGGCCACTTCAAAGTCAAAGATTGTCCCGGAGGCAACCGCCCCGCCGCCTTCATGGCGCGTTCCTTCTCCCGCCGCTCGTTGCCTTCGAAAAGCATGCTCAGTAGATGCTAACGGCACGGGAAAGAGTCAGAGTTGCGAGCCGCGAGCTAAAAGCGAACCGGCTGCGCGAAGCTGGCGGCCCGAGGCTCGAAGATCAATTCTGCTAATCTGTCCTCCATGCCCACGCCCACCGACCTCGGCCCATTCCTCCACGCCATCTCCGACCCCGCGCGCCGAAAAATCCTGCAGGCCCTGAAAGAAAAATCCAAAGATCCCGGACTCTGCGCAGGAGACATCGAAGACCGAGTAAGACTCTCGCAGCCCACCGTCTCCCATCACATGAGAATCCTGGAAAAAGCGGGGCTGGTCGAAGTCAAAAAGCAAGGCACCTGGCGCTGGTATCGCCGCAACCAGAGACGAATTGCGCAACTGACACGGGATCTAAAGGCGCAACTCTAGGAATCGGGAACGAAAGCAGATCGGCACCAAAAGCAGAAAAAAAGTAGACGATCCCGCGCCCCAGCCGCGCAGATCCGGAACAGGAGAGCCCGGTACAGCAGTGCCGGCGGCACAACATGCCGCTGCTTCACGGATGAAGCTTTTGCGGGGCGAGCTTCGCGGTTGAAACGTGCCTGGGGCAGCGCTTCGCGACCTGGGGCGTGTGGGGAACGGCGCTACGTGTACGCCGTCCTCACTGCGCCCCTGGCAACTGCTTGATGATGTCGTTGTAAATCACCGTTACGGCAAAGAGCACGAGGAAAACGAAGGCCGCCTGGTAGATACGCTCTTTGATCCGGAGGCTGATTTCTTTCTGCATCAGGCCTTCGATGAAGAGCAGAAGGATCACTCCGCCGTCGAGAATCGGGATCGGCATGAGATTGAATACGCCCAGATTCAGGCTAATGATGGCGCTCACAAACAATAATCGCCACCAGCCTTCCTCACGAAAGGCGGTGCCCACGGCGCTGCCGATACCGATCGGGCCGTCGACCTGCTTGATCGAGATCTTGCGCTCCACCATCTTCTGCAACAGCTCCACAATAAGTAGTGAGTTCTTCTTACATTCCAGCGCGGACTTTCGAACCGCATCGGCGAACGGGAGGTGAACCACCTTGGTGGGTGGCGCACTACCGAGACCGATCCTGTAGCGCGTCTCTTCGGGAGTCTGCCCGGTCTTGAGCGTGGGCGTAACGTGAAAGGTCATCGGCTGACCACTTCGCTCGACCAGGATGTCCAAAGGCTGATCTTTGGTGCGGCTCAACATGTCGACCAGAACCAACAGAGATGGAATCTGCTGGCCGTTGACGCTGATAATCCGGTCTCCCGGCTTGATCCCGGCCTTCTCTGCCGGCATACCGGGCTCGATCAGGGTGGCAATAAAGCTCGGTTCTTTGGGGACCCAGCCGATGTCTCCGACCTGGTTACGGCCGGCTGGCTGGGGAACCAGAGTTAGTTCAGAGACAGTGCCATTCCTGCTGATGTCAAACTTTAGAGGTTGATTGGGGCTTAGCAATTCTTTGTAACCCACCTGTTCCCAGGTCGGGTTCTCGATTCCATCCACGCGCACAATCCGATCCCCGATCTGAATACCAGCCTTCGCAGCGGGAGTGTTCGGCAGGATCCAGCCGATCTCGGCCGGCCCGTCATAAATGGCAGGGTATTCAAAGTGCACCATGAACACACCGGTCCAAAGGCCAAATGCCAGCAGGATGTTCATGGCCGGTCCAGCGATGGCGATGATGAAGCGCTGCCATTTCGGGTGCGACAAGAACTCGCCCGCATCCCCGGTGCGCTCGTCCATCGGGTTTTCACCCGACATCTTTACGTACCCGCCTAGCGGCAGGGCACTGATGCGATAGTCGGTTTCACCCTTGCGAAAACCCAGCAAGCGCTTTCCGAAACCGATCGAAAAAACCTCGACTCGGACCTTGAAAAATTTGGCCGCGGCATAATGGCCGAACTCATGGATCAGGATCATGAATCCCAGCACGATTCCCATCACGCAAACCGTCTGGAGAAAGGACAAAACTTGATGCATAAATTTAGATTACTCCCAATTCTTTATTAAGGAATAGCACGCAAAGGTGAGTCTAAGCGGCTTCGCTGCTTGACAATTTCCTGCGCCATCACGCGGGCTTCGGCGTCCAAATCCAGCACTGTATGAATAGATTCCAACCGCCCTGCGGGAGTTGCAGCCATCACGTCTTCAATAATCCGCGGGATATCTTGAAAGCCGATTCGCTCATCCAGAAACGCCGCAACCGATACTTCATCCGCCGCGTTCAACGCGATGGTCTTGGCCCCGCCCGCCTCCGCCGCCTCGTATGCCAAACGCAGACAAGGGAATTTAGCCATATCGGGGGGGCAGAAATCGAGATGCCGCAGGTCCATGACCGGGAAGCGCAGGTCAGAAACAACACGCTCGGGATGCGTCAACGCATACAGAATGGGCAGGCGCATATCCGTCACGGAAAACTGTGCAAGTATGCTGCCATCGACGAACTCCACCATGGAGTGGATCGTAGATTGTGGGTGGACAAGCACTTGCACCTGACCGGGAGGCACATTGAAAAGCCGGCAGGCTTCGATCACCTCGAACCCCTTGTTCATCAAAGTGGCGGAATCGATGGTGATCCTCTTCCCCATTTTCCAGGTGGGGTGGTTAAGCGCCTGCTGCACGGTGATCGAGGCAAATTCGGATTGGGGAGTCTTGAGAAACGGTCCGCCGGACGCGGTTAGCCAGATGCGCTCGACTTCCTCCATCCTGCCGCCGCGCAAACACTGATGGACGGCGTTATGTTCACTATCGATAGGGAGTAGCGGTCGGCCTTGACGGCGAGCCTCGGCCACAATCAGTTCGCCGGCTACGACCAGGCATTCCTTATTCGCCAGTCCGATGGTCTTGCCGGCTTTCACGGCTTCGTAGGTGGCCTCCAGACCGGAAACGCCCACGATCGCGCTGACTACGAAATCCACATCCGCATGGGTAGCCACGCGAACCGTGCCGGCCGTTCCGTGGACTACCTCAATCTGGCCCAAGCCTGCCGCACGGAGGTTCGCGCGCACTGCGTCGGCGTCGCGTTCGTTGGCGAGGGATAAGACCTTTGGCTTCCATCGAACCGCCTGTTCGAACGCGGCGTCGACGTTGCCGCCTGCCGCCAGTGTGGAAATTTCAAATCGTTCGGGATAACTCTCGACGACGCTGAGCGTGCTGCGTCCGATCGAACCGGTCGAACCAAGGATGGCAATGCGTTTCATGCGCGATGGGTTATAACACTCTATTGTACGAGAATACCGACTCAGATCACTCAGGTTTGAAGCGGCTCGATAGCTCATGGGGCTGAAGCCCGAGTTCGGAACTGACTTAACGCGGCGCTGAAGCGCCGCTCTTCCACGGTTGCGCATGCCGATTGGTTGTGCGGGTTCCGGAGATTTGAAATCGTGATATCGGGCTCGGGATTACCGGAACCGAGAACGCAATTGAGACTTTTGGTGACTCCTCAATCCGGCCTGCGGATTACAATTTACCGCACGCACAAACAATGCAGACGCAGTACCTTTTTCCTGGAGGCTTGGTTCCGATGTTCAAGCGCATAGTTCTGATTGCCTGTCTGTTGCTGGGACAGACAGCTTTCGCCGAAGGAGTCTGGCAAAGTCTCGGCGATTACGTTAGCAAGGAAGAGAGCGGCAATCAGGTAGAACTGACGGCCACGCATGGAAAGGTGCGGATCATGGCGACAGCGCCGGGCGTTGTGCGCGTCACTTATGGTCCTGGCGGAGCACTGCTGCCCGACCACTCCTTCGCGGTCATTGCCAATGCGTTTCCAGCGACTACCGGATGGCGCGTGTCGGATAGCGGGAGCGCCCTCGAACTCCGTACGGATCTGCTGGTCGTACGGGCCGACAAGTCACCCATGCGGATTACCTTTCTCGATGCCAACGACAACGTCCTCTCCGAGGAGCGCCCTGACCACCTGACGGCATTTAACGGGACGGAGTTTCGCGTCTGGAAAGCCATGCCGGAGGATGAGCACTATTTTGGGTTAGGAGATAAGAGTGGGCCGCTCGATCATCGCGACCTCGCGTTCACAAACTGGAACACGGACATGTTCGGGTGGCAGGAATCGACTGATCCGCTTTATAAGACGATTCCCTTCTTCCTCGCGCTGCGGCGTGGCTCGGCCTACGGGGTGTTCCTCGACAACACGTATCGCAGCAACTTTGATTTCGGCAAGGAAGCTCACGATCTGTATTCCTTTGGCTCGGAGGGTGGCGCTCTCGACTACTACTTTTTCTATGGGCCCACTCCCAAACGAGTGATTGAAGAATTCACGCAACTGGTGGGACGCACTCCGCTGCCGCCTCTATTTGCTTTGGGATACCAGCAGTGCCGCTATACCTATTATCCGGAATCACAGGTGCTCGACATCGCGGCGCAATTCCGCAAACGAAAAATTCCGGCCGACGTGCTGTATCTCGACATCGACTACCAGCAGGACAATCGTCCCTTCACGGTTAACCGGGAGCGGTTCCCGACCATGGAGAAGATGATCAAAGATCTCGACGCGGAAGGCTTCAAGCTGGTGACGATCACGGACCTGCACATCGCACATCTGCCTGGCTACCGGCCGTATGACGAAGGCGAGAAGAACGGCTATTTCCTGAAGAACCCGGACGGCTCGATCTACGTGGGCAAAGTATGGCCCGGAGACAGCGTCTTTCCGGACTTCACACGTCAGGAAGTGCGGAAGTGGTGGGGCTCGCTCTACACGGATTTTGTGAAGATGGGCATCCGCGGATTCTGGAACGATATGAACGAGCCGTCGGTATTCGATGTTGCGTCGAAGACGGCTCCGCTGGATACCAAGCACAGCGACGAGGGACGGATCACCGATCATCGTGAAATCCACAACGTGTTCGGCATGGAGAACGCGCGCGCAACGTACGAAGGAATGTTGCGCCTGACGCCCGACGTGCGGCCGTTCGTTTTGACTCGTGCTGCCTATGCCGGCACTCAGCGATATGCGGCGACCTGGACCGGCGACAATACGGCAAGTTGGAATCACCTTCGACTTTCGATCCCACAAATGGCGAACCTCGGGCTCTCGGGCTATTCGTTCGTCGGCGCGGATATCGGCGGCTTCAACGGCAGCCCGACTCCGGAGTTGCTGACGCGCTGGATGGAACTCGGCGCTTTCAATCCGATATACCGGAACCACTCCAATAAAGGAACGCGTTTCCGCGAACCGTGGGTGGACGGGCCGGAACACGAGCGCATCCGCAAACGCTACATTGAGACGCGCTATCGTCTACTGCCTTACATCTATACGGCCATGGAGGAGAGTTCGCGGACGGGAATCCCGTTGATGCGCCCGATGTTTCTTGAGTTTCCCGAGGAGGGAGCGCTCGAAACCAATGGCGAGGAATTCATGTTCGGCAGCGGCCTGCTGGTTGCGCCAAAAGTCTGGCCATTCCTGGATCCGTATTTCGTTACCTTGCCGCAAGGCGACTGGTACGACTTCTGGACCGGCACTCGCGTGATGGGAGAAAAGAAATTTGCCGTCGACCCGCCGCTGGATACCTTACCGGTCTATGTGCGTGCAGGCACGATTCTGCCGCAGCAACCGCTCATCCAGCACGTCGGCGAGACTCCTCAAGGACCGCTCGAACTGCGCGTGTACCCGGGCCCGCAATGCGCCGGCGATCTCTACATGGATGACGGCAACACTTTGGCCTACCAGCGCGGCGAAATGCTCCGAATGCACTTTACGTGCAGCATGGAAGCGAACTCGCTGCGGATCGATGTCGCCGCGGCCGAGGGCCGCTACCAGCCGTGGTTCAAGGATTTGCAGGTATCGGTATTTGGCATCTCCGGCAAGCCGTCGTCAGTGGAAGTGGATGGCAAGCCAACCTCTAGCTGGAACCAGAAGGCAGGCCCGGTTTCAATTTCCGGGATTCCGTGGTCCGCGAGCGCGCACACGGTGCGGGTGAACCTGGCCGGCAAGTAAAGGCATTTTGTCTTACTTGGCGGCACCCACTGGCTTCAAGACTGCAGTGTTGCGCTCGTCGCTGGCGACGATGCGGTAAAACTTCTTGAGGTCCTCGACTTTTTCAACCGGGACGCTCAGTTCTTTTACTTCAAATGTCCGCGAGTAGTGAATCACGTTCCCTTTCGCTTCGGTCCGCGAGTGGTAGCTGGCGAAGCTGTAGTCGGAGTCCACCGGGGGCGGGAGATCATCCACTTCGTAGCCTGCCGGGATGGTGATTTCGAAATTGTCGGTATCTTGCACCGGCCCTTCGAATTCGATCGGGAACTTGCGAGGTTCTTTGGTTTCGAGAATGCCTGAAGATTTATTTCCCATCACTCTGGGACGCACGAGGAGCAGGTCTCCCGCGTTCTTGGCATACTTTTCCGACTCAAAGGAATACTCAAATCCAAAAGGCTGATCGGTGTGCTGTAGATTCTGGACCGCCGCATGTGTGATGTGAAAACTTGAAAGCGAACCGGCCAACAGGCTCTCAATCGATTTGATTTGGTCGGAGTCCTTGGTGACCGTGCGCAATCGCCAACGTTCCGATGCAGCACGATCGCCCAATCGAACTTCCTTCACTTCGCCCTTCAGCGTGCCGGCAGGATCGACTGTCAATCGTGCCGTCCGTTGGATGCTGTTCATTTTGGAGGGCTGCTGCGGCAACTGGATCAGTTCGCCACCCTCGGGAGTTACCAGCAGGCCGTAATTGGCTTGAAGGTATCCTCCGATCTGTCCAAATGGAGTCATCTCGTTGGTGGGGTCGAAGAACAAGAGCGCTCCGAGCTTGGGGTGTTGGACGGTGGCGACAAGTGACGGATCGACCAAACCGGCCGGCAACTTGATAGCCGTAACCATGTGATTGAAACCGTTGTGAGCCGGCGCGTCACCTGTGACGGCGCCGCGCTCGCTATTGATCACCACGTAGTAGGAATCCACGCCGATCTCACGGAGCATGGAACGCATCAATGTCGCTTTATCTTTGCAGTCTCCATAGCGGTTGGTGAAAATTTCCTGAGCCGAGTGGGGTTGCAGACCTCCGATTCCCAGCTCAATGGCGACATAACGGATGTTGTGCTGCACGAAGGCGGCAAGGTCCTGCATTTTGGCCAGCGTCGTGGTTTTTGACGCGCTCAGATCCGCCACCTGCTGTTTAATCTGAGCCGAAGTATCGAGCCGACCCTCGGCCAGATTCCCGTACCACAAACCCATATCTTTCCAATTCGCTAACTCGTTCTTCCTGGAAGTCCCGCCGGGCGGAAAAAAGGACAGAATCAACTGTCCGGCAATCCCGGTTGTGGGGGGCATTTCCGATTCTCCGCGTACGGCCTTTACATCGGTAACGGCCCATTGCACCGAGCTCCCACTCTCGAGCGGTTTGATTTCCGCATGGTTCAGCCATGAGGCCTTGTATTCCCATCCTGAAGGAAGTTCCAGGGAAAAATGCCCTTCTTTGACGGGATCTTCCTGCTGGAAATACCAGACATGTTGCAAGAAAAATGGCTGTTCCTCTACTTCATATTCATATCCCAAGATGTTTCCGGGATCGGGAGCGGGAATATGAATGAGCTTATATTTGACGTCCGAGACGAGTTCGCCACCTTCGGTGTTAGGTGAAACTTCGGTGGCTTCCTTGTCTTTGACTTCGAAATCCTTGCCTTGTGCAGGAATACACCAACCGTGCAAGCTTTTTAGTTTTCTTTGTGGATTCAGATAGACAAAAACTGTGCCCCGCTCGCGTCCCTTGGGACGCAAAACTTTGTAGGCTTCGCGAACGTGAGTCCTGATTTTGTCGGCCGAAAGCACCGTGACATCGATCTCGGAATAAAGCAGCACGGCATCGGTTTTCTCATCGTAGGCGGGCAGAGTAGCGCTGGTGAGGGCGTGCATCCACTGGGGCGCATCGCTGCCGGCCCATGCGGGCAGAAGGCAGGCCAGGACGAGGATGAGACTTCCGAAACAGAACAGCGCGCCGCGATTAGTTGCTGGCTGACGCTGTGCCGGGCTGCAACACAATCTGCTCTTCATCGCCGGTCCTCACTACCTGGAAAAAGTTGCGCAGCGCCGGGTAGTACTTCGACTCCAGAAGTAAAACGTCGACGCTCAATTTTCGCGTTACGTGTACCGTGCCTTTGTTGCCTTCGACTCCGAGAGTGTAGATAACTACGTGTCCATCCTGATGCTGGGCTTTGGGCACGCTGCTGACTTGCCACCCGGGGGGAAGTTCAACGGTTACATCATCCGATTTCTCAAGTGGATATTCGAAATAGATGGGGTGAACACGGTTGGCATGCTCAAAAATCCGTTTCTCCCGAGCTGCAAATATTCCGACGGGAAGAATGGCGCGTTTGCCTGCGTTGGACGCCCATCCCGGAATCTTCAGATCGAATTCAGCCACCAGCGGGCTTGAGGATGCGGCCCAGTCTGGTTTGTTGGTCAACTCCAGCTCCGCGGCCGCCGGGATCTGGCTCTCGGCTTCCTCTTCCATAAACTTCTTGTGTGCGACGTCATCGGAGTTGCGGTTTTCGAGTCTAAGGCGCATCGCTTCGAGTCCGGTATAGGTGATCGTGAGTTTTCCCTGTAGATCACCGGTGTCTGACAGCTTCAGCTTGGCGCTGCGTCCAATCTGCGACTCCGAGCTTTCCGGCAAAGTGGTCCGAATCCACGTGCCACCGTCCTTGTCCATGCGTAGTCCGGCGGTACCGGTTTCCGCCCACATCAACATTCCGTAAGGGGTGAAGGCGGCTCCCGGATCGAAGTAGGCATCCTTGCCGTTTACTTTGACGAGCGCAACGTTCGAATTCAACTTCTGGCTCTGCATGGTCTGCGGAACAAAAAAGTAATTTCGACGGTCAGAGACCCAACATCCGTAGGCTTCAAACCCGGCGGCCCGCGCCAACGCTACGAACAGCCAGGTCAGTTGTCCGCCGTCAGCATAGCCGCGTTTCCACAGATCCTCGACGTTCTCAACCGGCTTCTCTTTGGCGCGCTTTTCTTCCTGCTCGGTCTTGTGTATTTCGTACGAAGTGTTTCGAATCGCTTGCACCCGGTCATAGATTTTTCGCAACTTCACCTCGGGCGCATCACCCGGCGCAACGATCTGGGCGACCGCCGCTTCCATCGCCTTGTGTTTGCCGATAAAACTTTCCAAATTGTCGTTGCGCTTCTTGCCTACTTGCTTCCAGTATTTATCCGGCTGGGTCTCTGAGAAACTATCTTCGTAGATGAAGTCCACGCGCGCCTTAAGTTCGTTTTCCGGCGGCATGAAATCTTCCGTTTGGAAGGCGGCGATGTTGCTGGCATCCATCCGGACGATCCGATCCGGACCCTGCTTCGGTTCGGAGCCTACCGGCAACTGTTGCCAGGTCCAGCGCAGCCGGAAAGGATTTTCGAAGCTACCAGAAAACGGCTTTAGAGAAAATTGAGCTTTCTTTGTGAACAGTTCTTCGCTGAGAATCCAGTGGGAATCGAAGAGCGCGAACTCCTTCAAGTCGTCTGTGTAGTAGTACTCGATAACGCTCCCGACCTGAACATCAGGCAGCGTGAAGGTCTTGGCGAGGAACCTCGAGCCTTTCGACTTTACGATAATTTTCTCGAACACCTTCCCGTCGAAGTTCACAATCGTGCCGTCCGGCTTAATGGTCCGCGCATGGATGTTGGTGATGACCTCGTTTTCTTTCACGAACGGGATTTCTATGTCGGCGTACTTCCGGCCCTCTTCGGTCAGTATCTTGATGCGGAAGTAGTCGTCTTCATGGCTCGTGCGGCTGTTGTCGTCGCGGTCTACTTCGTGAAACAGGAGGATCGCGTGGGCCCCGGGGGCGAGGGACTCACTAGTCATCTTGAGTTCATCCGAGGAAACCGGCTGGAAGCTTATCCCGGCCTGTGCATAGCGAGTACAGCCGAAGACTGTCGCTAAGACAATTGCGAACAACAGGTTAGCAGGCCGAGCACGATTCTTTCGCTGAAGGTTAGCAGGGACAAATACTCCGCCCAAGAAGCAGGCCGGATGGAGAGATACCAGACGCAACGCCCAAGCAAGCATGCTCGCTCCCCTGAATTCCACGCCCCCAAGCTGGAAGTTCAGCTACTAAAACAGGTTGTGACGCTTGAGTATATTCGGAAGTAACGAATCGTCAAGGACGAAGATAGCCTCGGCATCAGCGATAGAAAGTTGGTGTTAGAGCGCATATTTCTTCATCAGGTGGCGGAACGAGCGGTAGGAGATTCCCAGAACTTCGGCTGCCTTGACCTGTACGCCGTGTGTCTGTCCGAGGGCGGACTGTAACAGCGAGCGTTCGACCTGCGCGACGTAGTGTTCCATGTTGACGCCTTCCGGAAGCACGGAGCCTGCGGGGATAGAAAAAGGAGTTTCGGCGCCGGCTGCCACGGCACGCGCCTTCGGGCGTTCGGCGGGGAGATCCACGCGCAGTTCGCTGCTGGACTCCAGCGCTACGGCGCGCTCAATGGTGTTTTCCAACTGGCGGATGTTGCCCGGCCAGTCGTAGGTGGAGAGGGCGTCGAGCGACAACTTCTCGACGCTGTGAATGCTCTTCCCTGCCGCCGGGGCGTACTTTTTCAGAAAATGATTGGTGAGAAATGGAATGTCCTCACGACGCTCGCGGAGGGCCGGCACGCGGATGGGAATCACGCTCAGGCGATAATAAAGATCTTCGCGAAAAGTCCCGTCGGCGACTTGCTTGTCCAGATCGCGGTTGGTGGCGGCGATTACGCGGACATCGACGGCGATCTCGCTGGTGCCCCCGACCGGCCGCACGCTGCGCTCCTGTAACACGCGCAGCAGTTTGACCTGCATGGGCATGGTCATCTCGCTGATTTCGTCGAGGAAAATCGTGCCCTGGTCGGCGACTTCGAAGAGTCCGCGCTTGTTCTGGTTCGCTCCGGTAAATGCGCCTTTGACGTAGCCGAACAATTCGCTTTCGAGGAGCGTCTCGGGAAATGCGCCGCAGTTCACGGAAACAAATCCTTCCGTGGCCCGCGGAGAACACGTATGGACGGCGCGCGCGACCAGCTCTTTCCCGGTGCCGCTCTCGCCGTAGACCAGGATCGTGCTCTGGGTAGAGGCGACGGTGCGAATGGTGTGTTTCAACTTCTCGAGCGTCGGACTTACGCCTACGATGTTGTCAAGCGAGTTGCGCGTGGCGGCGTCGCGGCGCAGCGCGAAGTTCTGGCGGCTGAGTGAAACTCTTTCGAGCGCACGCGTGATCCCGAGTTTGACCTCGTCCACGAGTCCCGGGCTTTTTCGGATGTAGTCGGTCGCGCCACCAGCCTTCACAGCCTGGATGGCCGCCTCGTAGTCATCTACGGCGGTCATCAGGATGACGGCAGTTTCGGGTGAAACCTGGTGCGCGTAGCGCAGAACCTCGATGCCATCGACGTTGGGCATCTTGATGTCGGTCACAATCACGTCGAACAAAGCGCTCTCGATCTTGCGGCGCGCGGCGTCGCCTCCGGTCACGGTTTCGACTTTGTGGCCTTCGCGACGCAAAGCGATGTCGAGGACTTCGCAGATGGAGCGCTCGTCGTCGCAGACCAGAATGCTACCCACGAGTTCCTCCTGCCGCAGCGGCGGAGGATTGTGCTCCGCCTGTGGAACTCACTGGGGATCCTTCTTCTATGCGGCGCAGTCGCACGACGAAGCTTGTTCCCTTGCCGACTTCGGAACGCGCCCACACCTTGCCTTCGTGCGCCTGCACGATCTGGTAGACGATAGCCAGGCCGAGTCCGGTGCCGCCTTCAAAATTCGACTGAAATGGCTCGAAGATTTTTTCCGTCTGCTGCGGGCTGATGCCGGGGCCGGTGTCGGAGAAGCTCATCTCCCAGTCGGTACCGCGTTCGACCAGAGCCGCCGTCAGAGTGCCGCCTTTGTTCTTCATGGCGCGCACAGCGTTTTCGCTGAAGTTCCAGAAGACCTGTTTTAGCTTGTCGCCATCCGCGAGGACCCAGGCCTCATGGGCCGGCAGAATGCGGCGCAGGCGGATGCCAGTGTTTTCGGCGGTGAGGCGGTGTTCAAGCAACGTGAGCGTATCTTGCAGAAGTGGAATCAGATTGACCCGCTCAAAGCGATATTGCTTGCCGCGCGAGTAGGCCAGAAAGTCGGTGATGATGTTGTTGAGGCGATCAGATTCGCGGGTGACGATCTGGAGAAGCTTGCGTTGCTCGTCGGTGAGGGCGGGCGCATCCGACAACATAGTCACGGATCCGGCGATGGAAGTGAGCGGGTTGCGGATTTCGTGTGCGATCGCGGCCGCCAGACGGCCGACCGCTGCCAGCCTGTCCTGAAGGCGCATTTCGCGCTCCAGGCGGCGGATCTCGGTGAGATCGTCAAAGGTAAAAACAAATCCTAGTTCGCCGGGCACGTTGACATTCAGAGCCGATGCCATCACGCGAAACGTCTTGCGAAATCCATTGCTGCCGGAGGCATAGCGGACTTCCGCATCGCTGCGTCCGGAACCGACATGGGGCAGCGGATCGAGAAACAGATCGGTGACGGAACGTCCGCGCAATTCCTCTTCGGAGCTTTCGAGCAGTTGCTGCGCCGCGCGGTTCACGAGGGTGATACGGCCATCGATCCCGGTGGCGATCACGCCTCCGCTCATCGACTGCACAATGTTTTCGTGGAGAGCCTGCAGGTTCTCGAGCGCGCCGCTTGCGTCCTTCAGGCGGACATCGGCCTGGCGCAACTTGGTCACCAGCAGCCCCGCGAGATAGGCGATCGCGCAATACGCAAACAGGTTGACGAACATGACGACCTGCAGCGCTTTCAACTTGGGATGCGTAGTGGAATACGAAGGGATGATGCCGTAAAAGTCCAGCTCCAGAATCGTGCCGAACAAAAGGAAGGCCAGCGCGCCGCTGAAGAACCCCCACGACCGCGGCAGCAGCATGCAGGCGACGATGATGACCAGGGGGTAGAGAAAGTTGAGAGAACTATCGATTCCACCGGTGAGATGGACGACCAGCGTGACCATCGCCAGGTCGCTGATGACTTGCAATATTGCCTGAAGGCGGCTCTCGGCCCAGACCGACACGAGAAAAAGAAAGAACAACGAGAGCGCAAACCAGAGCACCATCGCCGTAAGAAAAGGCAGAACGGGTACTGGACTCGGCGTGAGGCGGATCACCGCCAGCTCAATGGCGAGCAGAACGGTCAGGATCAGGAGGCGAACCTTCACCAGCCAGGTCAGCCAATTCCGCTCGTCAGAGATGGAGTGCATGATTTTGCCGTGGGTCGTGTGTCGCAGGCCAATGGCTTCGAGCCGCGAGCTTGAACCGGTTTGCTCGCAGCTCGCAGCTCGTAGCTCGCAACTATCCCGCCAGTTTCGAAATCATCGAGAACAGCGGCATGTAGAGCGAAATGACGATGCCGCCGACGGTGATACCGAGCATGCCGATAATCAACGGCTCCAACATCGCCAACATGTCCTTGGTGGCGGAGTCGACTTCGTCTTCGTAGAAGTCGGCGATCTTCTGGAGCATGGCGTCCATGGCGCCGGTGGCTTCGCCGACGCCGATCATCTGCGTCACCATGTTGGGGAAGACGCCACATTCGCGCAGGGGATCGACGATGGTGCGGCCTTCTTCGATCGCCTTGCGCACTTTCATCAGCGCTTCTTCCAGCACTGCGTTACCCGACGTGCGGGCGGTAATGGACAAGCCTTCCAGAATCGGAACGCCCGAAGTGATCAGCGTGCCCAGGGTTCGCGTGAAACGGGCCACGGCGATTTTCCGAAGCAGAATACCGATGGCCGGCAGTTTCAACAGCGCGGCGTCGAAGTAGTAGCGTCCGCGCGGATCTTTGCGGACCTGCTTCATCCCGAAGAAAATCGCCACCGAGCCGATGATGAAGAACCACCAGAAGTGGCCGACGAAGTTACTGAGCCCGATGACGATTCGGGTCGGCAGAGGCAAGGCTACGCCCAGTCCGACGAAGAGGTTGGCGAAAATCGGCACGACCCACTTGAGCAGCGCGCCGACGATGATCACGGCAATCGAGACGACCGCAACCGGGTAGATCAACGCCGACTTCACGGCAGAACGCAGTTTGACCGCCTTTTCTACGTACAGAGCAAGGCGCTGCAAAATGATGTCGAGAATACCGCCGGTCTCGCCGGCCTCGATCATGTTGGTAGTGAGGTCGTCGAAGATCTTGGGATAGAGACGCATCGCATTGGCGAGCGTCGAGCCCCCTTCGACGGTGGTACGGACTCCGACCAGTGTCTTCTGAAAATTCGGATTCTCCTGGTTGGCAGCGAGAATCTCGAGACACTGCACCAGCGGCAATCCGGCATCAATCATGACGGAGAACTGGCGGAAGAACACGGCGATGTCCTTCGTCTTGACCTTGTTGCTTCCGAAAGTCGGCAAGGCGAATTCCTTGCCTTTCTCGCGGATCGAACCGGGCGTAATGCGCTCGCGTCGCAGCGCGGAGGCTAGTGATTCCTTGTTTGGGGCCGCACGTTCGCCCTGCACTTTTTCGCCAGAATTGCTCTTGCCCGAAAATGTGAAAACCGGCATGGTTTGCTTCTCCTCACTGCTGTCGATCGAAGCTGCTGGATTGCCAGCCGCCGCCTAACTGTTCTCTGCCCTGCGTTGGTCCCGTGTTTACTGTCGTCTATCTCGTCGTTTATCTCTATCGTCTATCTCTTCGTCGGCGTTGCTGCTTTGGCCATAGCCGCCCCAGCCGCCGTCGGCCGGTTCAACAGGTTTGCGCCGCGTGCAATCATTTCCGTCAGTTCGTCCTGATTGCTGGAACGCGCCATCGCCACTTCCAACGTGATCTGTTTCTGGTAGTAGGCGGTGGCCAGCGACTGATTGAACGTCTGCATTCCGTATTTTTCCTGGCCGGATTGCATGGCCGAATAAATCTGGTGAATCTTGTCTTCGCGGATCAGGTTGCGAACGGCCGCGTTTGGCACCAGGATCTCCATACACATCGCGCGGCCTTTGCCGTCGACTTTCGGCAGCAGGCTCTGACACATGATGCCTTCGAGCACCAGCGAAAGCTGGGCGCGAATCTGCGACTGCTGGTGCGCGGGGAAAACGTCGATCACACGGTTGATGGTGGACGACGCTGAGTTCGTGTGCAGCGTGCCAAAGGTCAAGTGGCCGGTTTCCGCGATACGCAGCGCCGACTCGATGGTTTCCAGATCGCGCATTTCGCCGATGAGCACGACGTCGGGATCTTCACGAAGAGCGGCGCGCAGCGCGTCGGTGAACGACTTGGTATCCGAGTGCAATTCGCGCTGGTTCACCAGGCAGTTCTTGTTCATGTGCACGAATTCGATCGGGTCCTCGATGGTGAGGATGTGATCGTGGCGCTCGGTGTTGATCTTGTCGATCATGGCGGCGAGCGTGGTGGACTTGCCCGAACCGGTTGGGCCCGTGACCAGCACCAGACCGCGCGGCTTGTCGCACAGCTTGCTGACGACCGGCGGCAGTCCCAGTTGATGGAACGACTTGATCTCGAACGGAATAAGACGGAAGACGCAAGCGGAAGCGCCCCGCTGATTGAATACGTTGGCGCGGAAGCGAGCCAGCCCTTTCAAACCGAACGAAAAGTCGAGTTCGAGGTTTTCTTCGAAGCGATGCTTCTGCGAATCGGTCATGACGCTGTAGGCCAATTGCTTGGTCTCGGCCGGCGTCAATTGAGGTAAATCGAGAGGCACGAGGTGCCCGTGCACGCGGATTTGCGGGGGCGAGTTGGTCGTGATGTGAAGATCGCTGCCGGACATCTCCAGCATGCGGCGGAGCAGATCGCTTAATGAGAGCGCCATGGTCTTCTTCCTTTTCCTTCCGCGTCTTAGTGAATCGTCTCGCGCGCCACTTCTTCGAGCGTCGTCATACCTTGTGCGACCTTGATCAACCCGCTGCGACGCAGGGTGATCATGCCGCGTTCAATTGCTTTTTTCTTCAATTCGAGCGCCGAGGCCCCGACCAGAACCAGTTCCTTGATTTCGTCGTCCACTTCCATCACTTCGTACAAACCGCAACGACCCTTGTAGCCCGTCTTGTTGCAAGTGGCGCAGCCTTTGCCCTTCATGATCTGAACGGTCTTCGCCTCTTCCGGAGAGAAGCCCTCTTCGATCAGGGTCTGCACGGGAACTTCGATCGGCTCGATACATTCCTTGCAAATGCGGCGAATCAAACGCTGTGCGCAGATCAAGTGGACCGAAGTCGCGACCAGGAACGGCTCAATGCCCATGTTCATGAGACGCGTAATGGTTTCTGGCGCGCCGTTGGTGTGCAGCGTGGACAAGACAAGGTGGCCCGTAAGAGCGGCCTTGATGGCAATTTCAGCGGTTTCAAAGTCGCGGATTTCGCCGACGAGAATAATGTTGGGATCCTGCCGAAGGAAGGCGCGCAGCGCGGCGGCAAAGTTCAAGCCGATCTGTTCCTTCATCTGTACCTGGTTCACGCCGCCCAACTGAAATTCGACTGGATCTTCGGCGGTCATGATGTTGGTGTCGGGCTGGTTCAGGCGAGAAATCGACGAGTACAGGGTGTTGGTTTTTCCCGATCCCGTCGGTCCCGTGACCAGCACCATGCCATATGGCTTCAGAATGGCTTTCTCGAACTTCACCAGGGACTCGGGCTCGAATCCGAGCTTGGTCATGTCGAGCCGCAGGTTTTCCTTGTCGAGCAAGCGGAGCACGATTTTTTCGCCCCACAGAGTCGGCAGCGTACTGACGCGGAAATCGAGTTGCTTTTTCTTTCCGCCGATCTGCATCTTCAGCATGATGCGGCCGTCCTGCGGAAGACGCTTTTCGCTGATGTCGAGCTTCGCCATGATCTTCAGGCGGGAGGTGATCGCGTCCTTCAACTTGAGTGGCGGATTCATGATCAACTGCAAGACGCCGTCAATACGGAAGCGGACACGGAATTCTTTTTCGTACGGCTCCATGTGAATGTCACTGGCCCCGCGCTTCACAGCGTCGGTGAGCACCAGGTTCACGAGCTTCACGATGGGCGCTTCGTCAGCCGCTCGTTCGAGTTCGGCCAGCTCAATCTGCTGCTCTTCGTCCTGCACTTCGACGTCGGCGGCTTCGCCTACATCGTTCATCGACTGCATGACCTGTTCGAGCTCTTCTTCCTTCGAAGTGCCGTAGGCCTTGTCGATGCCTTCAATGATGGAGCTTTCTGACGCAACGACCGGCTCAATATTGAAGCCGGTCATGAACTTGATATCGTCCATCGCGAAAACGTTGGTCGGATCGACCATGGCGATGGTGAGCGATGCACCTACGCGGCTGAGCGGCAGAATCTGGTAGCGCTTCGCGGTTTCGTACGGGATCAGTTTGACAACAGCAGGATCGATTTCGAAGTAGGAAAGATTAATGGCGGGCACGCCATACTGACGCGACAGGAAGTTGGTCACGTCCTCGTCGGACAGAAATCCCAACTTCACGAGCGCCGACGCCAGACGGAGGTGAGCTTCCTTCTGGAGCTTGGTCGCTTGTTCCAACTGCTCGGGAGTGATGACCTTTTCTTTGACGAGCAGGTCGCCCAGCCGTTGAGACATATCTCTCCTGTTTCCCGCAAACTTGGGGGGTTACGAAGCCGCTGATTCCCGAAGGGATCAACGGAGGGTTTTTCGCACTGACACAAATTGTCAACGCAATGGGCATTCCGAAAAAGTAACTTAAGTACTTGTACCGCGCGGAGAAACGCGGTTTCGCACGGTGGTTGCGGGTTTTCAGGCCAGAAACGAGTGATTCATGACTTGCGCAACGCGCCTGAGTACATGATCTTCGGTGTGCGCAGGGGGGCCTTCTTCGGCAGCATTCGAGCGATCGCGCGGGATTCGTGAGAATCTCCGGCCTGCCGCATAAATTTTGGCGTTCGATGAGGAAGTCACAGGGTATTACCACTGGGGACGCGGAGCAGCACGGGGGATATCGAGTTGTTATCAACGTCGATCTGTTTGACCCACTACACTGGTGTGTTGCGAAATCTGGTCCGAATCATGAAAACCATTCGCGCTTTTGCGTACCTCACGTGCCTCGCGTTCGCGGCCGGACCAACTCATTCTCAGACACTTCGCGAAGCGGCAGCGAAGTCCGGAATCCTTGTGGGCACCGCAGTCCGGCCTGAACAACTCACCGAGCCTGCCTATGCGTCCACACTGGCTCGCGAATTCAACATGCTGGAACCCGAGAACGCGCTGAAATGGGAATCCATCCATCCGGCGCCGGATACATTTGATTTTGCCGCGGGAGATCGCCTAGTCGACTTCGCGATCGCGCATCAGATGAAAGTTCGCGGACACACGCTGGTTTGGCATCAGCAGAATCCTCCTTGGCTGACGAAGGAACAGCGGACTCCCGAGCAACTCGCGCGCATCCTCGAACAGCACATCAAGACCGTAGTCGGGCACTATCGCGGGAAGGTGTTCGCATGGGATGTGGTCAACGAAGCGTTTGATGAAGGCAAGAACGAGGGCAAATTGAGAAGCACGCTCTGGCACGACCAGCCGGGCATCGGATTGGCTGACCAAGGCTATGGCTATATCGAACAATGTTTCCGCTGGGCGCATGCGGCTGATCCTGACGCGATGCTCTTTTATAACGAAGCGGGGGCCGAAGCCATGAACCGGAAGTCCGACACGATCTATGCCATGGTGCGGGATTTCCGGAGGCGCGGCGTACCCATCGACGGCGTCGGGTTGCAGATGCACATCTTCAACCTGCATCCGGATGTCAGCTCGATGTCCGCGAACATCGCGCGCCTCACCGCATTGGGCGTGCAGGTGCACATCACCGAATTGGACGTCGCGCTCCCCGTGGACGCCAATGGCAGCGCGCAAAGCGCTGATCTGCAATCGCAGGCGAACGTGTATCGCGAGGTCGTTTCCGCATGCCTGTCTCACAAGGGGTGCAGCGCAATCCAGACCTGGGGATTCACGGATGAGTATTCCTGGATCGGATGGTATTCCAAACACACTCAAGGTGCGGCGCTCCTGTTCGGCCGCGAGTATCAGACCAAGCCTTCCTACGAGGCCATGCGAACGACGCTGCAAGCAGGACGGACCGCCGCGCACTAAGGCGATCTCGCGCGCACTATAATGCTTCTGCCGTAGAGACGCGTGGTTTCCGGGCGGAGCTTCATTTGGCAGAACCCGATTTGTCTGACTCAACTTCATTCCGCGATGAACCCAAGACTTCCGGCCGCCGGAAGGCGGTCATCACTTTGGCGGTCGGGGCGTTTCTTCTGCTGGTGGTCCTGGTTTCGCAGGGATCGTTCAACCTGAAATTCATCAGCCCCGACAGCAACCAGCAACTTCTTTTCTTCGTCGCCTTGTCGGCGCTGATCTTCCTGCTTTTTGTGGTCTTGTCGGTTGTGCTGGGACGCAACCTCCTCAAGCTCTATGCCGAACGGCGCGCGGGCGTGATCGGTTCGAAGTTTCGTACCCGGCTGGTCGTGGTCCATCTGCTGCTCTCGTTTCTGCCCGTCATCGTGATGTTCTGGTTCTCCTATGGGTTGATGAACCGCTCAATTGACAAATGGTTTTCCCAGCCGGTCGAAGAAGTACGGGCCGACACGGCTGCCATGGCTTCTCTGATTTCGGACTACGCCGGCCAGAACGTGACAACTGAAGCGCAATCGATCGCCCAGTCGGAAGAGGTCAAGAAGGCGCTGGAGGATGGAAATATCGCGGCCGTTCTGGACGAATTTCGCGAGCACGTCACAACCTTGCAAGGCGGATTCGTCGTTGCTCTGACCAACGGAAAAGCCGACGCCAGCCAGGCGCTGCCGGCGGCCTGGAGCGCAATGCAGGAACACTTTCCCCTGACGGCGGCGATGCGCGGAGAACATCCACACTTCCAGTGGAACCGCACCGACTACCTTGTGGGAGCGGCGCCGGTCGGAATCCACACGATCGTCGTCGCCATGCCTTTGCCCGCGAAATTCGCGGAGACCGAACAACAGATTCAGGAAAGCCAGCAGCGCTACATTGAACTGGCCAAGCAACGCAAACTCGTGCGCCGTACGTATATCGGATTCCTTTCTCTGCTCACGGTGCTGGTGCTGTTCGCGTCGACCTGGCTGGCATTGTTTCTTTCGAAGCTGGTGAACCGTCCAGTAGCGGCACTGGCGGCGGGCACGGAGGCGATTTCCAAAGGACAACTCGACTATCGCGTCGACATTCGCGCCACCGACGAACTGGCGGAACTGGTGCAGTCGTTCAATAGCATGGCCCAGCAACTGCAATCCAGCAGAACGATGATCGAGGCTTCGAGCCGCGATCTGGGAGCGGCCAACGAAGCACTGGAGCGCCGGCGGCGTTACATCGAAACAATTCTGGAGAGCATTCCAACCGGAGTCATTTCGATTGATGCATCACGCCGCGTGACGCTCGTGAATGCCGCGCTGCTGCGCATGTTTCATCCGGATCGTCCGGAGTACGCACCGTCTAGGCTGATCGACGCTCCGCTGAGCACTGTTCTTCCTGGCGACATGCTCGACGATCTGGAACCGCTGCTGCGCCGCGCCGACCGCATGGGCATGACGGCCTCGACTCTGGAACTGACGGTGCCACGGACGACTCTCAACGTAGCCGTCACAGTGGCGGCTCTCGCCCATGGAGCCGAGCGGCTGGGCTATGTGTTGGTGTTCGAAGATCTTTCGGATCTGCTGCGGGCGCAGAAACAGGCGGCATGGCGCGAGGTGGCACGGCGAGTCGCGCATGAGATCAAGAATCCACTGACGCCGATCGCGCTTTCAGCGGAACGCATTCAACGTCACCTCGGGAGGGGCACTCCACCGGATGAAGTTTCTCAGAAAGTCATTCTTGCATGCGCGGAAACAATCGGTCATGCGGTCGAAACCGTGCGCGCGCTGGTTGATGAGTTCTCGGTGCTGGCGCGCTTCCCTGCTTCCCATCCCCAGCCTGCCAGCCTGAATAGCCTGGTGCAAAGCGCGCTCGCGATGTTTGACGGGCGGCTGGACGGCATCCGCGTGCAGACCGAACTGGCAACGGACTTACCCGCTGTGATGGCCGATCCGGAAGCGATCAAACGAGCGATCGCCAACCTCGTCGACAACGCAGCCGAAGCGATGCGAGACACGATGGTCCGGGAAATTACGATCTCCACCGCGCTGCTGGCCAGCCGTGACATCGTAGAACTGGTGGTCGCGGATACCGGACACGGTGTTTCCCACGATGTGAAGGAACGCCTGTTCCTTCCGTATTTTTCAACCAAGCAGCGGGGCACCGGGCTTGGCCTCGCGATCGTAGGGCGAATCGTCGAAGACCATCAGGGATCGATTCGCGTGGAAGAGAACAAGCCGATGGGAAGCCGCTTCGTGGTGGAGTTGCCGGTTGCGACCGAGGCCGTCAGCGCGCCAACGGCAAGCTAGACACAGGTAGCTCTCAGCTTTCAGGAAACCCGTCACGTGAGCATGGCCGGTTGACGTTTTACCTGAGCCTGGAGCTGACAGCTGAGAGCCTGTTTACCCTCACGAGCTTCCTATCCAAATTCCAGTAATAAACACCAGCACGCCCCCCACGACGACCTGAAATGCCGCCGAGAGTAAGGGCGTGTCCATGTAGCGGTTGCGAATCCAGGCGATGGTCGCGAGTTCCACCGCGACGATGATCACGGCAGCGACGAAGGCCGCGTGGAAATCTTTCAGGAGAAATGGGAGAGTATGGCCGATCCCGCCAGCGGCGGTCATCAGGCCGGTGACGGCTCCTCGCAGGAGTGGGCGGCCACGGCCGGTGAGAGATCCATCGTCGGACAGGGCTTCGGCGAACGCCATGGAGATGCCGGCGCCGATGGAAGCAGCGAGTCCAACCACGAATGCGTCGTGACTGCTCTTGGTGGCGAAGGCCGCAGCGAACACGGGCGCGAGCGTGGAGACCGACCCATCCATGAGCCCGGCGAGTCCGGGCTGGACGATCTGGAGAACAAAGAGCCGGCGCTGCGCGTCTTCTTCGGTCTTTTTTACATCGGGACTGATGCCTTCTCCTAGCGCTTCAGCAGCCGTGGCGTGTTTGCGTTCGCTTTCAGCCAGATCGCCGAGAAGCTTGCGGATCCCGGCGTCCGTAACCTGCTGTATGGCGCGCTCGTAGAACCGGGTTGTCTCCACTTCCATCAGTTCGGCCTGCTTGCGGACATCCGCGATTTTGAGCGGACGGGTCAACCAGTACGGACGCCGTTTCACAAAACCTTTGACGTCTTCGCGCCGGAGCAGCGGAATATGCTCCCCAAAGCGGGCGCGGTACGTTTCAATCAGGCTGGCCCGGTGCTGCGATTCTTCCTCGCGCATGTCCTCAAAGAGCTTGGCGGTGGCAGGAAACGTTTCGCGCAGTCCGTCCGCGAAATCGGCATAGACACGGCCGTCCTCCTCCTCCGAGGCAATCGCCAGCGCCAGAATCTCGCGTTCGGTCAGGTCTTTAAACTTTCGCGCCATGGGGCTCCTTGGAAGGCAGCTAAGAGCTGACACCTGTTCTTCGACAGCGAAGAATATCAAAAAGCGACGCCGTGCGGTTTCCGGCATCTATGTGACTGGTACTGGCTTGTCGTGGTAGATTTAGGGCAGTACCGAAGCGGTTTGCCCATGCTACCTACCCCTTCATACCGGTTGCAGCGGTTGGCGCAGTCCCTCTGCGCCTGTTGTTGCTGTTGTTGTAGCTAATTCTTCGCTGGCACCATTCAATTTCTAAACATCCTGAACCAGAGATTTCGTGGAGTATTTCATGAGAATCGCCAACGACGTGACCGAACTGATCGGTAAGACTCCTTTGGTCCGGCTGAACCGTATTACAGAGGGTTCCGGGGCTACCGTCGCCGCGAAACTGGAGAGTTTCAATCCCTGCTCGAGTGTGAAGGACCGCATCGGCGTCAGCATGATCAATGAAGCCGAGCGCTCGGGACAACTCCAGCCGGGCAAGACAGTCCTGATCGAGCCCACCAGCGGGAATACGGGCATTGGACTGGCGTTCGTGGCGGCAGTGCGGGGCTACCGCCTGATCCTTACCATGCCCGAAACGATGAGCCTGGAGCGGCGCGTTTTGCTGCGAGCGTTCGGCGCCGAGATTGTGCTCACACCGGGACCGAACGGCATGCCGGGCGCCATTGCCCGGGCAAATCAAATTCTCGCCGACACACCCGGCGGCTACATACTGCAGCAGTTCGCGAATCCTGCGAATCCGAAAATTCACCGCGAGACGACTGGGCCGGAAATCTGGAGTGACACCGACGGGCAGGTGGATATACTCGTGTCCGGCGTTGGGACTGGCGGCACGTTGACGGGCGTGGCCGAATATATCAAACCGAAGAAGCCATCATTCCGTACGATTGCCGTCGAACCAAGCGCCAGCCCGGTGCTTTCGGGAGGCCAGCCCAGTCCGCACAAGATCCAAGGTATTGGCGCGGGCTTCGTCCCGGAAATTCTGCGCACGGATCTGATCGACGAGATTGTACAAGTCTCGAATGAAGATGCGATCGCGATGGCGCGGCGCCTTACCGAGGAAGAAGGACTGCTGAGCGGAATATCCTGCGGAGCGGCGGCGCATGTCGCTGTGCAGGTTGCGCGGCGCCCGGAAAGTGCAGGTAAGCTGATTGTGGTTGTGCTGCCTGATTTTGGCGAGCGCTACCTGACCAGTATCCTGTTCGACCACTTGCGCCAGGAAGCGCTGGCAATGCAGGCTGTAGCGGCATAACCCTTATGGGACTGATCCGCGATATCCGCGAACACGTCACTTCGATCATGGAGCGCGACCCTGCGCCAAAGTCGCGTCTGGAAGTGCTGCTGTGCTATCCCGGACTGCATGCGGTCTGGATCTACCGCTTCACCCACCAACTCTATAAGGCAAATCTCTTCCTGCTGGCGCGGATGGTTTCGCAGTGGGCGCGGTGGATGACGGGCATTGAGATTCATCCTGGAGCGATCATCGGCAAGCGCCTGTTCATCGATCACGGCATGGGAGTGGTATTTGGCGAAACGGCTGTCATAGGCGATGACGTGACGATCTACCAGGGCGTGACGCTGGGCGGAACAGGAAAAGAACGCGGCAAACGGCATCCGACGATTCTCAACGGCGTGGTGATCGGCGCGGGCGCCCAGGTTCTGGGTAACATTACTATCGGCGAAAATTCCCGGGTGGGAGCCGCTTCCGTGGTAATTGACGATGTACCTGACAACTCGACGATTGTCGGCGTGCCAGGGCATATCATTTTCCGCAATGGCAAGCGCGTGGTGATTACCAATCCACGGGAGATTCGCGATCCGTTATCGGATGCGCTGACTGAAGTCGCGCAACGGGTGGAGCAATTGGAGGAGAAGGTAAAGGACGTGGCCGTCCATGAGGACGGCGTTCGGAATTCGTAGCTTTCAAGACAATAGATCAGAATCAGGTCGTACCGCCGTCCGCGTCTACCGGGTTTTTTCCATTCCTCGCAGTGTCCCTTCGTAACTATCCATCAGGTGTACTGAAACCACCCTTTCTAGTGGAGGGGATTTCCATGAAACGTACACTGTTGCTGATTACGCTGTTCACTTCGCTTGCCTGCGCCAAGGAACGGCCGTTAGCTCAGTCCGGCACACTTCTTCAGATGGATTCGGTGGAGTGCGGCGCCGATCAGAAGAGCGGCAAGACCTTTGCCGGCGAGATGTTGGGCACGGACTCGGCTCATCAGAAGATGCACACCTTGCTGTGCCAGGAATATATTCTGCAGACAGATCGCATCATCTATCGCATTCGGCCCAAGGACGACAAACACCCGGTTCTCCTCCCGGTGGGTGAACGCGCTCAATTCCGCATGGACAAGGACCACATGCGGTTACGAGTGGAAGACCTGGACGACAAGGAACGGGACTACATTGTCGTATCGATGACACCGCGAGGCGAAGCAGCGGCTTCAAACAATCCAAAATAGGCCATCGGTGCATCGGTCGGGGTAGGCCTCCCATGTACGATTATTAAGGCCCACATGGGTCTGGTGGAGGCCTGTGCCCGAACTACCCGACATTGTCGTCTATATCGAGGCGCTGGAGAAGCGCATTCTGGGGCAAACGCTCGAACATGTGCGGATTGCGAGTCCGTTTCTCTTGCGAACGGTGGAGCCGTCGGTTTCCAGAACAGAGAACAGGAAAGTCGTTGCTCTGCGCAGAATGGGCAAACGAATCTGCGTCGGGTTGGACAATGACCTTTGGCTGGTGCTCCATCTGATGATTGCGGGACGGCTGCATTGGAAAAAGCGCGGCGTGAAGGTTTCTCCGCCTCGCGGATTAGCGGCGTTCGATTTCACGAATGGGAGTCTGCTCTGGACCGAGGCTGGCTCGCGTAAACGCGCGTCGTTGCACGTGGTAACGGGAGAAGCAGGGCTGCGATCGCTGGATCCTGGCGGACTGGAAGTGCTGGATGCCAGTCTTGAACAATTTGCTGCGGCGCTCACTGCGTCCAATCACACGCTGAAGCGGGCGCTGACTGATCCACGATCGTTCAGCGGGATAGGGAATGCTTACTCGGATGAAATTTTGTTTCAGGCGAAGCTCTCGCCCATCCGGCTGACCCAGAAGCTTACGGCGGAGGAGATCGAACGTTTGTACGTGGCGATACGGGAAAGTCTGCGCGAGTGGGTTTCGCGGCTGCGCGCCGAGGCGGGAGATGGATTCCCCGAGAAGGTTACAGCCTTTCGTCCCGGGATGGCGGTGCATGGGCGGTACAAGGAGGCGTGTCCGCGATGTGGGGCCAGCATTCAGCGGATTCGATACGCTGCCAACGAGACGAATTATTGTCCGGTGTGTCAGACGGGCGGAAAGCTGCTTGCGGATCGTGCGCTGTCCCGGCTGCTGCGGGAGGACTGGCCTCGGACGCCCGAGGAGTTGGAGATGTTGACGCGGGAAGGAAAGGAACGATGAATGTCGCTGAGAGTCTGTGCCTTTTACGAAACTTTCATCCTAAGCGAAGGATGACAGTTCGAAAAAACAATATTTGCGAGGTCAACTAGCTGCCTTGAGTCCCCGCCGCCGGTGCGGCGCCCTCCGGCTCTGCTCCGCTGAACACGGCGTTGGCACCCATATGGGCGGGCATGATCGACAGCAGTTGCTCTTTGCGATAAATCAGGTTGCTGGCGTTGAAAGACGCGAGTTCGAAACCGTGGCCGTGCGTGATCGCGTCGGTCGGGCAGGCTTCCACACAGTATCCGCAGAAGATACATCGATTGTAATCGATGTTATAGACGTGCGCGTAGCGCTCGGCGCCCGAGACGCGCTTCTCTTCTGTGTTCTCGGCGGCTTCGATGTAGATACAGTTCGACGGGCAGGCAGCGGCGCATAGAAAACACGCCACGCATTTCTCGAGGCCGTTTTCGTCGCGCTGGAGAACGTGCATCCCGCGGAAGCGTTCCTGGAACTTTGCACCCTTCAGGGGGCCCGGGCCGTCGGGATAGTTCTCGACGATGGTGGGCTGAAACATCTCCTTGAGAGTGATACCCATGCCCTGGATAATCGCTTTGCTGTTCTTGTAGACGGACATGGCAACAGTATAGCGGATGGACGGAGCGCCGGGTAGCGCTGGTGGAGAGTGCAAATACTCCAACATAGTGTCACCCGACAATTGGAGGGTAGCCCACTTCTCCGCGGAAATGTTTCATAGCTTCGCACAGCTGGAAATTTCTCTCATTGCGCAACCGAAATTACCGTCACCGACTTTGGCTCCAACTTCAGAACCAGCTTGCCGCCTTGCACTTTCGCTGCGATCGGTTTCGGTACGACGGTGTTCGGCGCCGTGAAGGTGTTGACGCTGTCCACTCTGGGCGCTGTCAGGGTTTCTCCGGCGGCTGATTTGGCCGTGATGCCGGACAGTATTGCTTCGATTTCGACTGGCTGATTGGGATCGACATTTGTGATCTCCAGCCATAACTTGCCATTCGCCTCTTTGGCGGCGATGGCGTCCACGCGCGGCAAACGGATTTCGCCGTGCGCGTAGGTGCCGGCTTCGAACGTTACGGGAACTAACGTGGCGTCCTGGAAGGGGAGGTACATCTTGTAGGTGTAGTAGGTCGGGGTCAGGAGCATTTTTTCTTTGTCGGTCAGGATCATCGCCTGCAGCACGTTGATCATTTGCGCGATGTTGGCCATGCGTACGCGGTCGGCGTGGCGGACAAAGATGTTGAGGTTCAGGGCGGCCAGAATGGCGTCGCGCAGGCTGTTCTGCTGGACCAGGAATCCCGGATTACTGCCGGGTAGCGGCGCGTACCAGGCGCCCCATTCATCTACTACGAGGGCCACTTTCTTGTCGGGATCGTATTTGTCCATTATGGCGGAGTGTTTTGTGATTAGATCGTCCATCTCCAGCGTGGATTTGAGAACCTGGCTGTACTCCGTTTCTCCGAATCCTTCGGATGCATACGAGGGCGGCCACTTCACCACCGTGTAGCTGTGCATGGAAAGGCCGTTGATATCCCAACTCCAGGTGTGTTGCTGATAGGCCTTCATGATGGTTTCGGTCCACTCGGTCCAGCGGGGTCCGTCGCCGCCGGGGCCGACAGCAATCTTTAGCATCTGGTGCTGATCCTGCTGGTCGGGATTGAAGTTGCGGACGAAGCGGCTGTATATCTTCATCTGGCTGAGATAGTAGTCGGGAGTCATGTTGCCGCCGCAATCCCAACTCTCGTTGCCGAGTCCGAGATACGGGACCTTATACGGTTCGGGATGGCTGTTGGCGGCGCGCTCTTTGGCCAGCGTGGTTGGCTGTACGGTGGTCAGATACTCCAGCCATTCGGACGCTTCCTGCGGAGTGCCCGAGCCGATATTTACGGAGAGGTAGGCACTGGAGCCGATCTGCTCGAGGAAGTCCATGAACTCGTGGGTTCCGAACGTGTTGGGCTCGATGACTCCTCCCCAGTTCGGATTGAGAGTTACGGCTCGTTGTGGGCCGATGCCTTTTCGCCAGTGGTATTCGTCGGCAAAGCATCCGCCGGGCCAGCGGACGTTGGGGACTTTGAGCGCCTTCAGCGCGGTGACTACATCGTTGCGGATGCCGCGAGTGTTCGGGATGGGAGAGTCGGGGCCGACCCAGATGCCGTCGTAGATGCCGTGTCCGAGGTGCTCGGCGAATTGTCCGAAAATGTTGCGGTCGATTTTTGCGCCGGGCTTGGAGGCGTCGACGGTCATGGCGATCTTGTCGGCGGCCTTGGCAGGAGCGAGGGCGATAGCGAGGAGCGCGAAACTCAGAAAAATTAAGCGGCTGACTCGTGATGGTCTGTGATGGTCGCGGGGCATGGGTTGTATTAGGCCACACCTCGGGGGCTAAAGCCCAAGTCAAAAGAAAGACCTTATCGCAGCGGTAAACCGCTGCGCCACCCAAAAGCAGAGTTTTCCATCAAGCCATTCAGGCACAGCAAGCCGTTCACGATGGCAGAGTTTTCTTACATCTGGGCGACCGTAGCTAAGCGCGTTCACCTTTTGCTTCGGCCTTGCTGGCCCAGACGGCACGGTTTTTGGCCCAAGCACGCAAATCTGCAATTTCTTCGGCGCGGGTGATTGAGAGCGGTACGGTGGAAGAGAGCGCGGTAAGCAGATGGTCGGTCGAGAGGTCTTGCTTCTGGGAGAAAGCGGCGTACAGCGCGGTCTGCACCGCCGACTCGATTTCCGCTCCCGAATATCCGTTGGCGGCAGCGGCGATCCGGTCGAGGTCGTAGTCGGTGGCATTGCGCTTACGCTTGCTGAGCTGGATGGCGAAGATCTGTTTTCGTTCGGCGGTTCCGGGCAAGTCCACGAAGAACAATTCGTCGAAGCGGCCTTTACGGATTAGCTCGGGCGGCAGCACTGTGACGTTGTTACAGGTGACGGCTACGAAGACCGGCGATTTGCGTTCCTGCATCCACGACAGAAACGACGCGAGCAAGCGCGAGGAGACTCCGGCGTCGGCGGAGGCTGAGTCGGGGCCGCTGCCGGCGAAGACTTTCTCCAGTTCGTCAATCCACAACACACAGGGCGCAAGGCCTTCGGCGACTTTGAATACTTTCTGAATGCGCTTTTCTGTTTCTCCGATGTACTTGTCGTAGACGGCGGCGGTGTCGAACTTCACCAGCGGCAGTTTCCATTCGCCTGCGACGGCGCGGGCGCAGAGGCTCTTGCCGCATCCCTGTACGCCGAGGATGATGACACCTTTCGGCGGATCGAGGCCGAAATCGCGGGCCTTCGAATCCCACGATCCGCGGCGCTGTGCCAGCCACATTTTCAGATTTTCCAGTCCGCCGACGCTCGCCATGTTGTCGTTCGCGTCAACGAACTCGAGCATCTCGGAGCGCTTCAGCATGGACTTCTTTGCTTCGAGAACATCGGTCACGCAGTCCGAAGTCAGCGCGTAACGCCCGACCAGCGTCTGCGAAATCGCGCGCTCGGCTTCTTCTTCGGTCAGGCCGCGAAGGTTGGCGGCCATTGCTTCCACGCCCGGAGCATCGAGTTGCAGTTTGAGGGAGTGCGCCGCGGCCATGCGCGTGTACGTTTCGCGAATGAGGTCTCGGAGTCGTTCGGCGTCGGGCAGCGGTAAATCAAGAAACTCAACCAGGCTGGCCAATTCCGGGGGCATCGGGATCGAGGGCGCGGTGAGAATGAGTGTCCGGCGGTTGGCCGAGAATTTTTGCCCGACATCCCGCAAACGGCGCACGACCACTGGGCTGTCCAGATGGCGATGGAAATCTTTCAACACAAAGACTGCTTCGAGGGTCATCGCTTCCAGGTTGGCAAGTGCCTGCACCGGGTCGGCGGTGTTGTAGATCGCGGCCTTGCTCGATTCGGGAGCATTGGGGTCTGCGGCATGGCGCGCCGCGTTGATGCGCGTCTGAAGATCGGCAACGGGCGCAGTCACACCGCTCGCACCGGATCGCATCAGCCCGTCGGCAATGGTCCATTCGAATACCGCCATGTTCAGTTCAGTACACGCGGCTCGCACCAGGGAAAGGGCGCGGACTTCCTCCACCGTCTCCATGACGATGATCGGTGTGGAGGAGTTAATCAGGACTTTCAGCCGTTCGAGGGCGTTCATATCCGGTTGACCGCGCGCAACTTGCTCCCGTAGAATACTGGTTCGGTCCACTCCGAATATCTTCCTGGTGGTTTCCGGGACAATCGAAGGTAATTAAGCAACATGGCAAATCATTTTTCGGCGTTGAAGCGCGCCCGTCAGACAGAGAAACGAACCACACGGAATCGCGTGAGCGCGTCGCGGCTGCGAGGAGCATTGCGAGACATGCGCGAAAGCCTGGCGAAGGGCAACAAGACAGAAGCGACGACTGCTTACCGGGCTACTGTATCGGCGCTCGACAAGGCTATTCAGAAGGGCGTACTGCACGAGAATACGGCTTCGCGGTATAAGTCCCGTCTTGACAAGCGTTTGAGCGCGTTGAAGTAGTTGTATCCAAGGGGCCGGCGCAAGAATTTCCTTGACGCGCTGGCCGGTTTTGCTAGACTAAAGTGTTCCTCAGACAAACAGGTAGTACTGGCCGTCCTGACGAACCTCCGCCCGCAAAGCGCGTCAATCCCTAGAACTTAGCAACTTTCGCGCCGGGTGAAGCATCTATTTGGGTGACTCTGGCTTTTCCTTTACCAACCCCGCCCAAAAGCAGTTTTGGCCAGCTACCAGGGGTAGCCGTTGTCCAGTGGGCGGGACCATGGAGATCCTTAAGTCGCATCAATCCTTATAGTTAGGAGAACCAAACCAATGCGCTCTGATCGTGTATTTGACGCAGTGGAGACTTTGCGGAATCGCTATATGCTCTGCCAGTTGGCCTCCAAGGCAACGCGCAAATTTCATCGGCCGAACACCCGCATCCAGGAAACCATGAATCAGGTTTTTGACAAGATTGCGGGCGCGCAACGCCATGACATTCTAAGCGAACCTGAAAACTTCGCCGAGGCACAAAGGCGGGCTGCTTAATGCAGTTCCGCCGTGTGCCCACACGGCGGCCAGACTCCCTCCGAGAGAAATCCTCCCGAGAAAATCCATCCTGTAGGTGAATATGACCATCGCAGAACTGAAAGAAAAGAATATTACCGAGCTGACCAAGATCGCCCGATCTCTGGAACTGCCCGGCGCCAGCGGACTCCGCAAACAGGATCTCATTTTCAAGATCCTGCAGGCGCAAAGTGAAAAAGAAGGCCACATCTTCGCCGAGGGTGTGCTTGAGATACTGCCGGACGGCTACGGCTTCCTGCGCTCGCCCGACTACAACTATCTGCCGGGCCCGGACGACATTTATGTGTCGCCGTCGCAGATCCGCAAGTTCGACTTGAAGACCGGCGACACCATCAGCGGCCAGGTGCGTCCGCCGCACGAGGGCGAAAAGTATTTTGCGCTGGTGAAGATCGAGGCGGTCAACTTTGAGTCGCCCGACGAAGCGCGCAACAAGATCCTGTTCGACAACCTGACGCCGCTGTATCCACAGGAACGTCTCAAGCTTGAGACTACCCGCGAGAATATCAGCGCGCGCGTCATGGATCTGCTTACTCCTCTTGGCAAAGGCCAGCGCGGCTTGATCGTTTCTCCTCCGCGCGCCGGCAAGACGATGCTCTTGCAGAATGTCGCCAACTCGATTACTACGAATCATCCCGAAGTTGTGCTGATGGTGCTGCTGATTGACGAGCGTCCGGAAGAAGTTACGGATATGCAGCGGTCGGTTAAGGGCGAGGTGATCTCTTCGACCTTCGACGAACCGGCTGCGCGTCACGTGCAGGTCGCCGAGATGGTAATCGAAAAGGCTAAGAGACTGGTTGAGCACAAGCGCGACGTGGTGATCCTGCTGGATTCGATTACGCGTCTCGCCCGCGCTTACAACACGATTGTTCCGCCTTCGGGCAAAGTGCTCTCGGGTGGCGTGGATTCGAATGCTTTGCAGCGTCCGAAGCGGTTTTTCGGATCGGCGAGAAACATCGAAGAAGGCGGGTCTTTGACCATCATTGCCACTGCCCTCATCGATACCGGGTCCCGCATGGACGATGTGATCTTTGAAGAATTCAAAGGTACGGGCAATTCGGAAATCATCCTGGAACGCAAGCTGGTCGATAAGCGTACCTTCCCGGCGATCGATATTCAGCGCTCCGGCACACGTAAGGAAGAGCTGCTGATTCCGAAGGAAGACCTGACGCGAATCTGGGTGCTGCGTAAGGTGCTGAATCCTCTGTCTCCGGTCGAAGCCATGGAGCTGCTCATTGAGCGACTGGCTAAGGCGGGGACTAATGGTGAGTTTTTGGCTAAGATGAGTTCGCTGTAACACCCATTTTTCGACTTGTCCTCTACCACGATTCGAATAATGCTTTAAGTGGTCGGAACGCGCCGATCTTGTTTTGGGGGCGCATAGGGTTTTATAGCCCTTCTGGCCAACCTTACTGAGGGGGCTGCTTGAGCAGCCCCTTTTTATTTGTGGGTTTGAATGCATCTTCTGTACGCAGACGAGCGGGGCGCCATCCCCGATATCCCCATCAGCGTCATTTTGTGCTCGCCGGTGTTTCGGTTTTCGAAACGGAGGATTTGGAAGGTTTACGCTGGTAAGCAGGTTGCGGAAAAGGTCGGCGGCGATACCTCGGGGGCTGAAGCCCAAACCAAGAATAAAGGCCTTATCGCAGCGGTGAACCGCTGCGCCACCCAAAAGCGGAGTTCTTCAGCAAAATCCTTCAGCAAAATATTTCAGCAAAGTACAGACGTCAACAAGATCGACAGCTCACCACTCAATTACCTTGGTTTCCCTAAGTGCATCTTCACAGGCCCATTCCACAGACTTGCCGTGCTAAAGAAATACAGGAGCACGTAATGTGGAAGCCTGTTCTACCTCTGGTGTTGTTATCCTGTGCGCCCATCGTTCAAGCGCAGTTACAGTCAAAACAGCCGGAACTTCAAAAGCATGTGGCAGCGCGCGAGGCTGAGGTCCGTACAGCGGCGTTCTCCGAGGCCTGGGTCGATCCGCACCAGCAGCTATCTCGAATGTTGGTCGCGAACACTGTTTCCGAGCGCCAAATAGCGCTTCGACGCGATACCGACAAATTGCTTAGTCTGGCCAACGAATTGAAGTCGAATGTGGACAAAACAAGTCCCAGCATTCTTTCCCTGGACGTCATCAAGAAAGCGCAGGAGATCGAGAAGCTGGCCAAGAGCGTGAAGGACAAGATGCGGGAAGCGTATTGAGGCAGCGCTTGGCATTTAGCACATGGCACTTAGCTAAATCAGTGTTTGGCCAAGGATTTCTCGAGATGAAGGTTTAGCTAAGTGCTAGTTGCTAATTGCTGCCCTTCGCCTCTCCGCCCACCACGCCCAGGGCAGAGTGATCCACATCGCAAGTGAGGCCAGCGCGATTTGAATCGGGTTCGACGGTGGGGTTGCGAACAGGGCTCCGAGCCAGCCTAACGACAGTAGGGCGATCAGACTCCAGATTCGCCACGTTCCTGCTTGATCGCTCGCTTTTGTGCTGCCTACGTAGAGCCAGATCCCGACGGCGAAGATCGCTAATTCTACGATGATCGATCCCAGCCAAGAATTCCACAAACCTAAGCCAACTTTCGGTCCGCCTGGCCATACCGGCAAATCGGGGCGATGACTGATGTAGTCCAGCACCCAATGACTGACTACCAGAGTGGCCAGCACCCACGCTCCGCGGACGTAGCGACGGACGATGTAATAGATCAGTCCCACTGCCAGCGCCCAACGCAACGCCACGGTCAAGCTGTGCGAGAAGGGATAGTCGTAGAAGTCGAACGGTTGCACTTTGGTAATTCCTGGAACAACGCGCACATGTTCGAGTCCTAACAGCAGAAAAATCGGCCAGAGGAAGTCGAGAAACTCGGCGGCGAAGATTAAAGCTGCCAGTGAAGTTCGCGGCGCAAACCGCTTGGCCGCAAGGGCGACGCCGAAATGGCCAATGAACATGCGAACAAATTAACACGTCCGGTTGGGGACGGAACTGGAATTTCAAGGTCGTACAGCTGGTCGCGAAAAAAGCATGGCTAGGTGCGGGCGCAGCGGCGCTGATTACATTCGTAATCTTCCCAACATTACCGAGCCGGGTTGAAATGTGTCCACTAGTACATGGCCGATGAGACATGTACCAGTCCACGGAGGAATTATGAAGTTCTCAGGTTCTCTCAAGTTTGCAGCGCTCGCCTCGGTGGCCGGAGTCTTGACTCTGGCGCTGTTTGGCTGCGGCGCCGCGGTCAGCAATACGTCATTCACGCAGGGGAACTGGGCGTTTACCGCGTCATCGACCGCGGCCGCAATCGCTGCCAGCAGTCCAACGTTTGTGCTCGGCGGGAACCTCACCCAGAGCGGAGCCGTGCTGAGCGGCACACTCACAGTTAACAACTCGCTTTGTATTTCTCCGCAGACCCTCTCCTTCACCGGCACCGTAAAGGGCAGCGACATCACACTGACGTCGCAGGCATTCGACGGAAACGTCATCAGTGTTACCGCTTCCGGGACCAAGGACTCGTTGAGCGGAAACTACACGATCACGGGTGGCTGCGCGGATCAGGGCACGATAACGGCGAACGCAGTACCGTCGCTCAGTGGCGCGTGGAGCGGTACGGTCCTGGTAAACACTTCCCCTGCAAACATGACAGTTACATTGACGCAGGCATCGGCAGCATCCGAGGACGGAAGTTTTGCGCTGACTGGAAGTGTGAGTTACACGGGATCAGACTGTGAGGCAACTGCGAACCTGACCTCATCGTCGGTCAAGGGCGGTAGCCTGATCATTAACTTCGATTCAGGGGTCAACTATGTGCCGTCATTGAACAGCCTCACGGCACCGACAAGCATGGCTGGCGACTACGACAGCACTTCTGACCAATGCGCCTCCAACGATGGGATTCAATCGGTCACTCTAGCGAAGCAGTAAGTAGAGACAATTACCGAGCAAACCAAAAAAACGCCGTCCGGCAAGGCCGGGCGGCGTTTTCTTTTTTCTCAAATCGCTCTTGCGTCCGGCATTACTCCGACGAAATCCGCATCCCGTAGAACGACCGGTACACGAAGAACACCGACACCGCGAAGAAGGCGAGTGCCAGGATGTGCGTCAGGTTTGTGCCTTGATCGCGCGTGAGGGAGACGGCCAGTTCCACCGCGAGCAATCCGAAAAGGGTCGTGAACTTGATGACTGGATTCATGGCCACGGACGACGTGTCTTTGAAGGGATCGCCGACGGTGTCGCCGATTACGGTCGCGTCGTGCAGGGGAGTTCCCTTCTGCTTGAGCTTCGTTTCGACGATTTTCTTGGCGTTGTCCCAGGCGGCGCCGGCGTTGGCCATGAAGATGGCCTGATAAAGACCGAAGATCGCGATCGAAATCAGGTAGCCGATAAAGAAGAACGGCTCCACGAACGCGAAGGCCAGGGTGCCGAAGAATACGGCGAGAAAGATGTTGAACATGCCCTTCTGCGCATACTTGGTGCAGATCTCGACGACCTTCTTGCTGTCGGCAACGGAGGCTTTGGTTGCGCCTTCGAGTTTGATGTTGGCTTTGATGAACTCGACGGCACGATAGGCGCCTGTGGTCACGGCTTGCGTGGATGCGCCGGTGAACCAGTAGATCATCGCTCCGCCGGTGATGAGTCCGAGGAAGAATGGGGCGTGGAGTAGAGAGAGTTTGTCTACGTTGGTGGTGAGGCCGCTGGTGAGGGCCATGATGATGGAGAAAATCATCGTGGTGGCGCCGACTACGGCAGTTCCGATCAGCACGGGTTTCGCGGTGGCTTTGAAAGTGTTGCCAGCGCCGTCGTTTTCTTCGAGCAGGTCTTTGGCGCGTTCAAAGTTCGCGTCAATGTTGAAGTCTTTCTTCAGTTCCGCTTTGATGTTTGGCACCTGCTCGATCAGCGACAGTTCATACACTGATTGCGCGTTGTCGGTGACGGGCCCGTACGAATCGACGGCGATCGTGACTGGTCCCATACCCAGGAAGCCAAAGGCTACCAGGCCAAAAGCGAAGACGGGCGCGGCAATCATGGTGGCGGCTGTGGTCAGTCCCATCAGGCTGAAGAAGTAGGCGACGGACATCAGCGCGACCATGGTCAGGCCGAGCCAGTAACCCGAGAAGTTTCCGGCTACGAATCCCGAAAGAATTCCGAGCGACGCTCCGCCTTCTTTTGCCGAGGTGACGACTTCGTTCACATGGCGCGAATCCACCGACGTGAAGGCCTTGACGAGTTCCGGAATGACCGCTCCTGCCAGGGTTCCGCAGGAGATGATCGAGGCGAGTTTCCACCACTGCGAGGTGTCTCCGCCGAGATTGGGGATGATGAGATAGGAAACGATGTAGGTGGCGACGATGGAAACGATCGAGGTGATCCACACCAGCGAGGTCAGCGGCGTTTCGAAGTTCATCTTGTCCGCGTTGCCGAAGCGGCCTTTCGCAATCGCGCTGTTGATGAAATAAGCCAGCGCGCTGGCGATCAGCATCATGATGCGCATGACGAAGATCCAGACGAGGAGTTGGACCTGGACCATCGGCTCTTTCACGCCCAGCAGGATGAACGTGATCAGCGCGACGCCAGTTACGCCGTAGGTTTCGAATCCGTCAGCGGACGGGCCGACAGAGTCACCAGCGTTGTCACCGGTACAGTCGGCGATGACGCCGGGGTTGCGGGCGTCGTCTTCCTTGATCTTGAAGACGATCTTCATCAGGTCGGCGCCGATGTCGGCGATCTTGGTGAAGATGCCACCGGCGATACGCAGAGCGGCTGCGCCCAGAGACTCGCCGATGGCGAATCCGATGAAGCAGGGGCCGGCGTAGTCGCCCGGTATAAAGAGAAGAATGAAGAGCATGATCAGGAGTTCGACCGAGATCAGCATCATGCCGATCGACATGCCGGCTTCGAGTGGAATCTGGTAGACCGGAAACGGCTTGCCCGGAAGCGAGGCAAACGCGGTGCGCGAATTCGCAAAGGTGTTAACCCGAATCCCGAACCACGCTACCCCGTAGCTGCCTGCGATTCCGACCAGGCTGAAAATCAGGATGATCGCGACGCGCGGAATTTCGAAGTGCCGCAGGACTCCAAAATAAAGCACGATGATGGCGGCGATGAACGCCCACAGCAGCATCAGGAACTTGCCTTGGGTCAGCAAGTAGGTTTTGCAGGTTTCGTAGATGAGTTCCGAAATCTCGAGCATCGACCGGTGCACGGGCAGCTTCTTCAGGCGCATGTAGATCATGAGGCCAAAGCCCAGTCCGAAAACGCAGAACAGCAGGCCGATCATGAGCATGCGGTGGCCGTCCATGCCGAGAAAAGAAACGGACGAGAGATCGGGAAGTTTCAGGGCGGCCTCGCCACCTTCTTCGGCGGGCTGAGCCAGCGCCGTGGCGGCGGTTAGCAACATTAACGATGTCAGGGTCGCAAAAGTCTTCGAAAGCCGGAATCCCTTGGACGCAAGGGTCTCCATCCAGGTGCGCATTTCAATCCTCCAGGGATCAGTCACTGATTAATCAGGGATCACTACGCGTGATTTATGCCGGCCACTCGCTGCCGGAGTTCCGAACGCGCTTCCACCGTTAAGACAGAAATCAAAACACAGTGATGAGTGCCGATTTGGCCGCGTCCGACATGCTCGTGCCGCCGGTTCGCCTGGATGACAGGCCACACACCTCCGGCACGGGACCAATGTTTATAGCATCTTGCGTGGGCTGGGTCAACGGAGGGTCGGGGCGTTAGGCGGGATCTGCGCTTGCGAACTTGGCGGCGCAGAGTTTCGCTTTCATCGAGTGTTTTTCATTCCCCCGGATCATTGTCCTCCGGCTGCGATTCGAATCGAATAGAACGGAAATTCGATCGCTATGCAGACCCTTAATCTACGACTGCTTCCGTATAATTAGGTTTCATGCCTGCTTCCCTCGACTCTATCGTATCCGCCACTCGGAAACGTGTTTCTGAGAGCCGGCGAAGTGCGGACCTGCGAGGGTTGGAGAAGAAGGCGGCGGAGCACACGCCGCGGGGATTCCGCGAGCAGCTTCGGCAGACGGCGCGCAGCCGGCCTGCGATCATTGCGGAACTGAAGAAGGCTTCACCTTCGAAAGGCCTGATCCGGGCTGATTTTCGGCCGGCGGAGTTGGCGCGGGAACTTGAGCAGGCCGGCGCAGCTGCACTTTCGGTGCTGACCGACTCAGAGTTTTTTCAGGGATCGATGGATTATCTGGAGCAGGCTTCCGCGGCGACTTCCGTGCCGTGCCTGCGCAAGGACTTCATGGTCGACGAATTTCAGATGATGGAAGCGCGCGCGCATGGCGCGGACGCGATACTGTTGATCGTCGCGGCATTGAAGCAGGACGAATTGATCTCACTGGCGCGCGCCGCGAAAGCGCACGAACTGGACGTGCTGTGTGAAGTCCATGAGGAAGTCGAACTGCAACGCGCGCTCGACGCTGGGTGTGACTTGATTGGCGTCAACAGCCGCGATCTCAAGACGTTCCACGTCGATCTCGCGACGGCCTTCCGGTTGGGTGAGAAGATTCCGACGGACTGTGTGCGGGTGGCGGAAAGCGGAATTCACAGCGGCGCGGACGTAGCGCGATTGCGTGGTGCAGGATATGACGCGTTTCTAGTCGGCGAATCGCTGATGCGGGCGGAGCGTCCCGGACAAGCGTTGGTTGCGTTGTTGGAGGAAGCGAAGGTTGTGGTGAGCAGGTAAGACGAGCCACGGGTTCTATGACCTGGATCAAGATCTGCGGAATCACGAACGGCGAGGACGCGCAAGTCGCGGTGGCGGCGGGCGCGAATGCACTTGGGTTCGTGTTCTACGAGAAGAGTCCGCGGCGGGTTACGGTCGAAACCGTCAAGGCGATTGTCGCTGAGTTGCCGTTGAAGCTGGAAAAAATCGGTGTGTTCGTGAACGAGACGGTGGAGAACGTACAACAGATCGTTACCGACACTGGACTCACTGCCGTTCAGCTCCATGGCGAGGAAGATGCCGAGTTCTCCCGCGCGCTCTTCCGGCTGATGTCAAAAGGTTTGCGGCGGCCGATTATTTTTCGCAGCTGCGCGGCACACATTTTCGACAAGCCCGCCGACCAGAGCGTCGGCTGGGATCCGGTGACTAGCGGGCTGGTCGAGCCGGACGAAGCGTACAAGGGAAAGCGAGTGCAGAAAATTCACGTCGCGGAGAACGGCGATCTTTTTCTGGAAACGCATGGATTTCGTCCCGGCGTGCTCACGGGCATCCTGCTCGATTCTTCCAGTTCCACCCATCGTGGCGGCACTGGGCAGGCGTTCGATTGGGAGCGGGTGCAGCCGTGGGCCGGTGTGATCAACAGCATCAGCAGGCTGATCGTCGCGGGAGGCCTGAATGCCTCGAATGTGCAGGAGGCGATTCATGTGCTGCATCCGTGGGGCGTGGATGTTTCGACGGGAGTGGAAAGCGCGCCGCGAAAGAAAGACCCGAAAAAGATTCGCGCATTTGTTGAGGCCGTGCGCGCGGCGGATGAGTGTAATTAATCATGGCAACCGCGACCGTCACAAAACGCACGGGGAGAGTCACAGCGAAGAAGCGTACGCCCACGGCTGGACGCTTTGGCGTGTACGGCGGGCGCTATGTGCCCGAAACGCTGATGGCGGCGCTCGATGAGTTGGAACTCGCGTACGAGAAGGCAAAAGACGATCGCAAGTTTCAACAGCGCCTCGACTATCTGCTCAAGCAATTTGCCGGCCGCCCGACGCCGCTGTTCTATGCGGAGCGACTGACCAAGAAACTCGGCGGCGCGAAGATTTACCTGAAACGCGAAGACCTGCTCCACACTGGCGCGCACAAGATCAATAACTGCATTGGGCAGGCGCTGCTGGTTGAGCGCATGGGCAAGCATCGCGTGATCGCCGAAACCGGGGCGGGACAGCACGGCGTCGCGACGGCCTCGGTGTGTGCGCTGCTGGGCTTCGAGTGCGTGATCTACATGGGCACCGAGGATATGCGGCGGCAGGAGCTGAACGTTTTCCGCATGCGCCTGCTGGGGGCGGAAGTGCGCGGCGTGGATTCCGGATCTCGCACATTGAAAGACGCGATCACCGAAGCGATGCGGGACTGGGTCACGAATGTTCGAACGACGCATTATCTGCTGGGTAGCGTGCTGGGTGCCCACCCGTATCCGACGATGGTGCGCGATTTTCATCGGGTGATCGGGCGCGAGGCCCGCAAGCAGATTCTAAAAGCCGAAGGCAAGTTGCCCAAGGCGATCGTCGCGTGTGTCGGGGGAGGGTCGAACTCCATCGGAATTTTCTACGACTTTCTCAAAGACAACAAAGTCGAACTGATTGGCGTGGAAGCGGGCGGCAGAGGAGAAGCTCTGGGCGAACACGCCGCGCGTTTTCGCGGAGGATCGCCGGGCGTGCTTCAGGGGACTTACTCGTACGTACTTCAGGACAAAGCCGGACAAATTGCGCTCACGCACTCGGTTTCGGCGGGACTCGATTATCCTTCGATCGGGCCGGAACACGCGATGCTCAAGGATTCCGGACGCGCCGAGTATGTGCCGGCGACGGATGTGGAAGCGCTCAAAGCAACTACGGTCCTGGCCCGCACGGAAGGTATTATTCCGGCTCTGGAGTCTGCGCACGCGGTGGCCGAGGCCATCAAGCGAGCGCCGAAGATGAAGAAGTCGGAGATTCTGATTGTGAATATTTCGGGGCGCGGAGATAAGGATGTCGGGATCATGCGGGAGAATCTGAAGCTGGATTGACATCCATTTATCCATGCCTTTTCACTTCGAAAATAAACCCGTCCTCGTAGCCTACGTAACCTGTGGCGACCCCGACCTCGCGACCACGCGCGAAATCATTCTCGCCGCAATTGAGGCGGGTGCAGGGATCATCGAACTGGGCGTGCCGTTCAGCGATCCGGTGGCGGATGGCCCGGTGATTCAACGAGCCAGCGAGCGCGCGCTGAAGCATGGGACTTCGCTGGAACAAGTGCTGAAACTGGCGGCGGAGATTCGCGAACATTCACAGTCGGTTGGGCTGATTGTTTTCTCTTATCTCAATCCCATTCGGCAAATGGGTATTCCGAAGTTCTGCAAGATTGCACGGCATGCGGGGCTGGACGGCGTTTTGATCACCGATCTTCCGGTCGAAGAAGCGGGCGAGTACCTGACCGAGGCGCGCAGGAATGATCTGGCTACGATTTTCCTTGTGGCTCCGACCAGCACCGATCAGCGCCTCAAGCAAATTGCTGCGGTTTCCACGGGCTTCGTGTACGCGGTTTCCCGCACCGGAGTGACTGGAGCGCGGCAGCAGATGCCGGAGGACGCAAGCGGATTAGTGAAGCGTCTGCGAAAATTTACAAAGTTGCCGGTCGCGGTCGGCTTTGGAATTTCGACGCCGGAGCAGTTCGCAGCGGTTGGGAAGTTTGCGGAAGGAGCGGTGGTTGGCAGCGCGATCGTGCAGACGATCGAACAAAATCCCGGACGAGAACCCGCGGCTGTGGCAGAATTTGTCAGCAAGCTCCAAACTGTCAGCTCTCAGCTGTCAGGAAGGCAAACCTGAGAGCTGAGAGCTTGGAGCTGAGAGCTATCCATGGACATTTCCGACTGGCGCAAAAAAATCGACGAACTCGACTGCAAGCTGGTGGAGTTGCTGAACCAGCGCGCGGCTGCGGCGATTAGGATCGGGCGACTGAAACGCAACACTGATCTGCCGATTTACGAGCCGCAGCGCGAGCGCGAGGTCATCGAGAACGTGCAGAAGGTAAATGGCGGTCCGCTTGGGGGGCGCGATCTGGCACAGATTTACGAACGCATCATGGACGTGATGCGCAGCATTCAGAAACACGAGATTGTTCCCGAGTCTGAACCGGCGCCACACGGCTCGGAGATCGAATCAAAATTTGAGGACTAAAAACGGTCCGCAGGCACCACAAAGGCAAACGACTTCATGATTGTCGCGATGCAGGAGTTGTCGACGGAAGAGCAGATCCAGCATGTGATCGACCAGCTCGTCCGAATGGGTTTCGAAGTTCATCGCTCCACGGGCGCGCGGCAGACGGTGCTCGGAGGCGTGGGCGCGCCACACGATTTCGATATTCGCGAAGTCGAGATGTTGCCTGGCGTGCAGGAAGCGCACCGTATTTCGTCTCCTTATAAATTGGCGGGACGCAATTTTCGTCCGGAGGGAACGCTCGTCAAGTTTGCGAATGGCGTGGAGATTGGCGGACCAAAAGTTGTGGTAATGGCGGGTCCCTGCTCGGTGGAATCGCGGGAGCAGTTGTTCACAGTTTCTGAACTCATCGCCAAAGCCGGCGCAAAGGCCCTGCGCGGGGGGGCGTTCAAGCCGCGATCGTCGCCATATTCGTTTCAAGGGATGGGGCTGGAAGGCCTGAAATTGCTGCGTGAAGCCGGGGACCGCTTCAATCTGCTGGTGGTCAGCGAAGTGATGGAGATTTCGCAGATTCCCATCATGATGCCGTACATCGATATTTTCCAGGTAGGCGCGCGTAACATGCAGAATTTCAACCTGTTGCGCGAACTCGGCAAGGTTCGCAAACCGGTTTTGCTGAAGCGTGGCATCGCAGCAACTCTCGAAGAACTGCTGCTCTCCGCCGAATATCTGCTGGCGGGCGGCAACTACGAGATTATTCTCTGCGAGCGGGGCATTCGCACGTTCGAAACTTACACGCGCAACACGATGGATATTTCCGCCATTCCGATCATCCATAAACTCTCGCACCTGCCGATGACCGCGGACCCTTCGCACGGCACCGGACGCCGCGATAAAGTCGCACCCATGGCTCTCGCGTCGGTGGCGGCCGGGGCCGATGCGCTGCTGGTGGAAGTCCATCACCAACCCGACAAGGCACTTTCCGATGGCGCGCAGTCTCTTTACCCGGAACAGTTCGCGAAACTCATGGACCAGTTGCGCATGATCGCACCGGCCGTGGGCAGAGAGATCGCGTAGGCCAATTTGTAATTTGCAATTGGTAATTTGTAATTTTGATTCGCGGTCCGGCGCTTCCATTACAAGTTACAAATCACCAATTACAAATGTCTTTCAAACAAGTCACGATCATCGGGACAGGCCTGATCGGCGGATCGCTGGGTCTTGCGCTCAAGAAGCGCCGCCTCGTGGGACGCGTCATCGGATGCGATCGCGCTCCGGTGCTGGAACGTGCTCGGGATTGCGGCGCCATCGATGCGGGCGCTTCCAATCCCGCCGATGCGGTGCGGGGCAGCGATCTGATCGTGCTGGCGACTCCGGTGCTAGCGATTCTGGATCACATCGACCGTCTCGGCTCGGCGCTACCTCCGCGCGCGCTGATTACGGATGTCGGCAGCACCAAGGTTGAGGTTACAAAGCGCGCCACCAAGTCGTTTGGCAAAAACGCGGGACAGCGCTTTCTCGGGGGGCATCCCATGGCGGGCAAGGAACAGGCGGGCGTCGAGTTTGCCGATGCCGATCTATTCGAGGGCGCGGCGTGGCTGATCACCCCGTTTCCACGGCAGAACGTGCACGCTGGGCTGTCGGGAGAATTCGTCGCGTGCATTGAAAAGCTGGGCGCGAAAGTGGCGATACTCGATCCGGCAGTTCACGATCGCTTGTGCGCGTGGATCAGTCATCTGCCGCAAATGATTTCTACCGCGATGGCCGCCACGCTGGTCGATGAATTCGGCGCAGACGCACCCCTGCTCGACATCGGCGGACGCGCCCTGCGAGAGATGACGCGCATTGCCGGCAGTCCCTATTCGATGTGGCGCGATGTCGCGATTACCAACAAAGAAAATCTGGGGAATGCGTTGCTGAAGATCGAGCAGCGGCTGGGGCACATCCGCGAGAATCTGGATACGAAGCAGCTAGCAGAAGAATTTGAGCGAGCACATCAGCTGAGGAAAACCCCAGCACGGAGGCACAGAGGCACGGAGAAAAGCAAGAAGTAGGTTACGGAAACGGCAGGTCACACGGCTTGGCGGGTCACAACCGAGCATCAAAGTCCTGTAGAATTTCTTTTTCCATGAACAAAGTCGTTGCCAGCGCCGAAGAGGCGATTCAGGACGTGTTCGACGGCGCCACGATCATGGTTGGCGGGTTCGGGCTGTGCGGGATGCCGGAAAATCTGATCCGTGCGCTGGCCCGTAAGGGTAGCAAAAATCTTTACACCATCAGCAACAACGTGGGCGTGGACGGCCTCGGCATGGGGTTGCTCCTTGCAAATGGGCAGATCAAGCGGCACAGCGGCACTTATGTCGGCGAAAATCGGCTGCTGGAAAAGATGGTACTGGATGGCGCGCTGCAGCTCGAACTGATTCCGCAGGGAACGTTCTCCGAAAGAATTCGCGCGGGCGGAGCTGGAATCCCGGCGTTTTTTACTCCGACGGGTGTCGGCACGGTCGTGGCGGACGGAAAAGAGACCCGTGACTTCGATGGCCGGTCCTACATCATGGAACGCGCGCTAAAAGCGGACTTTGCGTTTGTCAAGGCTTGGAAGGGCGACAAGTGGGGCAATCTCGTGTATCGCAAGACGGCGCGGAATTTCAATCCCATGATGGCGACTGCGGCGAAGATCACGATCGCCGAAGTGGAACATCTGGTGGAAGCTGGAGAACTCGATCCTGACCTCGTGCATACGCCCAGCGTGTTTGTGAAGCGCATCTTTCAGGGCGAAGTGTACGAAAGGAAGATTGAGAGGAGAACGGTTAGAAAGGCAGTGGTTAGTGGTTAGTGGTTCGCAAACAAGAACCTATGTCGACAGCAGCCAAGCAACCCAAGGACATCGACAAGCGCGAACGGATCGTCAAACGCATTGCGTTGGAATTGCGCGATGGGTTTTATGTGAACCTCGGCATCGGGCTGCCGACGCTCATTGCGAATTATGTGCCGGCTGGAATGGATGTCGTCCTCCAAAGCGAGAATGGAATGCTGGGGATTGGACCGTATCCGATTGAAGGCGAAGAAGACGCCGACCTTATCAATGCCGGCAAAGAGACGGTCAGCGAGCTTCCGGGGACATCGTATTTTTCCAGCGCGGACTCATTCGCGATGATCCGCGGCGCCCACATCGACCTGAGCGTGCTCGGCGCGATGGAAGTGGACGAAAAGGGGAGCCTAGCGAATTGGATGATCCCCGGCAAAATGGTGAAGGGTATGGGAGGCGCGATGGATCTGGTCGCTGGCGCGCGCCGTGTCGTCGTCGGAATGGAGCACACGACGAAAGACGGCCAGCCGAAGATTCTGAAGAAATGCACGCTGCCCCTGACCGGCGTGGGAGTTGTACATACCATCGTCACGGAAATGGCTTACATCGAAGTAACTTCTCAAGGACTAATATTGCAAGAAATTGCACCTGGACTGACAGTCGAGGATGTCCAGCGAGCCACCGGACCACAACTAAACATAAGCGCGAGCCTGAAGACGATGGAAGGGTAGGCGCGACAAGGCAACAATCAACCCGATTTCACGGAATCTCAACAATTGGGCATTGACCAGCGCTAGCCCGCCATCGTAACGTCAACGGCTACGTTCGCCTGCGGAGGCCGCGATGAATTTCAAATCCATTTTCTCCAAAGCGCTGCGCTTTGGAATCTTCGCGTTGATCGTTGTGTTGCTTGTTGGCGCCGAGTTTTCGGGCGCTGAGGCACCGGCGTCGAATCTATTGATCAGCGTCACGTTCAAGACGAACAACCCGTTCGGCAACTCTCCGCCGATGAGCGGAGTGGACCCGGCTGCGACGATCGCCAATCCGGCCTTCGGGGCCGCCAACGTCTGGAACAATCTCTTCTCGCCGTGGGCGCCGCCGCTCACCACCAATCCATCGTGGAGCAATCTGGTCGACAGCACCGGAACGCCAACCAGCGTAGGCCTCTCCATCACGGGCACAGTATTTCCGCTCGACCTTTACCCGTTCATTCCGACTCCGGACCCGCTGCGGTCCGCGTTTCTCGGGTGGAACAGTTGGACCAGCGGAGGCGGAGGCGCCGGCGCGGGTGAGAGCACTTCGATTGTATGGAAGTTAACCGGCTTGCCGCCTTCGAGCAAATTTGACATTTGCGTGTATGGCGGCGTTGCCGACGCGGATCGCGGTTTCACCATGACCCTGGGCGGCATTATCCAGTACATCCCGACTTTCAACAGCACCAGTTCCTCGCTGCAGAATTGCGTGCTGTTTTCCAACATCGCTTCCAATGCCAAAGGCGCAATCACGGTGCAGGCAGCCGGCGTTGGTGACAGCTCAACGGCAGTGAATGAAGCGAACTGGGCGGGATTTCAACTGGTTCAACTCGCTGCTCCGGGCAGCCCGCGCCGGCTTGGGATCTGGCGAGCGCCGAGGTAACCAGCGGCCGGTTCGTGGACTCCGCAGTCTGAGGAGAGCGGGACTTCAGGACCGCTTAATTGCTTCGCCTGCGTTCATCACGCGCGGCGAAGGTGGAAAGGAGCGCTGAGCAGCCGCGCCGGTAGCATCACGACAGCCCAGACCAGCGCGAGCGCGCCGTGTACGGCAATGCCGACCAGCCGAAATGGCAGCAGCAAAAGCCAGACAAACGGGTAGAGGATCAGGGCAAAGAGCGCCAGGGGCCAGCACAGGACAAAGAGGAAGCACCACAGCAGGAATGCAATCACGGCACACCTCCATAGAATCTTATACGGACGCGGTTCGCAAGAAGTTCCCAGCCCTCAGCCCTCAGCCCTCAGCCCTCAGCCCTCAGCTAGGCTAAGTGTTTTTGCAGGAATTGCAAGCTCCTGAGACCGGCGTCTTTCCAGGTTTCGGAATCAAATCCGTGGGCTACTGCGGGGTAGATTTTTAGCTCGTAGGCGATTCCCTTCTTCTCCAGCAACGCCTGCAAATCGTACGCCTCCTGCACCGGCACAGTCGGGTCGGCTTCCCCGTGCAGGATCAGCACGGGACACAGGCGACGCATGAACAACTTCATTTCTTTCGGAAAGCCTCCGAAGAATTCGACGACGGCCTTTACGCGCGGATCAACAGACGCAACTGAGAGCGCCAGGTAGGCGCCGAGGGAGAATCCGAGCAGGCCGATTCGTTTCGGATCAACGCTCGGATGATTTTCGATGTGACTGATCGCGTCCCAGACGGTTTTGCCCCAGGCGGGGAAGTTGCGCATGATGGTTGGCTTGTCGGTGGCTTGTGTGGTTTCGGTGCGGTCGAAATAGTGAAGGACAAAGACGGCAAACCCTTGCGCGGCAAGCATCGAGGCAGGTTCGTTCATGCCGGAAACGCCGCCTCCGGAACCGTAGAGAGCAAGGACTGTGGCATGCTTTTCGCTTATGTCAGGCAAGTAGGCGTCGAGGCGGATGGGCTTGTTGCCGCTCTCGAAGGTGAGTTGCGATTGATGAATTGACCGCATCGGCGATAGGACAAATTTCCAGTAGTGCCGGCGGAGACGCGGCAAGCCGCGTCTCTACGAATGATTTTTAACCAAGTCGCGCAGCGATTGCTCATACGGCGCGCGGGCAATGCCACGCTCGGTGATGATGGCATTGACGTACTTCGCCGGAGTCACATCAAATGCGGGGTTTTCGATCTGTACGCCGTCCGGGACCATCTGTTTGCCGGCGATGTGAGTGACTTCGCGGGCGTTGCGTTGCTCGATAGGAATCCCGTTGCCGTCAGGTGTGTCGAGATCGACGGTGGAGATGGGCGCCGCGACGTAGAACGGGATACCGTGTTCTTTGGCCAGCACGGCAACCGTGTAGGTTCCGATCTTGTTGGCGACGTCTCCGTTGGCGGCGATGCGGTCGGCGCCGACTACGATGGCACCGATCTTGCCCTGGCGCATCATCGCGCCTGACATGTTGTCGGAGATGACGGTGGTGGGAATGCCGTCTTTCATCAACTCCCACGCTGTCAGGCGCGAGCCTTGCAAGAAAGGACGCGTCTCGTCGGCGTAGACGTGAATCTTTTTTCCGGCTTCGATGGCTGCGCGGATTACGCCGAGCGCAGTACCATATCCGGCAGTCGCCAGCGCGCCGGCGTTACAGTGGGTCAGGACTCCGCCGCTGGCCGGCATCAGGGTTGCGCCGTGGCGTCCCATGGCTTGATTGGCGGCGATGTCTTCGGCGTGCATGCGTTGCGCTTCTTCCACGAAAGCCTGCTTGATTTGCAGGACGGGTAGTGTGCGCAGCGTTTCGAATTTCGCCTGCATGCGGCGGATCGCCCAGAACAGATTGACGGCCGTCGGGCGCGTCTGATGGATGATCTCGCAGATGGCGTCGAACTCACGCTTAAGATCGGCGGTGTTCTCGGCCTTGGAGTTTTGGACTCCGAGCGCGATGCCCATACCTGCGGCTACGCCGATGGCGGGAGCGCCACGGACGACCATGTTGCGGATCACATCCGCGACCTGCTGGTGAGTGGTGCAGTTTACGTAGACTTCTTCGGTCGGCAGCTTCGTCTGGTCGATGAAGCGGACACCTGCGTTGGTCCATTCGAGGGTTTGAATCATGGGTTAGATCTCGATCACCTTGCATGACTGGGCTATTTCATTTCTCGTGTGTTCTGCTTTCTGTAGTCGCGTGGAACCGCTATCAATTCGTGTTTGAAGGCTGCCATGAAGACGGATTTCTCAACCCGCAACGCCGGACGCCGGGGCAATCCCGGATCGTGCAGAACGAAGACATCGCCTTCGCTTGCATATACAACAACGGAATGAGCTGAGGTAGAGCCTTCTCGCGCGAGTAGGCCAGAATCAACGAGCGCAATCAGAAAATAATCAATGAGCAATCGCTCAACATTGGGCAACGTAAGTCGGCGAAGTTCAAAATGGCCTGCAGCGATCAACGTTTTAGCGGCAGTCTGCTCATTCCTGAACCCCTCAGATGCGTGCTCTTTTTGAATATCGAACCATCCAGGTTGGTTTATGTTGTGTTCCCGAAAAAACTCCTCCCCTCTAGCGGCGAACTGCCTATAATCCATCGTGCTGATGACCTTCGTCCCTGGCACAAGGTGATTCATAGCCACGGCGGCCGTTGGATACCACGTCCAGCGTCGATCCTCGTAACCGGTGCACTCTTCAACAAATCTCCACCCCTTATTGAATCCGAGCGTGTTTAATACAATGAGCACTGCTGCCTGCACACAATGATTGTCGTCCGGTTTGTTCCCAAAAAACGGAGGAGTTCGTTCGATCATTTGCTGAGTGCCCACCAATCCTTCCCGGCAGGCGGCCCTGGAACTAGCCGCTTGCTGCTAAGTGAGCCCCTCTCACTTCATTTGCCTTAAATAAGGAAATAAACGGCGCCGGCGATGCGGCCTTCTCTGCCGCGGCCCGTCCCTGCGATTCCTCCCGTTCGACCAGGCACATTACACCAATCACGTCGAATCCGAATTCCCGGGCAGCTTCTATCGCCTGGATGGTCGATGATCCGGTGGTGCACACGTCGTCGACGATCACTACACGCGCGCCTTTGTCTGCGAAGCCTTCGATGCGGCGTCCGGTACCGTGCTGCTTTTCAGCTTTGCGCACGAGGAATCCGTTGATCGTGCCGCTGGTTACGGAGACGGCTACTACGATCGGGTCGGCGCCCATGGTCAGGCCGCCGATGGCTGCGGGATTCCATCCCTGCTTGCGGATTTCTTCCAGGAAAACTTGCCCGGTGAGTTGGGATCCGCGAGCATCGAGTGTCGTGGTGCGGCAGTCGATGTAGTAGTCGCTGGTGCCGCCTGACGACAGTTTGAATTCGCCGAGGCGAAACGACTTCCTCGCCAGCAGTTCTAACAGTTCTTGTCGTGCGGTGGACATAATGTTCAGTTCTTAGTTTTAGCTCTTAGCTATCAGCTGTCACGCTTAGGTCCCAGCTCTTCCTACCTTGCTAGCTTCTCAAGATTTCCTGTCATCTTCGCCGCTACCAGCGCGAAAACGACTATGCCATTGTAGGCGACGTGCACGAGCAGTCCCGCAGCTACCGAATTCTTCTTGGCCCGTACCCATCCGATGACCAGGCCGACCAGAAACAATAACGAAATCAGGGTCGGGGAATTTGCGTATTGGGATGCATGGACTCCGGCGAATCCCAGGGCTGTGATCGCAATCGCGCCGATCACTCCAACTCTGCGCGCCAGGACGGAGTATAGAAATGCCCGGAAGAACAACTCCTCCATCAGCGGCCCGAGCGTGACTGCAAATGCTGCGATCAACAGTACGGTCTTGGGATTTTTCAGGAGCGCGTCGAAGGGTGTGTCCTTGGGGAGCGGCAGGAATTGTTCCATCGTCACTACCACGGCCTGGAGCGCTAGACCGGTCAGCAGGTAAGGCCAAAGGGTCGTGGGCCAGTTCCAGTGAATAGATTTCAAGAACGGCGCGCCGCCGGTTCGGGCCATCACCACGATATACATGCAGCCCAGGACAATCAGATAGACAACGACTTGCAGTCCGAGCGCAAGGTCAGGACGGGAAGCTACACGATTTGCCTTGTCCTGAATCGAATGACCGGGAAACGAGATCACCAGCAGAAACAGCAGCGTGAAAAACGAAACGGCTCCGACCATCAGTATGGCCAGCACATCCCAGCCGGTCCATGCGGGATCTCGCGGCGCCGGCGCCACGAGAGCTGTTGCGGCGACGTCAGGCGCGGTGATGACGATGACGGGTTCGGCCTCTACCGACGCGACCTCCGAGGGAAGGATGACAATTTTCTCCTCTGGAGGCGCTAGCTCCTCGGAAGTGATTGGGTCGGGATTTTGCTGAAGGTCGCTCACTGTTCCTGGGTTCCTGCCCGCTATGAGGCCGCGTTGGCCGCTGGCTTTCCGCCGTTGAAATATTCGGCGAGCGCTTGTCCAGTGTATGACTTTTTCACGCGGGCCACTTGTTCGGGAGTGCCCTGGGCTACGATTCGTCCACCTTCTTCGCCGCCTTCGGGGCCGAGATCGAGGACCCAGTCGGCGTTGCGGATCACATCGAGGTTGTGCTCGATGATGATGACGGAGTTTCCCAAGTCGGTGAGGCGGTGTAACACATCGAGTAACTTGCGGACGTCATCGAAGTGCAGGCCGGTCGTGGGTTCGTCAAGGAGGTACAGAGTCTTGCCGGTCTGCCGCTTGCTCAGTTCGCGCGCGAGTTTGATGCGTTGGGCTTCGCCGCCTGAGAGTGTCACGGCAGATTGACCGAGATGAATGTATCCCAAGCCGACATCGACCAGCGTCTGCAGTTTCTGCTTTACCTGCGGGATGTTTTCTAGAATCGCGAGCGCATCGGAGACCGGCGATTCGAGTACATCGGCAATCGAGTAACCCTTATAACGTACTGCCAGGGTTTCGTGATTGTAGCGACGGCCGCCGCAGACTTCGCATTGCACGTACACATCCGGGAGAAAATTCATCTCGATGCGGCGCTGGCCCTCGCCCTGGCAGGCTTCGCACCGTCCGCCGGAGACGTTGAAGGAGAAGCGGCCGGGTTTGTAGCCCCGCTCGCGCGATTCGGGCAGCATGGCGTAGAGGTCGCGGATCTGCGAGAACATTCCCGTGTAGGTTGCGGGGTTCGAGCGTGGCGTGCGTCCGATGGGTGACTGGTCGATGCGGATTACCTTGTCGACCAGTTCCGATCCGGCTATCGATTTGTGGGCGCCGGGTTCTTCACGGGAACGGTAAAGCTGCTTGGCCAACGCGCGATAGAGGATGTCGTTCACCAGCGTTGATTTGCCGGAACCCGAGACACCGGTCACAACTGTCATCACGCCGAGGGGAAACGTTACGTCGAGACTCTTTAGATTATTTTCGCGTGCTCCGAGGATGCTGATTGCCTTGCCGTTCGGACTGCGGCGTTCGGTCAGCATGTTGATGCGCAGGCGTCCGGACATGTAGGCGCCGGTCAGAGAGTCGGCGGAAGCCAGAATCTGCGCGGGCGTGCCGCTGGCTACCAGCGCTCCGCCGTGGCGTCCGGCGCCGGGGCCGAGGTCGATGACGTAGTCGGCGCGGCGGATGGTCTCTTCGTCGTGCTCAACGACAAGAACGGTGTTGCCCAGATCGCGAAGGTTTTCGAGTGCAGCAAGAAGGCGTCCGTTATCGCGATGATGGAGGCCGATCGACGGCTCGTCGAGCACGTACAAAACGCCGCGCAACTTCGAACCGATTTGGGTTGCGAGTCGAATACGCTGGCCTTCGCCGCCGGAGAGAGTGGCCGCGGAACGGCTGATCGAAATGTATCCGAGACCCACTTCGTGCAGGAACTGAAGGCGCTCAGTAATTTCGTGCACGATGCGGCCCGCAATCGTCTCTTCCCTGCCCGCCAGTTTGATTTTGCGGGCGGTCTCCAGTGATCGCGACACGGGCAAAGCGGTGAAATCCGAAATCGACATGCCGTTGACTTTCACGGCGAGGCTCTCGGGACGCAGACGGTTGCCATGGCAAACGGGACACTCAGTCGCGGACATGTAATCAAGCAGATATTCGCGATAACCGTCGGAACTGGAGGCTTCAAGGTTCTGCTTGAGGTGTCCGAGGATGCCCAGGAAGCCGGTCTTGCCTCCACGGACAGGTTCGCCGTAGAGCAGGAGATTCTGGATCTTGTCGGGAAACTTTTCAAACGGCGTTGCGAGGTCGATGGAATACGCCTCGGCTACGAGTTGCAATCCGTGGGTCAGGTTTTGCGAGGCCGAGCCGGGGCCGAGGCCGCCGTCGAGGACAGGCTTGGACCAATCCACAATCACTTTGGCGGGATCAAAATCATAGCGGCTGCCCAAGCCGTGACATTCCGGGCACGCCCCGTAAGAGCTGTTAAACGAAAATGACCGCGGCTCCAGTTGCGGCACGCTGATGCCGCAGTCGGGGCAGGCGAGGCGCGAGGAATACAGCGTCTCTTCCCCGTTAACTACTGATACCAGCACCAATCCGCCGCCCAGCTTCATTGCCAGGCCGACTGACAATTCGAGACGGTGCTCGATGCCTGGCTTCACGAGAAGGCGATCGATCACGACTTCAATGGTGTGATTTTTCCGTTTGTCGAGACGCAGGTCATCTTCGAGATTGACCAATTCTCCATCGACTCGCGCGCGGCTGAAGCCGTGCTGAACAAGCTTTTCCATCTCTTTCTTGAATTCGCCCTTCCGGCCGCGGACGATGGGCGCCATGATCATCACGCGATCGTCAGGAGTAAGAGCCATCACGCGCTGTACGATCTGCTCGGCTGACTGGCGGCTGATCGGCTTGCCGCAGGTTGGGCAATGCGGCACGCCGATGGAGGAATAGAGCAGTCGCAGGTAGTCGTAGATTTCGGTGATCGTGCCGACCGTGGAGCGCGGGCTGCGACTGGTGGTCTTTTGTTCGATGGAAATTGCCGGGCTCAAGCCGTCGATGGCGTCGACGTCGGGGCGCTCCATTTGATCGAGAAACTGGCGCGCATAGGCGGAGAGGGTTTCGACGTAGCGCCGCTGACCCTCGGCATAGATTGTGTCGAAGGCGAGGGACGACTTGCCGGAACCGCTTAGGCCGGTGATCACCGTCAGGGTGTTCCGTGGGATCTCCACGTCGATATTTTTCAGGTTGTGCTGGCGCGCGCCGCGCACTGAAATCTTAGTAATCGCCATCGGGCACAAGATTGTTGGACTTCCGTAACGTGGACGGGGCCCCCAGATATGTTGGAGAGTGGGTGTACGTGGTTCGACTACCGTATCTTAGTCGTTAACAGGAACGGGCGTCAAACGCGGATAAAGTAAACGTTTGGCGGCGTAATGACATCCAAGTCGCTGCTGGTGAAGGTGATCGAACTGTGAACGCCCTTTTGGTGGTTGCTGCGATTGGCGGTACTGCAATTATTGGTGTGGCTCTGGGCGTTTTCAGCGCCTACTACGCTTTGACTGGGCTGTTGGCAGCCTGCAATCCTTCTCGTCCTCTGGTTCGCCGGGGATCTGCGCTTGTTCCGCAGCAGAGTTCGGCTAGCGGCGACTAAATAATTGAAAATATTGGCTTTGCGAGGCGCACAGCCCTAGGAGGCACTGGGGATTCCATTTGCGCGCATCAAGACACCACCGGGGCTAAAGCCCGTGATCAATCTACACAACTTACGTGGCCCTGAAGGGCCACTCTTCCACGGTTGCGTACGCTCTCCTGAGTTTTGCCGCCGCCTCTGAATCCTCACCCCTTCAAAGCAGGGGCTACTGACGGCCGGCTAGTTGTTGTTGTCGTCCGGGGGCGTTGGTTTGGGAATCATCTGCTGGCCGGGGGCCATCTGTCCTTGGCGTTGGCGAAGCATCTCGAGAATCTGTTCGGGAGTCTTGACGCCGGGGTTGGGTTGAGATCCGTCGGCGGATGGGGGGGTAGCGCCATTCTGCGCCTGATCTCCCTGGGCCTCGTCGGCGGAATCGTCTTCGTCCTTGTCCTCAGCATCGGCCTCGTCGTCGCTGGCGGGCTGCTGCACTACGGGACCGCCCGGTCCAGCACCTGGCGGCATAACGCCTTGTTGCACGGCGTAGGTCTGCGGAGCCGGCTGGTAAACATTGGCTGCAGTCTGGGTGTTGCCACCGCTTCCTGCGGGTTTCATGGTCAGCATCACACTGGCCACACTCGCAGGGTCGGATGTTGTGCCTAACATTACGTAGTTGAAAGTGGATCCATTCAGCAGGTCTGCCAGCACGTCGCGCGCGGGCCCTGGGCCCAAGTGGGTGACAACGCGCTCGGTGGCGTTTGACGGGACGTCAATCGTTGCACCGGTGAGCCGATGTACTTCCCGCAAAATGTCTCCCAGGTTTGAGTTGTCTGCCACGATCGTGAGCATTCCGCCCTGATAGCTGACTTGGGGAGGTTTGGCGGCAAGCTGGGTCATTGGAACCGGAACGGGCGCTGCTGGGGCCGTTGCAGGGATTGGATCCGCCTGGTTTGAAGTCGCCTGGACCGGGGCTTTGGCGAGAGGCGCGGGCGGGCGACGGACAGTTGGCCTCATGACCTGCATGCCCGGCCGAAAAACATTGTTTTGCGCGACGTTATTTTGCGCAACAAGGGTTTGCGCGACAGAGCAGGCCGCCAACACAGGGACGCCCCAGAGAATCAAACTCAATCGACCGCCTGTCCGCAACATAGAAACCCCCAAGATACCCGCGGCGGGCGCGCATGCAAACCAGCCACGGTTCAGTTAAATCTTAGCACCGTTTGAAGAACGTTCGAGGGCCTTATTTCTTGCACGAAAGTTGCAGAGTCCGGTTTTGCAGGTACAACTTCTGCAAGGATTTACAGCCACACAAGCGAAAAAGCGGCGTAAAATTGGCAAGCGGATTGGAGCCTGGCCAACGCAATGCACAAGCTGTTACGGAATCGCTGGTATGGCGGGTGGCTTCTGGCCGTGCTCTGCCTGGGGACAGGGGCGCGCGGGCAGACGTGCCAGACCGCAGCCGACATGGATGCACCAGTTCGGACCGCCGTGGAGACGACCGCAAAACGTTATTTCGATCTGGTGGCGCATGGGCAATCGACATCACTTCAGCAGAGCGCGATACCCTCGCTGGCTTCTTCTTTTGGCGGGGTCGAAGGTTTGGTCAAGGAGAACCAGCCGGCACTATCCAGCGCGACGGCGAGTATACGGCCTCCATTCCTGTTGATGGCCGAAGGTGGCCAGCCCCTGGCGAGAGCGGAATTTCTGTGCGGGGTATTTGGCGCCACTGGACAGACGCGGGACAGCGCCGTCTTCGTTCTCCACAACCTCCCTGCGGGCAAGTACGCGGTGGCGATACTGGACGCAGCCGGCGCGGACGATACACGTGCGCTGACCATGATCCTGCAACAAATCGGCGCGGACTGGAAACTCGCGGGAGTATTTATTCGGGCCGGGCGAGTGGGCGGCCATGATTCACCATGGTTCGCGGAACGGGCGCGGGAGTTCAAGACTAAAGGCAAAAGCCGGAACGCGTGGCTTTATTTCCACCAAGCAATTATCTTGGCAACGCCGGCCGATTTCATGAGCACCATGGTGACCGACAAGCTTTACGACGAGGCGCAGTCAGTGCAACCGAGCGACTTACCGATCGACGGAAAGGTGGTAGACCTGACTTCGGGCGGCACGACCTACAAATTGGCGGCAGTGTTTCCGATGAGTGTGGGAAACGACCTCGATCTGGTGGTGAGGTATCAGGTAGCGGACATTTCGAATTCCGCGCAGGTTTTTCAAACCAATACTGCGCTGATCAAGGCGCTGGTGGCGAAGTATCCTGAAATTCGCGATGCGTTCGCTGGAGTGGTTGCGCGGGCGGTCGATCCGTCGGGACAGGATTTTGGAACTATGCTGCCGATGAAAGAAGTCAAGTAAACGGAACAGGGTCAGTGTCAGCTCTCAGCTTTCAGGTCTAGGTTTTAGGTTTAAGGGAAGCACTCTACGCGACTTCATCCGATTTCTTCATGCCTACGTTCCCTCTCACGATTACTTCCGATGTCGACGATGCTGGACAGCGTCTTGACCAATATCTGGTCTCGAAGTTGCCGGAGGTGAGTCGCGCCCGTGTGCAGCAATTGATTGCGAAGGGTGAGGTGCTGGTCGGCGGACGGGCGGCGAGGGCGTCTCTCAAGCTAAAGGGCGGAGAGGAAGTTACGGTGGCCGGACCGCCGCAGGCCCCCCCGCTGCGCGCGCTGGCGGAAGAGATTCCGCTCAACATCGTGTATGAAGACGACGATCTGGCGATCGTCAACAAACCGGCGGGCATGATGGTGCACGCGGGCGCCGGCGCGACGGACGATGCCCGGAACCGAGGTACGCTGGTGAATGCTTTGCTGCATCATTTTGGCACATTGTCGGAAGTCGGTGGAGAACTGCGGCCAGGGATCGTGCATCGACTGGATCGCGCGACCAGTGGCTTGATGGTGGTGGCGAAGAACGACGAGGCGCATCGCAAGCTGGCCAGGCAATTTTCTTCGCGCGACGTTCACAAGACTTATCTGGCTCTGGTGCAGGGCTGGCCGAAGATGGAACGCGGAACGATTCGGACGTCGATCAGCCGCGATGCACAGCGGCGGATTCGTATGACGACCAACCGTCCAGGCGGACGCGACGCAGTGACGCACTATCTGGTGAAGCGCAAACTGAATACTGTCTACGGCAAGTTCGCTTTGCTCGAATTGAAAATTGAGACCGGACGCACCCATCAGATTCGTGTCCACCTGTCGTCGATTCATCACCCGGTGGTTGGGGATACCCTGTACGGCGCGGCGGGCGAACTGAAAAGTGAATCGGGAAAGGTCCGCGCGGCAGGACAAGCGCGGAGTTTGACTCTTGATCGGAATTTCCTTCATTCAGCGGTGCTGGAATTGAAGCATCCTAGAACCGGAGAAGTCCTGCGGTTCGCGTCCGTATTGCCGCGGGAGCTCGAAGGATTTTTGGCGGACCTTGGGCCGGACGTTTAGGCGGACTGAAGCAGAAGTCCAGGGCGCACCCTCGGGGGCTGAAGCCCCATCAAAGTGCAGTCTTATCGCAGCGGTGAACAGCTGCGCCACCCAAGAGCACAATTTTCCAGCAAATCCGTAGCATCCCTGGTGCTGTTACGACCGTGATCCTGTCGAGAGAGGGTTACCCAGCTATAATGTCGGCAATCCCCATGCGCTTTCGATTTTTTTCGCTGTTTGCTGGATGTTCACTGGTCGCCGCGCTAGCGCTTGGCCAAAGTTCGGACAAGGAACTCCCATCGGCGCCTTCGGCGACGGTGCAGCAGAATGCTCCGGCAAAGCAGCCTCCGGCCAGCGACAGCAAACCGGCAGCCGCGCCGCAGAAGCCGATCCAAGAATTGAAGCCGAGGGAATTGAAGCCCGGGGAGAGTACACAGCAGAGCGCTCCGTCGTCAGGTGACAGCGCGAAGCAGACCGCTCCGCCCGCGGAGAGCACCGCTCCGGCGGCAAAACCAGCGGCGAGTGCACCAACGCAAGCGGCGCCGCCCTCATCGGCTCCTGGGACTCCGCAACTGGAGAACATGCCGGGCGCTCTTCCGGACGATCCCGCCTCCACGGTCGTGCGGAACGTAACCGAAGTGCGCGCGATTTTCACCGTAACCGATAAGCACGGACGCTACATCAAGGACTTGAAGGAAGCGGATTTTCGGGTCATCGACGATCGCAAGCCGGCTGTGCGGATCAGCAGTTTCCACGCCGAGACCAACCTTCCGCTGCAAGTCGCACTCCTGATTGATGCCAGCAACTCGATTCGCGATCGTTTCAAGTTCGAGCAGGAAGCGGCGATTGAATTCTTGAATTCGATCATCCGGCCGCGCTATGACGAGGCTACGACGATCGGATTCGACTCCACTCCGGATGTAACGCAGGATTTTACGGACAACACGGAACTGCTCTCCAAAGGCGTGCGCGCCTTGAAGGCAGGAGGTGGCACGGCGATGTATGACGCACTATACAGCACTTGCCGCGACCATCTGATGAAAGAGACGCAGACCGGGCCGGTGCGGCGAGCCATTATCCTGCTCAGCGACGGCGACGACAACTCGAGCCATGTGACGCGCGAGGAAGCGATCGAGATGGCGCAACGGGCCGAAGTGATTGTCTACACGATCAGCACGAACATCACCGGCTCGAAGACGAAGTCGGATAAGGTTCTGGAACGGATCGCGGAAGCCACGGGCGGGCGCGCATTCTTTCCGTTTCAGATTCGCGACGTGACCGATGCGTTCGCATCGATTCAGGACGAACTGCGCAGCCAGTATGCGATGACGTATCGTCCGGCAGACTTCGTATCCGACGGGCATTTCCGCACGATCGAGATTCTTGCTCAGCAGAAGTCGTTTCATGTGCGTACCCGCAAGGGTTACTACGCGCCGAAACGGTAGCGGCGGAGAGGCTGCTCAAAATTGAATTCTGGAACGCAGAGCGACCACCGGGGCTGAAGCCCGCACTCGTCAGGAACGACTTACGCGGCGCTGAAGCGCCGCTCTTCCACGGCGGTGCCGGCATTTGCGGCAGTGCCGGCATTTGCTTATTTTTCAGCAGCCTGTGTATCCGACAATCTCGATAAACACCTGAAGCATTCGCAACTCTCTATGCCGGGATATTCTGGAACGCCATTACCGAAAAAACTGGGAATTAAGAAAGACTTGCGCGTGGCGCTGATCGCCGTGCCTGCCGATGTGCGCGCCGAACTCAAGGACGCGTTGTCGGGATGCCGCATTGCGAGCCGTCTGGCGGGGCCGTTGGATTTCGTTCACCTGTTCACCAAGTCTCGGGTTGAACTGGAACGCGAGATGAAACGCGTGCGCAACGTGCTCGCACCGGCCGGCATGCTGTGGATTTCGTGGCCAAAGAAGGCGTCGGGCGTTGCGACCGATTTGACTGAAGACATCATTCGCGACACTGGACTCGCACTCGGTCTCGTCGACGTGAAAGTGTGCGCCGTGACTGAGGTGTGGTCGGGATTGAAGTTTGTGATCCCGGTCAAGGACCGCCCAAAAGCTTGAAACGTAATACTTAAACTTCGCCCCATTGAGAATTGTCATCCTTAGCGAAGGGAAGGACCTGCTGTCTCGCCGAACGAAGGGAAAGCAGATTCAGCAAGTGTCCTACTGCTCTTTACGCGGCATTGCGTAGTATCCGCTGCGGGCTTGAATCTTATAGTCGCCGCCTTTGGCTTTGATTTCGATTTTGCGGAAACCGCCATCCCGATTGTTGTTGGTGGGGGTGTAGCCGATGTTGTACTGGCTGCGGAGTTCCTGCGAAATCTGGTCGAACGCCTGTTTGAGCTTGTCGAATTTGTTGCCGACTTCGATCACGCGGCCGCCGGTCTCGGCGGTGAGTTTCTTCATGTCGCCGCCGCCGAATCCCATGGCGAGGCCGCGGTCGGCAATCAGCAGAACGTAACAGATGGTGTCGGCCTTGGAGGCTGCCTCGATGGCGTCTTTGATCTTCAGGCGGCTGCCCTGGTCTTCGCCGTCGGTGAGCAGGATCATCGCCTTGCGGCCCACTTCCTGGGCGAAGGCGTCATGCGAGGCTACGTAGACAGCGTCGTACAGGACCGTGCCGCGAGGTCCGGTTGAGGGACACGGAATCGGTCCGCCGCCGAGGCCTGGGAGGTTGGCGCAGGCGCCTGTGCCAGAGTTAATTTTGACGTCGCGCATTGCCTTTTTCAGGCGGGAAATTGAACCGGTGAAATCCTGCACCAGGGTGACGTCCACGTCGAAACTGAATACCGACGCCATGTCGCTGGGGCGAAGCGTCTCTTCGAGAAACGACCCGCCAACCTCCTGCTCGATGCCGAGGACGTTGCGCTGGCTGCCGCTGGCGTCGATCATGATTCCCAAGGTAAGAGGAAGATCGCTCTCGGCCTTGAAGTACTTGATCGTCTGCGGTTTGCCGTCTTCGAAGATGTCGAAGCTGTCTTTCGTGAGGTTGGGGATGAGCGCGCCGTGCTTGTCCTTAACGTTGAAAAACAGCTGGACCACGTCGACGTTGCTCTTGAAAATGGCGGCGGGATTGTCGTCAGTTCCCGCCACCGGCTGATCGCCCGTCGAACCCGCGGGTGGGGGGGTGCTGGGTTGCTGGGCGGTTAGTGAAATCGAAAGAACTATCAGGGACGCGATCGCCAATGAGGCGAGGTGCAGCCTGGAATACAGCTTGGACATGTGAGTCTTCACCCGGAAACTTTGCTAGTCTATCCTGTAGGGCTTAGATGCACCAAAGCGGGGCGGAAAGGCATCTGAGTAGACGACAGCTTTGAAAAATTCCCCAGGATTGGGGCCGGGAAGGGCGGTTTCGGGGAGATGGCTAAGAAAACTGGCGCGATCATGCTCGGGGCGCTGATCATTTTGCTGGCGTTCGCGGGCTGGGCGCAACAGAAATCCGACATTCCGGATGCGCCATCGGCGAGCCAGCCGCCGGCTCCGACGCCGTTTCCGACCAAGCCACCCGCCGACTCGGGTCCGCCCCCGGACAGCTCCAGCGCGGATCAGGATGTTCCCAAGCAGAAGGATCTGACGCCTCTGAACGAGCCTCCGCGAAGTGCGCCTGAGGCTGATGCGGCAACTGCTCCGCCGCCAATGCCGCCGGTCAAGACTGTCACTGAGGGGAGCGTCCCTCCAGACGGAGAAAACAGCCGCGAAGAGCTTTTTACGGTCACCAGGGTACTGAACTACGTGACCGTGCCGGTCACGGTGAAGGACAACGACGGACGGCTGGTTGCGGGACTGCTGCCGAAGGACTTTACCGTTCTCGAGAACGGGCAGCCGCAGACTCTGAAGTTCTTCACTAGCGATCCGTTTCCACTTTCGGCAGCGGTGGTGTTCGATCTGGGGATGCCGGATTCGGGTGTGCGCAAGATTCAGGAGACGCTGCCAGCACTGCAAGGCGCGTTCAGCCAGTTCGACGAAGTCGCGATCTATACCTACAGCAGCACAGTAAGCCGGGTCTCGGACTTTTCAGCGATTGGGCAGCAACTCACCGCGGTGCTGAACCAGATCAAGACCTACAGCGGACGCAACAACGGAGCGCCGGTTACGGGCGGGCCGCTCGGTCCGCAGGGCCCGTCGATAAACGGGCATCCGGTCGATTCCCCGATTCAGCCAGTCATTTCGCCGCCGCGGCAAGCCCACGTGATCAACGACGCGATTTTGTTGGCGGCACGCGATCTCTCAAAGCGCGACCGAACGCGACGCAAGATCATTTTTGTGGTCAGCGATGGACGCGAGGTGGGCAGCGACGCCAGCTATACCGACACGCTCAAGGTTCTGCTCAAACAGAACATCATCGTGTATGGCGTGGGCGTGGAAGGCGCCGCTATCCCGGGCTACGGCAAGCTGCAAAAAGTTCACATTCCCAAGATACCGATGCCACCTGGCCTCCCCGATATCAACTTCGGCTATGGCAACATCCTGCCCAGGTACGTTTACGCTACGGGTGGTGGGACGGTGTATGCCGAGAACGCGAAGGCCGATATTGAGAAGGCTTACGCCCGCGCCATTGGCGATGCCCGGAACCAGTACACGCTCGCCTACTCCGGCAAGCCGGGGGCTGGTGCCTATAGGCGGATCGAGGTCAGGGTGCGGCGTCCGGACCTGACCGTGTACGCGAAGGATGGATACTACCCGTTGCCGACGCCGAAGTGAGGCGGGGACACCATAGTGCTCGGCGGTGGCAAGCAACCCTAAACAACTGAACCCGTTGCCTTTTAGTAACGTGGGTAACCTGCGGGTACCCCTTCGGGTGTGATATAAAAACTGGCAGTACCCGAATTAGATTTTTAGGGATTTGTGCAGGAATGATTCCCGCGTCGGGAGTTTTCTGCGCCTTCTCTGAGGAAGCCTTTGAGTTTCATCAACTTCGCAGCGCGTGAGATCAATTGCAAGATCGTCTATTATGGCGCCGGGTTGGGCGGCAAGACGACGAATCTGCAGTTCATCTATCAAAAGACCGCTGAGCAGCAGAAGGGCAAGATGATCTCGCTGGCCACCGAGACCGACCGTACTCTCTTCTTTGACTTCCTGCCGCTGGATCTCGGTTCGGTGCGCGGCTTCAAGACCCGCATCCATCTGTACACCGTGCCCGGCCAGGTCTTCTATGACGCCAGCCGCAAATTGATCCTGCGCGGCGTCGATGGCATCGTGTTCGTCGCCGACTCGCAGGGAGAACGCATGGACGCCAACGTCGAAGCGCTCGACAACCTACATGACAACCTGAAGGAACACGGCTACGACTTCAACAAGATCCCGTACGTGTTGCAACTCAACAAACGCGATCTGCCGAACGTGCTCTCTGTCGACCAACTCTCGAAAGAACTGCGCAAGAAGAACGAAGCGGTGATTGAATCCGTCGCATTTCAGGGCGTGGGCGTGTTCGAGACACTGAAAGAGATTGCGCGGCAGGTTTTGACGGAGTTGAAGCAGGGCGGGTAGGGAGAACCAGTTCTCAGTTCTCAGTTCTCAGTTCTCAGTTCTCAGTTCTCAGCTACACCAACTCTTCCGAAAGCGCTTCCCACTCTGTCATCAGCGCTTGATGTTGGCTCTTCTTGGCGGTCAATTCCTGCGACTGCCGTTGTGTTTCCTCCGCGCTGATAAAAGATTGAAGGCCAGTTTCAAGCAGGGCGATCGTGGCTTCAGCCTGCGAGATTTCTCCTTCCAGCTCTTTCAAGCGGTCCTCCATTTTCTTGCGCTTCATCGGATTCATGCGCTTGGCTTTCGGCTCGGAGGCGTCGACGGTTGAAGGTTGGGTACCGTTCGTTGGCGCGACTGTCAGCCCGACGGTCTTCGCTGTCTCGGCTTGCAGTTCGACCGCTCCTCCTTGTTTGCGCCATAGATAGTCTTCGTAATTTCCAGGATAGGTTTCGACCTTGCCATCCCCGATTTCAAATACGCGCGTAGACAGCTTGTCGATGAAATAGCGGTCGTGCGAGACGAAGACGACTGTGCCAGTATATTTCTCCAGGGCTTCTAACAGGACGTCTTTGGCGCGCATGTCCAGGTGATTCGTTGGTTCGTCCAGCAGCAGAAAGTTCGCCGGATGCAACAGGAGTTTGAGCAAGGCATAGCGGTTGCGTTCTCCGCCGGAGAGCACGCCGATGCGCTTGAAGACGTCGTCGCCCGAAAACAGAAAACAGCCGAGCAGACTCCGCAGTTCTGTTTGCGTGGACGCTCCCGACTTGTCGCTCAGGTCTTCGAGGATGCGGGCGTCGGGATCGAGTTCCTTATATTGATCCTGCGCGAAGTAGTCGAAGTCGACGTTGTGTCCCAGTCTGAATTCGCCTGCCGAGAGAGGTTCCGTGCCTGCGAGCAGCTTGATCAGCGTCGACTTCCCTGCCCCATTGACACCTACGAGGGCGACGCGGTCTCCGCGTTCGATATTGAAATTCACTTTGTCGAAGACCATGTGGTCACCATAACTCTTCGCGACGTTCGTGAACTCGGCGACGATGCGTCCGCTGGGCTTGGGCTGCGGGAACGAAAAGTGGACGGTCTTTTCTTCTTCGGGGATTTCGATGCGTTCGATTTTTTCGAGTTCCTTGATCCGGCTCTGGACTTGCTTGGCTTTCGTGGCGGTGTAACGGAAGCGGTTGATGAAGACTTCGAGCTGTTCAATCCGTTCTTTTTGGGTCTTGTAGGAGGATTCCAGTTGTTCTCGACGCGTGGTCTTGGCAGTCAGGTACTGGTCGTAGTTTCCGGCGTAGAAGTGCATCTTCTTGTTCCAGAGTTCGACGATCTTGGTCACGGTGGTGTCAAGAAAATAGCGATCGTGCGAGATCAGTACGTATGCGAAGGGATAGCTCGTGAGGTATTCCTCCAACCAGTTGCGTGCTTCGAGGTCGAGATGGTTGGTGGGCTCGTCGAGCAGGAGTAGGTTGGGCTTTTGCAGAAGAAGCTTGGCAAGCGCGATGCGCATCTGCCAGCCGCCGGAAAATTCGTCGATCAGGCGATTCCAGTCGTCGCGATGGAATCCAAGACCAGTCAGCACTTTGCCCACTTCCGCTTCCAGCGTGTAGCCGTCACGGGCGCGGAATTCGTGTTCGAGTTTCTGGTAGCGGTCTGCGACATCGGAGTAGGCGGCGCTGGTGTGATCGAGTTCGGACATGCTCTGGGTGAGCGACTCCATCTCTTTTTCCACGGCATGCAGGCCTTCGAAGACCGACATACATTCGGCAAAGATGGAGCGCCCACTGAGGGTGAGGCCGTCCTGCGGGAGGTATCCAGCGGAGATGCCTTTCGCTCGCGTGATCGAGCCGTAGTCCAAAGATTCAAGACCGGCCAGCACTTTCATGACAGTGGATTTGCCGGTACCGTTCGCGCCGACGAGTCCGACGTGCGACTCGGGCGTGATCAGCCAGTCCGCGTCTTCAAAGAGGAGTTTGTGGCCATAGCGCTTACCGGCGCCGGAAAGTTGAATCATGGGAGTAGTTCAATCGTCTCATGAAAGGCGCGGGAAATGGCGCGGCGGCAGGAAGAAGAGGACCCATCCAGAGACTCGGCTAAAGCTTTGGCGGCGCAACCGCAGAAACCATCCACTCGCTGATGGGGTACGCGCGGCGGCAGTCCAGGCAGTGCGTGACGGGATACTGCGTCGAGCACTGGGGACACACACCGTGCGTCTGGAAGGTATCGAATGAGGCGCCGCACTTGGCGCATTTCCAGAATTCGCCGAGTGGCGGTTCCGATTTGCACCAGGGACAGGTAAAGCCACTCCGGCGCGGAATCTTCGCCAGACGCGACAACGCACGAGCCTGTTGCAAGCCGCTCCAGCAATTCATCAGGATGAAGATCGAGATTACCCCTATCCAGACCGACTGCCTCCATATCGCCAGGGCGAAGAGTCCGATCACGCCGATGATGCCGATGCTGGCGGCGACCATCAGGCTGCGGGCGCGTCCCAGCACAAACCATAACAGCGACCGGAAAATCTGGCCGCCGTCCAGCGGGTAAATTGGCAGGATGTTGAAAATCAGCAAGCCGAGATTAATTTTCCACACCGTGCGTAAGAGTTCGTAGGCATCGGGCATGGTGTGCGACCAACCCGAGGACCTCGCAACCCAGCCCAGCCCTGCCAGGATCGGGATCAGCGCCACGTTCACCAGCGGTCCGGCGGCAATGCTCCACAAGGTGGCACCCGGACGCGGCGGAGGATCTACGTACGCAACGCCACCAAGCGGCCAGAGCACAATCTGATTCGCGATGCCGCCCACTTGGCGGCAGGCCAGGGAGTGACCAAATTCGTGCATCATCACGATCAGAAACAGTGACAGATACTCGAGCACGTTCCAGGTGATGGAGGAATACGATCGGCCACGGCCGTTGATTTCGTAAATGGCCACCACGAACCAGGACCAATGCACGAAGACATCAATCCCGGAATAACTGAAGAGGCGGAACGAACCCTGGCGATTCGGCATGCAGGAGAGTTATAACACGGGCATCTCAGCGTAATGGCGGCACGATTACTTGTCGGCTACTCTTCGCGGCCGCTGTTTAGGCGAGATCGATTTGATGAGCGTGACGCCGCGTCCGGTTCGTTGCAGCGGAGAATTCGCCAGGGCGACGGCGTCTTGGAGTAGAGTCTGGACTTCTGGTCGGGCCAGAGTGGCCGCACTCTCCAGTCGGAGGAAACGATTCTGGGTTCCGCTGCCTTGCAGAATTTTTTTCGGGTCGGGTAGTTTCGCTCCCCAATAAAAATGCAGGTTGACGCCGTGTCCATCCGCCGCCAGCGAAAATAGGCAGTCCGAGGTTCGTTCGGTGGTGGAATATCCGATCACGAAAAAGTTGTAGTTGTCGTAGACGAGTTCGTTTGCGGTGGGGAATTTCTTTCGCATCGCTGAGCGGCAAGCGCGAATTTGCCGGGCAATTTTGGGATCGAACTTGGCGATGAAGGAGGCGATCTGCTGCGCGGGAGAGGCAGGCTTTTTCACGATGGCTTCCTGGGAAGATATTACAGGACTGGCGTTTCACGGAAGGCATTGGGTCCAAGTCCCACAGGGGCTGAAGCCCGTAAACATTTCCGAACCTTACGCGGCCCTTCAGGGCCGCTCTTCCACGGTTGTGCACGCAGTTTCGTGTTATGGACTGAAACGCCTTAAAGGTTCAACTTCAGCGGGCGGCGGCGAGGCGGGTGACGCCGAGGTGCTCCAGAGCGCGGTCAATCACGGTCTGGAGTTCGCGGGCGTATTTTACTTCCCGGCCCTTTGCCAGGATGATGCGGGCCTCGTCCGGCTCAAACCAGGTCGGACTGCGGAAGGTTTCCTCGGGACGGCGGGTGTGCTGCACTTCCATCAGGAAAGCTTTGACGACGTATTCCTGCACGCCTCCGTTCTGCCAGAAGACGCCCTTGGAGTGGAGGTAGATGTGGAAGTGGCGCGGTTCGATGATTCCGGCGGCTCCGGCTTCTTCGTGAGCTTCGCGCTCAGCGGCCTGACTGTGAGAAAGATTGGGTTCGGGGGCTCCTTTGGGGAAAGTCCACTTGCGGCCGCCGTTGGTATGGACCAGAAGGAATTCGGCGTGCGAGCTTCGGCGATGGTAGCAGACGGCGGCTACCTGGAGCGGAAGCGCAGATCGCGATGTGCGTGAACTCCCCATTCCTTTGCGCATAGTTTACTTCCGGGATATTTCAGAGAGGTTAAATAGCACCAAAAATTGTGCACTTTGGTAGGTGGCCGTGGAGGTTACCTCAGCGGAATCAGGACCGGCTTTTTCGTCCCGTTCGAGTGTGCGTGAAGGGCCAGTCTTCCGCCCCTTCGGGGCTCCTCGTCGCGCATCGTGTCCCACGGCTCGCGCCGTGGGCTGTAATCTTTCGCCGCTTCGCGGCTAAGGGCTAGGCGGCTGACAGTGCCGGACGCTCTCCGTGAAAGATGCGTTTGATTGGAGGGAGGGCGAGATAGAAGATGCTGGCTGCGTTAATCCCTGCAAAGATCAATGGCAAACCATGGGATGCGATCAGCACAGGCAATAAGACCATGAGGCCGATGGCGGAGAACAAGAGGGCCAGCAGGCGGCCCCAGTTTTCCATCTTCAGCAGGCCGAATCCGGCGAGGATGTGCAGAGCGCCGAAGATAACGATTCCCAGGCCGGCCATTCGGCCGAAGCTATGCAGGATGCGTTCCAGGGCGTTGCCCTCGGCGGCGAGCGAGGCGAGTTTCGCAGCCAGACTGGTGAACAGCAGCAGGCTGAGTCCGAAGAGGCCTCCCAAGATGCCGCGCAGAATCTGGTAAATGCCGATCAAGGTGACGCCAAGTGGGCGCATGGCTTCCTCCGGGGAAATCCGCACGAATATATCACATGGAGGGCGATGGAACGGCTGCTTTGCCGGCCCGATCTCAGGCTATGCTGGGACGCATGAAGCGAGTGGTGATTGTTGGTCGTGGAGCTTCAGGCAAATCGACCCTTGCGGCACAGCTGGGCGAGATCACGGGGCTACGGATAATAGAACTCGACAAGATCTTCTGGGGGCCCGGCCTGGTCGCGACACCGCATGCTCAGTGGATAGAAGTCCAGGAGCGGCTTGCAACGGAGGACGAGTGGATCATGGATGGGGACTTGGGCCCCTATGATGCCGTCGAAACCCGCCTTCGTGGCGCTGACACGATCATTCTTCTGGACTTCTCGCTCCTCCGCTGCAGTTGGCGAGCGATGCGGCGATCCCGCGAGCGTTGGGATTTCTGGCGCTGGCTGCTGCGATACCGCCGCCAGAGCCGCCCGTATCTTCTGGCCGCAATCGCGGAGCACGCTCCTAAAGCGATCCTCCATGTACTACGTAATCCCAGAGCTGTGAGGCGCTTCATCGCAGACTCAGATCGCGTTCATGGAGTGGGGTTGGCCGAGTGATTTCCGCGAACTACTCGTACCGCAGCGCTTCGATAGGGTCGAGGCGCGAGGCTTTAATGGCAGGTAACATGCCGCTGATGATGCCGACGAATCCCAGGATCAGGGACGAGGCAAGCAGAGTGGCGAAATCGATGGTGAGGTGAATGTCTCCCTCGCTTGCGTCGTCGAGGAAGGCGCTCCAGAGGGTGAGCGATCCTACGGACCAGGAAACCACATAGGCCAGGACCACACCCGCGATTCCGCCCAGCAGCGTGATGACCAGAGCTTCGGCCAGGAACTGGAAGAGGATATGCCAACTGCGCGCTCCCAGAGCCTTCTCCACTCCGATCTCGCGTGTGCGCTGGGTGACGGACACGAGCATGATGTTCATCAGGCCGACGCCCCCGATGCCGAGAGTCAGCAGGCCGATGAAACCGAGCAGGATCTTGATTCCGGTCGTGATTACGCGCAGGTCGAGCAGGTCGGCGATGACGTCGAAGACGAAGATGGCGCGTTTGTCCTTGGGATCGAATTCGTGGTGGAAGGCCATCGACTGCCGGATCGCGGTCGCGACTTTTTCGTGGTCGCCTTCGTATTCCATGACCACGGCGTTCAGGTAGTAGGTGTTCTTCAGGTCGCTCATGGTGCTGAACGGGACGTACATGTTGCTGTTCATGTCGTCGTCGCCGTTCTGGAGGGCATGTTTCAGCACTCCGATGACTTCGTAGGAAATGCCGTCGATGCGAACTTTTTCGCCGAGCGCGTTCTGGCCTGAGAACAGCTTCTTCTTGACGTCGGAGCCAAGTACGGCTACACGAGTGTGGGTGTTTTCGTCGAGTTCGGTGAAGAAGGTTCCGAACTCCACGTCCATTTTGCGCATGTGGCCGTAGTAGGGATAGACGCCAGATACGCTGTAACTCCCGCTGCGCGTGCCGTAGGCAGCGGTGCTCTTCTTGGTGGTTTCGGGAGAAAGGCGCTTGATGAGCGGGACTTCGGCTTGCAGGTAGTCGAGATCGTTGACGGTGAGTTTGATTTCAGAGCCGGCTTTGGTGCCGCCGGCCTGAAGTGAGGTGCGTCCGGGGAAAATGAAAATCAGGTTTGTGCCGAAGGAACGGAACGCGACCCAGAGGCCGCGTTCGAATCCTGCGCCGTAGGCGAGCAGCAGGACGACGGTCGCGATTCCCCACGCCATGCCGAGCATGGTGAGGATGCTGCGGCGGCGGTTGTGCTTGAGCGCGTTGTAGGCCTGGCGTCCGAGTTCGAGAACCATGTTTCGTCCTGACTTATTCCTGGCGAAGCGCTTCCACTGGCTGCAGCAATGCGGCCTGGCGCGCGGGATAGAGTCCACCGGCGATGCCGGCAATTGCGAGAGAAAGAATGGCCACGATGGCGGATGCGGGGACGATGCGCGGCGTGTCAAAGCCTTCCGGCGCGGGCAGCATCGCCAGCAGCGATACAAGGCCTCCTACTATGGCCAAACCAATTCCACCACTCAATGCTGTAAGAAAGGCGCCTTCGACAAAGAACTGGGTCAGGATCGCACGATGCGTCGCGCCCAGGGCTTTTCGCAATCCGATCTCGCGGGTGCGCTCGGTCACGGAGACCAGCATGATGTTGATCACGCCGATGGCCCCAAGACCCAACGTCACCACGCCTACCACGCCGAGGAACCAATCCATGGCGCTGAAGATTTTGCCGACCTTCTGATTGTTCTCAATCGTGTCCCAGTCGCCGAAGGAGTCTTCCAGTTTGGGATCGAATCCGTGGCGGCGGGCGATGATTTCGTGCAGTTCGTTCCTCGCCTGAAGATGCAATGCCGGCGTGGTCGGGCGGTAGTTAATGAACGAGATGGCGTCCTCGGAGTTTTCTTCTTTCAGCGGGAACAGCCCGCGCATGGTGTCAATCGGGATGAAGATGCGGGCGTTCGTGCCGTTGTTGCCGTCCTGGCCGACCTTGGCAACCACACCAATGATTTCGAAACGCGATCCGTTGAGGAGGATCGTGGAACCCAGGGCGGGATTGCCTCCGGGAAAAATGTTCTTCAGCAGTTCCCAGCCCACGACGGCGACGCGGCGCGATTCGTTGTTATCTGCATCGTTGAACCAGCGTCCGGTACCAATGGGCACGTTGCGGATCTGGTTGTACTCGGGGGCGATACCGAAGATCTGGCCGTTGGTGGAACCGTAGTCGCTGACGGCGCGGATGTCCTCGCGGTTCAGTACGGGGGAAAGATTTTTCAGCGACCGCGCTTCGCGCCGGACGGCCAGGTAGTCCTGATAGGTGAAATGGTACGTACGGCCGGACAGCGAGTTGCCAGCCACGGCCGGAATGCGGCCGGGGAACATGAACATGATGTCCTGCCCCAAGGTCGCGAGCTGGCGTGTCTGTCCGCTGCGGAATCCTTCGCCTAGGCCGACCAGCAGCAGGAGTGAGCCAACACCCCAGGCGATCCCGAACATAGTCAGGAAAGAGCGCAGCTTGTGGGCCCACAGAGTGGCCAGAGACTGGCGCATGATTTCGATCAACATTCGCATGGCTTTTATCCGCTGTTTTCAAACGCGAGGTCTGGCATTGGGCGGACGCGTGCAGCGTCCATCCCATGTCTTGATACGGGACAGTTGAGGGCCAGGTTCCCCAAAACTCTTTACCTGCCTAACTTGGACTCCTGAAACGGGTTGGGGGTTAGCCGCGTGGGCCAAATTGCGCGCGTTTCGCTTACCGCGTGTGTTGTAGCACGTCTATAGAGGCTGCGAAACTCAACGGCACGAATCGAGTCGTGCCTTCCCAAAATCTTGCAGTTTGATGGAAAGCCATCAGGAGGCGTTCTCCCATGATTCAAAGAGCTTTACGAGCAGCGTTTTTCAGCTTGATGTTGACGGCTATGACGGGTGTCAGCCCAGCGCAGTCGTTCGTTCTCGACCTGCCCCGCCCCAGCCAGCGGGCACTGATTACGCAGCGAGTCGGCATCACTGACATCACAATTTCCTATCACCGTCCGCTGGTGAACGATCGCAAGGTTTGGGACGCGCTCGTTCCGTACGGAAAAGTCTGGCGCGCCGGAGCCAACGAAAACACGACGATCACGTTCAGCGATCCGGTCACGATCGAAGGCAAGGCGCTTGACCGCGGGACCTACGGGCTCCATATGATTCCAACCGCCGATCAATGGACGATCATTTTTTCCAAGAATTCGACTTCCTGGGGAGCCTTCACCTATAACGAAGCGGAAGACGCTCTGCGGGTCGATGTAAAACCGCACGCCACCGAGATGCACAATGCTCTGACGTATGACTTCGACCAGCTCAAGCCGGATTCTGCGGTGGTGGTGCTGGAGTGGGAAAAAGTTGCCGTGCCGTTCAAGGTCGATGTGGACGTACACAGCGTCGTGCAGGCCAGTCTGAAGAAGCAGCTTCGCAATCTTTCCCAGTACACGTGGATGAGTGGCGACGATGCGGCGAACTATCTGCTTGCGGAAAAAGTCGGGCTCGATGATGCGCTGAAGTATGCGGATGCTTCCATCACCAACGAAGACCGCTACGACAACGAAATGACCAAGTCGCAGGTGCTCACCGCGCTCAACCGCAAGGACGATGCGGCGGCGGCAGAAAAGAAAGCGTTGGCGCTGGCGAATCCTCTTCAAATGCATCTTTATGCCCGCCAGCTACAGGGCCAAAAGCGGGCGGATGACGCGTATGCGATTTTCCGCGATAACGCCAAGAAGCATCCGGACATGTGGTTCACGCATACCGGGCTGGCGCGCATGTACTCGGGCCAGGGAAAGTTTGACGATGCGGCCAAGGAGATGAAAGTCGCTCTGGACAAGGCCCCAGACAACCAGAAAGCCTATCTGGATGGGCTGGTGAGGAAGCTGGAATCGAAGCAGGACATCAACCAGTAGATGCGACAATCGGGGGGCGAGGTTACATGCAGCCAACCTCGCTCCGTTGCTCTTCTTGCAAGATCTGCGCGAAGCGGGATTATCGGGAAAGGCGCGGATCAAATTGAAAATCGACTGGCTTACCTAGGCGGAGTTTGGTGAAATCGGGGTGCATCGGATTCAGGAGAAAATTGTCTTCTCCCGGCACAATCGCGCTCGGAACTTTGAGCACGGCCGACGTAGCGTCCGCCGCCCACTGGTCGCCGATGAGTCGCATTTCGACGGGCGCCGGGTCCACCTGCCAGGTGTGCGGCAGAACGCGTCTGTCGATTTCTGCAACGAAAGAATCGTCGATTTCCATGCCGATGAGGACGTACTTCTTGAGCAGGTCGGAACTTTCCAGATGTACGAGAACTTCAAGTACCGCCAGCGATCGGCTTTGAGCGGCGTAAACAACGGCAGTTCCAGGGCTATTCCACCGGCCTCCGTATTTTTTGGCTGCCAATCCGCTGAAAGCGCTTTTGGCGTGCTTGCGCTTGGTGATTCGCCAAGCGGTGAAGGTCACGAAAAGACCCCACGCTCCAGGCGTCCGATTAAATTGTCGACTTCGCGGGCACCAAGTTCGGTGCGGGAATACGCCATAGGTGTCTGACCATCGAACACAGGCCTGGGCGTATGCAACCATTTCACCGCGGCAGCGCGATCGCCTTCGAACAATTCGAGCGCACTCTCGAACACCATGGAGATTCGCAGCAAGCGCTCAGATTCCTCCGGAGTCAGGCGCCCGGAGACCTTACGGCGAGCCAATGTCCGTTGCGGGATTCCTACGGTGGAGGCCAGTTCAGCCACGACGATCCCAGAGCGCGCCGCCATGGATTCAAGGGCGCGGTAGCCAAATCCCCGATCCACTCGCCGGATCAATTCCGGAAGAGTCTCAACTTCCAGGCCGAGGGCTCGCCCGGGTAGCTGAGTACGACTGGATTTCTCCGCAGCAATAGCCATGCATCCAATCTATCTCGTCTCCGCCACTTTGTCAATTATTTTGTGCCATGTGGCAGAAGACAAAGGCGGGAACGAAAGGCTTTATTTTGAGGCCGATTGCGAGGACTGCTCGGGGTACTCAAACACTCCCCGCCCTGACTTGCGTCCCAAGCGCCCTGCCTTGACGTACTGCACCAGCAGTGGACAGGGCCGGAACTTCTCGCCAAGGCTTTTGTGCAGATATTCGAGGATATGCAGTCGCGTGTCGAGTCCCACCAGGTCTACGAGTTCAAACGGGCCCATGGGATGGTTGAGACCTAGCTTGAGTGCCTTATCGATATCGGCCGCGGTGGCGATGCCTTCCTGGAGCATGTAGAAGGCTTCATTGCCGATCATGGCGTTGATACGGCTGGTGATGAAGCCGGGGGCTTCCTTGATCACCACTACTTCCTTACCCATACGCTTGCCGACTTCAGCCACCGTCACGAGGGTGTCATCGTCGGTTTCGAGTGCGCGCACTACTTCCAGCAATTTCATTTTGTGCACTGGATTGAAGAAGTGCATGCCGAGGCATTTCTTCGCGCGGTAGGTGACGCTGGCAATTTCCGTGATGCTGAGCGACGAAGTGTTCGACGCAAGAATCGTTGTCGGTCGACAGATTTTGTCGAGGAGAGTGAAGATTTCGATCTTTGACTCCATCTCCTCGGGGACAGCTTCGATTACGAGATCGGCTTCGCGCGCAGCCTGCTCGACTGATCCCGCATATTCGAGCCGTCCGAAGGCGGCGTCGGCAGCTCCGGCGCTGACTTTGCCGAGTTCAACTGCCTTGTCCAGATTGGCGCGGATTTCGGTTTCGGCTTTGCGGAGTGCGTTGGGAAGCAGGTCTTCGAGGATGGTGCGATAGCCGCCGACGGCCGCGGCATGGGCGATTCCACGGCCCATGATTCCCGCGCCGATTACGGCTACGGTTTTTACTTCCGGCACTATTTGCCTCCGCCTTCGAGTTGCTCGAGCACGGTGACGAAGTTCGGGTCGGACTTGCGCATGTATTCGGACAAGCGCTTGCGCTCTTCTACGGTTAGCGACGGCAGGCTGACGCTGATGCGGCGCAGCGTGGCAGCAATGTCGTCGACATAGTTCATGATGCGAATGAATTCTCCAGTGGCAGACATGAAGGCTCCTTGCGTTATCTCTGGCGCGCCGGCGGAATCGGAAGCGCCCGCTACGGCCAGTGTAATAATTCATTGTTTAACAGGTGGGCGGATTTAGCAAAGGGCGGTCTTTAAGGTTTCCTGGAAAGAATGGCAGTCGTTAACGCGCGAAATATCCGGTCTTGGAGCGGACAGTGATGCCGGGTTGCTTGGGACGGACTGAGATCTTGCGAAAGGTGTCATCGGGTAACGGACTCGTGGGATAGTAGGCGAGTTCATACGAAGTGCGCAGTTCCTGTGCAATTTGCTGAAAGTAGGTTTTCGGGTCGGTGGTCTCGGCATCGATTGCCTGGCCGCCAGTCTCTTTTGCGATGCGGTCCATAACCCGAATACCGTACTGGTTGCGTGCCGTGAGGTGGCCATGTTCTTTCTCGGTATAGCGGATCGTGTAGACCAGCACGTCGGCGGCCTGCGCCGCCTCAATGGCGGTCATCATGTCGCGCGAACTGGAGTTATCTTCACCGTCGCTGAAGACGAGCAGAGCGCGCCGGCCGCTCTCACTGGTTAGCTTTTCGGTAATCGAGTAGTAGATGGAATCGTAAAAAGCGGTGCCCAAATCCCGACTTTCATTAGGCCCCAGTTCCGGAAAATGCTTGTCGCTGTGCTGATAGAGCTTCAGGCGGTCCACTAACTCCGGGCCGGATTGCGAGAAGTCGCTGATCAGTCGGATGTGATTGCCAAAACCGATCAGAAACACCCGGTCTTTTGGTCCCAGGATGTCCTTAAGAAAGACCTCCAGGTCATGCTGGTGCTGCTTCGAGAAATGCTCCTGGCTTCCACTGGCATCGACGATCAATCCCAGTATCAGAGGGACATCGACACTGCGCGCAAAGAACGAAACTTTTTGCGGAACGGCATCTTCGAAGACTTCGACATCGTCTTTGGTAAGGCTGTTCACCAGCGCGCCGCGAGAATCGCGCGCGGAGAAAGCCACGTTCACGAGCTTGACGTTGACCCGTACGGGATCTTCGCCCAAGCAGAGTCCGCTCGTGAAAACCAGCAAGACGAACATCAATCTGCGCATGAAGACATCCGATTGATCATTGAGAGAGCCTTGAGATCCAGAAGGTTGATATCCCGCGACGAGAAACTCCCGCTGTGGTTGAGATACGTTCCATGCGGGGAAATTGTTCCTTAGAAACGGTTTGCAGGTCGGGATGGCTAGTCCATCTTGTGGAAACGGCGGAAGCCGGCGTAGCCTTCCTTGCCCATGTAACGTTCCAGAACCGGGGGATCGGTCTGGCGCAGGTCGACGATCACGAGGCCATCGACTACGTCGGAGAACTTCCGGTCGAGGTTGAATCCGACCAGTTTGCCGCCGACCTTGTCGTATTGACGGATCAGGATGGGCACGCCTTTGCCGTCTTCTTCCACGTCAGAAATCGGCTCGCCGAGTTGATCGAGGTTTTGCAAGGCGTCACAGAGGGCTCGGCAATCCCAGCGGCGCAGTTTGGGCGTACGGAATGGAGTGCGCGGTTGGATCAGGTCGGCAAACTCGTGGCCATCCTCGCGAGACTGGTAGTACTGCACGATCATTTCGCGCGAGAGACGGCTGTACTCGTTGCTGATGCTGACCGCGCCGAAAAGGACCGGGGTTTCCGGACGAGCGGCAACGAAGCGCGCAATTCCCTTCCATAGCTGCAACAATGGAGCGTACTGGCGCTGATACTCGGTGCGGACGAAGGAGCGTCCTAACTCAAGCGCCGATCCGATCTTCATGAATAAACGCTCGTCGTAGCGGAATACGGTGTTGGTGTAGAGGCCTTTGATGCCGTGAGCGCGAATGATCTCGTCGGTGTTGCCGGCGCGGTAGGCTCCGGCCAACTCCTGTTTCTCTTTGCTCCAGAGCAGGAGATGCCAGTAATAACTGTCGAACTGATCGAGATCGGAGGACTTGCCGGTGCCTTCACCGGCGGCGCGGAAGGTGACTTCGCGAAGGCGTCCGAGTTCTTCCAGCACGTGCGGTATTTCACTGGCGCGAGCGGCGTAGACAGCAAATTCGCTGCTCTCCGTGAGCAGAGAACCGGCCGGCAGAGACTCGATATCGCGCACGAGGAAACTTTGCGGCACAGGAGACGAGATAATTTCCTGGGCTTTCTTCGGCAGCACCGCGCGCATCTTCGTTGGGAGCGACATCGCCTTCTTACCGCGATACGACAACAGGTACGTTCGCAGGCGAAGGTATTCCGTGGCTTCGCGATCGTTGTCGATGCTGGCGATGAGTTCCGCCGGGATCGATTTCCCCACCCTTACTTCGAGTGCCTTGCCACGTTGTTGCAGGAATTCCTGGACCAGAACCAGCGTCCGCAGCCGGGGATGAATCATGCCCAGCAACTGGAAGGTCACGCTGTTGTGTCCGCAGAAGTAGACGGGAAGCGCGGCGGCGCGGGTCTTGCGAATCAGGCGCGCAGCTACGGTGCTCCAGGCGGGATCGGCCACCTGGGCCTGACCGACATTAAACTGAGAAACTTCGCCTGCGGGAAATACGGCCAGTGCTCCACCTTGTTCGAGCCACGCAATGGCTTGCTTCAGAGCTTTCAGGTTCTTTTCCACTGAGGCGCGGGTCCTAAAGGGATCGACATAGAAGCAGTGCTCGCGCAGCTCGGGAATTCCCTCAAGCAGGGAGTTGGTCATGACTCGCACGTCTGGACGCACGCGAGAGAGCATTGCGCCCAGAGCCGCACCGTCGAGAACTCCGAATGGGTGGTTGGCTACCGCGACCAGCGGGCCTTTGGTGGGGATGCGCTCCAGATCAGCGGCTGGGAGCTGCAGGTCGACTTGCATTTCCTTGAGCAGGGTTTCCAGGCGAAATCCGTCGGGAGCCGAACGGACGCGCTCGTAGAGATCGCGCATTTCGGCCATGGGGATGAGTTTGCCCGCGAATCCGGGCAAGCCGGGAAGTTGCGGCGAGCCAGTCCAGAAGTCCCGAGGACTGTCACTAATGCTTGGCGATCTGCGCATACGAAATTTTCGCCTAGCTTCCTTTGCAGCCGTGTGAAGAAACGGTTAAAGGTTCGTGAACAGTCTCCCAGAAGTAACTGCCTGAGGATACAGGATTTGTGACGCTTTTCCGTGACGGAGGTCACGGTACTTTGGAGGGTTAAATGGAGCAGGATGGGCTTGCATTGGGCGTTGTAAAGCGTCCCGGGTGAGCCCACGTACAGCGGCTCAGGCGACCCAGTCTTCGGCGGCCGCCTGCGGAACGGGCTGTGGGAGGCGGTCGGCCAACTCCACGGCGGCCGAAAGTTTCTCCGACAGGTCTGGCCGTAGCATCTCGGGACGAAAGCGCCAGCCCCAGTTCCCTTCTGCCTTACTGGGGACATTCATACGCGCTTCGCTGCCCAAGCCGAGTACATCCTGGAGGGGCACTACACAAAGGCTGGCCACGGAGTTGATGGCGCTCCGGATCATCGCCCAGTTCACTCCATCTTCGGCGGGGCCCAGGTAGGCGCGGGCGTGACGTCGTTCTTCCTCGGAAACGCCCGATTCCCACCATCCCAGGATCGTGTCATTGTCGTGGGTTCCTGTGTAGACGACTTTGTCTGGACTGAACTTATGCGGGAGGTGGGAATGAGAGCCGACGTCGCCAAAGCCGAACTGAAGTACCGCCATGCCGGGAATGTTGAGGCGTTCGCGCAGGGCGTGAACATCGGGCGTGATGTAGCCGAGGTCCTCAGCGAAGAATGGGAGGCCTCCGAGGGCCTCGCGGAGATGCTGGAATAGATCGTCTTTCGGACCATCGACCCATCTGCCATTTTCGGCGGTCTTTTCGTTTGCGGGAATTTCCCAGAATTGCGAGAAGCCGCGAAAGTGGTCGAGGCGGACGTAATCGAAATTGCGCGTCGCCCAGCGCAGGCGATCGATCCACCAGGCATAGCCCTGGGCTTTCATTACGTCCCAGCGATAGAGCGGATTGCCCCAGTGCTGGCCAGTCTTACTGAAGAAATCGGGAGGAACTCCGGCAACCACTTCGGGATCGAGGTCAGGCGTGAGGCGGAAGAGATCGGGATGAGTCCAGACATCGGCGCTGTCGAGGTTGACGAAGATGGCGATGTCTCCCACCATGCGGATCGCCCGTTGCGCGCAGTAGGAGCGCAAGGCTCTCCACTGCTCGAAGAAGAAAAACTGGACGATGCTGCGCGTCTCCAGTTCTTCGCGAAGTTCGCTTCGCTTGTTCTCCAAAGCGGCAGGATCGCGGTGCGCCAGTTCGCGCGGCCAGCGATTCCAGCTTTCCAACTTCAGGTGGGAGCGCAGGCCATCGAAGAGAACAAAATCATCAAGCCACCAGCTATTTTCCTGGCGGAAGCGATCGAAACGGGAACGAGCCGGGGGCGGCGCAGTGCGCAAGAAATTGTGCGCGGCTTCGAAGATCAGCGGCATCTTGCGCGTGAAGATTTGCTTGTAGTCCACCGCCTCGACAGTGTCAGAAAAGGCGTTGGCCTGGGCGTGATCGATCCAACCGTGATCAGCCAGGCGCTCCAGGCTGATCAGGAGCGGGGTGCCGGCGAAGGCGGAGGTCGACGAGTAGGGCGAGTTGCCGTACCCTAACGGGCCCAATGGGAGTACTTGCCAGAGGCCTTGCCGGGCTGAGGCCAGGTAGTCCGCGAACCGGTAGGCTGCTGGGCCAAAATCGCCGATCCCGCCCCGTGAGGGCAGCGAGGTTGGGTGAAGGAGTATTCCGCTGGCGCGCGAAAACAAAGTTCTCGGTTCTCAGTTCCCAGTTCTCAGTAAAAACCCGCTCCGTGCCTCAGGTCTTACTGAGAACTGAGAACTGGGAACTGAGATCTGTCTTCTACGATCCCTGTTCGGGTGCTGCGCGTTTCGTCAGGTTCTTGAGTTCGTCCTGATTGATTTTCAGCTTGTTGGATTTTTCCATTTCCTTGCGCATGTTGGCGACAAAGAGGGAGAACGTTTCGTTCTGCTTGGCATCGAGCAAAGACTCGCGAATCTGATCTTTCTTGGCGGCGTAGTCCTGATCGGTGGGCGCCTGCTTTTCCAAAATCTGCGCCACTATGCCGTTCGCACCGGAATTGATCGGACCGCTGATTTCGCCGGATTTCAGGGTGAACAGCGAGCTAGCGGCACCGGCCAGTGAACCTACGTCCGGTACCTGGCCATCGGGCGCGACCAGCTCACTGGTCTTGATTGAGGCTCCCAGATCCTTAGCTACCTTTTTCAAGTCGTGTCCAGCTTTGGCGCGATCGGAGAGTTCCTGCGTTTTCTGCTGGAGAAGGAAGGTCGCGCGCTCGTTCTTGAATTCGGTTTCCACGCGGGAGCGAATTTCTTCGAATGTCGGAGTTGCCGGAGGCTTGATGGCGACGACTTCGAAGACTACGAAGCCTTGCGGGATCTGGATCACGTCCGCGGGAGCCTTTTCGCGCTCGTTGAAAATTGTTTCCGTCAATTCTGGAGTTGCTTCCAGTCCGGGCAGATGATCCTGACGGCTGAAGAATTCGGTGGTTACGAGATGGGTATTCTTGGCGGCGGCAGCTTTGTCGAGGCTGCCGGAGCGCGCCTCGCTCAATAGTGAGTTGGCCGCGACTTCCGTGGCGTGCTGCGCTTTTTCTTCTTTGATCTTGCCTTCAATCTCGTTCTTCACTTCGGCAAGCGTCTTGACATGAGCTTCCTGCTTGTCTTCCACGCGGATAATGTGGAAGCCGTAGCTGCTCTTCACCAGGTCGCTGGTCTGCCCTTTGGCGAGCGAGAAGGATGCCTTTTCGAACTCGGGGACGGTACGGCCGCGTCCGATCCAGCCCAACTCGCCGCCGTTCTTTGCGCTGCCCGGGTCGTCGGAATACTGAGTTGCGAGCTTCGCGAAATCACCGCCTGCCTTTACTTGTTTCAGAACATCTTCAGCTTTCTTACGGGCCTCTTCGACACCTTTTTCATCGACTTTGCCGTCTGCGGCAGGGAGCGGAGTCTTGATCAGGATGTGCGTGACCTTGACTTGTTCGGGCAGGCGATATTCCTGGAGATGATTGTTGTAGTAGGCCTGCAATTCCTGATCGGTGACCGGAGTGGCCGAGGGCGAAACCTTTTCGATGATCGCGTACTTGATCTGCCGCTTCTCCGGGATGGAGTTGTTGTAGGTCGCTTTGTTGCGATCGTAAAAGGCTTTCAGTTCCTGATCGGTCGGGTGAAGACCTTTCAGAATGTCGGCCTGGGTGAGGACGGCGTAATCGAATTTGATCTTGGTGTTGCGGCGGTCGAATTCGGCGCGGATTTCGGGCTCACCAACAAATGCGCTGCCCGAAATCAGGGCGCGCAGTTTGCGGATCAGGATGTATTCCTTTTCCAGGGTCTCAAATTGCGGGATCGTCAAATCCGCGCGCTGCACGAAGTTTTCGTACTCGGTTTGGCCAACGAACTTGCCTTCTGGAAACAGCATGGAAGCCAGCGGGCCGTGCTGGAGTTCGTCACGGAGTTCGTCGTCGCTGACCCGCAAGCCCATGCGGCGCGCTTCGGCTACCAGGGCTTTTTCGTTGATCAGTTGCTCGGCGGCCTGTCCGGCAAAAAACGGGAGCAACATACCCGCCTGTTCCCCGCCCTTAGGGAACTGCTGGCGGACCATCATGCGTGCTTCACGCTGCACTTCGGGGACGGTGACCTGCTCATCGCCGATCCGGGCGACTACACCGGCAGGAGGCGCGCCGATTCCAAAGCTGGAACCGATTCCGCCTGGGATAAGCGTGATGACCATGCCACCACAGATGATGAGAAGCAACCCGCTCAGGACGATCTTGACGGTCGGGCCCGCGTTTTGAAGAGTTCGAATCATGTTTTAGATAACTCCACGGATGAAACAGGAATTTTCTATTATAAACCAGCGGATTGCGGGGCTCAGTTTTCACGTTATCCCGCAGTTCATCCTTCACCCTTCTGCCAAGATGAAGATCTTTACCACGGGGGACACAGGGGGGCACGGAGGAAATCACGGATTGGGCAAAAGGGCTTTATTGAAACGAATTAATAAAGTACTAGGAACCTGGCTCAAGTTCCGGCAAAATAAGGCGCGAACGAATTTAATTTCCCTGAGGGGTCCTCATGAATATTCTCCGGCGCGTGGTTCTGGCGGGATTTGCGATCTTCCTGGGTGTACCGGGTTGGGCTCAATCGGATTCCAAATCCACGGACGCACGATTCTCCCTGAACGACGGATGGGCATTGCAGTCTTCCGCCAAAGTTTCGGCTAAAGGCGACGCGATCGCGAGCCCGGCGTTTCTGCCGAAGGACTGGATCAAGGCTACCGTCCCGACGACAGTGGTCGCGGCGCAAGTGAAGAGTGGAGCGCTGCCCGATCCGTTTTACGGAATGAATTTACGGCAATATCCGGGTGTGTCGTATCCGGTGGGCGCGAACTTTTCCAACCTGCCGTTGCCACCGGACAGTCCTTACCTGGTCTCGTGGTGGTATCGCAAGGAGTTCACGCTGCCCAAGGATTTCGCGGGGAAGACGGTCTGGCTGAACTTCCGGGGCATCAACTATCGCGGGAATATCTGGCTCAACGGGAAGCAGATTGCCAACTCGGATCAGGTTGCGGGCGCGTGGCGCACGTATGAATTCAACGTCAGCGCGGATGTGAAACCGGGCGTGAACGTGATCGCTGCGCAGATCTGGGCGCCGACTGACAAGAGTCTCGCGATTACGTTTGTGGACTGGAACCCTGCGCCTCCGGATAAGAATATGGGGCTGTGGCGGGAAGTGTATCTGAAAGCGAGCGGTCCGGTTGCGGTGCGCTATCCGGCGGTGGTTTCAAGAGTGAACTCGCCGGCAAATGACAGTGCGCAGTTGACGGTGACGGCTCTGCTGAAGAACGGATCGAATCAGGTCGTGAAGGGAACGCTGAAGGGCAAGATCGAAAAGGTTGAGTTTTCGCAGGATGTGGAACTGGCGGCGGGCGAGAGTAAAGATGTCACGTTCGATCCCGGCACCTTTTCGCAATTGAACTTCGCCGGCCCGCGCCTGTGGTGGCCTAAGCAGATGGGCACGCCGAACCTTTACGATCTCGATTTGTCGTTCGAGGTGAATAGCAAGGTTTCCGATTCCTGGCACACGCAGTTCGGGATCCGCGAAATCACGTCGGAAGTCGCCGAGCACGCTACGAATCGATTCAAGCGGCTATTCAAGGTGAATGGCAAGAACATCCTGATTCGCGGAGCGGGCTGGACGCCGGACATGATGGTCCGCTCTGATCCGAAGCGCATGGTGGATGAATTTCGCTATGTACAGGACATGGGCCTGAACACGGTTCGCCTCGAAGGCAAACTCGAGCCCGAATTGTTTTACGAGACAGCTGACAAGATGGGAATTCTGGTGATGGCGGGATGGTGCTGCTGCGATCACTGGGAGCACTGGGGCAACTGGGCTCCGGAAGACTTTGACATCGCGAAGGCTTCGCTGCGCGACCAGATGTACCGGTTGCGCGGGCATCCGAGCATGGTGATGTGGCTGAATGGCAGCGACAATCCGCCACCGCCGGATGTGGAAGAGATGTACTTAAAGATCGAGAAAGACATGTTGTGGCCGAATCCGATTGTTTCATCGGCCACGGCCAAGCCCGCGGCCGTGACGGGCGCCAGCGGCGTCAAGATGTCGGGGCCCTACGAGTATGTTGCGCCGTCTTATTGGGTAGCCGACCCGCATCGTCCCACCACGGAACAGACCTGCAACGCGGGTGGATGCGGCGGCGCTTACGGTTTCAACGCGGAAACCAGCATGGGACCGGCCGTTCCGCCGATCGAAAGCGTGCGACGCATGGTTCCCAAAGACCAGCTTTGGCCGATAGGCGACTACTGGAATTTCCATGCCGGCGGCGGCGCATTCAAAACGCTTCAGGTCTTTACGGACGCACAGGACAATCGTTACGGCAAGTCCACGAGCGCGGAGGATTTCACTTACAAATCGCAACTCATGACCTACGAGGGCGTGCGGGCCATGTATGAAGCCTACAGCCGCAACAAGTACACGTCGACGGGCGTGATCCAGTGGATGCTGAACAATGCCTGGCCTTCGATGATCTGGCATCTCTACGATTATTATTTGCGGCCGGGCGGCGGATATTTCGGTGCCAAGAAGTCCATGCAGGCATTCGATCCGATTTACGGATACGACGACCACTCCATTTGGCTGGTCAGCAGCCAGTATCAGGACGCGAAGGGATTGAAGCTGACAGCGCGAATCCTGAATGTTGACTCGAGCGAGAAGTTCTCGAAAGACGTCACGCTTGACGCAGCGGCCGACAGTACTGCGAGAGTCTTTGAACTGCCGCAAGTCGACGGTTTGTCGGGAGCCTACTTCCTGGATCTGCGGGTCACGGACTCTGGGGGGAAACTGGTCGGGTCAAACTTTTACTGGCTGTCGACCAAGAACGAAACGATCGACTGGTCAAAGTCCAACTGGTATGTAACTCCGACTGAGTCGTATGCGGACTATACAGCGCTCGCCCAGTTGCCCAAGGTAACGCTGAAGGTGTACACCCACACGGAAGCGAAGGGAGTTGACCTGGTTACTCACGTCAGCCTGGAAAATCCCAGCAAGAGCGTTGCGTTCTTCGTCCGGATGAAAGTTAACAAGGGCAAGGGCGGAGAGGAAATTCTGCCGGCGCTCTGGGAAGACAACTACGTTTCCCTGTTGCCCGGGGAAAAGCGCGAGATTTCCGCGACCTACCGCACGTCTGACTTGGGAGTTGCGAAGCCGGATGTCGAGGTCAAAGGCTGGAACGTGGAGTAGGGAGAGGTCGGAGGTTCGAGGTCAGATTGAAGAGGTGAGTACGTTCGGTTCGGCCGAACTGTGGCTACCGAGAGTTCTTACCTCTTCAATCTGAACCTCTCATCTCTGACCTGAACTATTCTTCTGGCGGCAGTTCGAAGTCGATGAGGTTCCCGCGGAAGCCGCGGGTCTTCCAGGCACCGATGGCGATGCCTACGGCCATCCAGATGGAGCCTACCAGCCAGGCTTTCGAACTCAGGTTGAGCCAGAGCATCAGGCAGATCAGGAATCCGGCTGCTGGCGGGAAAAAATTGCCGAACTTTTTTTCGCCTTTCAAGAAATAGCGAATGAAGGCGGCAGCGTTCACTCCCATGAATGCGATGAGCGCCCCAAAGTTGAGCATCTCGGCGCCCAGGCCATAACTGAACCAACCCCTGCTGACCAGAAGCGCGCCACCGAGTGCGACCGCAGCCACAAAGAGCACGTTGTTACGGGGAACGTGACGCTTGGGATCGACTGCGCCAAAAAACGATTTGGGTAACGCACTGCTGCGGCCCATGCCGTAAAGAAGACGCGCTGCGCCGAGTTGCGCTCCCATTCCGGAACCGAAATTTGCGACCAGAAGCGTGACGCCGACCAGGACGAACATCGGCTGCCAAGCACGCGCGGCGACAAAAGTAAAAGCTGTATCTTCGTTGGGGAACGCCTGCGACGCGGGCCACACCAGTTGCGCCGCATAGACTTCCACGGCGGACAGAATTCCAATCACCAGGCAGGTCAAGACGGTTGCGAGCAGAATATTGCGCCGCGGATTCTCTGCTTCTTCCGAGAGGGTCGAGATGCCATCGAAGCCGATGTAGGTGAGGACGGCAATGGAAGTACCGCCCATGACCGCTTTAATGTCCCAGGACGCAGGGTCGTAAAAGGGGCGGGTGAAGAATCCGGCTTCGTCGTGAGGATGGCCGAATATGTAGCGCGCCGCCACTACGAAAAAAATCGCGATCACAGCTCCCATTCCCGCGGCCAGCAGGGTGTTGACGCGCGCGGAAGTCTTCACACCCTGAATGTTGAGGAACGTAAATACGGCGACAAACACAATGGCCCAGATCGTGTACGAAACGTTGGGGGCAAATACGTGGGCCTGCTGGCTGATCCAGATGGCGCAGATCATGGGGTTGAGCATGTAATCCATAACCATGCTCCAGCCGGTGACATATCCCAGGGCGGGGTTGATTTCCTGGCCGACATAGGTGAAGGCCGAACCCGCGCTCGGATAGACGCGCGCCATGCGCCCGTAGCTGATCGCGGTGAAGAGCATCCCGATCATCGCGATCAGGATCATGGTCACCACGTGGCCGCGTCCCTTATTACTGAGCACGCCGAACACCGACATGGGCGCAACCGGCTGAATCACGATCACGCCGTAGAGGATCAAGTCCCAGAGCGTCAGCGATCGTCGCAGTCGCGGGGCCGCACTGGTGGCCGGCGTCGCAGGAGTAGTCATCAGTTCACCTTAAATTTAAAACCCCATTATCCAGCAGGATAACGGGGTTTGGGGAAGGGATCTTCGGGCTCGCACCCGAAAAACGTGCTTGGATTCTGATATGGATGGCGCGGCCTGTCAACTCCAAAAACCTTATTAAAACGATTCTTTACTAGAGTAGCGGGGTAGGCGAGAATGTTCGTCTCAGGGAGTGATTCTATGACTGATCGTCACACGCGAAATTTATGGTTGCTGCTGTCCGTGCTTTGCCTGAGTTGCGCTGCCCTTGCGCAAACAACTATCAAGTCGGTGCAGGAGCGGCTTGGCTATCCCGCAGACGCACGTCTGTTGATCATTCACGCTGACGATCTGGGGATGAACCACTCCGTGAATCGAGCAACGTTTGAGGCGCTGGAGAAAAACTGGATTACTTCCTCCAGCATTCTGGTTCCCTGCCCGTGGTTTCCGGAGGTGGCGCGCTGGGCGAAGGATCATCCCACGGCGGATCTGGGAATCCATCAGGCACTGAACAGCGAGTGGACGACGTTGCGCTGGGGTCCGGTCAGTCCTACCGATAAAGTTCCGAGCCTGCTTGCGGCAGATGGAAATCTTCCGCTCGACACCGACATCGTCGCCAAGAACGCGAAGCCGGAGGAGGTGGAAGCGGAACTGCGCGCGCAAATCGACCGTGCGCAATCTGCGGGTATTCACCTGACGCATCTGGATACGCATATGGCTGCGCTGTTCGGCTCAACTGACCTTTACAGGGTCTATCAAAAGATGGGGTATCGCTACGGCTTGCCGATTCTCGAAGAGTGGGAAGGGACGCACGGTCCGCTTGGAGTTTCGGCGCCGCGGGAAGAAATGCTGGTTCAGAAAGTGATTTCGATCAATCCGGGAATCGACGCCAAAGATTGGACCGCGTGGTACGAGAAGGCGCTTGCTCCGTTGCCGGCTGGCGTGTACGAGGTGATCGTGCATCTTGCGTACGACGATGAGGAGATGCGCGGGGCGACGTTCGATCATCCGGATTGGGGCGCGGCCTGGCGTCAACACGATTTCGACATGGTGAAGAGCGCGGAGTTCCAGAAGTTTCTCAAAGACCAGGGATTCGTGATGGTGGGCTGGAAGGATCTGGCGAAGGCTTTGCCGTCAGATTACGGAAAGTCAAGTTCAACCCCCTGAACCACGGGGTCACGGGGCAACACGGAGGAAGGACACTGCTTCCTTGAAGCCCTGGCCCTCGACAATCGTGTAGATCTTATCGGCCGACACGTCCTTGAAAGTCTCGAGTTTTCCATTCGGCCAGCGCACTTCGACTGAATCGATTTTTGATGCGGAACCCAATCCGAAGTGCAACCGAAGATCGTTCTGCGAGAGATAACTTCCGCCGCCGCGCACTTCGTCGAACTGTGTCATCCCTCCGGCATGAAGCGTGACGCGTGCGCCGATGGCGGCGCGGTTGCTCTTGGTGCCAATTAGATGAAACAGCACACGGTGGTTGGCACTTCGGTTGGTGTTTAGTAAAAGTGACGGCGGTTCGCCAACGTTCAGTACAACGACGTCGATGTTGCCGTTGTTCGCGATGTCGCCAAACGCGGCGCCGCGGCGCGATTTCAGCGGCTTATCTGCCAGTCCCGCGGCTATCGAAACCTCTTCAAACGTTCCGTTGCGCAGGTTGCGATGCAACAGCATGGGCTGCGCGTAGGCGGCGCTGCCCTTGACGTTGTCCATTTGTGGATAGACGTGGCCGTTGACAACGAACAGGTCGAGCCAGCCGTCGTTGTCCATGTCGAAGAAGGACGTTCCCCAGCCAACCAGCGGCATACTGACCTGGCCCAGTCGCGACTGCATCGCCACATCTTCAAATCCGTGCGTGTTGCGGTAGAGCGTGTTGGGCTGGTCAGCAAATTCGGTGATGAACATTGAGAGACGGCCGCTGTGGTCATAGTCACCCCAGGTGACGCCCATGGAACCAAGAGCTTGACCTTCGCTGTTCATGGCAATGCCGCCTACCATCGCGTCATCGGTGAACGTGCCGTCGTGATTGTTGTGGTAGAGGTGATTGGGCGTGGCGTCGTCAGCGACGAAAAGATCAGGCCAGCCGTCGTTGTCGTAGTCGCCCCAGGTCGCGCCGAGTCCATAGTATTTGTCGGGATCGCTGACGCCCGCTTTCTTCGATACCTCTTCAAACGTGCCGTCTCCGCGGTTGTGATAGAGAAGATCGGTCTCGCCTTCCATGCCCCACGGACCGCACTGCACCGGCACTCCCTTGAACTGGCAGAATTTCGTGGAGCCGGGAACCGGGAGATTGTTGATGTCGACGTGCACATAGCGCGAAACGAACAGGTCGACGTTACCGTCGCGGTCGTAGTCGGCCCAGGCAGCGCCAGTTGAGAATCCACCGCCGCGGACGCCCGCCTTGTCGGTGACATCTTCGAACGTGCAGTTGCCCTTGTTGCGATAGAGGGCGTTGCCGCCAAAGCCGGTTACGAACAGATCGAGATTGCCATCGTTGTCGAAGTCTGCGACGGCGACGCCCATGCCCCAGCCTTTGTGCGTGAGTCCGGCTTTCTGCGTGATGTCGGTGAACTTGAGGTCAGCGTCCTGGTGCCAGAGCGTTACGAGCGGATCGCCGCCATTCTGAAGATAGCGATCGCCAGTCGATCCGTTGACCATCACGATGTCGAGTTTGCCGTCATTGTCGCAGTCAAACAGTCCGATGCCGCCGCTCATGGATTCGATGACGTAGCGCTTGTCGGCGGAGGATATGTGCGAGGCAGTGAGGCCGGCTTGAGAGGCGATGTCGCGGAAGATGGGGACGGGAGAAGAGGAGGGGCTTTGCGGAAGACTTTGCGATGCAAGCGATCTAGAGACCAACATCAGCAAAATGGGAAACTGGCTCGCTCGCATGCCATGTGATTGTAGCGCGAGTCCCTTTCCTTAAAAGAAGCACATGACAGCTACGGACGATAGTGGAACGAATATCCGCCCGCTTCGTTGCCTGACATAAAGCGCGTGTTGTATTCGAGCAGATAGTTCTGATGATCGGGATCTGCAGGGAATGATTTGTTTTTGTAGGGATACGTTCCCATCGCGTTGAACGGCAGTGGATCAACCGTGTCGCCGCGGTAGGCGTAGAAGTCCATGTCTTTTTCGTAGCCGTGAGCGGCGAAGAAATAGTCGCGCACCCAACCTTGCGGAGGTGATGGCAAAGGTGCGGGATCGAAATCGAGGGCGACTTCGTCTCCGGAGCCGAAGACGGCAAACTTGTCGTCGCTTGCTGTCAGCAGCGAACGTACGTCACCGTAACGCGTGTACGCTCCTGCCGGACGGGTGTACGGCCCGGTGGCACTGACTTTTTCGTAGACATATTCCACGTTGCCTGGCGGTTGGTTTTCGATCTTCAGCGGGAATCCGTGAAAACTCAGGTTCGCACGCGCCAGCGGTACACGCGTGGTTCGAGAGTCTTGCGTCTGGCTGGTGCGGCTAATGAGGATGTTGTCCCAGTAAATTTGCAAGTTTGTCGTAAGGCGAATGCGCTGCGTTCCGATGGGCAGCTTGCCGGTGAGATCGGCAGTCATTGTTCGAGCGCCGCCGGCGGGGAATCCTAGATCGTCGATGACGCGCACCCATTTGCCGTCAGCGTTGAGCGCTTCTACATAGGGCGCGAAGGGTTGCAAGTGGGCCTGGTCGGCGGCGTACATACTGGTCGCGGTGAAGTATTCGATCTCGCCGTGCATCAGCAGCCACAGGGGACCGCCGCGGTAGGGATCGCCGAGATCAAGTTCCAGTGTGTGCGGTTCGGTGAATCCGGCGAACGACAGCACTTTAAAATCTCCGAAGTAGCGATGCGCTAGCAGATCGGGGAGGACGTTGTGATGATGTTCATCCCACGCTCCGGCGGGCGGATGTGAATCGCTGCTGAACACGACCTTGAACGGCGGATACGGCGGATTGCTGGCGAAATATTCGTTGGGATATACCTCGACTATAGCCGGATGATCGACTGCCAGCAATTCCACGCGATCGAGGTAGACGGACTCTTCCAGCGGTTCCATGAAACGGAAACTTAGCTTGCCGTCTTTTTCGTGGACCGTGCCGCGCTCGAGCTTGATGTACTCGGTGGGGCGCGCGATGTTGCGTTCTACGATTCCATTTGTCGTTGCGACCCAGTGTCCGACTACGCCCGCACCAAGCATGTCGCCGACGAGTTGATAGTGCGTTCCGTCCCAGACGAACAGCGTGGGACACGAACTGCCGCGGCGGTCGATCTCCAGGAAATTCTGGACTTTGTTGGCGGCGACTGAGATTTCGTCTTGTAGAACGCCTGTCGGCCACAGCATGCGGACGACATCGGCTTCTTTCGCCTGCCCGAGACCGATCGTCAGATAGGGCGAGTTCTGACCGAGGTAGCCTGACGATCCATACACTTCAAATTTCTGGCGCAGCCCGGCCGAGAACACTTCTACTTTCGTGCCGATGGCGCTCTTGTTATCGTTGAGTCCCTTAAGGGCGAGGCGCAGTGAGTTGTTCTTGCTGCCGCCTTCGTTGCGGAGGAGGGATGCGGGCCCGTGATTCTGCGTGATTAGAAGATCGACTGCGCCGTCGTTGTCGTAATCTCCGGCGATGATCGCGCGTGGATCTTTGAGTTGAATCTTATCGAGGCCGACATCGGCGGTGACATCTTTCCAGCCGTCTGGGCCGAGATTGCGAAAAAGCCGGACTTCGCCTTTGCCTTCTTTCGTTTCGCCGACGGCTACGAGGTCGACCCAGCCGTCGTTGTCGTAGTCGATGGCGGTGACGCCGTAGGCACGGACCCAGTCGACACTAGGAAGTTGCATGCGATCGAACTTCTTGCCAAGCTTGTTTTCCCAGAGACTGATGCCCGGCGCTCCATCGTGCGTGAAAGCAATATCCATCCAGCCGTCATGATTGAAATCGAGGACCGCGAGACCCACTGTGGACACCGACATCGGCGACGACCATGGTTGCCGAATCGGGAACTTCCCTTCCCGCGGATTTTCGAAAATCGTCGGCGATTCCTCCGATCCGGTAACGGCAATATCCACCGCACGGTCGTTGTTATAGTCCGTTCCCACGCCGCTGACTGCATTGGCTTGTAGCAGTCCTAAGTGTTCCGTTACGTCCGTGAAGGTACCGTTGCCGTTGTTGCGCCACATCTTCGCTGGAAATGCGGATGCCTTAGACTCCTCCCCAACAACCGGCAGAACTGCTTGCCGGATCGCAAGCAAATCGATATCACCATCATGGTCGTAGTCGACGAAGCTCGCGCCGCGCCACAATACCGCGCTGCTCCCTGCCGTTCTCTCACTGAGGATAGCCGCAGCCTGCGTCGCGTCCGTGAACTTGTCCCCTTTATCGTTATGAAGCAGAACGACGCCCTCCTGGGTGGCCAGGGCCAGATCCGAAAAACCATCGTTGTCGTAATCGCCAGCAGTACATGCAGTGACACGAAGGCTTCGATCCAGACCAATTTTTACGGAGACGTTCTCGTACTTCCCGTTGCCGAGATTGTGAAAGAGGGCAGGCCCATCGCCCGGCCTTGAGTAGGCGAGGAAGAGATCGATTTTGCCATCATTGTCGTAGTCGAGAAAACACGCACCACCATCACCGCTTTTTGCTTCCTCCTGTGATGGAAGCCCCGCGATCTGCGTCACATCCACAAACTTCACAGGGATCTGTGGCAACACCTTCTCCAGCGCCACCGGCGATTCCTCCGCTCGCGAATACTTGCCCTGTTCGCCGTAGGCCAGGCTGATCGGGGTGCCGAGTTTGTTTTGCGTAATGTACTGGAATTTTTTCAGGCCTTCGCGGGCTTTGTCGGCTTGTCCGGATTGCTGGTAGGAGCGCGAGAGCCCGAACTGCGCGGAGGCGTGCAGGGGATCGACTTTCAGTGCGTGCTCGAAGGCGTCAATCGCTTCAGCATATTGCTTCAGCTGAACGTGGGTCGATCCGAGAAAATACCAGGAGTCGGCGTCGTTGGGATCAAGTTCGGTGACGCGCTGGAACGCTTCGACGGCGGTTTGCGCGCTGTCAGTATTTTTGTAGTAGAGGCCGAGGTTGTACCAGACGTGTGGATCTTTGGGATCGTCCTGCGCGGCTTTCAGGAGCAATGTTTTCGCTTCGTCGATGCGTTGAAGGTTTAGCATCGCGACGCCGCGATTCAGCGTCGTCACTTTCAGGTTCGGAACTTTTGCGGCGGCGTCTTCGAAAGCTTTCAGGCCTTTCTCGAAGAGCTGCTGGTTCATGTAGGCGACGCCGATGTTGTTCAGGCGGGCGGCTTCCTGGGGGTCGGCGGGCGGGGCGGCGCCGATGAGAGCGAATAGAAGACCGAGGAGAAATATGGCGAACAACGCGATGCTTAGTTTCTTGATCATCTTGCGTACTTGGCGTATGCCCGCGAGTTGATCACGCCATTCCCTTCTTCGATCGTGACGGTCTGCCCGCCGTTGATGTTCGAGAGTTTGTCTACCTGTCCGCTGGGCCATTGCACCTCGATGGTGTCGGCTTTCGTCTTTGAGCCCAGACCAAACGTGAGGACCAATTCGCTCTGCGAGAGATAGCTGGAGCCGGACTTCATCATCTGCATCTGCTTGTCTCCGCCGGAAACAACGCGCACAACTGCACCGATGCCGTCGCGGTTCGATTTCGTTCCCACGAGCTTCACTCGCAGGCTTTGATTGGTGCCGCCTTCGCTGCGGTAGAGATGCACTGGGCCAGCGTTGGTGGTGAGCAGGATGTCGAGTGCTCCGTCGTTGTTGATGTCGGCGTAGGCTGCGCCCCGCGCCACTTTCGGGGCGGCGAAGGCAGGGCCGACTTTTGTGGTGGTTTCTTCGAATTTGCCGTTACCCAGATTGCGAAACAGGTGCGGAGGCTCGGCGTAGCTCACGCGCTTTTGTACGCGTTCGATCTGGTCTTCGATGTGGCCGTCGGCGATCAGGATGTCGGGCCAGCCGTCGTTGTCGTAGTCGAAGAAGAAGCAACCGAAGCCCAGCGTGACGAGCGTGGCCCGGCCGACGTCCGAGCGTGGCGCTTCGTCCACAAACAGGCCGTTGCCTTCGTTGTGGTAAAGCGAGAGCATCTGATTCGAGAAATTCGTGATGATGAGGCTGGCGTGGCCGGAGCGATCATAGTCGGCGGCATCGACGCCCATGCCGGCGCGGGCGATACCGTCTTCGCTGAAGGCGACGCCTGCGGAAACAGCCCGCTCTTCGAACGTTCCGTTCTTCTTGTTCAAATAAAGTTTGTTGGGCTGCGTGTCGTTGGCAATCAGGATGTCGGGCCAGCCGTCGTCGTTGTAATCGAGAATCGCGATCCCCAGGCTCTTGGACGTTGGATCGTAGAATCCCGCTTTTTGCGTGGCGTCTTCGAATTTGCCGTTGCCCAGATTGTGCCAGAGCCGGGCTGACGTGCCTTTGTACGATTCCGGCGTGCAATAGGATTTGTGCGCGCCATCGAGGGTGCAGTAGAGGTCGCCCTGTTCGGACCACTGCACATAGTTCGACACTACGAGATCAAGTTTGCCGTCGCGGTCATAGTCCACCCATGCGGCGCTGGTGGAGAATTCGCTCGGGCCCATCATTCCTGCGGCGGCGGTTATGTCTTTGAAAGTGCCGTTGCCGTTGTTGTGGAACAGATGGCTTTGCCCCAGCGCGGTTATGAAGATGTCGTCAAAGCCGTCGTTGTCATAGTCACCTACGGCCACGCCAAGACCAAACATCGAAACGCCCAGGCCCGACTTGGCGGTGACGTCTGTGAATGTTCCGTCGTGATTGTTGTGATAGAGCTTTGGCGTCGTGGCGCCGCTTTTCTGGTGGCCGGCCCAATCCTTTCCGTTGATGATCAGGATGTCGGGATAGCCGTCATTGTCGTAATCAATGAAGGCGCAGCCGGGGCCCATGGTTTCGGGCAGCCACTTTTTCCCGAAGGCGCCGTTGTTGTGGGTGAAGCGGATACCGGCTTGCGTGGTGATGTCGCGAAAGGTGATGGTCTGGGCATGGGCTGCGCCGACCGAGATCAAAATCAGGACCCACCACGCAGACACAGAGGCACAGAGGAAAATCGAGAAACGGCTCCAAGGGTTTACTCCGTGTCTCCGTGTCTCCGTGGTGGATATTGATGGTGGCGCGCTCAATGTCCCGCCCCCGAACCGCCGCCAGCAGCGCTCACAGGTTGGGGCTTTCTGGCTCGCAGCGCGGCTGCGTTCTTCGTGGTTATCGGCAGCGACACCGACACGTGCTCGTGAATATTCTGGCGCTCGTTGTTGTCTTCCGGGTTGAGCTGGCGGTAAGGACCGGTGATGGCCTGCGCGGATTCGTCTGCTTTGAAACGCAGATAGCGTGTCTGGTGTTCCTTGGCCATTTTTTCGTCGCCTAGTCCGTTGTAGCAAAGCATGAGGTTGTAGTGCGCCTGCAGATCTTCGGGATCGATTGCCAGAACCTGCTGTAAGACACTCACCGCTTCCGTGTACTTGCGCTGGAGAAAGAGTACGCGTCCCAGATTGTTCACGGCGACGCGGTCGCGCGGATATTGCGAGATCACTTTGCGCAGGTGTTGCTCGGCGCCGACGTAGTCGCCGTCCTGGCGCAGCACTCCCGAATAGAAGAAATGGGCGCGCGCAAGGTCGGGACTGAGAGCCAGTGCCTTCTCGAGAACCGTGCGGGCGCGCGATACGTCCCCTTCCTGCAGCGCGGCTCGTCCGATATTGACCCAGCCGTCGGGATTCTGCGGATCGGCTTCGGTCACTTTTTCAAATGCGGCCTGGGCGGCTTTCAGGTCGCCTTGCAGAAACAGTCCAATGCCGTAGTCGTTCCACCGCTGCCAGTCTTCTTTGCGAAGATCGGTTTTGGGCTCAGGGGCGGGCGCGCTTGCGGGCAACACGTCGATAGCAACTTCATTCTGGGCTACGGTGACGATCGGCAGATCGGGAATTTTTTCTTGCTTGGCAGACACGCCTTGCAGAGATCCTGTCAGCGCGAACTTGCGGTCGTCGAAATCGGAGCTGACTGCAGTACTGGGCTGATTTGATTCTGGAACGCCGGCGAAAGCGAACTGGGTCCCGTACCAGACGAACTTTCGATATTGCAAGCGCGCGGTCAGCGTGATTTTTCCCGGTGCGCTGCCGTTCGGAATCTTCATGCGGAAATGGACGGTGTCGGCCGCGCCAGGAGGAATCAGGCGCACATAAACGACCGACCGCGTCGCCCAGGCGTTGCGCTTGTTCACGGGATTGCCGTGCGCGTCGATCTGCAATGAACGATAGAAGTGGGCGCCCTTCTCGACTGGCCCTTTGCCGCTATCTTCGACCTCGCCGCTCCAGAAGACGACCTGGCCTTTCTCGTCCACGCCTTTGAGTTCGAGCCAGGTATCGTAGGCATCGACCGTGCCGCCGGGGAAGAAGTGTCCGACTTTTTTCGTGCGCACCACGACATCGACTCGCACGGTGTCGCCGCGACGGACCGCGGGCTGCACGCGATTCAGAGGCGCGGTCACGGGGACAACTTCTCCCCCCGCTCCGGGAGTGACTTTGGCTTCCGCCTCTTCCCCGACTGCGAAACTGGTTGAGACTTCGCGCTGCGTCGTGGCGCCCGCCTTCAGTTCATTCCGCGCCGGTGAAAGCGCAAAGATGTCTACGGTCAGAGCGCCGTTGGTCAGGAAGTCTTCGGTAACTTTTAACTGCTCGGCGTCTTCATTGGCCGTGGGGAGCGCAGTGTTGGCGGCCGGAAAACGATGCGAATGGATTTTCCCAGCAATGTTTCCCATGTCTTTCGAGGGCTCGAGCGGCATATGACAGTCGGCGCACTGCTGCGATTTCGCCGGGTAGTAAAACGACCGCGCCCCCTGTCCGGAGACTCCGCTGGCCTGCCAGTTGTCGTACTCGTTGAAGCCGCGAATCCAGCGATAGTGATTGACTGGGACGTCGAGATGGACTTTATGACACGAAGAACAGAACTCGGCAGTCTGCTCGCGCATGAACGGTTTGAGGAACACGCGGCGATGCGGCTCGGGGTTCAGTTTCGTGATGGTGTCGTGCAGATACACGACGACCGGGTTTTTGCTGGCCGCGAGTTCATGCAGCTTGGGATATTCCAGGAAGAAGTCGCCCTGTCCCATGGTGCTCTTCACGTCGGCGATGGCGTGGCACATCATGCATCCCAACCCCGCCTGCGCTTCGGGAGTGTGCACGATCTGCTTGATGGGCGTATCCATTTTCCCGGCGTACAGAACGGCGGGGTCGTGGCAGCCGCCGCACCATTTCGAGGGCTTGGTGCCGACTACGTCCTGCATGTACTCGATCGATTTGCGATACCACTGATTGTTGAACGAAGAAAAATGGTGTGCCGAACTTGACCACTGCTTGTAGATGTCTTCGTGGCAGCGTTTGCAGGAGTCGGACTCCATGAAAAACTTGCTGGGAATTTTCTGTCCGCCGTAGACCTGTGCGGAACTGGGGAAGAACGGGCCTTGCGGGCCGTCGCCTTCGGCGTCCATGGTGGCGGGTGGCAGGGCCGGATTCTTAATTGCGTGATAACTGAGCCAACGCGTGTCGCGCTGATAGCGGGCAGCCCAGCCGATGCCGGCGAGTACAACGAGACAAACCACAGCTCGCACGAGCGCGTTCGAACTCAGCCAGCCGCGTTTGCCAATTGCCTCGGCGAGCAAACATGCGATTCCGGCGACGCACGCGATGATGTGAGCGTACAAAATGCGGAACTCGCTGTGCGGGGTTCCTGTTCGGATCAGGACTATGCCCAGGGCTGCGCCGGCAGTCAGCAGAAGCCAGCCCGTTTTCCAGACAAAGTTTCCCGCGCGCAGGAGCGGCCAGAACAGGATGACCAGCAAGATCGTCGCAATTACGCCGACAAACACGTGCACGAGCACAATTGCGGGATAGAAAACGTTGGCTTGCGGAAAGGGATACAGGTACAGGGCTGTGCCGAACAACAGGAACACAAGTCCGCGCAGCAGTTTCTGAACGGGTGAAAGCCTTGACCCGGGGATGTCGGCGCCTGTCATCAGGGGAAATGCTGGGCTTCCAGCCTACTGCATCCTCAGCGAACCAGATAATAGTACAAAACTATTAGGAGGCCCCTGGCGGCGCCAGTTGGCACGGCGTTAACGAATGTCGAAAAAGTCGCAGCACGTACCTCGGGGGCTGAAGCCCAAGTCAAAACAAAAACCTAACCGCAGCGGTGAACCCTGCTCCACCCAAAAACAGGGTTCTTTAGCAAAGAATTCTTCGGCAATCCTGAAGCCACCGCAACCAGCGGCGAGGCGTCGGCGGAACGCTATTCGAGGATCGGCGGCGCTGGGAACTCGCCGCGCGCTACTTCCAGTCTCGAGGCGACCGCGAGCACCAACTCCTCTTCCCACGGCCGGCCCACAATCTGCACGCCGATGGGCAAGCGCTCCGGCGAGAATCCAATCGGGACGACGACGGCGGGGAATCCCAACAGGTTGAACCACTCGCAGTAGCTCCAGGCGTCCAGATACTTGACTGTCTTCCCTTCCACGCTCCACTCGCGTTCGCCGTGGCGAAAAGCCGGGATAGCGGCAGTAGGGCAAATCAATACGGGATACTCGCGCATTTGCAGGAGGATCTTTTCGCGAATTTCATCGCGCCCCAGCCAGCTTGCGAGCAGCGAGTCGCCGGTGTGCGCGGGTTCAGAAGCAGTCCACGAAGAAAACTGTTTCAGGATGGGGCTGAGGTCCCGCTCGCGTCCATGCAACATGGGTCCAAGGATCATGCCCCCAGCGGTGCCGAAGAACTTCCACCAGAGTTGCCGCACTTTTTCGAGGCCGTCGGGGCGAAATGGCTCCACGCAACATCCGCCTTGCGAGAGCAGCTTTGCCGCTTCGTTTACTGCGGCTCTGGTTTCCGGTGTAACGGGCGTGCGGCCATCGTCCTCGAAGACTCCGATTCCAGTGGTACGCAGCTCGGCCTCATGAACTTCGCGGAGGACAACCGGGGCTGAGGACGGGTCCCCGTCGTCTGGGCCAGCCATGGCTTCGAACAGAAGTTTGAGATCCGATGCGTTGCGGGCCATCGGTCCCACGACGCCGATCAGGGCAAACGGGCCACCGGATTTAGGGAAGTGTCCGGTAGAGGGAATTCGTCCGGGAGTGGGCTTGAGCCCGCAGATACCGGTGAAATGCGCAGGCTCACGAATCGAACCGCCGCCGTCGCTGCCGACGCCGCCCGCGGAAAGTCCGGCGGCGATGGCTGCGGATTCTCCGCCGCTCGATCCGCCTGCGGTGCGCGTAAGGTCCCACGGATTATTCGTCCGTCCGTAGAGCAGGTTGTCCGTCTCCCAGGCCATGAGCAATTCAGGAGTGTTGGTTACACCGAGAATCACGGCACCGGCCGCTCGCAACCGGGAGACTAGCGGTGCGTCGTGGGCGGCCACGTATCCCGCTCGAAGGCGGGAGCCGGCCTCGCAGCGATGGGTCGCTACATCGATCGCAGCCTTGATGGAAAGAGGAACCCCATGCAGAGGCCCCAGCTCGTCACCGCGCATCACGGATCGCTCGGCAGCGCGGGCCTGCTGGAGCACGCGTTCAGGCTGGCAGTCCACGAAGGCGTTGAGTTTCGGATTGAGGCGCTCGATGCGCTCCAGGTGGACTTGGGCAACCTCCACCGGAGAAATGGATTTACTCTGGATCTCAGCGGCAATGCGGCTGGCAGAAGGCAAGTCGGGCGGCATAGCTTTGACGGCAGAAAGCGGAGTCTATCACGCAGAGTTCGGATGATCTAAGAGGCTGGTGAAAAAGTTTTTTCGCGCCGAAGGCGCGGCCCTCAGCGGCTGAACAGGTTGCTGAAAAAGTCTGCGCGCTCACCGCAGGGGCTAAAGCCCAAATCAAAACAAACGACTTATCGCAGCGGTGAACCGCTGCGCCACCCAAAAGCAAAGTCCACGCCAATTTTTCAACAGCCTCCTAAGCTCCGATCAGTTTTTCGAGGGCTGCTTTGTTGCGGATCAGGAGAGTCGAGCCGCGAAGATGGGCGAACTCTTTTTCGCGGAACTCGCCGAGCACGCGCGTCACGGTTTCCCGGGAGGTTCCGATCAACTGCGCAATTTCTTCGTGCGTGAGCGCCACTTTGATTCGGATGCCGTCTTTTGTCTCCTCGCCATCGCTCGCCCATTCCAGCAGCAAGCGAGCCAACTTTTCCGACACGGAGTGGGACAAGCCCAGCGAGCGGATCATCTCGTATGCGCTCTGGCAATCCTGACTAAGATGTTGCGCGGCGTTCAGGCAGGCGTCGGCGTGGCTTTGCAGGAACTTCAAAAAATCATCCTTTTTCACGAAGTCCAGTTGACAAGGTTGCAACGTCTCCGCGGTTAGCTCGTAGGCCTTCCCGGAAACGGTGCCATGCAGTCCGAGAATTTCGCCGGCCTGGGCGATGCGCAGGATCAGGGTCTTGCCGTCGCGGGAGGTAGTGGTCAGCTTTACGCGCCCGGTACAGATTACATAGACGCCACGCGGGGATTGCCCCTCCACGAACAGGACCGCGCCCTGGGGAAAGATACTTGGGTACTTGATTTTGTCGAGGTCTTCTACGGACTGCTTAGGAAGGTCACAGAAAAAACCAGAATGGCGAAGCTTGCAGATCACACAGTTGTCCGTGATCGGCAAACCGTAGGGCGTACTCATATAAGAACCCTCAATCGAGCATCATACGTTAAGTTACGTCATAGTTATTGGTATATTTCATAACATCCTCGGAAATTGGAGACAAAAACTGTTCACATCTCGGAAGATTTCTCTGCCGACTGCTTTGCTGTTGGCGGCCGCATTCCTATTGCTTTCCGGTCCTGACGGGATTGCCGGTACGCGCAAGCACCACGCGAGTCCAGCGGCCGTAACTGATCCGGACTACGTGTTCGCGCTGGCCACAGCCAACCGCTTTCTTCATGCGTGGCAGACTGACGATCTTGAAACTGGCATGGTTCTGCTCAGCGATCGGGTTCGCCATTCGCAGGATCCGGAAAAATTCGAGGAGTTCTTTGCAGGCAGCACGGATCGCGCTTTTGAAATCGCCCGCGGACAGGGAAACCGTGGACGCTACCGGTTTGCCGTTGCGTTGGTGACAGATACCGGAACTCACGTGCGCCGGCATGCGTCGGAGATCGTCATCGTCAACGCTGGCAAGAACGACTGGGTGGTGGATACACTTCCTTAGTACGCGGCCCGATGTGGCACTATTCTGGTAATTCGGTCGATCGATGGAGTCCGCACACATGAAGCGTATACACAAGGTCGCGGTTCTGGGCGCAGGCACAATGGGTGCCCGCATCGCGGCTCATTTTGCGAACGCGGGAGTTCCGTCCCTGTTGCTGGATATCGTTCCTCCCGGCGCGGAGGGCGCCGCCCGCAACAAGATCGCTGCCGCCGGACTGGATGCGGCTAAGAAATCGAAGCCAGCGGCGTTCTACGAACCTTCGCTTGCGCGTCTGATCACAGTTGGAAACTTCGAAGACGACCTGAAGCGCCTGGCAGATGTGGACTGGATTATCGAAGCGGTCGTGGAAAATCTGGAGATCAAGCGGTCGTTGTTAAGAAAAGTCGAGGCGACCCGGAAACCCGGCACGATCGTCACGACGAACACCAGCGGACTCCCGGTCGCCCAGATCGCAGAAGGATTCTCCGACGACTTTCGGCGTTCGTGGTTCGGAACGCATTTTTTCAATCCGCCGCGCTACATGCGGCTGCTGGAACTGATACCTACCCCGGACGCCGACCCAGCGCTGATTGACGCCGTAACACAATTTTGCGATTCGCATCTGGGCAAGGGCGTCGTGGTCGCCAAAGATACACCGAACTTTATCGCGAATCGCATTGGAACATTTTCCGTACTCAACGTGATGCGCCTGATGCAGGAAATGGACATGAGCATCGAGGACGTCGACGCGCTGACCGGGCAAGCTGTGGGCTGGCCGCGCTCCGCGACCTTTCGCACGATTGACATGGTGGGGTTGGACATCCTGGGGCATGTGGTCTCCAACATGACCGGGGCCAAACCGCTTGACGAACGGAACGATCTCAAGCTCCCGGACTTTTACCGGCAGATGCTGGAGCGAAAGTTGCTGGGCGACAAGACCAAGGGCGGCTTCTACAAGAAGGTAAAAGGCGAGGGCAGCGAGGACGAGCGTCTTGGTATCGATTGGAAGACTCTGGAATATCGTCCGCGTCAGAAACCCAAGTTCGCCGCGCTTGAAATGGCCAAGAACGTCGAGACCACGGGCGCGCGGATTCGCATCCTGCTGGGGATTGATGGCGTTGGTCCGCAAAAAAACGACAAGGCTGGAGCGTTTCTGTGGGCCGCCCTTTCTGACCTTTGGACTTATGCCGCAAATCGCATCCCTGAGATTTCCGACACTGTGGTTGAAATTGATCGAGCCATGGGAATGGGCTTCAACTGGGAACTTGGGCCGTTCGAACTCTGGGATGCGGCTGGCGTAGAAGCGACCGTTGCACGCATGAAAAACGTAGGGAATCCTGTCGCCGCCAACGTAGAGAGGTTGCTGGCTGCTGGGCGAAAGTCGTGGTATGCGGACGATCCGAAATCCACGTCAGGCAAGAGTTACTGGGATCTGAGAAGCGGGAAATTGCAGCCGGTCGATGTTCCGGCTGGCGTCTGGTCGGTCGAGGTTGCGAAGAAGTCGAATGGCATCGTGAAGAAAAACGCGGGAGCTTCGCTGGTCGACCTGGGCGATGGCGTCGCGTGCATAGAGTTTCATTCCAAAATGAATGCGATCGGCGCGGATATCGTGTCGCTGGTTATGCAAAGCCTGAAGGCCGGCGGCGCGGGAGACAGCTTCGACGCGTTCGTCATCACCAATGACGCGCAGAACTTTTCGGTCGGCGCGAATCTGATGCTACTGCTGATGTCCGTGCAGGAAGAGGAATGGGATGAGATCGATCTGGCGATCCGGCAATTCCAGGGGATGTCGCAGGCGATCAAGTTTTCCGCGAAGCCGGTGGTGATTGCTCCGTTCGGACTTGCGCTGGGAGGAGGCTGCGAGATTTCTCTTCACGCCGCTGCCCGGCAGCCACACGCCGAACTGTACATGGGATTGGTGGAAGTAGGGGTCGGGCTGTTGCCCGGCGGGGGCGGCTGCAAAGAGATGCTACTGCGCGCCGTGGACTCGGCTAGTTCCATCCGGCCCGAGGGGCGCGGTGAGTCGATCGAGATGATGGAAGCGATGAAGAAGATTTTCGAAACGATCGCGACCGCTAAGGTTGCGACTTCGGCGCACGAGGCGCGTGGGCTTGGATTTGTCTCTAACTCCGACCGTATTACGATGAATCGCGAGCGCGTGTTGTCCGACGCGAAATTCCGCGCGCTGGAACTGGTGCGCGCCGGGTATGAGCCTCCGGTCATGCGAACCGATATTCCTGCGCCGGGAGAAAATATCCTGGCTGCTCTGAAGATGGGTGTGTACCTGATGCGCCAGGGCGACTTTATCAGCGATCACGAGCAAAAACTCGGCAACAAGATCGCCGAGGTGATCTGCGGCGGAAATATCACTTCTGGAATGCCGATCAGCGAGCAATACTTACTTGACCTGGAGCGCGAGGCGTTCAAGTCTCTTTGCGGAGAAAAGAAGACGCAGAAGCGCATCCAGTACACGCTCAAGACCGGCAAGACTCTGCGGAATTGAGAACCCATGCCCGCTCTGCGCCTTCGCGGTAAGACCAGCGGGTTCCGCTGCTGTTCAGGAAAATACTGACTCTATTGTCTAATCCTCCCATCGCGACTGCGCCTCCCTCTGGCTTCCGAAGCCACATCAAGAACATTTCGGGACAGTCTTCGGTGTTCATGCTGGGAACAGTATTCGCCACGCTTTGCGGATACTTTTTCAAAGTCTACGTGGCGCGCATGCTGGGGGCCGAAGCGCTCGGCATTTATGCGTTGGGAATGACAGTGGTCGGACTGGCAGGAGTGGTGGCCGCAGCGGGGCTTCCTCAAGCCGCCACACGCTTTGTGGCTGCTTACATCGCAACCGGCGACTTCCGAAGACTCGGACGGTTTCTCTGGTCGGCTATGACCCTGCTGCTGGCCGCCAATCTGATAGGCGGCGCGTGCATAATCCTTCTGAGGTCGTGGATCGCCGATCGCTTCTACCACACGCCCGCTCTCGCTTCGTACATGCACTTCTTCGCGATCATTATGGTGACCGGAGCTCTCACCGGTTTCCTGGGACAGGTTTTGGCCGGCTACAAAGATGTTGCCCGGCGGACGATTATTACCAGTTTTATCGGCCAGTCGGTGACAATGGCCGCCACGATCGCGCTGCTCACACTGGGATTTGGCTTTCGCGGATATCTTATTGCTCAGATCTTCAGCGCGCTTACGGTGCTGTTCCTTCTAGGCCGTGCGGCCTGGAAACGTACTCCGCCGCCGGCCCGCCCGATTGCGCTGGGATTGCCTCTGCTGGAACGCGAAGTCTTCTCTTTTTCCGTGGTGCTGTTCGCAATCCAAATTCTGGAATTTCTCTCGGCGCAGACCGACAAAGTGATGCTGGGCGTTTTTCTAAACGCCCGGGAAGTTGGAATCTATTCGATTGCCACAGCTCTGGTGGCATTTGTCGCGATCTTCCTGCAATCACTCAACCAGATTTTCGCTCCCACGATTGCGGAACTACACGCCAGCCGCCAGAACGACCTTCTTCGGAATCTCTACCGGACTCTTACGAAATGGGTGTTCGGATTCACGATGCCACTGGCATTTGTGATCATGATCTTTTCCCGGCCGCTGATGGAGATTTTCGGGCGTGAGTTTGGCGAAGGCTGGTCCGTGCTGGCCATCGCAACTCTGGGCCAGTTGGTCAACTGCGGCGTGGGATCGGTAGGCCAACTCCTGCTGATGTCGGGACAGCAGAAGAAGATGGTGCGCGCCCAGGCGATCGCGGTGCCGATCGGCATGGCGATCAACTGGATATTGATTCCCAGGCTGGGATTGATGGGCGCTGCGATTGCTGCCGCCGTGACTAACATCCTGCTAAATGCGCTCTGGTTGCGGGAGGTGCAGAAGACTCTGTCGATTCTGCCCAGCCGGAGAGGCTACGTCCTTCTGATGCCGCCGGCTTTGGCCACGCTGGCGAGCGTCTGGCTGGTGCGCTACGGGTCGCGCGGTTCGCATCATGATTTCCTGATCGTGATTGCCGGGCTCACGGTGGGCTATTCCGCCTTTGTTCTTTCCTCGCTCGCCATTGGGCTGGATACGGACGACCGCATGCTGGCTCGAAGCGCCTGGGATCTGATTCGCCGCTACGTTGGCTTCAATGCAGCCTAGGTTTGTTGGCCAATCACTCGACCAGTTAGAATCGTCCTCAGCTTAGAATGATCAGCGGCATGACCCTTCAGTTTCTGGCGCCGGCAGATCTTTCACCGGAGCTTATTCAGGAAATCGCTGGCTTCCTCGACAGCCAGGACAGCGGCCATCCATTTCAGTTTCCACAATGGTCGGCTCCGGGGAATCGCTTTGCAGTCGTGCGGCAGGAGAATCGAATTCGCTGGTTTGCGAATTGCGGGTTGCAGTTTCCGCTCGGCACTCGCCTTCGTGGATTTCGCGCGATGTCCGTGAACCGGGGACCGGTTTGCGATGATCGCTTCGCCTGGAATACGGGGATCAATCTACTTCTGCGACAAGGTCGCGCCGATCGCCTGGTCTACCTCGACGCCTCGCCGGACTGGCTGCAGGACCTGACGTCCAAATCGCTGCTCACGGAGGAATGGCGGCCTTCAGAATCAAAACGTGTCTCATTGCGGCTTGATCTGCAGCAGACTCCCGACGAACTACTGGCGCAATTCCGGAAGAACACGCGTTACGAGGTCCGGCGGGCAGAGCGGGCAGGGATCATAGTGAGCCCAACGAACTCGGAGCGTGAAGTTGACGCTTTTCTCAGTTTGTACTCGAGCCTTGCGGGACGTAAAGGATTTGCAGCCGATTCGCCGGATCATCTGCGGGCAATCGTCCGTTGGCTGATCGCCGAACCTTCCCGGGGAGCGCTCATGCTGGCCCGCGACGGCGCTACGGTTGCCGGGGGAGCCGTCATCGTCCGTTCGGGAAAGCGTTGCTGGTACGTCTGGGGAGCAAGCGACAAGCGCGAACATTTCAGCGCGGGACACGCTGTTCAGTGGCAGGCCCTGCTCTGGGCCCAATCCCGGGGATGCACGGAATATGATTTCGGCGGCTACACGCCGGGAGCAACGTCGGGGCCGGCGTGGTTCAAGGAGGGCTTCGGAGGCCGGGTGGTCGAATTTGTCCCGGCTCACCGTTTTGTATTTCGCCGCCGGCCCTACCGGCTATTTCGCATGCTGACGCGCGCGCGTTAGCTCCCGGCCTCGTTCACTTGGTAAGAGCTCGATCCAACGAGAACGCGCCGGCACCCCGCAACAGCAGAGTGGCCGCTACCGCGATTGCCAGCAGGTGGTATTCGAAGCCCTCGCCTTTTTGATTGCCTGCCCAGTTCATGAAAAATCCGTTTGGCAGGTGCACCAGGAGAATGGCTCCCACCATCTCAACGGCAATTCCCAGCGCGGGGATGCGGGTCAGAAATCCGAGGATTAGGCCTAGGCCGCCGAACATCTCCGTGACCATGATCAGTACGGTCACGGCTGCGGGCATGCCTAGTTGAGAAAAGAAATGGATGGTTGGCTGAAAACCGTACCCACCGAACCACCCCAGCATTTTTTGCGCGCCATGCGCGAAGAAGATAACACCCAGCACCAACCGCAAGATCGTCAGGGTTACATCGTTGGACGTCGAGATCAGCTTGTTGAACATGGATTCCTCCGAGGGCGGAAGTGCCCGGTTAGTCGTTATAACAACTATACTCCTGCTTTCGATTCCACCGGCGTGTGCCGCGATTCATTGTTTCAACGCAGGCCTTTTATTTTGTTGTGAAATCACTGCCGAAGAATATACGTCGCTTTCGCTGGGTCTCCAACCTGGATTTCCAACGATTCGACCCCGCGGTTGCGGCGTATAATCGTGGTTTAAATCTTGGCATTATGGGTGCAATCGATATGTCTGTAGCGAACAGCAACGGGAATGGCAGCAACAGGTCCAGCACAGTACCCAAGCCCCGAACCGAATGGCTCGCCAAACGCCGCGCCGAGAACCACGATGGCAACTTCTCCCAGATGCATTATGCCCGCCTGGGCGTAATTACTGAGGAGATGGGCTACATCGCTCACCGCGAGAAGATTGCGGCCGAACTGGTGCGCGACGAAGTGGCCCGCGGACGCATGATCATCCCCGCGAATATCAACCATCCGGAGCTGGAGCCGATGTGTATTGGCGTCGCTTCGCTGTGCAAAATCAACTCGAACATCGGGAATTCGGCGGTTACGTCGAACGTGGAAGAAGAGTTGAAGAAGCTGCACACGTCAGTTCATTACGGCGCCGACACGGTGATGGACTTATCGACTGGCGGCGGCATTCATGAAATCCGCGAAGAGATTTTGCGCCACTCGCCGGTGCCAATCGGGACGGTTCCCATCTACGAAGCGATCTCGCGGGTGAAACGCGTCGAAGACTTGAGTGCGAGCGTGATGCTCGAAGTAATCGAGGAGCAAGCGCAGCAGGGCGTGGATTACATGACCATCCACGCCGGCGTGCTGATTCAGTATCTGCCGATGGTGTCCAAACGCATCACCGGCATCGTGAGCCGCGGCGGCGCGATCCTCGGCCAGTGGATGGCCTATCACCACAAACAGAATTTTCTCTACGAGTGCTTTGAGGACATCTGCAAGATTTTCAAGAAGTACGACGTCAGCTTCTCGCTCGGAGACGGCCTGCGCCCCGGATGCATCGCCGACGCCAGTGATGAAGCGCAGTTTGCCGAACTCAAGACACTGGGCGAACTCACCAAGATTGCCTGGAAACACGACGTACAGGTGATGATCGAAGGTCCGGGCCACATCCCGATGCACAAGATCAAGGAGCAAGTGGAGAAAGAACACGAACTCTGCTATGAGGCTCCCTTCTACACTCTCGGCCCTCTGGTCACCGACATCGCTCCCGGATACGAC